>JBBQCD010000032.1:0-48728 GCA_038318385.1 Burkholderiales bacterium | reverse complement strand
GCGACGATCGTCCAGGCGGCGCTCGACGGGCGGAACGCGGGGTGATGAGCGCGGGCCGCCCGGGCCGTCATCGCGTCAGCGCCGCGCTCACGATGCGGCTCGCGTCGCCGAGCGACATGATCTGGGTGATCTCGATGGCGGAGAAGCGCAGTCCGAACCCCGCCTCGAGCTCCTCGATGAACGCCATGTGGGCGAGCGAATCCCAGCCGTCGGTGTTGAAGGGCGTCGATCCGGCGCCGAGCGCATCGACCGGGCAGTTGAAGCATCGCGCCGCGATCGCATGGACGTCGGGCGGCTGCGCGGTCGTGGCTTTCGCGTCTGCGGCGGCCAGCGTCGCCTGGTGCACCAGTTCCTGCACCAGCACCTTGCCGGCGGCGTTGCGCGGCAGCGCCGCCACCATCAGGAACCCGGTCGGGACGCGTTCCGGCGCCAGGCGGGCGCGGCAGTAGGCGGCTGCGTCGGCGCTGTCGATCGGCGGCTGCCCGGGCGTCGCCGCCAGCGCCGCCACGAGGCGCTCGCCGCGGGTCGGGTCCGGCACGCCGAAGGCGAACGCTTCGGCGACACCCGGCATCGTCGCCAGCACACTCGCCACGCTCTCGGGGTGCAGGGTCACGCCGGCCGAGACGATCGCGGTCTTCTTGCGGCCGACGAATTCGAACAGGCCGTCGTCGGCGACGCGAAAGTAGTCGCCGGTCCGGAACGCACCGTCGCGCAGGACCTGCGCGGTCGGCTCCGGCGCCTGGAAGTAGCCGCGCATCACGGTCGGCCCGGCGAGTTCGAGCTCCCCGACCTGGCCGTGCGGCAGTTCGCGGCCGGCGTCGTCGATCACCCGGGCCCGGCAGCCGATCGGCAGGCCGAGCGAGCCGATGCGGCGCGTCGCGGGCCCGGGCCCGGCGAAGAGCGCGTCGCAGACCACCTCGCTCAGGCCGTAGGCATTGACCACCGGCACGCCGAACGTGGCCTCGAAGCGCGCCCAGGCAGCGGCTTCGAGGTGGTCGGCGCTCGACAGCACGTAGCGGAAATCGGGCGTGCGCAGGGCCCGCGGTCGATCGCTGCCGGCGCGCTCGACGATGCGCAGCATCGCCGGCACGGCGATGAAGTGGGTGATGCGCTGCGCGGCCACGCTCGCGAGCAGCGCCGGCACGCCGGCGACCGAGAACGCCGGCGTGCGGTGCACGGCGGCGCCGAACCAGAGGGCCGCCAGCGGTCCGCGCACCAGGCCGTCCACGTGGTGCAGCGGCAGCAGGTTGAGCAGGCGGGAGTCGGCGTCGAAGGCGTAGGCCTCGGCAAAGATCTCCAGCTGCGCGACCAGGTTGGCATGGGTCAGCTCGACCGCCTTGGGTTCGGACGTCGTGCCCGAGGTGAAGACCAGCATCGCGACTTCGGGCGCAGGGCCCGACGGCCGCGAAGCGGCGGGGTTCGCGGGTGCCCCGATGCCTGCGGCGCCGGCGATGCCCGCGGCGCCTGCCGGTCCGACTTCGACCACGCTGAAAGGCGCTCCCGAATCTCGCAGGTTCGATGCCGTGACGATCGCGGCGTCGGCGAAGACGACGGCGGGGCGGCAGGTGCGCAGCAGTGCGCCGACCTCGTCGGGCGTGGACTGCGGATCACCGATGACCGGCGTCAGGCCGGCGCGCAGCAGCGCCAGGAACAGCGTGACGGTGCTGCGGTCGTGGCGCGACAGCACCACCGCGCGATCGCCTGTCGAAAGGCCGAGTCCGCCGAAGCCGGCGCCGAGGCGCTGCAGGTCACGCGCCAGATCGGCATAGGTGAGCGGACCGTCGTCGAACGCGGCGAAGAGCTTGTGGCCGCTGTCTTGCAGCTGCTGGTCGATGCGTCGGCAGAACGCCTGGAAGGGGTCAGGTCGGACTTCGGGAGCATTCAAGCGGATTGCCTCGCGGGATGGCCTTGCGGCCCGTTCAGGATGAGCTGGGCGATCTGCTGCACGGTCTCGACGCGTTGCAGCAAGCCGAGATGGTCGGATTGCAGCGGAACCGTCTGCAGGCTTCCGCGGATCAGGTGGCGCCAGCCGAGGTCGTCGGGGATGTGCGGCCAGTTGTCGTGCCGACCGCGCAGCACCGTCGCCGATCCTTCCCAGGGCTGCGGGCGGTAGCGCGCGTGCGCTTCGTAGCACAGGCGGATGACGGCGCGGTAGGCATGGGGGTGCACGCCGAGGTCGAAGCGCATTCGGCCGTAGCGATGCAGCACGTCGGGATCGCGCGCCGCGCTCAGCAGGTGGCGCAGGTTCTGCCGGAGCCAGCGGGCGGCGTAGCGCAACTCGCGCCGCCAGCCGCGCAACAGGTAGTGGCGCACGAACATGCGGTGGATGTGGGTGTCGACGATCCAGAGCCTGGGCTCCGCGGCGGCACCGGCGGCGAGACGGCGCGCGGTTTCGAAAGCGACGATGCCGGCGAACGAGAAGCCGACCAGGTGCACCGGCTGCGGCAGGCCGGCCTGGCGGATGTCGGCGGCGAAAGTCCGGCCGAGCGCCTCGATGTCGAGGCCGCCGGCAGCCTCGAGCAGCGGCGGCGTCAGTCGCAGGCCGAAACAGCGCAGCTCGGCGCCGAGCTGCGCCACCAGCGGACGCGCGTACAGCACGTTGCCGCCGTAGTCGGGGCAGAAGACGACGCTGCCGGCGGCGCCGTTGCCGCCGAGCGCGAACAGCGTCGGCGGCAGCAGCGGGAGGGAAGCGGGTCGGCTCATGGGGGCTTGCCCGATGTCTTCGCGGTGGTCACGGGATGCGGCGCGTCGCCGGCCGCTGCGAAAGGAAGCCGCGCGTTCTCGGCCGCGCGCTCGGCGGCGGCGGCCGCGCGTCGCTGTGCCAGGGCGAGCGTCGCCGTCTCGACAAACGCCGGCGCGCGGAACCACGCGGCATGGTGCACGGCCTCCAGGGCGATGCCGCGCGGCGCCTTGTGCCGGCCGCCGCTGCCGCAGTCGAGCGCTTCGACGCCGAGCTCGATCGCGCGCTCGATGGTGCGGTAGAACACCAGCTCGAAATGCAGGAACGGGCGCTCGCCCGTCTGGCCCCAGTGCAGCACGTGGAGCGTGGCGGGCGACCGCACGCACAGTACCGCGGCGACGCAGGTCTCGCCGTCGAAGGCGGCGAGCAGCTCGACGACGTCGCCGAGGTCGCGAAAGAGCCGGCGGAAGTAGTCGGCATTGAGCCAGGGGACGCTGGCATGCCGCTCGTAGGTGCTCGTGTAGAGCGCGAAGAAGCGTTCGGACCAGGCCGCGTCGAGCTGCGCGCCCGACAGGCGCCGGATCGTCAGGCCGGAGGACGCGACGATGCGCCGCTCGTGCCGGATCGACCCGCGCCGCCACGAGTGCATGCGCGCGAGCAGCGCCTCGAAGCTCGGCGTGCCGCCCGGCCGCCAGACGTGGACGTTGCCCTCGCCTGCCAGCATGCCGGCCGCAGCCGCGGCGGCCCGATCTTCCGCGCTCATGTGGACGATCTGCAGCGACGTCGCTTCACAGCGATCGGCCTCGTCACGCAGGGCGCCCAGCAGCACCGCGCGGGTGTGCACCCCTTCCTCGCCGGCGCGCACCAGCAGGCGCGGGCCCGTGACCGGCGTCATCGGGACCTCGACCTGGAGCTTCGGGTAGTACGGTCCGGCGGCGCGCTGGTGCGCCAGCGAAAACCCGAGGTCCAGGCCGCGCTCGCCGTTCGAGTGCGTCTTCAGATAGGCCGGCGCGGTGGCGACGACGGCCCCGCTGGCGTCGTGCAGGACAACGTGGCGCGGCCTGTAGCCGTGCTCCGGCGTCGCCAGGCCGCACTGCTCGAGCAACTGCAGGTGGGCGTGGCGCACGAACGGAGAGTCCGGTCCGGCGCAGGCGTCCCAGTCGGCGGCGGCGATGGCGCCGATCGCGTCGTGGAACTCGGCGCGCCAACCGGCCGGCAGCGGCGGCAGCGCCTTCACACAGGCCCCTTGCGCGCGGCTCGTTCGACGACGCTCGTTCCCCCGGCGCGGCGCGGATCGCAAATGGCTGCGCCGCGGCTGCCGTCGGCCGCGACCGCGACCAGGCACACGGACGGACGGGCGGCGCCGTGGAGCGCGTCGTGGACGGCCTGGTGGCCGCGCCGCACGAGCCCGGCAAGCAGGTCAGGACCTGCGCTGGTCTCGACCAGCACGCGGCCCGGAAACGCCACATGCGGGTCGGCCGATCCCGGCGCGCTCTGCGTGAAGACGCGCGGCGCGCGCACCGCGGCATCGAGCTCGGCGCCGTGCAAAAGGTGCCGCATCAGCACCTGCGCCATCGCCTGCAGCTGCAGGTCGCCGCCGGGGCCACCGCCGGTGATGAGGCCGCCGTCGGCGCCCTCGAACAGCATCGGGCAGGCGCTGACCCGCGGCCTGCGCCCGGGCCCCAGGACGGCCGGATGCGCCGCGGCGACGTAGCTCTGCGCGCCGCGGGTCGAGACGACGAAGCCGAGCCCGGGCACGGCCGGGGCATCGAACGACGAGTCGCTCGGCGTCGCCGTGTAGGCATTGCCGTCTGCATCGATCACCGCGACGACGGACGTGTCGACGCTGTCGCCGAAGGCCGTGCGTTGTCGCCGCGGCGGGGACGCGCCGGCGGGAGGCAGCGCCGGCATCGCCACTGCCTTCGAGTACGGCGGCTGCGGCGCGCGTTCGTCGGTATCGCCGGCGGGCGGCAGCCCGGCAGTGGCGCGCTCTGGGTCGATGGACGCGGCGCGCCGCGCGGCGTAGGCGGGAGACAGCAGGCGGGCGGCGGGAACGGCGACGAAGTCGGGGTCGCCGTAACAGTCTTCGCGGTCGGCGAGCGCGAGCTTCAAGGCCTCGAGGACGAGATGGGCGTGGGCCGCATCCGAAGGATCGGCCGACGCGCCGCGGGCCTGCTCGATGATCTGCAGCGTCTGGCCCAGCGCCGGCCCCTGCGACCAGAAGCCGCAGGTGTAGAGCGTGCCACCGCCGACGGCAGCCCGCGTCGCCGGCATCACCGGCGTGCGGTGCTGCGCCAGGTCGCGCCGCGAGAGCCAGCCGCCGAGCCCATCGACATGGCGCACGATCGCGTCGGCGATCGCGCCGCGGTAGAAGCAGTCGTCCACAGCGGCGAGTCCGGCGTCGCGTCCGCCGCGTCCCGCGGCGGACCGGTCGGCATCGATCAACTGCGCCAGCGTCGCGCCGAGCTCGAGCTGGCAGAACCACTGGCCTGCCTGCAGCGGCTTGCCCTCGGGCAGCCAGATTCGCGTGTTCTCGGCGTAGCGACGGTAGTAGCGCTCGAACTGCGTGGTGCACATCACCAGGTCGTCGTGCGCCGCGAAGCCGGCGGTGGCGAGCGCGAGCGCGGGCGTGGCGAGCTCGGCGAAGCCCATGGTGCCGAACCGCCGCAGGGCGGTCAACCACGCCCCGGGAGCTGCCGGCACCACGCTGCGCAGGACGCCATGCGGGATGCGGCCGCCGTGCTCGGACTCGAACCGGGCGCGCTCGGTCGCGGCCGGCCAGCGCCCCGCGCCTTCGATCGCCATCGTCTGGCCGTCGTGCGCCATCCGCACCAGCATCGGCGCGACGCCACCGAGCTGCACCTGTTCGGAATGCAGCACGCAGAGCGCGATCGTCGCGGCGACACCGGCATCGACGGCATTGCCGCCGGCGTCGAGCACCGCGGCCGCGATGCGCGCCGCTTCCGGATGGCCGGCGGAGACGAAGGCGCGCGTGCGGGTCATCTCTTGCCCGGGCCGCCGGGCTCGGCGACGACGCGGTCGCCGACCCGGATCGTGCCGCCGTCGAGCAGCCGCGCGGTCATGCCGCCGTGGCCGCGCATTGCGTTGTAGCCCCCCGGCCCGAGAGCGGCCTCCATCTTCGAGCACGGCTCGCACGGCCCGGTGACTTCGATGCGCACGCTCTCGCCGATGCGCCAGGCGAGCGGCCGGTCGGCGAACGGCGAGCGCATCGCCAGCAGGTTCAGGCCCGAGACGACGAGGTTTCGGCGCAGCAGCAGCGGGTCGAGGTCGACACGCTCGAGCCACGCCGCGATCAGCGGCAGGTGCTCGGCCTGGATCAGCGTGACTTCGCGCTTCGTCGCCGCGGCATGGGCCGACGTCGCTGCGCGCAGCGCGCGGCGGTCGCCCTCGAGGCCGCGGCCCGGAATGGCCTGCGCCGCTGAGACGGCGCGCGCCGGTTCGCCGCGCCGGGGCCGCAGCACGATGGCCTCGATGCGCCCCGTGGCGAGGTGCCGCCCGGTCAGTTCGCGCAGGTCGATCATCGGCGGGGGTTCGCGCCGCGCAGCGGCCGGAAGAACTCGCGGATCTCGTGCACCGACGCCCGCCCGGGTCAGGCCGCGACGCCGGCAGTGGCCAGCATCGCCTGCAGCAGCACTTGGGCGCCGGCCGCGAGATGCTCGCGCCGCGCGTCCTCGATCTCGTTGTGCGAGATGCCGTCCTTGCACGGCACGAAGATCATCGCCGTGGGAGCCATCCGGGCGACGAAGACGGCGTCGTGGCCGGCGCCGCTGACGATGTCCATGCAGCTGAACCCGGCGCGCTGCGCACCGTCGCGCACGCGCCCGATGAGCGTGGCATCGAAGGGCTGCGGCGGGAAATAGACCACCGGTTCGACGGCGACGGCGATGCCCGGCGTCTGCAGTCGCGCGGCGGCTGCGCGCAGCGCCGAATCCATGCGGTCGAGGCCGGCGTCGTCGGCATGGCGGAAGTCGACACTGAAGCGCACCCGCCCCGGGATCACGTTGCGAGAATTCGGATGGACGACGAGGTTGCCGACGGTGCCGCGGCCGTGCGGCTGCTCGGCCATCGCGATCGCATTGACCTCGCGCACCAGCGCGGCTGCCGGCAACAGGGCATCGCGGCGCAGCTTCATCGGCGTCGGCCCGGCGTGGGCTTCCATGCCGGTCACGGTGACGTCGTACCAGCGCTGGCCGAGCGCGCCGGTCACCGCGCCCAGCGTGATGTCGGCGTCCTCGAGTACCGGACCTTGCTCGATGTGGGCCTCGAAGTAGGCGGCGAAGCGCGGCGCCCCGTCGGCCACGGCCGCCGGCGCGGGTCCGGCATGGCCGATCGCCCGCAACGCCTCGGCGACGCTGGTGCCGTCGGCGTCCCGGGCCGCCAGTGCGTGCGCCAGCGTGAAGGCGCCCGCGTAGACCCCCGAGCCCATCATCACCGGCACGAAGCGCGAGCCTTCCTCGTTGGTCCAGACGCAGACCTCGAGCGGCGCGCGGGTGCGCACGCCGGCGTCGTTCAGGGCCTGCAGCACCTCGAGCCCGGCGAGCACACCGTAGTTGCCGTCGAACTTGCCGCCGGTCGGCTGGGTGTCGAGGTGGCTGCCGGTCGCCACCGCGGCGAGCGTGTCGTCGCTGCCGGCGCGACGCGCGAAGAGGTTGCCGATGGCATCGATGCGCAGCGTGCAGCCGAGCTCGCGCGCCCACGCCATGAAGGTCTCGCGTCCCTGGCGGTCGAGATCGGTCAGCGCGAGGCGGCAGACGCCGCCCTTGGCGGTGGCGCCGATCTTCGCCAGCGTCATCAGGCGTTGCCAGAGGCGATCGCGGTCGACGTGCGGCATCGTGGTGGTGGTAGCGGAACGGGTGACGGCGCTGGCGAGGTCCATGGTGGCACTCATCGGTTTGAGGCTGGAGGAGGGCACGACCCTGACGATCGTCCCGCGATCATCGCGCCATCTTCGCGCGATCGAGCGCTTTGGGCGGGGGCGAGGGCGAAGGCGAAGACGCCGTCGCCGTGGCGGGCGGCTGCCAGTCGGGCGCCGGGTCGAACGGGTAGATCGGGCGGCGCACGCGGCGGAACTCGAACTGCCCGTAGTCGGAGCCGGTGACGCCGCCGCTGTCGCACTCCACCAGGCCGCAGCCGAGCGGCCCGAACGCCGGGCGGCAGTACATCCGCGACTTCAGCAGCAGGTAGTCGAACGCGGCCGGATCGACGCCGAGGCTCGTGAAGACGCCAAGATCGAGCGGCTCCATCGGCCGCTCGCTGACGACCAGGGTGCCCGCCGCATGGCGCAGGGCGACGCTGCGGCCCATCGCCCAGGTCTCGCCGGTGTAGATCGGGCCGGTGATGCAAAAGCGCCCGTCGCCGACCGCGATGACCTCGACCTCGAGCGAGAACGGCGCGCACTGCGGCCCGGGCAGGCCGAGCGGCATCTTGTTGCCGAGCGCGATCCGCAAGCGCGCCCCGACTCCCGCCTCGATGCAGTGCGCCACCGTCTCGGCGTCGGCAAAGGGGCCGGCGCCGATGCCTTCGAGCCCCTGGCGCAGGCATTCCTCGAGCAGGGTGGTGGTGTCGCAGCTGCCGCCGGACATCACGTTGTCGCCGTGGTCGAGCAGCAGCACCGGTCCCGAGCCGGGGGCCGCGGCGGCACGCAGCGCCCGGCCCTCGGCGACGCTCGTTGCCAGCGGCGCGCTGCGGTAGACGAAGCCGTCGCGATCGGCCCAGATGCCACGGGCGAGTTCGTCGGCCGCAGCCTGGGCCTCGGCGGCGCTGGCGCCGACCGCAACGACGCTCATGCCGGCCTCGGGGATGTCGGCGAGCGAGAAGCCCGCGAAGATGCTCGCCGCCGGCAATCCGCCGGCTTCCATCTGCCGAGCCCGCTCGACCGCGCGCTGCATCGCACCGACTGCGGTGGCGCTGCGCAGCGTGTGCGACAGCAGCGGTGGCTGCGCCCAGGCCAGCGCGGGACGCTGGCCGGTGTCGAGCCACTCGAAGGCGAGGCGTGCGACATGCGCGCCGGTCTCGTGCATGTCGACGTGCGGGTAGGTCTTGAAGCCGACGATCAGGTCGGCGTGGGCGATCATCGCCGGGCTGAGGTTGCCGTGCAGGTCAAGGGCGACGGCCAGCGGCGTCGTCGGCGCGACCGCGCGCACGCGCCGCAGCAGTTCGCCTTCGCCGTAGTCGAACGACTCGGTCGTCATCGCGCCATGCAGGTCGAGCAGGATCAGGTCGCAGCCGCCTGCGACGGCGTCGACGATGGAACCGGCCAGCGCCGCGAAGGCGGCGTCGTGGACGCGACCGCTCGGGTTCGCGGTGGCGTTGCAGGCGACCGCTATCGTCGCGCCGCGCGCCTCGGCAGCCTCGATGAACGCGCCCAGCCCGGTGCGCGTGCCGCGTCCCTGCGCGAGGGCGGCGGCGCCGAAGGTCGGTCCGTCGGGCCCGAAAGACGCCAGCGGCGTCGGCACCGGCGAGAACGTGTTGGTCTCGTGGTTCATGCGCGCGGCGACGATCTTCATGGGGCGGCTCCCCGGGTGCCGGTACGCCGTGGCGCGCCCGAGCCTTCAGCGACGAGGCCGCCGCGCTGCAGCAGATCGAATTCGGTCATCTCGGTATGTCCCCCTATGGACCCACCCCCCAGTCTGGCCCATTGTCGGGGTGAGGGAGTAACCGTCGAAGCGGCGTCGGTCGACCCACGCGGCACGGCTCTTGCAATCTCCCGCCGCGAGGCAGCACAGCCCTTGCGCTGCAGACGACACCGCGTCGAAGACCCAACCAGAGGACGAACCCACCATGAGCCCTTATTTTCGACTGTTCGACGCCCGACCCCTGAAGCACCTGGCGCTCGGCATTGCCCTGGCCGCCGGCCTGGCCGTCGCCGGCCCGGTGCTGGCGCAGGGCAAGGTCCTGAAGTTCGTGCCCGAGGCCGACCTGCGCAGCCTCGACCCGATCTGGACCACGGCCTACATCACCCGCAACCACGGCTACATGGTCTACGACGTGCTGTTCGCGACCGATGCGCAATTCCACATCCAGCCGCAGATGGTGGACAAGCACCAGGTCAGCAGTGACGGGCTGACCCACACCTTCACCCTGCGCGACGGCCTGAAGTTCCACGACGGCGCGCCCGTGCGCTCGGCCGACTGCATCGCCTCGATCGAGCGCTGGGCCAAGCGCGACGTCTTCGGCCAGCGCCTGGCAGAGATGACCGAAGCCTGGACCGCGGTCAACGACAAGACGTTCACCCTGAAGCTGAAGAAGCCGTTCCCGTACGTGCTCGAGGCGCTCGGCAAGCCCTCGTCGAACGTGCCGTTCATCATGCCGGAGCGCATCGCCAAGACCGACGCCTTCACCGCCATCACCGACGCCACCGGCTCGGGCCCGTTCAAGTTCGTCAAGGAACAGTGGGTCCCCGGCAACAAGGTCGTCTACGTGAAGAACACCGACTACGTGCCGCGCAAGGAAGCGCCATCGTGGGGCGCCGGCGGCAAGGTCGTCAAGGTCGACCGCGTCGAGTGGATCTACATCCCCGACGCCGCCACGGCCGCCGCCGCGCTCAACACTGGCGAGGTCGACTGGTGGCAGCAGGTCCCGGTCGACCTGGTGCCGGTGGTGGCGAAGAACAAGGACGTCAAGGTCGAGAGCGTGGACCCGCTCGGCTCGATCGGCCTGCTGCGCTTCAACCACCTCCAGGTCCCGTTCAACAACGTCAAGATGCGCCAGGCGGTGCTCGCCGTGGTCGACCAGAACGACTACGCCATCGCCATCGCCGGCGACGCCAAGAACGGCAAGCCGTGCCCGTCGTTCTTCACCTGCGGCACGCCGATGGCCAGCACCGCCGGCTCGGAGGCGTTGACCGGCAAGCGCGACGTCGAGAAGGCCAAGGCCCTCGTCAAGGAATCGGGCTACAAGGGCGAGAAGATCGTCCTGATGACGGCGACCGACCAGCCGATCGTCAACTCGCAGGCGCTGGTGACGCAGGAGCTGCTGCGCAAGATCGGCCTGAACGTCGAGCTCGCGGCCAGCGACTGGGGCACGCTGATCACGCGGCGTTCGTCGAAGGAGCCGGTGGAAAAGGGCGGCTGGAGCATCTTCCACACCTGGTTCGTCGGTCCGGACATCACCACTCCGGCGCTCAATTCGCCGCTGCGCGGTGCTGGCGAGAAGTCGTGGTTCGGCTGGCCGACCGATGCCAAGCTCGAGCAGCTGCGCGACGCCTGGTTCAACGCACCGAACGTGGCCGAGCAGAAGAAGATCGCCGAGGAGATGCAGCGCCGGGCCTTCGAGACCGTGCCCTACATCCCGACGGCGCAGTTCATCATCCCGACCGCCTACCGGACGAACCTCTCCGGCGTCATCAACTCGCCGGTGACATTCCTCTGGAACGTCGAGAAGAAGTAGGCCGCCTTCGATCCCGAGCCGTCCCGCGAGTCGCGGGACGGCGCACGTCGGGCCACCCCCCGGGCGACGCGACCCACCGGCCTCATCGATGCTGAGATACATCCTCAAGCGCCTGCTCGCCACCATACCGGTGATGGGCGTCGTGGCGCTGTTCGTCTTCTCGCTGCTCTACCTGAGCCCGGGCGACCCGGCGGCGGTGATCGCCGGCGACATCGCGACCGAGGCCGACATCGCCCGCATCCGCACGCAGCTCGGTCTCGACCAACCGTACCTGGTGCGTTTCGGCGGCTGGCTCTGGGACCTCGCGCACGGCGACCTCGGCACCTCGATCTTCACCTCGCTGCCGGTGGCCGACCTGATCGGCCAGCGCATCGAGCCGACGCTCGCGCTGACGCTGTGCACGCTGATCGTCGCCGTCGGCCTGGCGGTGCCCCTCGGCGTGCTGGCCGCGGCGCGCGCCGGCGGCTGGATCGATCGCATCGTCATGGCGATCTCGGTGCTCGGCTTCTCGGTGCCGGTGTTCGTGATCGCCTACGGCCTGATCCTGCTGTTCTCGGTCGAGCTCGAATGGCTGCCGGTGCAGGGCTACCGCTCGTACAAGGACGGCCTGGGCCCGTTCATCAGCCACATGATCCTGCCGAGCCTGGCACTCGGCATCGTCTACATGGCGCTGATCGCGCGCATCACCCGGGCGACGATGCTCGACGTGCTGGCGCAGGACTACGTCCGCACCGCCACCGCCAAGGGCCTCGCGCCGCGGACGATGCTGATCCGCCATGCGCTGAAGAACGCCGCGGTGCCGATCGTCACCGTCATCGGCATCGGCGTGGCATTGCTGATCGGCGGCGTCGTCGTCACCGAGACGGTCTTCGCCATCCCGGGCCTCGGCCGCCTCACCGTCGACGCGATCCTGCGCCGCGACTACCCGATCATCCAGGGCGTGACCCTGCTGTTCTCCGCGGTCTACGTCGTCGTCAACCTGCTGGTCGACCTCAGCTACTCGCTGTTCGATCCGCGGATCCGGTACTAGGGATGAGCGCGATGCATCATCACTATCGGACTTCGTGGCTTGGCGTTGCAGAAGGCGCCGCTGGCGATCTCATCTTGCCCGAACGCCTGTGCGGGAAGGGCGCCACCGGGCTAGCACGGTGCGGCAAGGGCGCACCCGGGCTGGCACGGCGCGGCAAAGGCGCGCCCGGGCGGGCGTCGGCGCTTCGCTGGGGCGGTCGGCGCTGCGCGCCGACTCCCCTGCGATGCTCGGCTTCGTGGTCCCGTCGCAGAACTCGCTGCGTTCGCTGCGCTGACTGCGCTCAGACAACTGCGACGAGTCAGATGACGACTCGCGCTGCGCGCGAGACCACGAAGCCTGCGCTTCTCGGCGCCCCAGAGGCGCACCGCCACCCGCCCGGGCGCGCCTTTGCTGCAGCGGGTTTGACGCTCGCAAAGGGGACCACGTGGGTGATCACGAGGCCCGCGACCGATGGGGTTGCGTGCGGGACGCCCATCGGTGCATCGCGGCAGACGCTGTCCGGACAGGGCGATTTCCGTGGCGACGAGCAGCACAGGGCCGCGGGCGGCGCGCGTAGCGCGCTTCGTCATCTGACTCGTCGCAGTTGTCTGAGCGCAGTCAGCGCAGCGAACGCAGCGAGTTCTGCGACGCGCCCGCGGACCGAGCAGCGCAGTGCAGTCGGCGCGCAGCGCAGACCGCCACGGCATGAGCCCTGGCCGGACAGCGTCTGCCGCGACGCGCAGCTGCTGCTGCAGCCCCGGTGCGACGCGCAGCCACTGCTGCAGCGCCAGCGCCAACCGCCGCCGAAGATGCAGATGCAGCCGCAGCCGCAGCGGCGACCGCAGTCGAGGGCGAGCTGAACCGCATGGACATCGCCCTCCCGGCCCCCCGCTCCGCGTCCCCGACCTGGCTGCGCTTCAAGGACGCCTTCCGGCGCCATCCGACGGCGCTCGTCGGCGCCGTCGTGCTGCTGCTGATGATCGGCGTGGCGCTGTTCGCGCCGTGGCTCGGCACCGTCGACCCGCTGGCGCTGTCGCCGATCAAGCGGCTGAAGCCGCCGTCGGCGCAGTACTGGTTCGGCACCGACATGATCGGCCGCGATGTCTACAGCCGGGTCATCTACGGCACCCGGGTGTCGTTGACGGTCGGCCTGGCGGTGGCGCTGATCGCCAGCGTCGTCGGCCTGGCGATCGGGCTGGTGACCGGCTACCTGCGCTGGCTCGACGCGGTGATGATGCGGGTGATGGACGGGCTGATGTCGATCCCCTCCGTGCTGCTGGCGATCGCGCTGATTTCGCTCACCAAGGCGAGCCTGCAGAACGTCATCATCGCCATCGCCATCACGGAAGTCCCCCGAGTGGTGCGTCTGGTGCGCTCGCTGGTGCTGACCCTGCGGGAGCAGCCCTATGTCGAGGCGGCGGTCGCGTCCGGCACGCGCCTGCCGGCGATCCTGCTGCGCCACATCCTGCCGAACACGGTGGCGCCGCTGCTGGTCCAGGCGACCTACATCTGCGCCTCGGCGATGATCACCGAGGCGATCCTGTCGTTCATCGGTGCGGGCACGCCGCCGAACATCCCGAGCTGGGGCAACATCATGGCCGAGGCGCGCAGCCTGATCCAGGTCGCCGGCACCATCCTGCTGTTTCCGGGGCTCTTCCTCTCGATCACCGTGCTGTCGGTCAACCTCGTCGGCGACGGCATGCGCGACGCGCTCGACCCGCGCCTGGCGCGGCGGATGTGAGCATGGCCACCATGAACCCCGAACCGCTGCTGCGCGTAGACGGCCTGAAGACGCACTTCCACACCCGCGATGGCGTCGTTCGCGCGGTCGACGGCGTCAGCTTCGAGGTGATGCAGGGCGAGACGCTGGCGATCGTCGGCGAATCCGGCTGCGGCAAGAGCGTGACGGCGATGTCGATCCTGCGCCTCCTGCCGATGCCGCCGGCGCGGATCGCCGCCGGCACGATCACCTTCGACGGCCGCAACCTGCTGGATCTCAGCGAGCCGGAGATGCGCGCGGTGCGCGGCAACCTGATCTCGATGATCTTCCAGGAGCCGATGACTTCGCTGAACCCGGTGCTGACGATCGGCCAGCAGGTCGCCGAGGTGCTGGTGCTGCACCGCGGTCTCAGCCAGCGCGAGGCGCTGGCGCAGGCCGCCGAGGGTCTGCGCAAGGTGCAGATCTCCGAGCCCGAGCGGCGCCTGCGCCAGTACCCGCACGAGCTCTCCGGCGGCATGCGCCAGCGGGTGATGATCGCGATGGCGCTGGCCTGTGGCCCGCGCCTGCTGATCGCCGACGAGCCGACGACGGCGCTCGACGTCACCATCCAGGCGCAGATCCTCGTTCTGATGCGAAAGCTCGGTGCCGAGACCGGGGCCTCGATCATCCTCATCACCCACGACCTCGGCGTCGTCGCCGAGATGGCGCAGCGCGTGATCGTCATGTACGCCGGCCGCAAGGTCGAGGAGTCCGGCGTCGAGGCGCTTTTCGCCCATCCGCGCCATCCGTACACGCGCGGCCTGCTCGGCTCGATGCCGCACCTGCGCAGCACCGGGGACGACGCCGACGGCGACGCGCCACCCGAGCGCCTGGTCGAGATCGCCGGCATGGTGCCGTCGCTGAAGGAGGCGATCGACGGCTGCCTGTTCGCACCCCGCTGCCCGAACGCGACCGAGCGCTGCCGCCAGGAGGTTCCGCCGATGGCCTCGCACGGCCCCGGCCACGTGGCTGCGTGCTGGCACCCGATCGCCGAGCCGGCGAAGGTGCGGCGCGCGGCGGAGGCGAGCGCATGAGCGAACTGCTGCTCGACGTCCAGGGCCTGCGCAAGCACTACGCCACCCAGCAGGGCTGGTTCGGCCGCAGCGGCGCCAAGGTGCTGGCGGTCGACGGCGTGTCCTTCGGCATCTCCGCCGGCGAGACCCTCGGCCTCGTCGGCGAGTCCGGCTGCGGCAAGTCGACGACCGGCAAGCTGATCCTGCGTCTGCAGGACCCGACGGCAGGCCGCATCCTCTGGCGCGGCCGGCCGATCGAGGCGCTGTCGCAGGCCGAGATGCGGCCGGTGCGGCGCGAGTTGCAGGCGGTGTTCCAGGACCCGTACTCGTCGCTGAACCCGCGCATCCGCGCCGCCGACATCGTCGCCGAACCGCTGCGCAATTTCGAGCCCCTCTCGGACGCGGCGGCGCGCGAGCGCATCGCTCACCTGTTCGAACGCGTCGGCCTGCGCCCGGACCAGATGGTGAAGTACCCGTTCGAGTTCTCCGGCGGCCAGCGCCAGCGCCTCGGGATCGCGCGCGCTCTCTCGGTGCAGCCGAAGCTGATCGTCTGCGACGAGCCGGTGTCGGCGCTCGACGTGTCGGTGCAGGCCCAGGTGATCAACCTGCTGATGGACCTGCAGGCCGAGTTCCACCTCTCGTACCTCTTCATCGCCCACGACCTGGCGGTGGTCGAGCACATCAGCCACCGCGTCGCGGTGATGTACCTCGGCAAGATCGTCGAGATCGCGTCGAGGAAGGCGATCTTCTCGCGCCCGCTGCATCCCTACACCGAGGCGCTGCTCGACGCGGTGCCGGTGCCGGACCCGACGGTGCGGCGCGAGCGCCGCGTTCTCGGCGGCGACGTGCCGAGCCCGATGCATCCGCCTTCCGGCTGCCGCTTTCACACCCGCTGCCCGTATGTCGAGGAGCGCTGTCGCATCGAGGAACCGCCGCTGCAGGAAGTGCTTCCAGGGCAGTGGGTGGCGTGCCACCTGCGACAGCCGGTGGTGGTCGCGCCGCGCGAGGCGATGCCGGCGTGAGACGTCTGTGTCTCACTCCCGACGCTTCGCCTTGTCGATGTCTTCTCCTCCCATGACGCTTCCCTCTCGCCTCCAATGACCCTGTCGCAGTCGAACCCTCGCGAGGCGCGTGCCTTCGTCAACCCGGCGGCGGCCGCGCGCGCGGTGCGCTATGGCGCCGAGCAAACGCCGAGCCTCACGGCGGCCGGCTTCGCCGCGGCGCTGGCCGAGATCTCGAGCTGGCCCGGCTATGCGCCGACGCCGCTGGTCTCGCTGCCTGGCCTGGCCCAGCAAGTCGGCGTCGGCGAGGTGCTCTACAAGGACGAGCGCGGCCGCTTCGGCCTCGGGAGCTTCAAGGCCCTCGGCGGCGCCTACGCGGTGGCCAATGTGCTGCGCGGTCGGGTGATGGCCACGCGCGGACTGACGCGGGTTTCGTCCCAGGACCTGCTGTCGGGCACCCATGTCGACGTCATCGGCGCGGCCACCGTCACCTGCGCGACCGACGGCAACCACGGCCGCTCGGTCGCGTGGGGAGCGCAGCTCTTCGGCTGCCGCTGCGTGATCTTCGTCCACGAGCAGGTGAGCGTCGGCCGGCGCGAGGCGATCGCGAAGTACGGCGCCGAGGTTCGCGAGGTCCCCGGCAACTACGACGATGCGGTGCGCCACGCCGCGGCCACCGCCGCGGCCGAAGGCTGGACCGTGGTCTCCGACACCTCGTACCCCGGCTACCGCGACATCCCGCTGGACGTGATGCACGGCTACGGCGTGATGGCCGCGGAGATCGCGCAGCAGGTCGCGGCGCCGCCGACGCATGTCTTCGCGCAGGCGGGCGTCGGCGCCCTTGCCGCCGCGGTCTGCGCGAGCTTCTGGCTGCACTGGGGCGCGACAAGGCCGCGCTTCGTCGTCGTGGAGCCGCTCCGGGCCGACTGCGTCTTCAAGAGCCTGGAGGCGGGCCGTCCGGTCGTCGTCGGCGGCGCCCTCGACACCGTGATGGCGGGGCTCGCTTGCGGCGAGGTCTCGGAGCTGGCCTGGGAGGTGCTGCACACCGGCACCGACGCGGCGGTCGCCCTCGACGACGCGTGGGCGCTGCAGGCGATGAAGACCCTGGCCGCGGCGACCGACGGCGACCCGCCCATCGTGGCCGGCGAGACCGGCGCCGTCGGCCTCGCGGTCCTGCTCGCCGCCGAAGGCGACGCCGACCTGCGCCGTGCGCTCGTGCTTGACGAGGCCTCGCGGGTGCTGCTGCTCGGCAGCGAAGGAGACACCGATCCCGCGATCTACCGCCAGGTGGTGGGACGCAGCGCCCAGGAGGTGCTGGGATGACAGGCGCCACCGAGGTGGGTGGATGACCACTTCGCCGCGGGTCGACACCGCGCACCTGATGGCGCGGCTCGACGAACTCGCCGCGATCGGCGCCACCGTCGACGGTGGCTGCTGCCGCCTGGCGCTCACCGACGCCGACCGCGCCGGCCGCGACCGCGTCGTCGGCTGGATGCGCGAGCTCGGTCTCGATGTCCGCGTCGACGCCGTCGGCAATGTCTTCGGTCGGCGCGCCGGCGCGGCCGGCAGCGACGACCTCGCGCCGGTGATGACCGGCTCGCACATCGACACGGTGCGCACCGGCGGCCGCTACGACGGCAACTACGGCGTGCTCGCCGGGCTCGAAGTGCTGCGTGCGCTCGACGCCGCCGGAACGGTCACGCGCCGGCCTCTCGTCGTCGCCGTCTTCACCAACGAGGAAGGCGCGCGCTTCCAGCCCGACATGCTCGGCTCGCTGGTCTACGCCGGCGGCATGAGCCTGGCGGAGGCGCATGCGACGCGCGCCATCGACGGCGCGCTGCTGCGCGACGAGCTCGTGCGCATCGGCTATCTCGGCGACGCGCCGCTGCCGCTGTGGAAGCCGCACGCCTTCGTCGAACTCCACATCGAGCAAGGTCCGGTGCTCGACATCGAGGGCGTGACGATCGGCGTCGTGCGCGACCTGCAGGGCATCTCGTGGCAGGCGCTGACGATCACCGGCCAGTCGAACCACGCCGGCACCACGCCGATGCGGCTGCGTCACGACGCCGGCCACTGCGCGGCCGCCGTCGCCTGCTTCGTGCGCGAACTGGCCGACGACATGGGCGCCAGTCAGGTGGGGACGGTGGGCTCGCTCACCCTGCATCCGAACCTCATCAACGTCATCGCCGCGCGCGCGGAACTCACCGTGGACCTGCGCAACACCGACGAGGCGCTGCTGCAGCAGGCGGAGTCGCGGCTGGCGGCGTTCCTCGCGGAGCTGGCCGCGAAGGAGGGCGTGAAGATCGAGACGCGACCGCTGGCGCGCTTCGAGCCGGTGCAGTTCGATGTCGGTGTCGCCGACCTCGTCGCTGCGATGGCACAAAGACTCGGCCATTCCTGCCGGCCGATGACGTCGGGCGCCGGACACGACGCCCAGATGCTCGCCCGCGTCTGCCCGAGCGCGATGGTCTTCGTGCCCTCGGTGCGCGGCATCAGCCACAACGCCGCCGAGCACACCGCGCCTGCCGACCTGGCGGCCGGCGCCGAGGTGCTGCTGCACACCTTGCTCGAGCTGGCCGCCTGAGGGAGCCGTCATGACCCGCATCGTCACCGTCGGCGCCGCCCAGCTGGGGCCGATCGCGCGCACCGACACCCGCGCCTCCGTCGTCGTCCGCATGCAGGCATTGCTGCAGCAGGCGCACGGCGCCGGCTGCGACCTCGTCGTCTTTCCCGAGCTCGCGCTGACGACCTTCTTCCCGCGCTGGTACTTCGAGGACCAGGCCGATGTCGACGCCTTCTTCGAGCGGGCGATGCCGGGACCCGAGACGCAACCGCTGTTCGACACGGCGAAGAAGCTCGGCATCGGCTTTTGCCTCGGCTACGCGGAGCTCGTCGAGGAGGGCGGGCGGGTGCGCCGGTTCAACACCGCGATCACCGTCGACAAGAGTGGCACGATCCTCGCCCGCTACCGCAAGATCCACCTGCCGGGCCATGCCGAGCATGAGCCGTGGCGCCGCTTCCAGCATCTCGAGAAGCGCTACTTCGAGGTCGGCGACCTCGGCTTCGCGGCATTCCGGGCGAGCTTCGGCGAGGGCAAGGCCGGCATCTTCGGCATGGCGATCTGCAACGACCGGCGCTGGCCCGAGACCTATCGCGTCCTCGGCCTGCAGGGCGTGGAGATGATCCTCATCGGCTACAACACCCCGGTGCACAACCCGCCGGCGCCCGAGCACGACGCCCTCTCTCATTTCCACAACCAGCTGGTGATGCAGTCCGGGGCCTACCAGAACGGGACGTGGGTCGTCGGCGTCGCCAAGGCCGGTCTGGAGGAAGGCGTCGAGCAGATCGGCAACTCGATCATCGTCGCGCCGTCGGGCGAGATCGTCGGCGCCTGCACGACGACAGGCGACGAGCTCGCGGTCGCCCGCTGCGACCTCGACCTGACACTTTCCTACAAGAACACCACCTTCGACTTCGCCCGCCACCGCGAGCCGGCGCACTACCGCATGATCGTCGAGCGCAAGGGCGCGGTGCCGCCGGCGGAAGGCTGAACGCCCTCGGTCCTGGCTCGGCGGCCCTCCGCTGCGCTGCGTCGGCCGAATCCGGCGCTCACGGCTTCAGGGGGTCGCCGCGCGATGCGCGCGGCGCAGCGCCGCGCTCGCCACGATTTCGCCGTCGTTGGCATAGGCCTCGTGGTTGCGCTCGACGGCGTCGAGGTCGTAGAGGTAGTTCACCATGAAGCCGGCGCCCTGCGCGAGGCCGTTGGATGATGCGTCGCCGAGCCAGTCGAGGCGCTCGAGCCGCGCGCCATTGCCGAGGTGGAAGCGCGCCACCGGGTCGAGCGGCTTGCCGGATTCGTCCTTGGCATCGAGCAGGTAGATCAGCGCGGCCCGCGTCAGCGCCTCGCGCAGCGCCTTGGCCGGCTTCGAATGCCAGTCGGCGTCGTCGAGATGCCGCAATGCGATCCGGTCGCCGGCCGACAGCAGCCCGGCATCAGGCCGGCGCGCGGTGGCGAGCCAGCGGCAGAATCCCGGCAGCGGCGACAGCGTGACGAAGGTTTCGAGCGTCGGCAGTTCGCGCTTCAGGTCGACGGCTACCTGCTTGATCAGGAAGTTGCCGAAGGAGATGCCGCGCAGCCCGGTCTGGCAGTTCGAGATCGAATAGAACACCGCGGTCGTCAGTCGCTTTATCGGCAGCGGCGGCCTTTCGGTCTGCAGCAACGGGGCGATCGCGTCCGGGATCTCCTGCATCAGCGCGACCTCCACGAAGATCAGCGGCTCGCCGTCGAGCGCCGGATGGAAGAAGCCGAAGCAGCGCCGGTCGGCGGGCTCGAGCCGCAAGCGCAGGCTCTCCCAGCTGGTGATCGCGTGCACCGCCTCGTAGCGGATGATCTTCTCCAGGACGTGCGCGGGCGTGGTCCAGTCGATGCGCTCCAGCAGCAGGAAGCCGCGGTTGAACCACGAGCCGAAGAGGTGGTGAAAGTCGTGGTCGACCGCGGCCAGCTCGGGCTTGCCGCGCATCGCTGCGAGCAGGTGTTCGCGCATCCGCACGAGCTGCAACGTCCCGCCTGGCGCCAGGTTCATGCGCCGGATGAGTTCCTGGCGGCGCGGCTCGGCCGCGTCGTGCAGTCGGGTGGCGGCCTGCGCATCGGGGTGCCGGGTGTAGTCGGCCAGCGCGCGCCTGACCGCGTCCATGTCCGGCCCGAAGCGCTGCAGCAGCAATTCGAAGAAGACGAGCCGGCCGGGCGCGTCGAGCGCCGCATAGGCTTCGAGGAGGCGCGACGCCAGGGCCACGCCCGAGGCCTCGCCCTTGCCCGACAGCAGCGACAGCGCCAGCGACTCGAATTCGGCGGCGTCGGTGGGCCGACGCCGCGGCCAGCGGAGCCATTCAGTGAATCGGGATTGGGTCATCGGCGGGCGGCGTGGGTGGCGGGCGGCGGGCGTGGAAGACGGCGCAGAGCCGATTGTCAGCCACCCTCATCGACACCGCGAACCCGCTGATCGCCCCGGGCGCACGACCAGCCCGCTCGGCTCGTCTCAGGCCTTCGCTTCGCGCCGCACCGCGTAGACCTCCACCGCGGCGCCCTTGCCGTGAAACGCGACCGGTCCGAGAGCCTCGATCTGCACCGATGCCGGCAGCGCCGCCCGCGTCGTCGCATCGATGAGGACGGTGCGCAGCGCGACCTTGGTGTGGCTCTCCAGCCGGGCGGCGAGGTTCACGGTGTCGCCGATGCAGGTATAGGTCGCACGCTGCTGGGTGCCGGTGTAGCCGGCGACCATCTCACCGGAGGCCACGCCGATGCCGATGCGGATCGGCAGCTTGCCCGCGTCGACGCGCGCGGCGTTGAAGATGCCCATCATTTCCACCATGTCGAGGGCCGCCTCGACGGCCCGGCGCGGGGGGTCGGGCAGCGGCAGCGGGGCGCCGAAGATCGCCATCAGGCCGTCGCCGATCATCTGGTTGACGACGCCGCCGCGGCCGTTGATGGCCTCGAACATCAGCGCGTAGTAGGCGTTGAGCAACTCGATCGTTTCTTCCGGCGGCTGCGATTCCACCAGCGCGGTGAAGCCGCGGATGTCGGAGAACATCACCGAACCCTGCACCCGTCGGCCGCCGAGGGAGAAGCCCGACTCGGCCATGTCCTGGGCCACTTCCGAGGTCGCGAAGCGGCGCACCAGCGCGGCCTGCTGGTCGCGCAGGCGCTTCTTTTCCAGGCTGGTGTTGATGCGTGCGCGCAGCAGCACCGCGTTCACGGGTTTGTGCAGGTAGTCGTCGGCGCCGAGCTCGATGCAGCGGACCACCGTCGTCACGCCTTCGAGCGACGAGGTCACGATCACCGGCAGGTCGCGCAGCGCCGGTTCGCGGGCGAGCTGCTCCAGCACCTGGAAGCCGTCGAGCTCGGGCATCTCCATGTCGAGCAGCAGCAGGTCGTATGGTTCGCTGCGCAGCATCTCGAGCGCGACGCGACCGTTCTCGGCGCTGCTGACGCGGTGACCCTGGATCTCCAGGCTGCGCGTCAGCAGCAGCCGGTTGACCTTGTTGTCCTCGGCGACGAGCAGGTGTGCGCCGGCTTCAGCCATGGCAGAGTTTCTGCAGCGCCGTGGCCACGGCGTCGTATTCGGCCGAGAGGGCGTCGAGCTGGGTGGCATCCGGGCCCATGCCGCCGAGCTCGAGTTCGCGTGCCATCGCTCCCAGGCGCATGGCGCCGAACGTGTTGCTGTTCGACTTCAGCGAATGCGCCGCCCGCCGGAAGCGGTCGGCCGCACCCGCCGCCTGCGCAGCACGCAGCTCGGCCAGCATCTGCGGCGCCTCCTCGCGAAACGTGTCAACCAGTTCGCAGACAAAGTCGGCGCCGGCCGTTTCCTGCAGCTCGGCGAAGACGCCGGGGTCGATGAGGGGTTGGGTCATGTCAGGCGTCCTTGCGGGGGCTGGCGTCGTTCAGTGCCGCGACCAGCTGGTCGACGCGGATCGGCTTGGTGACGTAGTCGTCCATGCCGGCGGCCAGGCAGGCCTCGCGGTCGCCCTGCATCGCGTTGGCCGTCATCGCGACGATATGCGGGCGGTTGCCGTTCGGCCAGCGCGACACGATGCGCCGGGTCGCCTCGAGCCCGTCCATCTCCGGCATCTGCACGTCCATCAGCACCACGTCGTAGGTCTGGCGGGCGATCGACTCGATCGCCTCGACGCCATTGGAGGCGACGTCGGCGCGGTAGCCCATCTGCTGCAGCAGGCGCAGCGCGAGCTTCTGGTTGACGACGTTGTCCTCGGCCAGCAGGATGCGCAGCGGATGGCGCGCGGCCATCGCCTTGTCGAGCACCGGCTTGTCGACAGCGGAAGGTCGCGGCGCGGCGCGCTCCTCGGCCAGCAGTGTCATCAGCGTGTCGAAAAGCTGGCTCTGGTGCAGCGGCTTGGCGAGTGTCGCCCGGAACAGCTCGGCGCCGTCATCGGCGCTTTCGCGGCGGCCTAGCGAGGTGAAGAGGATCAACGGCAGCGCCGGGTCGATGGCGCGGATCTGGCGCGCCAGCGCGATGCCGTCCATCTCCGGCATGTGCATGTCGATGATCGCGACGTCGAAGCGCTCGGTCGCGCGCAGCCACGCCAGCGCCTCGGCCGGCGAGTCCGAGTCGCGCGGCTGCATGCCCCAGCGCCCGGTCTGCAGGCGCAGGATCCTGCGGTTGGTGGCGTTGTCGTCGACGACGAGCAGACGCTTGCCGACGAGGGCGGGTTGCTCGCCGGCAAAGCTGCGCCGGCTCGTCGACGGGAGTTCGGCATGGGGCGCACGGATGGTGAAGCGGAAGGTCGATCCCAGGCCCACGCCCTCGCTCTCGACCCACATGGTCCCCCCCATCAGCTCGGTCAGGCGCTTGCTGATCGCCAGCCCGAGTCCCGTGCCGCCGTACTTGCGGGTCGTCGAGCTGTCGGCCTGGCTGAAGCTCTGGAACAGCTTGGCGATGTTCTGCGGCGTCAGGCCGATGCCGGTGTCGCGCACGGCGAATTCGATCTGCGGCTCGCCGCTGTCGACCGCGCAGACCTGCACCGCGAGAACCACTTCGCCCCGTTCGGTGAACTTGACCGCGTTGGAGAGGAGGTTCAGCAGGACCTGGCGCAGCCGGGTGACGTCGCCGACGATCGCCGCGGGCACATCGCCTTCGAACATGTAGGCAAGGTCGAGGTGCTTCTCGGCGGCGCGAGCGCCGATCAGGTCGAGCGCCGATTCCACGCATTCGCGCAGGTCGAACGGGTGCGCCTCCACGTCCATGCGGCCGGCCTCGATCTTCGAGAAGTCGAGGATGTCGTTGATGATCGTCAGCAGCGCATCGCCGCTGTCGCGGATCGTGCCGGCGAAATCGCGCTGCTCAGCACTCAGGGGCGTGTCGAGCAGCAGCCCGCTCATGCCGATGACGGCATTCATCGGCGTGCGGATCTCGTGGCTCATCGTCGCCAGGAAGCTGCTCTTGGCTTCGTTGGCCGCTTCGGCCTGAGCGCGAGCGACCTCGGCCTGCGCCCGCGCTTCCTGGGCCTCCTTGAACAGCCGCACGTTCTCGATGGCGATCTCGGCCTGGTCGACGAACGCGTGCATCAGGGCGATGTCGCGTGCGCCGAATGCGCGCTGTGTCTTGCGGGCGATCGCGAGAGCGCCCATGCAATCGCCACCGCGCATGACCGGCAGAAAAAGGGCGCTGCGATACCCGTCCTTGTCGTAGACCCGCTGCTCGTGCTTCGGCAGTTCGACCGCGGACCAGTCGGGGATGTGCAGCAGGGTCTTGTTCAGGATCACCTGCGACGGGAAGTTGGCCTGCGCGTCGAGCGGAATCAGTTCGGCGAAAGGCTCGCCGGCGGGGTGCTCGCTGGACGCAATCGTCATCACGCGATAGTGGTCGCCTTCGCGTCCGAACATCACCGCCATGTCGACGTCGAACAGGCGGAAGCTGGTGTCGACGATCGCCCGGAACACCGGTTGGATGTCGGCCGGCGATTCGCTGATGACCTTCAGGATCGCCGCAGTGGCGGTCTGCTGCTCGAGCGACTCCTTGGTCTCGTGGAGCAGGCGCACATTCTCGATCGCGATCACCGCCTGCCCGGCGAAGGTCTTCAGCAGGTCGATCTGCCGCTTCGGCGTCTGGCCCGGATCCGGCCAGGCGACGACGATGGCGCCGACCGCGCTGCCGTCCTTGAGCAGCGGCGCGCCGAGCATGCGGCGCCAATGGCCCACGCGCGCGGTGGTCTGGTCGTAGCCCGGATCGAGAAAGGTGTCCTCTTCGGTCTCCAGTTGTCCGGACATCACCACCCGGCCGCTCATCATCTGCGGGTTCGGCGGCGCCGGATAGAGGCGGCGCGCGTCCTCGATCGCCTGCGGCGTCCAGCCCTGCGTGGCGACCAGGTGCACCAGTTCGCCGTCGTAGCGGAAGACCGCCGCCAGCTGGCTGTCGAAGAGCCGCGACGCGCTTTCGAGGATGGCCTGGAACACCGGCGCGACATCGGTCGGCGACTCGCTGATGCAGCGCAGCACGTCGCTGATCGCGGTCTGGTAGTCGAGCGACTCGGTCAGCTCGAACGTGCGCTCCTCCACCTTGGCGAGGGCAGTCTTGGTCTCGTTGAAGAGGCGCACGTTCTCGATCGCGATCACGGCCTGATCGGCGAAGGTCTGCGCCAGCGCGATGCCTTGCTCGTCGAAATCGCCGACGTCGGCGCGCAGGATGGCCAGGCAGCCGATGGCGACGCCTTCGCGCAGCAACGGCACGAAGAGCGCGGAGTGGTAGCCGAGCGCGAGCGCGAGCTGCGGCATGCGCCAGAAGCGGTTGGCGGCGGCCACGGTGTCGGGGACGACGACGACTCGGGACTCGAGCAGACAGGTGCCGGCGCCGCTGCCGAGGTCGAGCGGCCAGGGCTTGAGGAAACCACCCTCGGGGGCGCCGGTCGCGTCGTTGGCGAACGCGACGACTTCGATCGCCGTGCCCTTCGGCATCGCCAGTGCAACGGCCTTGCCGGCGAAGAGATGCTGGCAACTGGTGACGATGGTGTCGAAGACCGGCTGCGCGTCGGTGATCGAGCCGCTGATCACGCGCAGGATCTCGGCGGTCGCCGTCTGCCGCTCCAGCGCCTGCTGTGTTTCGTTGAACAGCTGCGCGTTCTGGATCGCGATCACGGCCTGGTCGGCAAAGGTCTTCAACAGGGCAATGTCGTTGGCGCTGAACGGCGCGGGCGGGCTGCGGTGCACGCCGATCGCGCCGATGCCCTTGCCCTCCCAGAACATCGGCGCGAACATGGCGGCATAGTTGCCGCCTCTCGCGCGGGCTGTTTCGCGCAGCCCTTCGGGCACATCGGGGCCGTCGATCACGTCCGGGAAATGCACCACCTGGCCCTTGTGAATGGCGTATCCGTGGATCGAGTCGCGAACCGGCCGGGGAAACTCCGACTGAATCCGCGCCTTGGCCGTCTGCAGGCTTTCCTTCGGCGAGACCGAGGAATCCTGGATCAGATGCATCAATCCGTCGTCGCGGATCAGCGCCACGTTGGCATCGTCCACGCCGAAGAGCTTCTCGCAGCTCCGGATGATCTTGTCGAAAACCGGCGCCGTGTCGGCCACGGACTGGCTGATGACCTGCAGCACCTCGGCCGTGGCGGTCTGTCGCTCCAGCGACTCGCGGGTCTCGTTGAAGAGGCGCGCGTTCTCGACCGCGATCATCGCCTGGTCGGCGAAGGCCTGCAGCAGCTCGACCTGGTGGCGCCCGAAAGCCCCGGGCTCACGGCGGGTGACGCTGAGCATTCCGACCGAGACATCGTCGCGGCGCAGCGGGCACAGGACCAGGCTTCGAAATCCGCGCCGGCGTGCACGGTCGCGCGCGGCGACGGGATACTCCGATTGGTTCTCGGTGTCGGTGACCTGCACGATCTCGCCGGCGAGAATCGGCTCGAGCCGCGAGAAGTTGGCCATCGGGGTGCCGGAAAGTTCGCGCAGCGCGGCGTCGCCTTCCAGATCGGTGGGTGTGAAGGCGACCAGGTCGAGCTTGCCGTCGCGAAAGCGCCAGGCCGAGGTCGAATAGCCGCCGATGAGGCGGTTCGATGCCGCCGCGATGGCATCGAACACGGGCTTGGCATCGCCGGGCGACCCGGCGATGACCTTGAGGATCTCGGCGGTGGCCGTCTGGCGCTCCAGTGCCTGGCTCAGGGCCGCGGTGCGCTCCGTCACCTTGGCTTCGAGTCCTTCGGCCCAGCGCGCGTTGTCGAGCGCGACCGCAGCCTGCCCGGCCAGCATCGCCAGCATGTCGCGATCGGCGTCACCGAAGCGGCCGAACGCGCCTTCGATGTCGGCGTAGAGGAATCCGAGCAGCGCGTTCTGGGCGATCAGCGGCGCGACGAGGCAGGAGCGCTGCGCGACCGGTTCGGCGCCTTCGGGACCGTGGCGCACGCTGACCACACGCGTGCGACGCGCCTCCTGGAGCCATGGCGTGATCGCCTGCAGCAGCGCCGCCACGCCGTCGGCGTGGCTCTCGGCCTTGGGCACCAGTGCGCCCGCCACGCGCAGTCCGCCGTCGACCGGCTCGCCATCGGCCTCGGCGAGGACCAGCAACACGCGGTCGGCGCCGCTCAGCTCGGCGACCTCTTCGATCAGGAATTCTTGCAGCGCGGCCGCGCTGCGCAGTTCGTTCAGGCGCGTGCCGCTGTCCACCAGCCGCTTGAAGGGCTCGCTCAAGCTGCTTTCGATGACGAGGTGGGCGAGGCGCTCAGCCTCCGGCAACCCGCGTGCTGCCGATTCCCGAAGCCATTCGAGCACGATCTCGCGGTTGACTTCGACCTTGTTCAGGAAGCTGCGCCGCAGGCCCTCGTCGTGGACGTTGCCGACGGCGTCGAGCAGCAACTCGTGCGCCTGCCGCAGTGCCTCCCACGCCTCTTCGCTGCGGCCGTTGGCCGCCAGTGCCTGGGCGTGGCGCCACCAGATCTCCTGGCTGCGCCCTTGCGTGGCCCGTCCGTAGCCCTGACCGCGGTGCATTGCCGCGGCGCGCTCGCTGACCTCGAGGGCATCGCCCGGCCTGCCCTGGGCGAGGAGTGCGCGCGCCAGTGCCAGCAAGCCGGCGGCGACATCGGCCCCCAGTCCGGAATGCACCCATTCGAGCGCGCCGCGGAGCACGGCCTCGGCCGCCAAGGGGTCCCCACGCGCCAGCGCGAGCTCGCTGGCGACCAGATCGTGATGCGCCTTCGTCAAGGGTTCGCCGAGATCGGCAATCAGGCCTTCGTATTCCCTCCAGCGCGCCTGGACCGCATCGAGTTCGCCGAGCGCGATCTTCCAGCTCAGGATGCCTCCGAGCTGGAATGCCACGCCCTGGCGCGCGCCGCTGTGGCGCAGCGCATCGAGGACGACTTCCCCGAGTCGACAGGCGCGGCGGTAGAGGCCCAGCTCGGCGTAGCTCAGCGACAAGTTGCCGATCGTCAGGCTGTGGCCGAAGACGTCTCCGGCACGGTCGAAGGCTTGCCCGGCCTGCTGCGACAGCGCGATGCGCTCGGCGATGTCCTTGCTGGTGAAGCAGAGGACGTTCAGCGCGTTGCCCAGGCCGAATTCGTCGCCGCTGTGGCGGGCGAGTGCCGCCGAGCGGAGCGCGGCTTCACGGGAGCGCGCGTCCTCGGACCGGCGCGAGTGGACGAAGGCCTTCAACCAGTAGGCCCGACCCAGGCCGACTTCGTCGCCGGCCCGTTCGTCCAGCGCGATCGCCCGCTCGGCGTTGACAAGCGCCGCATCGGTCAGCGTCGAGCGCATCTGCGCTTCGCCGAGGCGCAGCAGGCTTTGCGCGAGCAAGGGCACGGCGTGGCGCTGCGCGAGGTCGATCGCCTCCTCGCCCGCTTCCAGCGCGGGTGGGAAGCGGCCCTGGCGAATCAGCACCTGGGCCAGCCGGTTCAGCGCCAGGACGATCGACTCCGGGCTGCGTCGCCGCCGTGCGGTATCGAGCATCGTGCGGGCGTCGCGCATGGCATCGGCGACGAGGCCCCGCGCGGCGAGCGAGGCGCTGCGCAGATCGAGCCAGGCCAGGCGCTGCGTTGCCGGCAGGCTGGCGTCCCGGAGCGCCTTGGCACATTCCTCGATGGCACGTTCGTGCTGGCCGGCCCAGGCCAGGTCGCGCACAGCCTGCAGCGGAAGTCCTTGCGGGTGCGTCACGGGCCGGAGTCCTCATGTAGCCCATGGATCGGGCCGCTGCGGCAAATCATAGGGGCATTGCCCTCGGCGCTACGGCCGCACGCTCCCTGCTCGGTCGGCCGGTTGCGGTGATGCGCGAGTGCGGCCGATGGATAGCGCGCACCGACGGCCTGCCCGTGCTGGTGACGCTGCACCCGTCGGCGCTCCTGCGCCTGCCGGGCGAAGAGCGCGATGCGGCACTGGCGGCGTGGCAAGCCGACTTGGCAGCGGCGGCTGCCGGTCCCGCGGACGTCCGATCGCGGGGGAGAGCAGGCTCCGCCGGGGCATAGGAGGAACCTTTCTCCGGCAAAGCCGATCTGATGGGTCATTGGACCTCGCCGGTCCGGAAATGGCCTAAACGGGAGCACGAGCCCGGTTTCGGGGCCTTCGAAGTGACAAAAGCCGGGCGATTGACCCCGAAATTCGCTTTCAAACCGGCGCACAGTCCCCATTTAGGTCAATATCTCGCCTTTTGCTTCGAATCTGCCGAGGCAGTCCGGTTTCAGACGTCACGCGCGCCCCTCGGCGCGCATTGCCGTGGGTGTCCGGGTCGGCAACATCATTCCAGGAACCAGCCGCATGACCACGAAGAAGACCACCGCCGCCGCCCTGCTCATCGACAAGGCTGCGGCCGTCCGGGTCGAAGCCCCGCGCGCCGTCAAGGGCGCGAAGCCCGCCAAGGCGAATGCTGCGGCCACACCCCCGACGCGCGCCACCACGACCGCCAAGCCCAAAGGGCGTCCCGCCAAAGTCGGCAAGGCCGGCAAGGCCGATCGCGAGGAACTGGTCTTCGACGCGGTCGACCAGGAAACCGACAGCGACGTCCTCGACGCCGACGACATCCTGGCGGCCGAGGCGACGCCCGCCAAGGCCAAGCCGTTGCGCGTGAAGGTGCCGAAGTCGAAGGAGCGGGCGCTGATCCGCGAATTCGGCCTCGACGTGACCGCCCTTACCGAGGAAGAGGCGGAAAAGCGCCGCAGCGAGCTGAAGACGCTGGTGAAGATGGGCAAGACGCGGGGCTTCCTGATCCAGCAGGAGATCAACGACCACCTGCCGGCCAAGCTGGTCGAGCCCGAGGTGCTCGAGGCGATCGTCAAGATGCTCAACGACATGGGCATCGCCGTGTACGAGCAGGCACCGGACGCCGCGACCCTGCTGGTCGAAGGCGGCGCGGCGACCGCGTCGACCGACGAGGAAGCCGAGGAAGCCGCCGAGGCGGCGCTCTCGACCGTCGACTCCGAGTTCGGCCGCACCACCGACCCGGTGCGCATGTACATGCGCGAGATGGGGTCCTTCGAACTTCTCACGCGTGAAGGCGAGATCGAGATCGCCAAGCGCATCGAGGGCGGCCTGCAGGACATGATGCAGGCGATCTCCGCGTCTCCGGGCACGATGGGTGCGATCCTCGCCTGCGGCGAGAAGATCGCCGCCGGCGAGATGACGATCTCCGAGGTCGTCGACGGCTTCGTCGTCGCCGGGGAGGCCGACGACTACGTCGCCGAAGAGGACGTCGATTCCTTCGATGACGCCGAGGACGACGACGACGGCAACGGCGGCAGCCGGGCGATGACGCGCCGCCTCGAGGAGATGAAGACCCAGGCTCTCGAGCGCTTCGCGGCGATGCGCGTGTCCTTCGACAAGCTGCGCCGTGCCTACGAGCGCGGTGGCTACGGCACGCCGAGCTACCGTGCCGCGCAGCAGGCGCTGACGGCGCAGCTGATGACCATCCGCTTCACGACCAAGACCATCCACCGCCTCTGCGGCGAGTTGCGCGCGCAGGTCAACGACGTGCGCCGCTACGAACGCGAGATCCGGCGCATCGCCGTCGATCGCTGCGGCATGACGCAGGAGCACTTCATCGAGAGCTTCCCGCCGAACGCGCTGAACCCGGGCTGGGTCGAAGCCGAGGCCTCAGGGCGCGTGCCGTACGCCGCCGCCCTGCGCCGCAATGCCCCCGCGATCCAGGAACTGCAGGCCAAGCTGGCCGAGCTGCAGGCGCAGGTCGTGATCCCGATCGACGACCTGAAGACGATCAGCAAGCAGATGAACGAGGGCGAGCGTGCCTCGCTCGGCGCCAAGCGCGAGATGATCGAGGCCAACCTGCGCCTGGTGATCTCGGTCGCCAAGAAGTACACCAACCGCGGGATGCTGTTCCTCGACCTGATCCAGGAAGGCAACGTCGGCCTGATGAAGGCGGTGGAGAAATTCGAATACCGCCGCGGCTTCAAGTTCTCGACCTACGCGACCTGGTGGATCCGCCAGGCCATCACGCGGGCGATCGCCGACCAGGCCCGGACGATCCGCGTGCCGGTCCACATGATCGAGATGATCAACAAGGTCAACCGCGTCAGCCGTGCCCACCTGCAGGAGTTCGGCGCCGAGCCCGATGCGGCGACGATCGCCGCCAAGCTCGAATTGCCGGAAGCCAAGATCCGTCAGATCATGAAGATCGCCAAGGAGCCCGTCTCGATGGAGCTGCCGTTCGGTGACGAAGGCGATGCGACGCTCGGCGACTTCATCGAGGACACGCGCAGCGTCGCGCCAATGGAAGCGGCGATGCAGGCCGGCCTGCGCTCGGTGGTCGGTGAAGTGCTCGACGGCCTGACCGCGCGCGAAGCCAAGGTCCTGCGGATGCGCTTCGGCATCGACATGAGCAACGACCACACGCTCGAGGAAGTCGGACGTCAGTTCGACGTCACCCGCGAGCGCATCCGCCAGATCGAGACCAAGGCGATCAGGAAGCTCAAGCACCCGAGCCGCTCGGATCGCCTGCGGACCTACGCCGAAGCGCTCTGAGCAGGGGTTCCGCCGGAGAGGCGGCCCGCCGGCCGCCGCCGGCTCAATCCGCCGGTTTTGGCGGAACGTTGATCTGCGAGCCCGCGCTCAGCAGCCAGGCATCGAAGGTCATCAGCCCGGGGTTCAACGCCCGTGATTCGGCCGTCGGCCGCGCGGCGCAGTATTGCTCGGCGAAGTCGTGGTTGAACTGGAACATGTTGGCCAGATCGTCGGCACCGGGGAAGCCGAGCTTGGCGTAGTCCTGCGGCGGCATGGCCACATGAACCACCGGCTCCTTCAGCGCGCGTGACAGCGCGCTCGCCATCTGCCCTCCCGTGAGGTGCTCGCCGGCGATGCCGATCGTGCGACCGATGGTCGATGCACCCTGGCGGAATATCCCCGCAGCGCAGGCGCCGATGTCGGCAGCCGCGATGCCGGGCAACGGGCGGTCGCCCATCGGCAGCACGAAGACGAGTTGCCCGTCGGGGCCACGCTGCGGCCCCATCCCGAAGTGGATCAGGTTGTCCCAGTAGAACGAGGTCAGCAGGAAGGTCACGGGCAGGCCGCGCTCGCTGAAGAAGCGGTTGGCCTCTCCCTTGGCGTCCAGGTGCGGCACGTTGTAATGACCCATCAGCACCGGCATGCGGCGCCCGTCGGCCGGCAGGAACCGTCGCGAGTCTTCCAGGGTCGACCAGATCACGTGCCCGACCTTCTCGCGCTGTGCGCCTTCGGCGAGTGCCTCGGCCTGCTTGAGCTCGCGATCCGGCGACATGTGTTCCCAGAAATTGGTCACCGCGTAGACGGCGTCGGCACCGCGCATGGCGGCCTGGACGCTCGCCGGGTCGTCGAGATCGGCCTGGACCACCTCGGCTCCGAGCTGGGCGAGTTCGCGGGCGTTCGCGCTCTCGGGCTTGCGGGTGACCGCGCGGATCCGGTGATCGGGCTTGTTGCGCGCGAGCATGGCGCGCGCCAGGCCACCACCCTGTGCTCCGGTGGCGCCGAAGATGGTGAGGAGCGGGAGCTTGGGGTCCATGCGGATCTCCGGTTGGCGTCGGCGCTCAGCCGGCGCGTTGCTTGAGCTTGTCGACCCGGCGCTGTGCGGCGCGGTTCACGAAGGCGCGTTCGAGGAAATTGGCGTTGGCCAGCAGCTGGCCGCCCTCGGCGCGACACGCAGCCTGGCGCGAGGCGAGTTCAGCCTGGGGCAGCGACTCCTGCGCCTTCTCCGCCTCCTTCAGCATCCGCGTGGCGTCGTCGTTCTGCACGCCCTGCTTGTAGACCGCACCGATGAAGGCGAAGCCCTGCTGCACCCGCTGTACCAGCATCGGCTCGATGTCGGCCTTGCCGTTGCGCAACTGCTGGGCCAGGCCCTCGGCCTCAGCCTCGAGCGCGGCGACGCACTGAGCCGCGTGCTCGAGCGTCGGATCGGCGTGGGCCGGCAGGCCCGCTGCGGCGAGAAAGAGGGCGACGCTGGTCGCGAGGTGGCGTTTCATCGGCAGGCAACAGACAGAATCCGCGGACGGACCCGTTTCTATCACCCCCGCGGGTGCCGACGCCCCCGAAGGGTCACTGACGACTGGCGGGCGCGGACAAGGCGGCAAGCGCCTGGCGGCTGGAAAGGTCCCATGCACCGACAGCGGCTTCGAAGCGTGAGATGCTGACATCGTCTTCCACTTCGACCTGGCGGCTGCCCTGGAACTCCGTCGGCGTCGGCGCCTCGTGCGCCCGGACCCGCGCCAGCATCGGCATGCGCCGCGGGGCATAGGCCTTGGAGATCGTCGCCTGGGGAATCCACAGGGCGCCGGCACTGGTGCGCACGGAGATCGCAACCGCCATTCGCGAGCGCAGTTCGGCCAGCCGCGGGTGCGACCAATTGGTGACGATCGCCTCGAACTGTGCGAGTGCGCGCCTGAGGCGTTTGTCGGGCATCAGGTCGAGCGCCGCCAGACCGGTCTTCGTCAGACGACGTTCGAAGTGAGCCAGGTAGCGAAACACCGCCCGACTTCCGGGATGCTCGTCGAGTACCGCCGTCAGCGCGATGCGCATGGCCTTCACGTCTGCGCCGGGTACGTGAGGCGTCGCGGCTCGCTCTTCGCGGGGCCGAGGCGGCGGTTCGGCCGTCGGGCTGCGCCGCGCCGCGATGAGCGAACGACGTCGCTTGCCGTTCGACTTCTCGAACGCCTGCAGCGCGCGCAGCAGCAACGACGACAAGACCAGCGGCACTGTGAAGAGCGCCGAGCCGAGTTTCCTGAGCATCCCCATGGCCGAATATCGACCGCTGACGCCGGGAGCGGAGTGGCGTTACCCGCATTTACAGCCAGGCGACCCCGCTGCGCACACCGGTCTCGCTGGATCCGCCAAGCCTTGCCGACCAGGAATGCTGCTTGCCGTCAAAAGCGCCGGGTGAATGGCGCAGGATGATCTGCCGCCTCACGCTCTCGACTGTCGTTGTCCTACAGGGGCCGGGGCAGTCTTCTGGGATGCTTCTGTCAACGAAAAATCAACCCTGAGGATGCGAATCGTGGGGCAAGCAGAACTCAACGGCGAGTATCAGCGGCTGCGTGGCGAGCTCGATGCCGCCTACCAGGGTCCGGTGTGGAACAGCACGCGGATCGATCGGATCGCCGAGGAGATCGCGCAGATCGAGTATGCGCTCGCTTCTTTCCAGAGCGGCTCGAGGTTTCACACGGCGCGTGGGCTGACGACCCTCTCGGTGGCTGCGATGCCGTCGGAAAAATGATTCGGAGCATGACATGAGCCAAAGCAGCGGACCCATCGAATTCGGCGAATACCTGGCCGTACCCATCGCCGAGGGCTGGGGAGACAGCGACTGGCGCGCCGGCATCTTGCTGAGCGCGGGGGATGCCCGAGGCGACCGTCCCGCGAAGAGCCTTTACCCACAAATCTTTCATTCCCAGGAAGAAGCGCTCGCCTTCGCTCGTCGCGAAGTGCAAGTCCAGGTCTCTGGCTTCGGCCCGCTTTGAGCGGCGACACCTCGGCCAGCCTGTCCGAGGTGCTGGCGACGGGAGGGTGAGGCAGCCGCTCGGAATCTCCGGCCTGACGCCTCGCCGGCCTAGGACTCAGCAGAGTCCGGCGTAGGCACCTAAGGTGCGCGTCGCGGCTTGACGCTGTCGGCACCGACGCCGATTTCGGCGAGACGTTGTTCCAGGGTTCCCGCCGAAAGCTCGCCGATGCGGGTGCTGGCGAGCCTCCCCCCGGCATCGAAGAAGAGCGTCGTCGGCAGGGCGCGCTGCCCGAAGGCGGAGCCCGCCTGGAGGCGTTCATCCAGGAGGACGTTGCTCATCTGCAGGCGGTTTCGCCGCAGGAAGCCGTCGATCGTCGCGGCGCTCTCGCCCTGGTTCACGAAGACGAAGTTGACTGTCGGTTGGTCGGCCTGTGCCTGCGCCAGGAGTGGCATCTCGCGCTGGCAGGGTCCGCACCAGCTGGCCCATAGATTGACGACCAGCGGCTTGCCGCCGAACGCCGTCAGGTTGACCGGACGGCCATCGGGTGCGGCGAGGACGAGCGCGGGCAATGACCCCGGGGAATGCGGCGCGGCCAGAAGGGCGATCGTCCCGGCCGCGTACACGGCTCCTGCCGTCAGCAGCACCGCGAAGACCGGCCGTCGCAGCCGGGGCTCGCTCCGCGCCTTGTAGAAGCCGTACAGGGCCGCCGCCGCGAGGCCCTCCTCCAAGGCCCAGCCACCGTCGCGCGGATCGAGGATGGACCAGGGATGCGTCAGGTAGGGGCCGCGCCACTGCCAGACGAAGGCCAGCCGCGCCGCCACCAGACCCACCAGCAGCATCCGCACCAGCAGCGGCTCGATCTCGACGCCGCGGCGCTGCGCGCTGCGTACGCCGACGAACCAGGCCAGGACGAAGGCGCAGAGCGACAGCAGCAGCGTGTAAGGCAGTGCCAGCGGGCCGATCTGCAGAGCGCCGTTCATCGGCGCATTGTCCGGGCGCCGGGCGTACGTGCTGCGACCGTCAAAGGCCGCCGAGCAGCCGGCCGTTGACCTTGCGGCCGTACATCGAGTCGTGCGAGTCGTGGTACTTCTTGCGAGTCGCCTCGACGGAACCGGCGTAGCGCGGATCCTGCGGCCGGTCGTGGCTGTTCATGTAGAGCGCCACGTCCCAGGCGTCCTGGTCGCTGAGCGAACCGCCGCGGCTCAACGGCATGTTGGCCTTGATGAAGCCGGCGGCATTGCCGAGCGTGTGCATGCCGGCGCCCCAGTTGAACGAATCCTTGCCCCACAGGGGCGGGAAGGTCACGACGCCGCCGCTGCGCTGCCCCTGCCCATCCGCGCCGTGGCAGACGGCGCAGTTCGCGGCGTAGACCTTCTCGCCTCGACCATAGTCGGCGGCAAGGGCCGGCTGGGCCAGCTTGGGATAGCCGCTTCCCGGTATCTTCGTGCCGACCGGGGCGCCCTTGGCCAGCCAGTAGGCATACGACTCGAGCGCGACCAGGACCGGATCGCCCAGCGGCGGCGCCTTGCCGTTCATGCTGTAGCGGAAGCACCCCTGGATGCGGGCGGCGAAGGTGCTGACCTCGCCGTCCTTGCTCCGGTAGGCAGGGTAGGAGACGAAGGCGCCCCACAGGGGAGCGGAATCGGCGCGCCTGCCGGCATCGAGGTGGCAATTGGCGCAACTCAGCGCGTTGCCGACGAAGCGGCCCGCGTGCTGGCGAGTGTTGCGGAAGATGCGCTCGCCTTCGAGCACGACCTTGCCGAAGTCGCCGGAGGGCAGGTCGGTTTCGGGAGGCGGCTGGAAGTGCGGAGCATCGTCCCCAGCCATCGCGGGGGGTGCGCCATGTGCTGCAGCGGACACCGCGAGCAGGGCCAAGAGGGCCGCACGACGCATCATTTCCCGGCTCCCGATGGCTTGCCGGCGGGTGCGACGGCACCGGGCATGTTGGCGTAATAGGCGGCCAGCGGCTCGATGTCGGCATCCGCGACCTTGCCGGCGATCAATACCATCAGCGCGAGGGGCCCGGGCGGGCGCAGGCCGTCCTTCCAGCCGCGCAGCTGCGCGGCCAGATAGGCGGCCGGCTGCCCAGCAAGCGGCGGGATCCGGTCGCCGACCCCCAGGCCCGCCGGACCATGGCACTGGGCGCAACCGGGCAGGCCGTCGTTCCAGCGTCCGCGCTCCGCGAGCCACGCTGCCTTGTCCTGCGGACGAGCCTCTGCCGGCAGGCCATCGCTGCCGACAGTCGAGGGCAGCTTGGCGTAGTAACTGGCCATCGCCTGACGCTGCTCCGCGGTCAGCGCCTTGGCGATCGGTTCCATCACCGGGTTCTTGCGCGTGCCGGCGGCGAAGGCGTCGAGTTGCTCGGCGAGATAGACCCCACCGATGCCGGCGAGTCGTGGAAACCCGGCGGCCGCATTGCCTTCGCCGCGGGTGCCGTGGCAGCTGACACAGGCCGGGGCGCCCTGAGCCGTGCCCTTCGCCGCGATGCTCGCCGCAGCAGCGCCGGGCGCGGCGTTTGCCGCGCTGGAGTATTGCGCCGCCAGCAGCAACAATCCAGCTGTCACGCCGTGCCACACGACGCGGACGATCCGGATTCGAAACTCAGCATCGGGGAGGGCCATGGGCGCGTGTTCAAGAGTCGCAGCATCGACAGGGCAATCGATGTTCCCGGCCGCCGGTGAACCTCCGCTCCCGGGCCCCAGTCGTGCGCGGGTCGGTGCGGCGCCATGAACCCCGGCAGCGAGTCCGTCGGCACCTGGGCTGCCATCCTGTTGAGCCTGATCCTGCTCGGGGGCTACGAGGTCTGGGCCCGGCAGCGCAGCCGCACGCGTCCGAACGCGCGCCTCTCGCACGCCCGGCTCCGCGCGGCATGGGTGGCGGAGATGTCGGCCAAGCCAGGTTTCGAAATCGTCGCGGTGCAGACCCTGCGCAATTCGCTCATGTCGGCCACGATCAGCGCCTCCACCGCGGCGCTGGCCCTGATGGGCTCGATCAGCCTGTCCAGCGCTCAATGGTCCGGCGCGGCAACACTCTGGCACTTCCCGCCGGAGCCGCGCAAGGTGCTGGAGATGCTGCTGGTGGTCACGCTCTTTTCGTCGTACCTGTCCTCGGCGATGGCCATGCGCTTCTACAACCACGCCGGCTTCGTGATGTCGATCCCGGTCGAATCGCCGACGCGAGCGGGACTCAACCCCATCGCGCTCGATCACGTGCACCGCGCCGGTCTGCGCTACAGCTGGGGCTTGCGCCTCTTCCTCTGGGTGGCGCCGCTGGTCGTCGGAATCGCTAACCCGTTGCTGATGCCGCTGATGACGCTCGGGCTCATCGTCGTGCTCCACTTCTTCGACCGAACGGTAACGGCCGTGCCGGGGGTGGCCGGCTCGGCGGGCGGCGGCCGCGACGATTGAGGGCATTGCCCCACGGAGCTTCGGGCATCGCATGCACAATGGGTCAGGCCGCGCGGTCACCCTGCGCTCGCGCACCCCTGGAGAACACCATGAAGAGAATCTTCGCCGGCTTCGGCCTCGCTTTCGCCATGCTGTGGGCCTTTCCGGCCGTCGCCGGCCCGAACGATCCGTCGCGCTTCGACCCGACGCCTTACAAGGCGCAAAAGGCGATGTACGACTTCAACTTCGCCAAGCCGACCGACACCGTGCCGGCCTTCGGCTATGTCCTCAACCACCTGCAGGCGATCAAGCAGTACGGCGATCCGGCGAATTCGCGCCTCGTGATCGTCGCTCACGGCAACGAGCTGCACGCGATGTCGCGCCTGAACCGGGCCGCGTTTCCCGACATGTATGCGCAGCTCAAGGCCCTCAAGGATGCCGGCGTGACGATCCACATCTGTGCCAATGCCGCGCGCTCTCGCGGCTACAAGCCCGAGGACTTCTACGACGTCACCACGGTGGTGCCGGCGGCGGTCATCGACATCGCGAAATGGCAGAACGAAGGCTACAGTTACATGTTCGCGGGCTGGTACCCGCGACTGACGCGCGAGGAAGTCGTCAAGCAGTACCCGGAGCTGCAATGATCCGCGGTCGCACTGACTGCCGGCCGAACCGATGATCTTCAGGCAGCTCTTCGAGCCCGTCTCGAGCACCTACACCTATCTCCTCGGCTGCGAGGAGAGCGGACAGGCCGTGCTGATCGATCCGGTGATCAACTCCGTCGATCGTGACCTCGCCACGCTGCAGCAACTCGGGCTGCGGCTCGTGCTGACGCTGGACACCCACGTGCATGCCGATCACATCACCGCGGCACGGATGCTGAAGGAACGCGCCGGCAGCCGCATCGGCGCGCCGGCGATCGATCGCCTGCCGTGCGTCGACGAGGCGGTGGAGGAGGGCCGGCCGGTGCGGATCGGCTCTCTCGCCATCGACGGCCTGCACACCCCGGGGCACACCGACGGTCATTTCGCGTATCGATTGCCGGATCGCGTCTTCAGCGGCGATGCGCTGCTGATCGACGGCTGCGGCCGCACCGACTTCCAGGGCGGCGACGCCGCAACCTTGTTCCGCAGCGTCACCGGCAAGCTGTTCTCACTGCCCGACGAGACCCTGGTCTATCCGGCGCACGACTACACCGGCCGGCATGTCTCTTCGGTCGGGCAGGAAAAGGCGCGCAACCCGCGACTCGGGGCTGGCAAGACCCAGGCAGAGTTCGAGCGCATCATGGCCGCGCTCAAGCTGCCGTATCCGAAGTTCATCGACCACGCGGTGCCGGGCAATTGGCAATGCGGCGTCTGCCCGGATCCGCTGCCGGAGCACCTGGCCGAGTACTGCGAGCGCATGGCCGAGAGCCCCCAGGGCTGAGCCCCTCCGCCAGCTTCGCTGGCGAGGCTTTCTACGAGAGGAACACCCCATGACGATCGACTGGAATGCATTCACCCCGTGGAGCGCCCTTGCTGGCGGCGCGCTGATCGGGCTCGCTGCTGCGATGTTCGTCCTGCTGAATGGCCGCATCGCCGGCATCAGCGGCATCGCCGGCGGGCTCCTGGCGCCCGCGCGCGGCGACATCGCCTGGCGCGTCGCCTTCCTGGCCGGGCTCATCGGTGCGCCCGCGATCTATCTGTTGCTCGCGGCAGCGCCGACGCTGCAGATCGACGCCGGCTATCCGGCGCTCGTGGCTGCCGGCCTGCTGGTCGGCGTCGGCACGCGCTACGGCTCGGGCTGCACCAGCGGCCACGGCGTTTGCGGACTGTCGCGGTTCTCGCCCCGCTCGCTGCTGGCGACCGCGACCTTCATGGGCGCCGGCTTCGTCACCGTTTTCGTGCTGCGTCACCTGCTCGGCGTCTGAAGGAACCACGATGTACAGCTTCACTGCACTCCTCGCCGGCCTGGTGTTCGGGCTCGGTTTGATCGTCTCGGGGATGGCGAATCCCGCCAAGGTGATCGGCTTTCTCGATCTCTTCGGCCGCTGGGATCCATCGCTCGCGTTGGTCATGGGTGGCGCCGTCGCGGTCGGTGTCGTCGCCTTCGCCCTGGCGCGGCGGCGCACCCGCTCGCTGCTCGGCGCAGAGATGCGGCTGCCTTCGGCGGACCGCATCGATCGGCGCCTGATCGGCGGCGCGGCCGTGTTCGGCGTCGGCTGGGGCTTGGCGGGATTTTGCCCAGGCCCCGCGCTGGTGGCCCTCGGCATGGGCGCGCCGAAGGCGCTCGTCTTCGTCGGTGCGATGCTCGCCGGCATGCTCGTCTTCGAACTCGTGGAAAAGCGCGGCAGGCGCGGCAACTTGGCGGCGACGTCCTGAGGACCTGGTCGGCCTGACTTCGATCGTTCGGGCGACCGCCGACGAAGCCGCGGACCCTCCTCATCTTGACCGCCCCCGACCTTGCCCGGATGAAGCTGATCGCCGTCGGCCTGCTGGCCGGGGCGGCCGGGGTCTATGCGGTGGCGGCGTTGCTTCACGACCGCAGCCCGGTCTTCGGCTACGTCGCCGCCTTCGCGGAAGCGGCGATGGTCGGCGCGATCGCCGACTGGTTCGCGGTCGTCGCGCTGTTTCGCCATCCGCTCGGATTGCCGATCCCGCACACCGCGATCATTCCCAGCAACAAGGACCGGATCGGCGAGAACCTCGCGACCTTCATCTGCGCGAACTTCCTCAGCACCGAGCAGGTGCTGGCGAAACTGGCGCAGTTCGACCCGGCCGGACGCCTGGCAGGCTGGCTCGCGGACCCAAGTCACGCCGAGCGCGTGGCGACGCATCTCGTCGCCGCGCTGCGCTACGGCATCGGCGTTCTCGACGACGAACGCGTGCGCGCTTTCTTCCGCGCCACCGTGGTCGCACGGCTCGAGCAGGTCGACGTCTCGCGCCTCGCAGGCCGGTTGCTGGAGGTGATGACCGCCGATCGCCGGCACCAGCAGTTGCTCGACGGACTGTTGCTGCAACTCGCCCACATGCTGGACGACGAGTCGATCAAGGCCGAGGTCGCGGAGGTCGTCGCTGCGGAGGTCAAGTACCTGCGCTTCGTCGGCCTCGACAACGTGGCGGGCCGCTACGCAACCGAGAAGATGGTCGCAGGCGTCGTCCGCCTGGTCGGCGAAATGGGGGCCGACCCGGCGCATCCCCTGCGGGTGCGCTTCGACGAGTTCGTCGCGGCCTTCGTCGCGCGCCTGCAGGACGATCCCGAACTGCGCATCAAGGGCGAAGCCATCAAGGAAGAGCTCCTGGCGCATCCGGCGCTGGCGGGATACCTGCACGGCCTGTGGAGCCAGATGATCGGCTGGATCCAGGACGACCTGGACGCGCCGGACTCATCGATACGCGGCCAGGTCGTCCTCGGCACGCATTCGCTGGGCGAAAAGCTCCTTGCCGACGCCGCGATGCAGGGCTGGATCAACGAGCAGATCCGCGACGCCGCCCCGGGCTGGATCGAGCGCTACCGCGAGGACATCCGGCGCTACATCATCGTCCGTGTGGGCGAGTGGAACGCCGCCGAGATGACGCGCGAGCTCGAGCGCAACATCGGCCGCGACCTGCAGTTCATCCGCATCAACGGCACGCTCGTCGGCGGCCTCGTCGGCCTGGCGATCTACTCCGCCACGCAGCTCGTCCGGGGGCTGTGATCAGGCCGGGTCAGGCGGCCAGGGCCGAGGCCGCGGCGACGCACTTGTTGCACTTGCCCAGGCCGGGCAGGCGCGGATCCGGCTTGCCGTCGCCGGTCTTGAAGTTGGCCTGACAGCGCCGGCACACGTACATCTTCGAGCTCGACATCATCGGCTTGACGCCGGGTTCGCCGGACGGGCGCGCAGCCACGTACTCGGCTTGCGTCTGGCGCAGTTTCTGGGCGCCGGTGTCGGTTGCAGGGGGAGCGGAGCGTCGGGTGGCCATGGCGTTACCTGAAAGGTCTGCTATCGGACCGCATCCCGGGTCGCGGGCTACGGAGCGGGGGCATCTATTGTCCCAGCAATCGGACGCGCGCGCGCGGGCGCACCGAAGCGACCCCACGGCGCGCCCGCATTCATGCCCCTCGCCATCGCGAGCCTCAGGCCGACTGCGCCACCAGGTCGTAGTGCTCGACCTGGGGCGGGCCCGCGAAGAACGGACCGACGATCGCACGCCACTGCGGGAAGAGCGGACCCTCGCGGAAGTCGACGGTGTGGTTCTCGAGCGTTTCCCATTCGATCATCAGGATGTAGCGCTCCGGCGATTCGATGCCGCGCCGGACCTGGTACCTCTTGAAGCCCTTCGCCTGCGAGATGACGGTGGCGACGCCACGCTGCAGCGCGGCGTCGAAGTCGGCCTGCCGGCCGGGCTGGATGCGGATATCGGCGATTTCGAGAATCATGCCTGTGCCCTCACATCGGGCAGCCGGTCGCCGGGTCGGCGAGGGCCTTGACCGCGATACCGCGGAACTCGTTGTTGTTGCCCTTGACTTCGCGCAGGTAGATGTCCTGCACCGGGTTGCCAGCCTTGGAGATCGTGAACTTGCCGCGCGGGCTGTCGACCACGGTCTTGCGCATCGCCGACGTCAGGGCGTCGCGCTTCGACAGGTCGCCCTTGACCGCGTTGAGACCGGCGGCGAGGATCTGCGCGGCGTCGTAGCCCTGCACCGCGTAGACGTCGGCGTTGGTCTTGTAGGCCAGTGCGAAGGCCTTGCGGAAGCTGTTGTTGCGCGGCGTGTCGAGGTCGTCGGCGTAGTGCAGCGTCGTCAGCATGCCCTGGGCCGCGGCGCCCTGCGCTTCGAGCGTGCCGTCGGTCAGGAAGCCGGGGCCGTAGAGCGGGATCGTCTTGTTGAGGCCGGCCGCGGCGTAGTCCTTGACGAACTTGACCGCGCCGCCACCGGCGAAGAACGAGTACACGGCGTCGGGCTTCTGAGCCGCGATCTCGGTCAGCAAGGCCTGGAACTCGACGTTCGGAAACGGCACCGTCAGCTCCTTGATCACCTTGCCGCCGCTCTTTTCCAGACCTTCGGCGAAACCTTTCACCGACTCGGCGCCGGCGGCGTAGTTCCAGGTCAGCGTCATCGCGCGCTTGACGCCTTTCTTGCCGGCGACGACGCCCATCGCGTAGCCCGGTTGCCAGTTCGAGAACGAGCTGCGGACGATGTTCGGCGCGCACATCGGCCCGGTGATGCCGACGGCGCCGGCGTTCGGGATGATCAGCAGCGTGTTCGAGTCCTTCGCCGCCTTGGCCATCGCCAGGGCGACGCCGGAGTGCACGGTGCCGACGAGGACGTCGACCTGGTCGCGCTTGATCAGCTTGTTGACGTTGTCGGTCGCCTTCGACGGTTCGGACTCGTCGTCGACCTTGAAGTACTGGATCTCGCGGCCGCCGAGCTTGCCGCCGTGCTCGTCGACGTAGAGCTTGAAGCCGTTCTCGATCATGTTGCCGAGCGAGGCGTAGGTGCCGCTGTACGGCAGCATCAGGCCGACCTTGACCGGGCCGTTGCCCTGGGCCTGCGCGGCTGTGGCCGCAAGGCCGAGGACGGCGCCGGCGACGAGTGCGATTTTCATGGACATGGTGACTCCTGAGGATGGTCGTGTTCGAGGATGAAGCGTCCCGCTTCGCGCGTCAGCAGCTCGGGCACTTCTCGATGGGGTGAGTGTCCGCATTTCGGGACCACAAGCAAGCGGGTTTTCGGCAGTCGGAGAACGATGCGGCGCACCTGTTCGAGGGTTCCGTACTCGTCGTCCTCCCCCTGGACCGCGAGCACCGGGCACGTGATCGTCGCCAGCTCCTCCTCGATGTTCCAGGACCGGAACGCCGGGTTGAGCCAGACGTCGTTCCAGCCCCTGAAGGCCGAATCCGGGTCGTCGTGGTGGCGCGCCAGGCCCGCGCGCAGGTCGCCCGAGGCATAGCGCTCGCGCGCCTGCTCGATGCTGGCGATCGAGACATCCTCGACGAAGAGATGCGGGGCGACGACGACAAGTCCGGCCGTCGGAATACGGCTCGCATGGAGCAGCGCGATCGAGGCGCCGTCGCTGTGGCCGAAGAGCCAGGGTCGGTTGATGCCGAGCGCCGCCAGCAACGCCGGCAGCACCTCCAGCGCCTGGGCGTGCATGAAGCCGATCGGCCAGTTCTCGGCGCGGGGTCTGGGCGTCGAGCGGCCGTAGCCGTAGCGCGAGTAGACCAGTCCGCGCAGGCCGTGTGCGTGACAGAACGCGCTCGGAAAGTCGCGCCACATCGAGACCGAGCCGAGGCCCTCGTGGAGGAAGACGACGACCGGATGGGCGGCTGTCGGAGTGCCGATCCAGCGCGTCTCGAGCTCGATCGGGCGGCCGTTCCAGTCGAGACGAACACGATCCATGGATGGACTATATCGCAGCGCGACAGGCCTGATCGATGTAGTGAGCATACGCTGACATAGGCTTGAAAGCGCACCCGCGATGACCGGGCCTTCCGATTGCTACCCGAACGCGCCAGGCCCCCTGGCTGATGACTTTGCAAACAAACCTCGAACGAGAGAAGGAGAACATCAATGCAGACCCTGCAGACCCGAACATTCGCCCTCGGCGCCGTCGCGCTCGCTGCCGTCTTGCTCGCATCCGGATGCGAGAAGAAGCGGGAAACCGTGTCGACTCCCGCCGGCACGACGACCACCACCACCGTCACGCCGACCCCATCTGCCAACCAGGCGATGGGCAGCGCCAGTCAGGCGATGAGCAACGCCGGCGACGCGATCGGCGACGCCGCGATCACCGCCAAGGTGAAGACGGCGCTGCTCGCAGATCCGGACGTGAAGGGCCTCAAGGTCGACGTCGACACCAAGGACGGCGTCGTGACCCTCACGGGCAACGCCGACAACAAGACCAACCTCGATCGCGCGGCGGTGGTGGCCAAGGGCATCGACGGCGTCAAGTCGGTCGACAACAAGCTCGAAGCGAAGTAGGCATCCTCGGACCCCCCCCCCGACATGTCTGCGGCGATGCGCCGCAGGGGGGTCGATCTCGTCGCGACCTTGTCCGGCCTGCGGCGGATCCCGGGACGGCAGCGTCAGGCTGCCTTTTTCAGCAACGTCAGCTGCTGGCGCGCGCGCGTGGTCGCGCGATCGATCAGGAAGGCCGTCTCGAGGGCCCGCATGCGCCCGGCAGCACACAGGCGGCCGAGCGTTCGCGCGGTCATCGAGATCGTTTCGCGGTCCTTCGCGCCGTGACTGAACAGGAAAAGCGTTCGTCCCGGGCTCATGTAGGTGAGGCGGACGCTCTGCCATTCTCCGGCGAGGTTGAGGCGGTACGAGAAGCCCAGCTGAAGGTTGTCGCGCAGCGCCGGGCCGTTCTCGAGCTCGGGCGGCAGGCCCGGAAGGCGCGCGGTCTGGTCGGCCGAAGGCTGCTCGGTCGAAGGCGATACCGTGGCTTCGGGATCGTTGGCAGCGGGCGGGTCCACGCCCGGCTGCGGCTCGACCGTGCCGGACCAGTCGACTGCACTGTCGGAGATCAGTCCCAGCGCCTCGCCTTCCTCGTTCGAGAAGCGCTGCTCGAGCGCCGGGCCGCCAGCGCTTGCGGCGGGTAGCGCCTCCTCGGTGTCGTCGGCGTTGGGGATCGGCAGGGCGAATGCCGCGTCGATCCGGCGCAGCATGAGGTTGTGGTCGAGATCGCTCAGCGGCGTTCCCTTGAGCGAGCCGGCGTGCTGCGTCATCAGCTGCCCGAAGAAGTCGTCGCGCAGCGCCTTGGGCCACTGAACCAGGTCCATTCCCGCCGTCAGGGCGGCCATCAGCGCCGGCAGCGTCGCGAGGAAATGCTTGCGCTGCTCGAGCGAGCGCTGCGGCTGGATGCTGCCGACCACGTCGACGCCCGTGCGCCGCATCTTCATCGCGGCTTCGCCTTGCGCGCCGTCGCGACGCGACGCCACGACGATGGCTTCGCCCCACACGCCCGAGAGGAACTCGTGCAAGAAGGCCGGCAGCCCGAGTCCCTGCAGCGCATCGTGCAGCGCGACGCTGAAGCGCTGCTGGACGTGCCACTCGATCTCCTTGGTCCGCAGCGTGGCCGCCGCAGGGCTCTCCCGGACCTGGGCGTGGGTCTGTTCGGCCGTGAAGCGCTCGAGTTCGAGCAGCTTGGTTTCGTAGAGGTCGAGCTGGTCGAACGCGCCCTCGACGATCGACGTGACCAGGTCGGAGACGCGCTCCAGAAGTTCCTTGCCAGGCCCCGACGCCAGGTCTTCGAAAGCACAGACCAGCGATGCGGCGCGGTTGATGAAGCGGCGCACCGGGTGGCGTCGCGACGAGAAGAAGCTCGAGTCGTTGAGCGCGACGCGCAGCACCGGCAACTGCAGCCTCGCGAGCTGGTGAGCCATCTGCGGCGGCACCCGCGCGTCCGAGAGGATCTGGTCGAACAGGCTCGCGACGACGTCGATGATGAGCAGGTCGAGATTGCTGCGCGACACCTGTTGCAGCTCTTCGCGGTGAGCCCGGATCAGGTTGACCGCCATGAGGTCGGCCAGCGCCGCGGCGGGCGGCTGGGCGTAGTAGTTCTGCCCCTCCGTCGTGAAGGGTTGCGGCCGCGTCGGCGCCGCGTCGAGCGCGCCGTGACCCGAAGACGGATCGGCTTCTCGCGGCAGCGCGCGGCCCGCAAGGCGCCCCCTCGACGACTCCTCGTTAAGCCGGCGCAGCAGCTGCATGACCCGTTCGTCAGCAGCGGGCGCGCCCGGTGCGGCAGGCACTGGGGCCGGCATCGCCCCGCGAACCAGCCGGTCGAGCAGCGCGGCGGAACTGTCGGCGTGGAGGAGCCCGGAGAGCGAATCAGGGTCGGCGAAGCGGCCGACGAGCGAGGCCTCCCAACTGCGCGTCGGCTCCGCCGGCGCACTGTTCATGCGCCCGTGAAACGATTCCTCCCACGCCTTGCGGGCTTCGTCGAAGGCCCCGCCCGGCGAGCGGCCGGGGAAGTTCTCGACGCTCCGCGCCAGGAGGTCGGCGGGGCGGATGCCGCGCTGCTTCATGTCGGCGATGACGGCGCGGTAACACGCCGGCATCTCCTGCGCCATCGCGCGGCCGATCTCGCGCGCCAGCAGCGTCTGCGTCACCGCTTCGCTGGTGGTCTTCTCGATGGCGATATGAACCGCCGAGCCGAGGATCTCCCCGCGCAACGGGTTGCGCTCGGGGTCCGCCCGGCCGTGGCCGAGCAGCGCGCTGACGTAAGTGCTGAGCTCGCGCAACTCGGCCTCGCAGTCGTGGGCGATCAGCTGTCCGATGCGGTCGAAGGCAATGCGCTCGTCGATCTGGTCCTCGTCGACCAGGCTGACCGACTGCCAGTCGGTGTGGCCCCGTGGGGACTTGGTCTCTTCCTTGGGGTCGATGTCGGTGCGGATGCGCTCCTCGAGCGCTGCGGTGAAATGGGACAGGAACAGCTTCTCCGAGCGCAACAGCTCGTTCTGCGCGGCCGAGAACTCGCCGCGCGAGCGGAAGGTGCTCGCCGAACGCATCAGATCGAGAAGGTTGTGGGCGACCACGGCGAGCGCCGTCGCGGTGGTCGCGCGAATCAGCTGCTGGGCGGCCAGCAAGGTGACGCTGACGGAAGAATCGGTCGCGTTCATGGACTCTGGGGTCGTGGCGATGACGCCCCCCCTGGGCTCTCGCTCGATCGCAAAGTATGCGCGTGAAGCGCCGCCCCGACGCGCCGGCAGTCACGGCAAAAGTCACGCCGGGCGCCACTGGAACGGGTGAGGCCGCCCGGACCGCGATGCGCGGACCGCTGCGGACAGCGAGTGCCGGACTTACGTCAGGCCGAGCAGCCGCTTGGCGTTTTCCTTCAGGATCAGCGGCTTGACCTCGTCCTTGAAGCCGGCCTCCGCGAAATCCTTCAGCCAGCGGTCCGGCGTGATCAACGGGAAGTCGGAACCGAAGAGGATGCGGTCCTTCAGCAGCGTGTTGGCGTACTGCACCAGTTGCGGCGGAAAGTACTTCGGGCTCCAGCCCGACAGGTCGATCCAGATGTTGGGCTTGTGCATGGCCAGCGAGATGGCCTCGTCCTGCCATGGCCAGGACGGATGGGCGACGACGATCTGCATGTCGGGGAAGGCGATGGCCACGTCCTCGAGCAGCATCGGGTTGGAGTTCTGCAGCCGCAGGCCGCCACCGCAGCGCATGCCGGAGCCGATGCCGGAGTGGCCGCTGTGGAAGATCGCCGGCAACTTGTGCTCGGCGATGACCTCGTAGATCGGCCAGGCCATCCGGTCGGCCGGCTCGAAGCCCTGCACCGTCGGATGGAACTTGAAGCCGCGCACGCCGTACTCCTCGACCAGCTTCCTCGCCTCGCGACCGCCCATCTTGCCCTTGTGGGGGTCGATCGAGCCGAAGGCGATCATGATGTCGCTGTTGGCCTGCGCCGCCTCGGCGATCTCTTCGTTCGGGATGCGCCGCCGCCCCATCTGGGTTTCGGCGTCGACCGTGAAGTTGACGAAGCCGATCTTCTTCTCGCGGTAGTAGGCGATGGTCTCGTCCATCGTCGGCCGCTTGCTCGAGCGGAAGTACTTGTCAGCGGCGCGGTCGTACTCCTCGCCGTAGTTGTCGAACGGGTTGCGGCACGACACCTCGAGGTGGGTGTGGGTGTCGATGGCGATCAGGTCGGCGGTGTTCATCGGTTGCCTTTCATGGGCGACTCACAGGTGGACTCGCGTGTGGGCGCTTCAGACGACCTTGTAAACCCGAATGACAACGGGCCGCACCTGCGATGCCAGGTTGTCCGGAGAGTTTCGGCAATGGCGACAAGAGTGGATTGCAGGTACCGCCGGGGTGCAGGCATGCTTGAAGGCCTTGAATCTAGTTAACTCTATTAATCAAACGGGGCTTCCGCATGCGGGATTCCCCCAGGTCCTCCGGCAGCGCGTCGAGCGCGTCCTCCCTCTCGCCTTTTTCCATCGTGAAACATGGGTCACCCGTGGGAGGAGGCGGCCCCCTTCGGCGCGGGAAAACCCGAGTATCCGATCACGTCGCTTCATTAAAATGATGAACTAAGTTTCGAGCCTTCCATGATGACCTCCTTCCAGCCCGCCAGCGGCGCACTCGCCGACCTCGACCTG
>JBBQCD010000031.1:0-49049 GCA_038318385.1 Burkholderiales bacterium | reverse complement strand
GGGCGCGGTGTGCACGCCGCTGCTCATTGCGGGCACACCGTTAGGCGCGGCTGGCGTGGCGGTCTCGGTGCTCGTCGCGCAACTGGCTGCGCTAACCGTGTTGATCCGACGCTGGCGTCGGGACGGCCATCCGCTCGCCCTCGGCGCCGGGTGGCAGGACTGCAAGCCGAGTGCGGTCATCGCCAAACGCATGCTGCGCATCGGCCTGCCGGCCGCATTGCAGATGCTGGCGATGGCGCTTGCTGAGATCGTGCTGCTAGGCTTGGTGAACCGTCACGGGTCGACCGCGACCGCCGCCTATGGCGCGGCGACGCAGGTCCTGAGCTGGGTGCAGTTCCCAGCGATGAGCCTGGGCATTGCCGCGGCGATCTTCAGCGCGCACGCAGTCGGCGCGGGACGGCGCGAAAGGCTGCCGGCGGTCGTGGGTACGGGGCTGCGCCTGAACGCCGTGGTCACCGCACTCTTCGTCGTGGCTGCGCACCTGCTCGCGCCGTTCGCGTTGCGCGCGTTCCTAGAACCCGGGCCCGTGCTGGAGCAGGCGGTCACCATCGTGCGCACCGTCGCCTGGAGCGTGGTGCTGCTCGGATGGAGCAACGTGCTGGTGGGCGCGATGCGCGCGAGCGGCGCGGCGCTGGTGCCAGCGCTCCTGAGCATGGCTGCGATCGTTGGCGTCGAATTGCCAGCTGCCGTAGCGCTGGAAGCGCGCTTCGGCCTGGCAGGCGTGTTCTGGGCCTGTCCTGCAGCCTTTTTGGCCATGCTCGTGCTGCACGGCCTCTACTACTGTCACAAGGAGAAGAAAGATGGACCCTTCCGCCAACCAAGCGTCGCGCTCGGCGCGACGGGTGGCCACGCGTCAGGCGCGTGACGCATTCCCGCCGATGGGCATCTACGCCATTCGAGACCGCGCAAGCGGTCTCCTGCTGCTCGGCGCGAGCCGCAACGTGCATGCGGCGCTGAACCGCGCGCGCTTTGAACTGGGCATGGGGAAGCACGCGGACCGCGTGCTGCAGGCCGAGTGGAATCGCAGCGGGGTCGAAGGACTCGCCTTCGAAGTGCTGGAACTCGTGAAGGAACGCGAGGACGCACGTTTCGACTACGCGGGCGAACTGGAAGCGCTGGAGCAGATTCACCGCGAACTGCAAGGGCTGACGCCATGAGCGAAGAAGCCTTGCAAGCCTGCGTGGACCGGCACCTGGAGCGCGCGGCGATGGTGTTCCTGCTCGACGACGAACTCGGCACGCATCACGGCATGTCGTGTGCCGATTTCATGCTGCTGACGATGCTGGATGCCGCCGGCGGCGCCGCGCCCGCGAAGAAGCTCGCGCACCTTGTACATGCCGGCCTCGCACTTGCTGCTGCGACTGCTGCCGCTAGAGAAGACCGGGCTGGTGGAGCGCGCTGATGCCGCGGAGGTACATGCGATGAGGGTGCAAAGGCGCGCGCGAGGAGTGGACGGTGAAGTATCGTGGCAAACGGCTGGCCTGTTCGCAAGGGTCGAGCCGAGCGCGTAGCCTTGGCTTTGGGGCCTTTGATGAAGTATGTGAGCGAGGTTCACGACAAGACGCCATGAGACGAGTAGCAGTCACCGGAATCGGCGTCGTATCGCCGCTCGGCAACAGTGCGGCGGAAGTATTCGAAAACGCCTGTGCCGGACGCTCCGGCATTCGCAAACTCGATGTGTCGTTCGCGCACCGGCTCCGCGCGCCGCTCGGGGCCACGGTGCAGTTCGACGGTGCAGCACACTTCGATAGCCAGAAGCTCCGCATGCTCGACCGTTTCAGCCTGTTTGCGCTCTACGCAGCGAACCAGGCGGTAGTCGACGCGGCAGGGGCCATGCTCGACCTGGATCGCAGCAGAGCGGGGGCGTTCGTCGGAAACGGAATGGGCGGGACGCACTCCATGGACGACGGATATCAGATCCTCTACGGCGACAACTCGGATCGGATCAAGCCTCTCACCATTCTCTTGGGCATGACGAACGCGGCGGCTGCCTGGATCGGCATCGAGCATGACCTCCAGGGACCGGTCCTGACCTACTCAACGGCTTGCTCATCCTCTGCTGTCGCCATCGGCGAGGCGTGGGAGCGCGTCAGGCGTGGCGATCTCGACGTCGCGATCGCCGGGGGTGCGGAAGCGCCACTGTCCTGCGGATCTCTGAAGGCCTGGGAAGTGCTGCACACGTTGGCTGCCATCGACAAGGATGACCCATCCGCATCATGCAAGCCGTTCTCAAAAAACCGCAGCGGGATGGTACTTGGCGAGGGCGCAGCGATGCTTGTCCTCGAGCCGTGGGAGCGGGCCGTCGCGAGAGGCGCGTCAATCCAGGCGGAGGTTCTCGGTTACGGGTTTGCGAATGACGCAAGCCACATCACGAAGCCGACGGTCGAAGGCCAGGTCGCCGCGATGCGGGCAGCGTTGCAATCCGCTTCACTCGATCCAGCCGAGATCGACGCAATCAACGCCCATGGCACGGGTACCCATGCGAACGACGCTGCTGAATCTGCAGCGATCAAAGTCGTCTTCGGCGCGCGCGCTCATCGCATCCCGATCAGCGCGACGAAGTCGATGCACGGCCATCTCCTTGGTGCGGCCGGCGCCATGGAATGTGTGCTGTCCCTGCTGGCGATGAAGCATCGCGTCGTCCTGCCTACGATGCATCTTCGGGAGCCCGACCCCGAGTGTGACCTTGACTATTCTCCGAACGTCGCGCGCCATGGGGTCCACGTGCGCACGATGCTCTCGAATTCATTCGCGTTCGGCGGTGCGAATGCGGTACTTGCACTAAGAGTGTGAGTTGGGGCCTGGATCGCAAGGCCAGCTTCTGCTTAGGAGCTGAATACAGGCTAGGCCGTGGCCGCCGCCATCGTTGCGGCGCCATCAGCCAACGCTCGCGGCGATCAAGTCCAGCCTTAGCTGTCGTTCGCCTGAACGCTCGGTCACTTGCTTGCGGGCGCCTTGCTGACGAGCTCGGTCCTACGGTGCAAAAGACCTCGACATCTACCGAGACGAGATGAGCATGGCTCACAACGTGGCTCAGCTTGATCTGCGGGATCTGATAAGTCTTGCCGGGCTTGACGACGACATCCCCCAGGTCGTCCTAGACGCGACCATTGACGGTGGGATTGGGCCCAGGGCGCCGAAATCTTCCGGCTCCACCACCGCCGCCATGTGTTTCACCAGCACTGGCCGCAAGGCGCCACGAAGGTCTGCGGCCGGATTGCGTTGACACCTCCCCGTGGCCACCCCGTATCGAAACACCTGTCCGCACGATTGGGAGATGCTGTGCACGGTCTCTCGTACGCCTCGGGCTTCGACGCGGCGCAATGTCTGCAGCAGCGTCGGCGCGGTCACCTCCTCCAGGCGGTTGGCGCCAATCCAAGGAAAGACATCCCTTTGAAGACGCTCGATCCACCTTGTTGCGTGAGGGACGCTCCACTCCGCGCGCTTGATGTCGAGGAATTCCCTCGCCACCGCCTCGAAGCTGTCATCCGAAGCGGCATTCTCCGTCTTGGACATCTTCCGTGCGGCGCTCGGATCAAGGCCCTGCGCGAGCAGCTTGCGGGCGGCCTGATGCGTTTCCCGGGCTTCCTTGAGACCGACCTCCGGCCAAACGCCAAGGGAAAGTAGCTTTTCGGAGCCGCCAAAGGCGTATGCGAAGCGCCAGTACTTCGCGCCGTTTTCCTTCAACAGCAAGAACAGGCCGTGCCCGTCGGAACGCTTCTTCGGCCCGTTGCCGAACCCAGCTCTCTTGATCGCGACCTCGGTCAGCTTGTGCGTCGCCATGAGGGGGCAACTTTCACGAACTCCGGTGTGATGTGACCTGAGTTACCCGGAATGTACCCCCCGGATTCAGCGGATATCAAAGAACCGCCAGGGACCTTGCTGAACGACAGTGAAGCGCTTTACCGGGCGCAGAGGGGTCCATGGGACCGTCTGGGACGGCTCTGGACGACCCGATGGAGCGGGTGAGGGGAATCGAACCCCTGTATGAAGCTTGGGAAGCTGCCGTTCTACCATTGAACTACACCCGCGGCAGGCGCGCATTCTAGCGCGCGGGACTTCAGCGAAGGGCGACGGCGCCGCTCACCGGCTCGCGCGCACACCCTCTGCCTTCGACCAGCGGCAGCAGCGTCGGCGCGAGCACCTTGAGGACCTGCGTCGGCAGCGAGCTGGTGAAGCGGAAGTCGGCCGCGTAGGGCTCGTGCACGTAGGCCATCAGCGTACCGAAGTGACGCTCGCCGAGCAGGAAGACGAGCGTCGCCGATCGGTTGACCACGCGCGACGACACCAGCCGGCCGCCGACGCCGTGGACGTCGTAGCGATGGTCGCCGGTGCCGGTCTTGCCGCCGATGGCGACCTTGCTGCCATCACTGCGCACCAAGGCGTCCTTCAAGCGCCGCGCGGTGCCGTTCTCGACCACGCCGATCAGCGCGCGCCGCACGACGGCAGCCACCTCGGCGTCGAGGACGCGCTGCGGCGGAGCGGGCCGCCGCTCGAAGCGGGTCTCGTAGGGCGTCTTCGCGGCGAAATCCAGCGTCTCGAACCGGGTCGTCGGCAGGCGAAGCCCGCCATTGACGGCGATGCCCATCAACTCGGCCAGCGCCGCCGGCCGGTCCCCCGAGGCCCCCAGCGCGGTCGCGTACGAGGGTGTCAGTTCCTGGAACGGATAGCCCAGCCGCTGCCAGGCGCGCTGGATGTCGGCGAACGCGAGGATCTCGAACTGGTCGCGGATGCGCCGGTCCTGGGCCGCCTTGCGCCGGGTCTTGAAGAGCCAGGCGTACGCTTCCTGACGCTCGGTACTGCTCGCCGCCAGCGCCTCGGCAAGCGTTGCTCCCGGATGCCGACGGAGGTAGCCCACCAGCCACAACTCGAGTGGGTGCACCCCGGCGAGATAAGCCCGATCGGCGAGTGACCAGCGTTGCGGACCCTGGGTCTCGAACAGGCGCTCCGCCGAAGGCGCAGCGGTGGGCAGCCGGCGCTCCAGGAATCGCGCCAGCGCCGCGGCGTCGGCTGTCGGTTCGGTGGCGAAGAACGCATTGGCCAGCGGGACCGGTGACTTGCGCACGCTGCGCAGCATCAGGTTCTCGGCGGCGTCGGCGTCGAGGCCGGCGTACTTGCGATGGAACCGGGCCAGGAAGACCCCGCCTTCGGCGTCGGCGAAGCGCTCCAGCATCTTGCGCCGCAGCGGATGGTCCGGATCGGCGAGCGCGTCGGCTCGCTCGCCGGTCGCCTGCACGTGCCGCACCACGTCGCGCATCAATCGGACGAAGACGAGGTTGACGGAGCGGGTCAGCGCCTCGCGCAGGGTCATCGAACGCGAATCGTCGCGGCTCTCGAAGTTGGCGAAGCGATGCACGCCACCGCCGGTGTAGAAACCCTCGGCGGGACTGGCCGAGTAGGTGCGCTCCATGGCGGCCTCGAGCATCGGCTCGAGGCTCCGGTCCGAGGCGCTCGCCAGGTAGTCGCGCACCCAGCGCGAGATCGCGTCGTCGCCGGCGGGACGAAGCGCCGCCAGTTCGCGCCGGTCGAGGGCCGACCAGCGGCCGTGCAGCGCGGCCACCTGCTCCAGATAGGTGATGAGGGTGCGCAGCTTCGCGGTCGATCCGAGGTCCAGCCGGGAGCCCTCGTTCAGGTCGAACGGCCGGTCGAGGTTGTCGGTCTGGACGCGCAGCAGGTTGCTGCCGCCGGCGCTCTCGAAGAGCGTGAAGCTGAAGGCGATGCGGCGGGTGTCGTCGCCCTCCCTGAGGAGGTACGGGCCGAACAGGCCGGCACGCCGCGCGCCTTCGGCGTCGCCCAGGCCCCGCAGCAGGATGGTCGCGGCGCGCTGCGCGTCGGCAGCCACCGTGCTGGCCGCGCGCAGATCGATGCGGTCGAGGTCGTAGGTGCTGGAGAGCGACAGCAGGCCGAGCAACCGGCTGCGCAGTGCCGTCGACACCTTCAGGTCGACGAACGAGGCGTCGCGCTCGGGAAACGCCGCGCTGCGCGGCTCCAGCGGCAGCGGCAGCGCGGCAGCGCGCAGATCGGGACCGATGACGCCGGCATCGGCAAGGAGACCCAGATGCAGATCGGTGAGGCGACGCAGCGCCGCTGCACCCTCGGCACCGAGGTAGTAGGAAGGCCGCCGTTGCGCCACCAGCAGCGACAGGGCCTGCTTGAACGCCAGTGCCGTGCCCTCCGATACGCCGCCGCGCCCCGCGACGGCGACCGGCCGGATCGCCGGCTGACCGTCGTCGCCCGCCGGCACCTCCCTCAACAGGCGATTGACCTCGTCGAAGTCACGTCCGTACCAGGCCCAGAGGGCGTCCCCCAGGCCGATGACCTCGCCGAAGCCTCCGCGCGCCGACAGCGGCACGCTGTCGAGATAGTCGACGACGATCTGGCGCCGGCGCTCGCGCGTGTCGGGTCCGTCACGGTAGCCGCGCAGCGACGCCGAAGCGATCTGCACCGCCTTGTCGCGGGCCGTCCGCGTGCGGCCATCGGGGGAATGTCGGTACTTCTCGATCTGGGTGGCGAGCGTGCTGCCGCCCGCGATCGAATGCGAGGCATCGACCGCGTGGACGAGCTGGTCGAGCACGGCCCTGCCGAGACGTGCCCATTCGATGGCGGGATTGCGTGTCTCAGGCGGGTCGAGCAAACGGCGGTTCTCGATGTGCAGCAAGGCGTCGACCAGCAGCGGCGGGACGGCCTCGAAGTGGCCGTAGACCCGTTGCGGATAACGCGCGGAGAAAAGCGCAGTCCCGTCGCAGGCCTGAAGCGCAAGGCCGACCTGGGCCTTCTCGGCGAACGGCGGGTAGAGGCCGCGGTCGGCCACCTCCAGCAAGCGGGGCGACCAGTGCGCCTGGGCGGCCACGGCGTAGCCTTGTTCGCCCAGGCGCTGCGTCCATTGCGGCAGACGGGCGTAGCCGTTGCGCTCGTCGAAAGGACCGGCAGCGGGAAAGCGGATGGCGTCGCTGGGCCCTGCTCTAACGTCGAAGGTCAGCTCGCCCGCACGATCGGCAAACCACTCGGCCTGGCGCGACGACGTGCGAACTTCGTCGACGACCACCAGCGCCACGGCACCGACGACCGCCAGCACCAGGATCAGCACACTCCAACCGACAACTCTCCTGCCACGCACGGGCGTCCTCCCCGGAAGGTCAAAGTCGGTGTGCGGCGGACCGCCGAGCGCGCTTCGCGCCTGCCGCGGACATGCTAAGCGCGGGCGCTACCGGGCAGAGGGGCGGGCCGATCGCAACGAACGCGTCGGCATCGTCACACTCGCGGCTTCAACCACTTCTTCGCCGGCCCGTGGCGACCTCCCGCCGAGCCCGAAGGGCGCGACCTGCTACCTTTCGTCCCTGATCATCTTCGCTCGCCGGGTGTGCGAAAGCAGCCATCCGGCCCTCGGTGTCCAGGATCCTTGATCTGCGTCAAACGGAAGGTTGGGTGCATGACGTCGACAGCTGTATCGAACGAACCGGAGCGCCCGGCGCTGATCGGCATCGACTGGGGAAGCAGCAACCTGCGGGCTGCCTTGCTGGGGGCATCGGGCGCCCTCCTCGATCGGCGCGAGCGTCCGGCCGGCGTCTTCGCCCTGGCCGACGGCGAGCACGCTTCCGCGCTGTACGAGCTGTGCGGAGACTGGATCGCGCAGCACCGCGCGCCGCTGCTGGCCTGCGGGATGATCGGCTCGCGCCAGGGGCTTGTCGAGGTCCCCTATGTGGCCTGTCCAGCCGCCGTGAGCGACTTGGCGCGCGGCCTGGGAAGCGCATCCATCGGGCCTGATGCCACGACAGGCGGCGGGCAGCCGTCGACCCTGTACATCGTGCCGGGTGTGAAGACCGGCTCGGCGGCTCGGGGCTGGGACGTCATGCGTGGCGAGGAGACGCAGCTGATGGGTCTCGACGCAATCGACCGCGCCTGGCTGGTGCTGCCGGGCACGCACTCGAAGTGGATGCATTGCTCCCCCGACGGAAAACTTGAATCGTTCCAGACCTACATGACCGGTGAACTGTTCGACCTGCTGACGCGGCACGGCAGCCTGGCACGCGTGATGGCGGCGCCGCGTTGGTCGGCAGACGCATTTGCGCACGGCGTGACCGAGGCGCGCGACGAGGCGCTCGAGAACCTGCTCTTCCACGTCCGCACCGCCGGCCTCATGGAGCGGTTCCAGCCGTCCGAGTTGTCGGACTATCTGTCCGGGCTGCTGATCGGTTCCGAGATCAAGGCCGGCATCCAGCGCTGCCCGCCGCGCGCCGCACCGGCATCGATCTCCGTCGTCGGCAGTGCTGCCTTGACGCAGCGCTATGTCACCGCGTTCGCGGCATTCGGACTGGCTGCGCACGAGATTCCCGGCGACGCCGTGTTCCGCGGCCTGCTGGCCATCGCCCGTCAAGCCGGGCTGATCGACGGCGTAGCGGCGACGACTCCAGCAACGACGAGCCTCTGACCATGGACATCATCGCGATCCTGCGTGGCATCACCCCCGACACCGTGCTCGAAGTCGGCGAATGCCTGGTGGCATGCGGCATCGGGACCCTCGAGGTGCCGCTGAATTCGCCCGATCCGCTGACCAGCATCGCAATGCTGAGCGCCCGGTTCGCCGGCAGGGCCGTGGTCGGGGCTGGCACCGTGCTCACCGCCGCGCAGGTCGACGGCGTGGCGAAAGCCGGCGCCACACTGGTGCTGGCGCCGGATTCGAACCTCGAAGTCGTCTCGCGCACCCGGGCTCTCGGCCTGACATCCATCCCCGGCGTCGCCACCATCACGGAAGCCTTCAGGGCGCTGGACGCCGGCGCCACCGCGCTCAAGCTCTTCCCGGCCGACGCGCTCGGCACGGTCACCCTGAAGGCCTGGCGCAGCGTGCTGCCGGCGGGTGTGCGCATCTACGCCGTGGGTGGCATCGAAGCTACCAACGCAGCGGCCTTCGGCGCCGCCGGCGCCACGGGACTGGGCGTGGGTGGCTGGCTCTATCGACCCGGCCGCAGCATCGAGCAGATCGAGCAGTCTGCGCGGCTGCTGGTCACGACAGTCGCGAAGGCCGCGTTCACCTGACGCCCCCGCCTATCATCGACCATCACGCGCAGCGCCAGCGAGCCATGGACCGACCGAACCCCGCCGATGCGCTGTCGCGACGTCGACCCATCCGCAGCTTCGTGCTGCGCGCCGGCCGCATGGGGCCCGGACAGGCACGGGCGCTCGCCGACCTGGGCCCGCGCTTCGTGCTGCCGTACGAGGCCGGTCGTGTCGACTTCGCCATGCACTTCGGCCGCGCCGCGCCGCTCGTGCTGGAAATCGGTTTCGGCATGGGCGATGCCACAGCGGCCATCGCCCAGGCGCGCCCCGACACCGACTTCCTCGGCGTCGAAGTCCATCCGCCGGGTGTCGGCGCCCTGCTGAAACGGATCGGCGAAATCGGCCTCGAGAACATCCGCATCGTCCAGGAGGACGTCGTCGACGTCCTCGACCACATGGTCGCGCAAGGCTCCCTCGCCGGCGTCCACGTGTTCTTTCCGGACCCGTGGCACAAGGCGCGCCATCACAAGCGCCGCCTCATCCAACCCGGCTTCGTCGCCCTGCTGGCCAGCCGGCTCGCGCCGGGTGGCTACCTGCACTGCGCGACCGACTGGATCCCGTACGCGGAGCAGATGCTGGCGGTGCTCGCCGCCGAGCCGACATTGCGCAACACCGTCGAGGACTACGCACCGAAGCCCGACTACCGCCCTTTGACGAAGTTCGAGGCGCGCGGCATCGGGCTGGGCCACGGCGTGCGCGACCTGGTCTTCCAGCGCCGCTGAACCGGTCCACCCGCAAGGGCCGTGCCGCGCACGAGGTGCGTCCGTGCGCGACGCTGCACCTACTTGTTTGCGCTGTCGGGCGTGACCCGTGCCGGCCTGGCCTCAGGCCCGAGGCTCGCGAGCGGGGTGGGAAGCGGCCGCCTCGAAGGCCTGCAGACGCGCGAGGTCCTCCGGGACGTCGACATCCCACAACGTCTCGAACTCGCGCCAGCGCAGGCCCTCGGCGTGGGCCCGCCGGCGGGTCTCGGCCATCACGCCGGGGCTGCTCCACGTCATTGCGATGAACAGCCTGGCATCGGGTCGGCGCAGGCCGACGAGCACGTAGCCACCATCTTCGGCAGGAAAGAGCACTGCCTCCTCGCCGTCCAGCAGCGCCTGCGCCGCGCGCCGCAGGTGCGTCGGCGCGAGCGGCGGACAGTCGGTGCCGATCAGCAGCACTGGACCGCGGGGGCACAGAGCGCAGAACGCGGCGTGCATGCGTGCGCCGAGATCACCCTCCGGCTGGGTCTCCAGATGCACGCCCGCGACGCGCCGAAGCGCCCGGAAGAAGCGCTGTTGCGCATCCGGTGCACACCACAGCGTGGCCGGCCCCAGCCCGGCCGCGGCGGCTGACCGCAGCGTGCGCAACGTCAGGCGGCGCTGCAATCGGGCCGCGCCGCGCGCGCCGAGAGCGGGTATCAGGCGCGTCTTCGCCCATCCCGGGATCGGCGCCTTGGCCAGGATCGCCACCTGTACCGAGCGCAAGCCGGAGCTGCCGCTGTCAACGCGGTCGATAGCCATAGCGGATGGCCAGGCGCCGCGGATCGGCGCCGAAATAGTAGGCGGCGCGCAGGCGCCACATCAGCAGGACCGTGCGCCAGACACCGTCACGCTCCCAGCGCCTCGCTGACGTGGTGACACGCTCGCTGAGGCAGGCGGGACGCCCGTGATGCTTCAGCAGGCGCGACAAGGCGATGTCCTCCATCAGCGGCAGGTCCGGATAGCCGCCGACGCGACGGAACAGGTCGTCGCGCACGAAAATCGCCTGGTCGCCGGTGGCGATGCCGGTCCAGCGCGAACGCAGGTTCATCAGGCCTGCCACCAGCCGCAGCGCGCCCCGGTCGCTGTCGAAGCGAACGTCGAACCGGCCCCACGCCAACGGCCCTTGCAGCGCGGCCGCCACCAGGGCATCGGCATCGGCGGGGAGCGTGCTGTCGGCATGCAAGAACAGCAAGGCGTCGGCCGGGCACGCCGCCGCGCCGGCGTTCATCTGCGAGGCCCGGCCGCGCGGAGCGACCAGGGCGATGTCGGCGAGTGCTCTGGCGATCGCCAGGGTTTCGTCGCGGCTGCCGCCGTCGACCACGACCAGGCTCGCACCCCGCGCCCGCAACGGCTGCAGGGCCTCGAGACGCCTCTGCAACGTCGCGGACTCGTCGAGCACCGGCACAATGAGGCTCAGCGCCGGCCGCATGGCGTGCGCTCCCGGGGGGCCGACTTGTGTGCACAGGCATCGCGGCGGCAGGGGCACTGCAAGGAAGGATGAATGGAACCCATACGCATCGGCATTCTCGGCGGCAGCGGCCTGTACGCGATGGAAGGTCTCACGGAGGTCCGGGAGCACGTCGTCGAAACGCCTTACGGCACGCCCTCCGATGCGCTGCGCATCGGCCGGCTCGACGGTACCGAGGTGGTCTTTCTCGCCCGGCACGGTCGCAGCCACGCCTACATCCCTGGGCAGATCCCGTTTCGCGCCAACATCTACGCGATGAAGTCGCTCGGGGTCCGTTATCTGCTGTCGGTTTCCGCCGTCGGCTCGATGCGCGAGGAGATCGCGCCGCTCGACATGGTCTTGCCGGACCAGTTCATCGACTTCACCCGCAAGCGCGACGGCAGCTTCTTCGGCGACGGCGCCGTCGCCCACGTCTCGCTGGCCGATCCGGTCTGCCCCGTGCTGCGCGGCGTGCTCGCCGACGCGTTTGCCGACGCAGGATTTGACGACCTGCGGCTGCACCCCGCGGGAACCTACGTCTGCATCGAAGGGCCGGCGTTCTCGACCCGCGCCGAGTCGAACTGGTACCGCAGCCTCGGCGCCGCGATCATCGGCATGACCAACATGCCGGAGGCGCGGCTTGCGCGCGAGGCCGAGATCGCCTACGCCACCCTGGCGCTGGCCACCGACTGGGATTGCTGGCATCCGCACCAGGCCTGCGTGACGGCCGCGATGGCGTTCGCCAACCTGCAAGTCAATGCGACCCGCGCCCAGGTCGTCCTGAGGCATGCGGTGCAACGAATCGCCGCCACCTGGCCGGCGTCGGACGCCCACACCGCGCTCGACTCCGCCCTGGTCACGCCGCCGGCCGCGATGACAGCGGCGGTGCGCGAGCGCCTCGGGCCGCTGATCGGCCGCTTCCGCTGAATCCAGGCCCTGAATCGCGAATCCGATCGAGTCGCCAGGTGGGGTCGGGCCGGAACCTGGCTCCAGAGCCCCGGCGCCGCGGACGCGTCCGGGCCACTTCAGCGTCGGAACTTCCGCCCGCCGCTCGCCTCAGGCGGCGACGACGACGGCGGGCTGGCCTTCGGCCAGCGCGCCCCCGCAGCTCGAGCCCAGCCCGGCGGGGCAGCCGAAGCAGTGGTCGGCCACCTGGATGGCACGCTCCTCGAGCTGAGCCACCGTCATGTCGCTCAGATGCAGGCGCGGTTTGCCCGCAGCGCGGATCGGCAGGCCCAGTTGCTGATTGAAATCGCAGTCGTAGAGGTAGCCCTGCCAGTCGACACTGACCAGGCTGCGGCACATCACCTGCTCGAGGTTGTCGTCTCGGTGTGCGCTGCGCAGCAGCGTCATGTAGCTGTTGAACTGCCCTTTCGAGACGAGCGTCGAGCCGAAGCGCTGGATCGGCATGTTGGCCAGCGTGAAGAGCCGGTCGAAGCCGATACCGAAATGCTCGGCGAGGTGCGCCTTGTAGTCGCGCTCCAGGGCCTCCTGACCCGGCGGCAGCGTCGCCCCCTGAGGGTTGTAGACAAGGTTGAGCGTCAGCCCCGCGCCCGGCCGCGCATAGCCGAGTGCGTTCAGGCGCTGCAGGCCACGGATGCTGGCGTCGAAGGTACCCTTGCCGCGCTGGCGATCGACGTTCTCCTCGAGGTAGCACGGCATGGACGCGACGACCTCGACCGCGTGGGCGGCGAGGAACTCTGCGAGGCCTTCCTGCCCCGGCTCTTCCATGATGGTCAGGTTGCAGCGGTCGATGACCTTGAGGCCGCGGGCCCGCGCGGCGATCACCAGCGAACGGAAATGGCGGTTGAGCTCGGGCGCACCGCCGGTCAGATCCAGCGTCTGCACGTCGGGACTCGCATCGAGGAAAGCGAGGACCGCGTCGATCGTCTCGCGCGACATCTCCTCGGTCCGGTTCGGTCCGGCGCCGACGTGGCAGTGCAGACAGCTCTGGTTGCAGCGGTAGCCAAGGTTGATCTGGAGGATTTCGACGACGCGCCGGCGCAGCGGCGGAAAGTCGGTGCGGACGAGAAGCGGAAGGGTCGCGTGCATGACGGTCGGTGGGTTCTACAGAGATTAGACGACCCGGCGACGGCTTTCTTACAGCCCTGCCTTCGCCGGGAATTCGACCCGGTCGATATTCGCCATTCCGCGTCGCTAGTCGGCCCAGACCACCAGGCCGCTCCAGGCCGTTCCCAGCACCACCAGGCCGAAGGCGATCCGGTACCAGGCGAACGGTTCGAAGGTGTGGGTCGAGATGTAGCGCAGCAGCCAGCGCACGCACAGCCACGCCGCCAGGAACGAGAACACGAGGCCGACCGTAAACACCGGGATGTCGGCGGCCGACAGCAGTGCCCGTTCCTTCCACAGGCTGTAGGCGCCGGCGCCGATCAGGGTCGGGATTGAGAGGAAGAAGCTGAACTCGGTGGCGGCGCGGCGCGACAGCCCGAGCAGCATGCCGCCGATGATGGTCGCGCCGGAGCGGCTCGTTCCGGGGACGAGGGCCAGGCACTGCATCAGGCCCACCTTGAGAGCGTCGAGCGGCCGCATGTCGTCGACGGTCTCGATGCGTGGCACATGCGTGCGGCGTTCGGCCCAGAGGATGACGAAGCCGCCGAGGATGAAGGTGGTGGCGACGACCACCGGCGTGAACAGATGCGCCTTGATCGCCTTGCCGAACAGCAGCCCGAGGATCACTGCCGGCACGAACGCGATGGCCACGTTCAGGGCGAAGCGCTGCGCGCGACGATCCTGCGAGCCGAGCCCGGCCATCGTTTCGCGCAGGCGCTGCCAGTAGACCAGGATGACGGCAAAGATCGCGCCGGTCTGGATGGCGATGTCGAAGACCTTGCTCTTGTCGTCGCTGAAGCCGAGCAGCGAACCGGCGAGGATGAGGTGGCCGGTGCTCGAGATCGGCAGGAACTCGGTGAGGCCTTCGACGATGCCCATGATCGCGGCCTTGAACAGCAAGAATGGCTCCAACGCAGGGCTCCGGTCAACAGCAGGCTCGGGAAAGGTGCGGCATCTTAGCGGCCCGCTCAACGCGTCGCGCTGCGCATCCAGCGCTGCGCAAGCCAGAGCATGGCAATGATGTAGACCAGCGCCGCCGGAATCCACATCACGAGTCCACCGATCTGCTGGTCTTCAAGCGGCGTCAGGCCGAAGGCAGCAGCCGAGTCGAAGTAACTCGGATACCACGCGGAACGTGCGAGCGCCAGCAATGCGCCGAGCGCACCGCTGTGGACCATCGTCGTGAACAGCGACAACATTGCCAACGCGCTGGCCCGGCGCGTCGTCGGCTCCAGCACACTCCACCAGAACACCAGGGCCGTCAACAGGAAGGCGAGGTGCTGAAAGGCGTGGACCACCTCGTTGTGGAGCGCCGCCTCGAACAGCACCGGCACGTGCCAGAGCCACAACGCCAGCGCATGCAATGCCCAGGCAACCGGTGCTGCTGTGAGGACGCGCCAGGGTATGCGCCATGCTGGCTGCCGGAAGAACGCGCCAACAGGTCTCCGCGCCGCCCGCGGCAGCGCCCATGCCCAAACCGCCAGCGGCCGCCCGAGCACCAACAGCGGCGCGGCCACGATCATCAGCAGCTCGTGCTGCACCATGTGGGCCGAAAACAGGCGACTGCCCAGAAGATCGAGCGGAGAAACGAGCGCTATCGCGAGGACGAGCCACCCGAGACAGAACGAGGCCACTGGCCACAGGTCGATGCCGCGCCCCCGCCCGGCGTGGCGCCACAGTCGCATCAGTCCGACGCCGTAGAAAGCGCCGCTGAGTCCGAGGCAGACCAAGACCCAGGGCTCGAACGACCACGGGTAGACGAGATGCGCGTGCGACGGCGCGCCGAGCACGTGCGCACGCGCCAACGGCCCTGCGAACCAGAGGCCGCCAGTCAATCCGAACAGCGACGTCCGGCGCCCACCACCGGCGCGACCCCGGCCCATGGAACGGCGTCGGTCGACGGGCGCCGTCCGTTGGTGCTGGCCGCGGAACCGCATGGCCGGTCCTAGGGTCTGTCGTTCAACCGGGAGAGCTGCGCGGGCCGAAAGACGCTGGTCAACGACAACAGTTCGTTGCGATTGCGCAGTGCCACCCGGCTGACCGCCCGATGTCCGGCTGGCGTCAGGCTGACGTGCACCTGGCGCCGGTCGTTCTCACCGCAAAGCCGGGTCACAAGACCCGCTCGCTCGCAGCGCGTCACCAGCGTGACGACGGCGTGCGGCACCGTCTGCAGGCGCTCGGCGAGTTCGCCGACCGAAGGCGCCCGCCGTTGGGCGAATCCCTTGATCTGCAACAGCAGCTGGTACTGGCTGGGCGTCAGCCCGGCACTCTTCGCCGTCTCCTCGCTGAACCGCATGAAACGGCGCAACTGGAAGCGGAACTCGGCCAGGGCCTGAAAGTCGCCCTTGCCGAGCCGCTGCAACTTCGCCATGCGTCCACTTTCCGAATTCGTTGCCGATGATCGGAAATTATTCTATCGCGGCGTGATATTTTGCGAGCCGCGATCACGGCATTTGCGGGAACACCGTTTGCTTACCTTTGCTCACGAGATCCGACTACCCGGAGATGCCGTTTGGTCAGAACCCATGAGCCCACGACCATGAAAAGCCAGTCACGAACCGCACTGTCGTTCGCTTTCACCGTCCTTCTGGCCGGGTTGGTGCCTTGGCCTTCGGCCCACGCGCAGAAGGCTGGTAGCGCTCCGGCCGCGTCCGCCCCAACGCTCACCCCAGCGGACTCCGGGAGCCGCACCGCCGCGAACTTCGCGCCGAACGACCCGCCTGGCGAATGGCACAGCCAGGCGCGCGACTACGCGAACACCCGTTTCAGCCCGCTTGCAGACATCAATGCCGGCAACGTCGCCCGGCTCCGGGAAGCCTGGACGTTTTCCGACGGTACCCAGAACGGCCACGAAGCCGCACCCCTCGTGCTCGGCGACACGATGTACCTGGTGACGCCGTTTCCGAACATCGTCTACGCGCTCGACCTGTCCAAGCCGGGCGCACCGATCAAGTGGTCGTACGCACCCAATCCCTCGCCGGTGGCGATCGGCAAGGCCTGCTGCGACACCGTCAATCGCGGCGGGGCCTATGCGCACGGCAAGATCATCTACAACCTGCTCGACGCCCACACCGTCGCGGTCGACGCCAACACCGGCAAGGAGGTCTGGCGCACGAAGATGGGTGATGTCACCCATGGCGAAACCATGACGATGGCGCCTCTGGTCGTCGGCAACAAGGCGTTCGTCGGCGTCAGCGGCGGCGAGCTCGGTGTGTGGGGCTGGCTTGCCGCGCTCGACGTCGACACTGGCAGGCAGCTTTGGCGCGCCTACAGCACCGGCACGGACCAGGAGGTGAAGATCGGCCCCGACTTCAAGCCGTTCTACAGCTGGATGGTGGGCAAGGACTTGGGGCAGAAGAGCTGGCCGGCGGGCATGGCGCGGACCGGCGCCGGCGCGGTCTGGGGTTGGGTCTCCTACGATCCGCAGACCAATCTCATCTACTACGGCACCAGCAACCCCGGTCCGCGGGTGCCCACGCAGCGACCGGGATACAACCTGTGGACCAGCGCAGTCTTCGCCCGCGACGCCGACACCGGCATGGCGAAGTGGGCGTACCAGTTCACGCCGCACGATCAGTGGGACTACGACGGCGTCAACGAGAACATCCTCCTGGATGTCAACTTCGGCGGCAAGCGGCGCAAGGCGCTGATGCACTTCGATCGCAACGCATTCGCCTATCTGATGGACAGGACCAGCGGCGAAGTCCTGCAGGCCACGCCTTTTGCCTATCAGAACTGGTCGGACGGGATCGACCTGAAGACCGGGATGCCGAAGGTGCGGCCGGAGATGCAACCCAAACCGAACGTCAAGCTCCCCAACGTCTGTCCTCCGGACATCGGCGGGAAGGACTGGCAACCGTCGGCCTTTTCGCCGCGCACCGGCCTGGTCTATGCCGGGATCTTCAACATCTGCATGGACCTGACGGACCGTCCGCAGTCGTACATCCCGGGAGCGCCCTACGACGGCATGGAGATGAAACGCTACGCCGCACCCGGGGGCAACTGGGGCGAGTTCATGGCTTGGGACCCGATCGCCGGGAAGAAGGTCTGGTCGATCAAGGAAAAATTCATGACGATGAGCGGGACGCTCGCGACCGCCGGAGACGTCGTCTTCTACGGAACCGCCGACGGCTGGTTCCGCGCTGTCAACGCCAGATCCGGCGAGGTGCTCTGGTCGCGCAAGCTGGGTTCTGGGATCATCGGCCAGCCGATGACCTACCTGGGGCCCGACAAGCGCCAGTATGTCGCGGTCTATTCGGGAGTCGGCGGCGCGGCGATGGTGAGTTCCTCCATGCCAGGCTTTCCGCCCCGCGGCGGCACGCTCTATGTCTTCTCGATCGACGGCGATTCGCCCCACGGCGCCGCCGGCATGCTGACGACCGAGGGCACCCAGCCGGCGGCGCGCCATGACCAAGGGATGGGGGGCAAGCCGTGAGCAAACCCGCCCGGCTGCATGACCCGCGGGGCATCGGCTGCGTGGTCGTCTGCCTGCTGCTGTCGGCGTGCCAGCGCTGGGAGAGCGGAAGCACCACCGACGCCGCGCCACGATCGGCCTCTCCGAGCGACTCCATCACGGCCATGCCGATGGGAGATGTCGCTGGCGCGGCGCACAACCGCTCGTCGCCACCGAACCCCTATGGCTCGAATCCACAGGCCGTAGCGCAAGGGCGCGAGCTTTTCGTCCGCATGAATTGCGCCGGCTGCCATGGCTACGAGGCCAAGGGCGGAATGGGGCCCAACCTCACCGACACCTACTGGCGCTACGGTGGCGTGCCCGCGAGCCTCTACAAGTCCATCTACGAGGGTCGTCCGCAGGGCATGCCCGCCTGGAACCCCGCCTTGCCGGCAGACGACATCTGGAAACTGGTGGCCTACATCGAATCGCTCGGCGGCAGCTTCCCGGCCGACGCCTACCAGGCCGCCTTGCAGGGCGATCGCGCCGGCGACAACATCCCCGCCGGCGTTCGCAGAACCTTGCCCGCCAGCAAATCGGGGATGCCGACGGCTCGCTCCGGCAATGCCCAGCAGAGCCCTCCCGCCGCCCGGCCGGATGCCGGCGGCCCGCCGCCATGAAGGACCACGGGCGGCGACTTGGCGTGGGCGCCCTGGCCGCCTGCGCCATCGCACCCGCTCCCGCGTCGGCAGGCTTCTGGCCGCCGATGGCCTACCTGCAGACCTTCGGACCGGCCGGCGATCCGGTGACCCGGCTGGGCTGGGGACTGGGCATCGTCTCGATCGGCGTCGTCGTCATCGTCACCGGACTCGTCGTCTGGGCGATCCTGCGGCGGCGGGCGGCGGCACGACCGCACGAACTCGCGGTGGACAGCGATTCGGGAGGCCTTCCATGGATCTACATCGGCGTCGGCATCTCGAGCGTCGTCCTGATCGCGTGCGCGACCTGGACGATGTTCACGATAGCCGCCGTCGCCATGCCCGCGCACGCCGACACGACGCTCAGGATCACGGCCGCGCAGTGGTGGTGGTCGGTCCGCTACGACGACCCCGACCCGGCGCGGATCTTCGACACCGCCAACGAGATCCACATCCCCGTCGGCCGGCCGGTGCGCATCGAGCTCAGCAGCGCCGATGTCATCCACTCCTTCTGGATTCCCCAGCTCGGCGGCAAGATGGACGTCGTCCCCGGGCAGACCAACGCGATGTGGCTGCAGGCCGACCGCCCCGGGGTATACCGCGGGCAGTGCGGCGAATACTGCGGCGCCCAGCACGCCCACATGGCGATGGCGGTGGTCGCCGACGACCCGGCCGCTTACGCGGCATGGCGCGATCGCCAGTTGCGCGAAGCCGTCGCCGCAGACACCCCGACCACCCGCCACGGGCAGGAGGAGTTCGTCGCGCACTGCGCGGCCTGCCACACGGTTCGCGGCGCCGGTGCCGGGGGCATTCTCGGACCCGACCTGACGCACCTGATGAGCCGCCGCACCATCGCGGCGGGCATGCTGCCGAACAGCCCCGGCAACCTGGCCGCGTGGATTGCCGACTCGCAAGCGTTGAAGCCGGGATCGCGCATGCCGCGGATGGAACTCTCGGGGCCGGATTTGCAGGCCGTGGTCGCCTACCTCGACACCCTGGAGTAGCTTCACATGGTCCTCACCGATGCCCTGCGCACGCCCGTCATCGCCCGCCCCGGCGACGATCCGGGCATCGCCCCGCGCCTTCAGCGCATCTGGGAAACCGGGCCCGGCTGGATCGGCGCGCTCGGGTCGGTCGACCACAAGGCGATCGGCAAGCGCTACCTCGTGACTGCCTTCATCTTCCTGCTGCTCGGCGGGCTGGAGGCAGTGGTGATGCGGCTGCAGCTCGCGCAGCCGAATCAGCACCTGCTGACGCCGGATCAGTACAACCAGCTGTTCACGATGCACGGCGTGACCATGATCTTTCTCTATGCCCTGCCGGTGCTCTCGGGCTTCAGCAACTTCCTCTGGCCGCTGATCCTGGGTTCGCGCGACATGGCGTTTCCGCGGCTCAATGCCTTCTCGTACTGGGTCTTCCTGTTCTCCGGGCTCTTTCTCTACGCGAGCTTTCCGCTCGGCCGCGCTCCCGACGCCGGCTGGTTCAACTACGTCCCGTACAGCTCGCTGGCCTACAACCCCGGCCTCAACATCGACATCTACGCGCTCGGCATGATCCTGCTCGGCGTGTCGACGACGGTCGGCGCGGTCAACTTCATCGTCTCGCTGATCCGCACCCGCGCACCGGGCATGTCGATCAACCGGGTGCCCATCCTGGTCTGGGGCACGCTGACGGCTTCCGTCGGCAACATCTTCGCCGTACCGGCCGTCAGCCTCGCCTTCCTGATGCTGTGGATGGACCGGCGCTTCGGCACGCACTTCTTCGACGCGGCCGGCGGCGGCCAGCCGCTGCTGTGGCAGCACCTCTTCTGGATGTTCGGCCATCCCTGGGTCTATGCGATCGTGCTGCCGGCGATGGGCATCGTCTCCGACGGCCTGCCGACCTTCTGCCGGCGGCCCCTCGTCGGCTACACCCCCGTGGCGCTGGCCACGGTGACGACGATGGTCCTCGGCTTCGGCGTCTGGGTGCATCACATGTTCGCGACCGGCCTGCCGCCGCTGTCGCTGTCCTTCTTCAGCGCCGCCAGCTTCGTCATCGTGATCCCGAGCGCGGTGGCGGTGTTCGCCTGGATCGCGACCATCTGGACGGGCCGCCCGGTCTTTCGCGTGCCATTCCTGTTCTTCGCCGGCTTCGTCGTCGTCTTCGTGATCGGCGGCGTCTCCGGCTTCATGACCGCGGCCGTGCCAGTCGACACGCAACTGACCGATACCTACTTCATCGTCGCGCACCTTCATTACGTGCTGATCGGCATCAACGTCTTCCCCGTCGTCGGCGGCATCTACTACTGGTTCCCGAAGTTCACCGGGAGAATGATGAGCGAGCGCCTCGGCAAGTGGGCGTTCTGGACGATGTTCACCGGCTTCAACGTCGGCTTCTTCCCGATGCACATCGCCGGCCTGCTCGGCATGCCTCGGCGCATCTACACCTACCCCGATGGTCTTGGCTGGGGGCCGGTCAACCTGGTGATCACGCTCGGCGCCTACCTCTTCGCGCTCGGCGTGATCCTGTTCCTCGTCGACGTCTGGCGCAGCCTGCGGAACGGCGAGCGGGCCAGCGCCAATCCCTGGGATGCTCCCACCCTCGAATGGGCCACCGACTCGCCGCCGCCGCCCTACAATTTTGCGGTCATTCCGAGCGTTGCGAGCCGCCATCCACTCTGGGAAGGCCGCCTCGACGGACTCCGCGGGGCGAGCGCGATCGGAGAAGGTTTCCTGCTCGACGAGGGCCGCGAGACGATCGGCACCAGCGCGCTCGACGCCGAACCCGACGTGATCCTTCGGATGCCCGGGGACTCGCTGGCTCCTCTGCTGTTGGCACTGACGCTGGCGATCGTCCTCGTCGGCATGCTGGTCCACTCCTGGTGGCTGTTCGGCATCGCCACCGGCGTCTCGCTGATCGCGACGATCGCCTGGCTCTGGCCGGAGGCCGGACTCGGGCAGACGATGGACATCGCCCATGGCTGATTCGGCCTCCCGGTCCGCTCCGCTCTACGCAGGCCAGGCGCTGCCGGTCGGCAGCAAGGGGCGTCTGTCCTCCGGCTGGTGGGCTATGTGGCTCGTGATCGCCACCGAGGCCGCCCTGTTCGCCTACCTGCTCTTCAGTTATTTCTACGTCGGTGCGCAGACCGTCGGCCACTGGCCGCCGCAAGGTCCGGCGTCGATGACGCTGGCCAGCATCGGCACCGTCGTGCTGCTGATCGGCAGCGTGACGATGTGGTGGGGCGAACGCGGCATCCGTGCCGGTCGGCAGGCACAACTGCTGCTCGGCCTGGGCAGCTCGATCCTCCTGGCGCTGCTGTTTGTCGGCCTCGAAGCCGTCGAATGGAGTCACAAGCACTTCACCCCGACTTCGAGTGCCTACGGCTCGCTCTACTTCCTTGTCACCGGCCTGCACCTCCTGCACGTGCTGGTCGGCGTGCTGATGCTGTGCCTGCTCTTCCTGTGGACGCTGCTGAAGTACTTCGGCGAGAGACGCCATTCGACCGTTTCGATCGCCGTGCTCTACTGGCATTTCGTCGCCGCGGTGTGGATCGCCGTGTACCTCAGTTTCTACGTCACGCCGCAGTTGCAGCGATGAGCACCGACACCGCCCCTGCCCACGGCCAGGATCATCCCTCGCCGCACCGTGCCGAAGTCAGCGCGGCCGCGCTCTGGTTTGCAATCCTCGCGGGGCCGCTGGCCTGGAGCATGCAACTGCTGCTCAACGCACCGATTGCCGCGCATGGCTGCTATCCCGGCGACGTGCCGCTGGTCGCCCCGATCTGGAACAACGCCCGCGTCGTCATGGCGGGTATCGAGATCGCCGCGATCTGCTTGTGCGTGGTGGCCGGCTTGACCGGCTGGCGATGCTGGCGACGCGCCCGGCGCGAGAAGGAAGGTTCCGCTCGGCGTCTGATGGAAGGCGGCGACGGCCGGACCCGCTTCATGGCGATGGTCGGCATCCTGACGAGCGCACTGTTCCTCGTCGGCATCGGCTTTTCGATTCTCAATCTCGTGGCGGTGCCGTCATGTGGAGGATGAGTCTCCGGCGTCCGGCCCCCGGGCATGTGCCGAAGGCAGCGCGCAACCGTTTGCTGCACCCGGGGTGGCTGCTCTGCCTCGGCGCTTGCCTGCTCGCCGAGGCGCTGCATGCGGGCGCGCCTGCGTGGTCGCTTCCCGGCACGAACCCCCGCCGCGGCGCCGCACTGATCGAGTCGTTCGGTTGCGGCGGATGCCATGCCGTTCCCGGCATCCGGAGTGCGCAGGGCAATGTCGGACCGCCGCTCGACCGCATGGCCAGCCGCACCTACATTGCGGGGATGCTGCGCAACACGCCTGCGAACATGGTGCGCTGGCTGCGCGATCCACAAGGCGTGGTGCCCGGCAACGCGATGCCTGACATGGCCCTCACCGAGGCCCAGGCACTCGACATCGCCGCCTACCTCTACACCTTGCACTAGCGCGACGTCTGCTCCTGCTCTGTTCCGCAGCGAGGTTGCGGCGCGGCTACTCCGGAAGATCCGGCACCGCCGCCAGGTCGTCGAGCCAGACCGTCGCCTCGGAGTCGCTCGGTGCACGCCAGTCGCCCCGCGGGGAGAGCGAGCCGCCGGAACCGATCTTCGGCGCGTTCGGTACGCAGGAGCGCTTGAACTGGCTCGTCTTGAAGAAGCGGTAGAGGAACGTGCCGAGGTGCGTCTTGATCTCGGCGAGCGAGTACTGGTTGCGCTGCACGCCGGGACCGTCGGGCCAATCGCCCGCGGCGCGATCGTGCCACGCCGTCCAGGCGAGGAAGGCGACCTTGCTGGGAGCAAAGCCGTAGCGCAGGATGTAGTAGAGGTGAAAGTCCTGAAGCTCGTACGGCCCGACGGTCGCCTCGCTGCTCTGGTCCGGCTTGTCGTCGGCATCTCCGGGCACAAGTTCCGGACTGACCTCGGTGGCGAGGATCTCGTCGAGCACGGGGTCGTCGCCGGCCTCGACCGAGCCGCTGTCGGCGACCCAGCGCACCAGGTGCTTGATCAGCGTCTTCGGCACGCTGGCGTTGACGTTGTAGTGCGACATGTGGTCGCCGACACCGTAGGTACTCCAGCCCAGGGCGAGCTCGCTCAGATCGCCGGTGCCGACGACGATGCCGCCGTGCAGGTTGGCGAGGCGAAACAGGTGGCTGGTGCGCTCGCCCGCCTGGACGTTCTCGAAGGCGATGTCGTACACCGCCTTGCCCTCGGCGTAGGGATGGCCGATGTCGCGCAGCATCTGCTCGCAGCTCGGCCGGATGTCGATCTCGCTGGCGCTGCAACCGACCGCCGCCATCAGCCGTCGGGCCTGGTCGAGCGTGCGCTTGCTCGTCGCGAAGCCCGGCATCGTGTAGGCGAGGATGTCGGTGCGGGGGCGGCCGAGCCGGTCCATCGCCTTCGCGCAGACCAGCAGCGCATGGGTCGAGTCGAGCCCGCCGGAGACGCCGATCACGACCTTGCCGATGCCGGCCGCCGACATCCGCTGCACCAGCGCCTGGACCTGGATGTTGTAGACCTCGCTGCAGCGTTCGTCGCGCCGCGCCGTGTCTGCCGGGACATAGGGAAAGCGCTCCATCCGACGCCGCAAGCCGCGCGCCGCGGTCGCGGACGGCACCGGCAGGTCGAACGCGACGGTGCGAAATCGTGACACTTCGGATCGATGGCGCGCCACGGATTCGCCGAAACTGTTCTGCCGCATCCGCTCCCGCGACAGCTTGTCGAGATCGACGTCGGCGCAGATGAAGTGCGAGCCGCTCACGAAGCGCTCCGACTCGGCGAGAAGGTCGCCGCTCTCGTAGATCAGCGCCTGCCCGTCCCAGCCGAGATCGGTGGTGGACTCGCCGAGCCCGGCCGACGAGTACAGGTAGGCGGCCAGGCAGCGAGCCGACTGCAGGCTGACGAGCCGGTGCCGGTAGTCGGACTTGCCGATGGTGATGTTCGAAGCCGACAGGTTGACCAGCAAGGTGGCGCCGGCGAGCGCGGCATAGCTCGACGGCGGGATCGGCACCCAGACGTCCTCGCAGATCTCGGCGTGGAGCTTCAGCAGCGGCACGTTGCTGGCCTGGAACAGCAGGTCGTTGCCGAATGGCACGCTCTGGCCGTTCAACACGATGGAGGTCGCCAACGCGGTGTCGGCGGCGCTGAACTGGCGCGCCTCGTAGAACTCGCCGTAGTTCGGCAGATAGGTTTTCGGCACGATCCCGAGAACCCGGCCCCCGCTGACCAGCGCGGCACAGTTGAAGAGCCGATGGTCGGCGCGGATCGGCACGCCGACGATCGCCAGCACCGGCACCTTGCGCGTCGCCTCCGCGATGCTGGCGAGGGCCGTCTCGCAAGCGTCGAGCAGCGCGCGCTGGTGGAAGAGGTCGTCGCAGGTGTACGCCGACAGCCCGAGCTCCGGAAAGGCAACGATCGCAGCGCCTTCGGCCGCGACCTGTCCGAGCATTGCAACGGTCTCGGCGGCATTGAAGGCTGGATCGGCGACGCGGACGCGGGGCACCGCCACCGCGACACGCACGAAGCCATGCTGGCCGGGGTTGAAAAATGCGTGCGTCTGCTTCACCGAACGGTCTCCTCAGTGGACCATCATGGCACGGGGATGGCGCCGGCGCCCCGGCCTCATTCCTCGCTTGTCGCATGAATCGCGATTTCCGCGGCCGTGGCTGCGCTGCGCAGCACGTTCGATCCGTGAGCCCGATTCCCGGGAAATGGTGGTCCGGTCGGTCGCGCTTGACGGCCGAAGCGTCCGCCGGATAGCATTACTGACCAGCCAGTCATTACCAGATGCCCGCCCTGACCCACACCGCCCGAGCCACCATGCCACGCCAGCGCCGCAAGGAAGCCCGGCCGCAGGAACTCCTCGACGCCGCCCTCGACCTGTTCGTCGAGAAAGGCTATGCGGCGACCCGTTCGGAAGAAGTGGCCCTGCGGGCCGGCGTGTCCAAGGGCACGTTGTACCTCTACTACCCGAGCAAGGAAGAGCTGCTGAAGGAAGTCGTCCGCTCGAACGTCGTCAACCAGATCGCCGAAGGCAGCGAACTGATCCAGCGCTATGAAGGCAGCACTTCGGAATTGCTGGCCACCGTCCTGCGGCTCTGGTGGGACCGGGTCGGCGAGACCCGCGCGTCGGGAATCCTCAAGCTGATGATGTCCGAGGCGCGCAACTTCCCGGACATCGCCCAGTTCTATGTCGACGAGGTCATCCGGCCGTCGCAGGCGATGCTGGGGGCCCTGCTGCAACGCGGCATCGACCGCGGCGAATTCCGCCCGGTCGTGGTCCCCGACGTGGTCCACGCCCTCGTCACGCCGCTGCTCTTCCTGGTGATGAACAAGCATTCGCTCGGCGCCTGCTCGGTCGGCAGCATGCTCGACCCGAAGCCGGTGATCGAGGCCCAGATCGATCTCGTCCTGCACGGCCTGCAGGCGCGGCCGGCGGGCGCGTCCCGACGGGAGCCCCTGCAATGAGACGCTGGCTGCGCTGGGTCGTCGTCCTGCTCGCGCTGGGCCTCGTTGCCGCGTTCGTCGCCCGCAACATGCAGATGCGCCGCGCCGAGCAGGCCCGCATCACTGCACAGCGACCTCTGCAGGGCCTGGACCTCGCCGCCGGGGATGTCGTCGTCGCGCGCCGCCGGCCGCTGCCGCGCACGCTCGAGATCTCGGGCGGCCTGAAGGCGGTGAACAGCGCAGTCGTCAAGGCCCGGGTCGCCGCCGAAGTCCGTTCGTTGACGGTGCGCGAGGGCGACCGGGTCAAGGCGGGCCAGGTCCTCGGTCAGCTCGACACCTCCGAATACGACCTGCGGCTGCGCCAGGCCGAGCAGACCGCGGCCTCGACCCGCGCGCAGCTCGAGATCTCCCAGCGCGCGCTCGAGAACAACCGCGCCCTCGTCGCCCAGGGCTTCATCTCGCCGACCGCGCTCGAATCCTCCATCTCGAGCGAGGCCGGCGCCCGCGCCACCCTCGGCGCCGCCAACGCCGCGGTCGATCTGGCGCGCAAGTCGCGCGGCGACGCCCGGCTGGTCGCGCCGATCGACGGCCTGGTGGCGCAACGCTACGTCCAGCCCGGCGAGCGCGTCGCGGTCGACGCACGCCTGCTCGAGATCGTCGACGTCTCGCGCCTCGAGCTCGAGGCGGCGGTCGCGCCTGAAGACGTCGTCGCCCTGCAGATCGGCCAGCGCGCCACCCTGCGGATCGACGGCATCGCCGAGCCCGTCGGCGCCCGCGTGGCGCGCATCAACCCGAGCACCCAGGCCGGCACGCGCGCCGTCATGGTCTACCTGGCCCTGGACCCGCAGCCGTCACTGCGCCAGGGCCTCTTCGCGCGCGGCGCGATCGAGCTCGGACGCGGCGAGGCGCTGGCACTGCCGCTGTCGGCGGTGCGCACCGACCAGGCCCGACCCTACGTGCTGCAGATCCGCGACGCTCGCGCCGTGGCCACGCAGGTCACGCTCGGCGAGCGCGGCAGCGTCGGTGGCGAACCGTGGGTGGCGATCGCCTCGGGGCTGGAGGAAGGCGCCACGGTGCTGACGGCGACCGCCGGCGTCGTCCGCGACGGCACGCCGCTGCGCCTGGCGGCGCCGACGAACGCCGCAGCGGCCGCTTCGACACCATCGCCCGCTGCGGCGGCTGCGACGACCGCGGCGGCGCCCACGGATTCGGCGGCATCGACGACAACGTCGGCCTCGGCGCCGCGTCCCTGACGGCGCTGCGCCATGTGGTTCACGCGCATCGCCATCGGCAATCCGGTGCTGGCCACCATGGTCATGCTCGCCTTCGTCGTTCTCGGCCTGTTCAGCTACCAGCGCCTGGCGGTCGACCAGTTCCCCAACGTCGATTTCCCGACCGTGGTCGTCGTCATGGACTATCCCGGCGCCTCGCCGGAGATCGTCGAGAGCGAGGTGACCAAGAAGGTCGAGGAGGCCGTCAACACCGTCGCCGGGATCAGCACCCTCTACTCGCGGTCCTATGAAGGTACGTCGGTCGTCATCGTCGAGTTCAACCTCGATGTCGACGGCCGCAAGGCCGCCGAGGACGTGCGCGAGAAGGTGGCCCTGATCCGCCCGCTGCTGCGAGACGAGGTCAAGGACCCGCGGATCTCGCGCTTCGATCCGCAAAGCGTGCCGGTGTTCTACGTCGCGGTGATGCCGTCCGCCGAAGTTCCCGCGACGGCATCGGCGCCGGCGCCGGCGACGCCGGTGCGACCGAAGAGCGTCCAGGAGCTGACGACCTGGGCCACCCAGGTGCTGCAGAAACGCCTGCAGAACGTGCGCGGCGTCGGCGCCGTCAGCGTCGTCGGCGGCGTCGCCCGCCAGATCAATCTCTACGTCAAGCCGGAGGCGCTCGAAGCGCTCGGCATCTCCGTCGACCAGGTGCTGGCTGCCGTTCGCAGCGAGAACCAGGAATCGCCGCTCGGCGCGATCCGCTCGCGCGACCAGGAGCGGGTGGTGCAGATCAACGCCCGGTTGACGCGTCCCGAGGATTTTCGCGACATCGTCGTCGCCCGCCGCAACGGCTTGCCGGTCAAGCTCTGGCAGGTCGCCGACGTCGTCGACGGCCCGCAGGAACTCGAGAACCTGGCGCTCTACAACGGCCAGCGCACCGTCCTGCTGGCGGTGCAGAAGTCGCAGGGTGAAAACACCATCGAGGTCGTCGACGGCCTCTACAAGGCGCTGGCCGAAGCCCGTGCGGTGATGCCGCCCGGAATCAACGTCGAGGTCAACCGCGACAACTCGCGCTCGATCCGGGTTTCGGTCGCCAACGTCCAGCGCACGCTGCTGGAAGGTGCGGCGCTCACGGTGCTGATCGTCTTCCTGTTCCTCAATTCCTGGCGCTCGACCGTCATCACCGGCCTGACCTTGCCGATCGCGCTGATCGGCACCTTCCTCTTCATGTACCTGTTCGGCTTCACCATCAATGCGATCACGATGATGGCCCTGAGCCTTTGCGTGGGGCTGCTGATCGACGACGCCATCGTCGTGCGCGAGAACATCGTGCGCCACGTGCAGATGGGGATGTCGGCGCACGACGCGGCGCTCGCGGGCACGCGCGAGATCGGTCTGGCGGTGCTGGCGACGACGCTGTCGATCGTCGCCGTGTTCCTGCCGATCGGGTTCATGGGCGGCATCGTCGGCAAGTTCTTCCACGAGTTCGGGCTCACCATCGTCGCCGCGGTGCTGATCTCGATGTTCGTCAGCTTCACGCTCGACCCGATGCTCTCGAGCATCTGGAACGACCCCCAGGCCCACGGCGTCCACCGCGGGCCGCCGGTCACGTTCTACGACCGCACGATCGGTCGCGTCACCGCGCGCTTCGACCGGCTGACCGAATGGCTTTCCGGGAACTACCAGGGCATCCTGCGCTGGTCGCTCTCGCACCGCCTGGCGACGCTCGGCGTCGCCCTGGCGACCTTCATCGGCAGCTTCTTTCTCGTCCCGGTGCTGGGTGCCGAGTTCCTGCCGAAAGCCGACTTCTCGGAGACACAGCTCAATTTCTACACCCCGGTCGGCTCTTCCCTCGAGGTGACCGAGATGCGCGCGAAGCAGATCGACGCGGTGCTGCGCGAATTGCCCGAAGTGCGCTACACCGTGACCACGATCAACAGCGGCCAGGCGGCGGGGAAGATCTACGGCGCGGTCTACGTACGCCTCGTCGACCGCAAGAACCGCAGCCGCAGCGTCAACGAGATGACCGTGCCGCTGCGTCAGAGCCTGGCGCGCATACCCGGCGTCACCGTCACCAACATCGGCCAGACCGATCTCGGCGGCGGCAAGAGCCTGCAGTTCTCGATCCAGGGCACCGACCTGGGTGAACTCGAACGCCTTTCCAAAACGATCACCGCGAAGCTCTCCGCGATACCGGGACTCGTCGACCTCGACACCACGCTCAAGCCGGACAAGCCGACGATCGCCATCGAGGTCCGGCGCGACGCGGCCTCCGACGCCGGCCTCAACGTCAACATGCTGGCGGGCTCGCTGCGCACCCTCGTCGCCGGCACGCTGGCGGGCAACTGGCGCGCCCCGGATGGCGAGAACTACGACGTCAACGTCCGCCTGACGCCGCAGAGCCGCAACTCGATCGCCGACCTGCAGCGCCTGCCGATCAACGTGACGGCCGCCGCCGACGGTTCGCCGCGGGTGGTGCGCCTCTCGCAGGTGGCCGACATCACGGCGGCGACCGGGCCCAACCAGATCAACCGCCGCGACCTCAACCGCGAGATCAACATCGACGCCAACGCCTTCGGACGCAGCTCGGGCGACGTCTCGGCCGACATCCGCAAGGTCCTCGACGACATCAGCTGGCCCCCCGGCTACCGCTACAGCTTCGGCGGCTCGACCAAGAACATGACCGAGTCGTTCGAGTACGCACTCGGCGCCCTCGGCCTGGCGGTGGTCTTCATCTACATGATCCTGGCGAGCCAGTTCCGCAGCTTCCTGCAGCCGCTGGCGCTGATGAGCTCGCTGCCGCTGACGCTGATCGGCGTCGTCCTGGCGCTGCTGTTCTTCCGGTCGACGCTCATCATGTTCTCGATCATCGGCATCGTGATGCTGATGGGGCTGGTGACGAAGAACGCGATCCTGCTGATCGACTTCGCGATCCGGGCGCAGCACGGCGAGCACGGTGCCGCGCCGCTGCCGCGCGAAGCCGCGCTGCTGCACGCCGCCCAGGTGCGCCTTCGGCCCATCCTGATGACGACCCTGGCGATGATCTTCGGCATGATCCCGCTCGCCTTCGCGATCACCGAGGGTTCGGAGCAGCGCGCCCCGATGGGCCAGGCGGTGATCGGCGGCGTCATCACGTCCTCGTTGCTGACGCTCGTCGTCGTGCCGGTCGTGTACTGCTACCTGGACGACTTCTCGCAATGGGCGCGCCGGGTCTTCACCGGGAGCCCCCCGAAATCCCCCGCCGCCGTCCCGGACGCGCCGAAATAAACTTGCACATTCCTTCCCCCGCCCCGCCATGAACACCGAACAAGCCCGCTTCAACATGATCGAACAGCAGATCCGCACCTGGGAGGTGCTCGATCCGGCGGTGCTGGAGTTGCTGCACGTCGTCAAGCGCGAGGACTTCGTGCCGCCGGCCTATCGGGCGATGGCCTTCGTCGACACCGAGGTGCCGTTGCCCCAGGGTCAGTCGATGCTGGCGCCGAAGGTGGAAGCCCGGCTGCTGCAGGAACTCGGCCTGAAGCGCCACGAGCGCGTCCTCGAGGTCGGTGCCGGCTCCGGCTACATGGCGGCACTGCTGGCCCATCGTGCCCAGCACGTGACGACGCTGGAGATCGATCCCGAACTCGCGCGGCTCGCGACGGCCAACCTGCACGGTGCCTGGATCATGAATGCCACGGTCGTGGAAGCCGATGCGTCGCGCCACGTTCCGCAGGACGGACCTTTCGACGTCATCGTGCTGTCCGGCTCCGTGGCCGAAGTCCCGCGCGCCCTTCTCGCCCAATTGAAGCCGGGCGGGCGCCTGACGGCCATCGTCGGACAGTTGCCGATCATGCGGGCGACGCTCGTCACCCGCAGCGGCGAGCAGGGCTTCTCGACCGTCGAGTTGTTCGACACGGTGGCGCCGCGACTGCAAGGCTTCGGCGAGCCCGGACGCTTCGTCTTCTGATGGCGCCGCCTGTCCAGCCCGGCAGTCGAGGACCCTCCATGGCCGTACGGCGTTCGCTACCCCGGGCCTTGCCAGCCGGGCCCGCCGGATGGCCGGGCGTTGGCAGCCTGACCCGGCGCGGCGCGCTGGCCCTGGCCCTCGCCGCGGGGGCGGGCTCCGCGGCGGCACAGAGTCTGCTGGAGCTCTACGACACCGCCCATGCCTACGACGCCGCCTACCTCTCCGCGCGGGCGCTGGCGGAGTCGGTGCCGTACCGGATCGAGCAGAGCGAAGCGCTGTTGCGACCAAGCGCGGCGCTCGGCAGCGGCGCGTCGCGGGTCCAGACGGACCCGGCGCTTGGCGCGAATTACGGCAGCAACACCCTGTCGGTTTCGCTGACCGCGCGCCAGCCGCTCTTCAACCGCGTCAATGCTGCGACGGTGCGCCAGGCCGAGAAGTCCCTCGACGTCTCGCGCGCCGATCTCGACAGCGCCGAGCAGGACCTGATCCTGCGCCTGAGCCAGGCCTACTTCGACGTTCTCGGTGCCCAGGACACGCTGCTGACCACACGCGCCAACAAGGCTGGCATCAGCGAGCAGCTGGCGTCGGCGAAACGCAATTTCGAGGTCGGCACTGCGACCATCACCGACACGCGCGAGGCCCAGGCACGCTTCGACCTCGCGACGGCTCAGGAGATCGCCGCCGAGAACGACCTCGTCACCAAGCGGATCGCCCTCGACCAGCTCGCCGGCCGCAGCAATGTCGCACCCCGGCCGCTGGTCGCGCCGGTGACCCTGCCCGCCCTGATCCCGTCCGACCCGCAGGAATGGGTCAATGTCGCCGAGAACCGTCATCCGGCCATCCGCCGTGCCCGCCTCGCGCTCGAGGTCGCCCGGATCGAGACCGAGAAGGCCCGAGCGGCGGCATTGCCGACAGTCGATGCGGTCGCTTCGGTCGCCACCGGCCGCGGCGCCCTCGGCGGATCGTTCGGAGCCACCGTCGGCACCAACAGCAGTGCCAGCGTCGGCGTCCAGCTCAACATGCCGCTGTACAGCGGCGGCGCGATCCAGAGCCGGGTCAAGGAAACGCTGGTCCTTGAAGATCGCTCCCGCAACGATCTGGAAGCCGCCCGCCGCACGGTCAGTCAGGCGACGCGACAGGCGTTCTACACCCTGCTGTCCGGGGTGGCACAGGTTCGCGCCCTCGAGGCCGCGGAATCGTCGAGCCAGCTCGCCTTGGAAGCCACGCAGCTCGGCTATCGCGTCGGCGTGCGCGTCAACCTTGACGTGCTGAACGCGCAGACGCAGCTCTACCAGACCCGCCGCGACCTCGCCCGGGCGCGCTACGACGTGCTGCTCGGCAACCTTCGGCTGCGTCAGGCTGCCGGGGTCGTGACCGGCGGGGACGTCGCCACCATCGACCGCCTGCTGGCCCGCTGAACGGCGACGAAGCTTTACATCGGCGCGGTCGGCGATCGACCCCGGCGCGGCGTTTCCTCAGCGTAGATTCAACATGTGCGCGCGGCCGTCCGGCCGCCCAGGGGGACCGGCATGCTGTCAGATCCTTCGGTGCAGGCGGCCATCGCCGCCCACCGTTTCGGCCTCGGCGAGCCCGATCTGCGGCCGCTCGGCGCCGATCCGCAGGGCTGGCTGCTGGCCCAGATCGGCCCGGCGGATCCGGCACGCGGCGCCGGCCTTCTCGACACGCGCGAAGGCCTGCTGCTGATCGCCGCCGAGCGGGAAAAGCGCCAGCAGGCCCGCAACCCGCCGCCCGGCATGACGGCCGAGAAGCTGCTGGCGGGTCACTACCGCGAGGCAACCCTGGCCGATGCGCGTTCGCACGTGCTGAGCGCGGTCCAATCGACGCGCCCCTTCAGCGAGCGGCTGCAACTCTTCTGGGCGAACCACTTCACGGTGTCGCTGGTCAAGGGCAGTGCGCGTGGCCTCGTCGGCGCCTTCGAGCGCGACGCGATCAGGCCCCACATTGCCGGCTCCTTCGAGGCGCTGCTGACCGCCACGACCACTCATCCGGCGATGCTGCGCTACCTCGACAACAGCCAGTCGGCGGGGCCGAACTCGCGTGTGGTCGCGCGCGAGCGGGTGCGCTCGGGTCGGGCCCGCGAGACGCCGCGGGTCAGCGGCCTGAACGAGAACCTGGCGCGCGAGGTCCTGGAACTGCACACGCTGGGTGCCGAAAGCGCGCGCGCCGGCCTCTACACCCAGGCCGACGTGACCGCGTTCGCCGGCGTGCTGACAGGCTGGCGTGTCGGCCAGGACGGCGCCGATGCCGCATTGCCGTTCGATGCGAACTGGCACGAGCCGGGGCCGAAGTCGGTGCTCGGCCAGCGCTACCCCGAGGGGCCCGAGGCGTTGCGCCTGATGCTGCGCGATCTCGCGCTGCACCCGGCGACCGCACGCTTCGTCTGCACCAAGCTCGCGCGCCATGTCGTCGCCGACGAGCCGCCGCCGGCACTGGTCGAGGCGCTGACGACGGCATGGCTGGGTTCCGGCGGGGACCTGCCGACGGTGTATCGCGAGCTGGTGCGTCACCCGCTCGCCTGGGAAGCGACGCCGCGCAAGCTCAAGACCCCGGAGGAATTCGCGATCTCGGCGGTTCGCGTGCTCCGGGTCGAGGGCCGGTTCCTCGAGCGCGCCGACGGCCTGGGCATCAACGCTCTCGGCCAGCGGCTCCTGGCGGCACCCTCGCCCGCAGGCTGGAGCGACCGTGCCGAAGACTGGCTCGGGCCCGACGCCGTCTGGAAACGCATCGAGTGGGCGACGCGCATCGCCGATCGCATGGGCCGCAGCGTCGACGCACGCGCGCTGGCGCAAGCCAGTCTGGGGCCGCTCCTCGGCGCAACGTCGCGCACGCAGATCGATCGCGCCGCCGACGGTCCTCAGGCCCTGGCGCTGCTGCTGATGGCACCGGAATTCCAGCGTCGCTGACGTCGAGAAGGAACCTGAATGAACGTCCGTTCGCACAGCCGAGCAACCCTCTCCTCGCCGACCCGGCGCCGTCTCCTGATCGCGGCCGGACTCGGCACGACCGCGACGTGGTCCGGGCTCAGCCTGGCCGCCTCCGGCAACACCAGCGGCCGGCGTTTCGTGCTGGTGATCCTGCGCGGCGGGATGGACGGCCTGTCGGCAGTGCCGGCGATCGGCGATCCCGATTTCGCCGCCGCCCGCGGTCCGCTCGGCGTCTTCCCGACGCCGGCACTCGCCCTCGAAGGGCCTTTCGCGCTGCACCCCGAACTCGGCCAGTTGCACGCCCTCTACCGGCGTGGCGAGCTGGCGGTGATCCACGGCGTCGGCCTCGCTTACCGCAACCGCTCCCACTTCGATGCCCAGCAGGTGCTCGAAAGCGGCGGCACGCGACCTTTCGAACTCGCGACCGGCTGGCTCGGACGGGCGCTCGTCGTCAGCGACGCCAAGGCCATCGCCCTCGACACGGCGGTGCCGCTGGTGCTGCGCGGCAAGGCCGCGATCGACACCTGGGCGCCATCGACCCTGCCCGATCCCTCGCACGATCTCGTCGCCCGCATCGAAAGGCTCTACCGCGACGACCGCCCGCTGGCGGCGGCGCTGGCGCGGGCCCGGGAACTGCATCTCGATGGCGCCGCGATGAGCGGCATCACGACCGATGCCATGCAGCTCGGTCCGCGCGGCGCTTTCGCGATGCTCGCCCGGCGCGCGGCCGAGTTCCTGGCGCAGCCGAACGGACCGCAGGCGGCGGTGCTCGAGCTGGGTGGCTGGGACACCCATGCCAACCAGGCGAACCCGACCGGCGCGCTCCCCTATGCCCTGCGCCAGCTCGATGCCGGCCTCGCTGCCCTGCGCGAGGGCCTGGCTGCAGGCGACAACGTTTGGCGCCGCACGGTCGTCGTCGTCGCGAGCGAATTCGGGCGCGAGGTCGCGATCAACGGCACCCTCGGCACCGATCACGGGACCGGCGGCGCCGCCTTCGTGCTGGGCGGCGCGGTGCGCGGCGGTCGGGTCGTCGCCGACTGGCCCGGACTGGCGAAGAACGACCGCTTCGAGGGTCGCGACCTCCGCACGACGACCGACCTGCGGGCCGTCCTGAAGGGCGTCCTCGGTGACCACCTGCAGGTCACCCGTGCGCGGCTCGACGCGGAGGTCTTTCCGGAGAGCCGTGCGATCCGGCCGCTCGCACTGCTCGTCTGAAACAGCGCGGCCCATGCCCCGGGGACCGTCCCCCGGAACCGTCCCCCAGGCGTTCCCCGGAGCCGTTCGCAAATCCCCGCCGGCCGGGGGTCCCCGGTCGCATTCCCGCTCACGCACTCCGCGCTCGCCGCCTAGATCGCTCCCGGAGGCAGCGGCGCGGCCTCGAGCCATTCGACGATGCGCGCGGCGGTGCGCGCGGCCGCACCGCGGTGTCGCGCCGCGAACTCGAGCGCAGCCGCCGACATCGCGACGTCGGCGTTCGCGGCGATGCACGCCAGCGCCGTCGTCACGGCGGCTTCGATGTCCGTCACGCGCAGCGCCGCGTTCGCGGCCAGCGCCAGTTCCGCGGCCTGCGCGAAGTTGAAGGTGTGCGGTCCCATCACCACCGGACAGCCGCAGGCGGCCGCCTCGATCAGATTCTGACCGCCGAGGGGCGCGAAACTGCCGCCGAGGAGCGCCACGCGGGCAAGCGCATAGTAGAGCGCCATCTCGCCGATGGTGTCGCCGAGCCACACGTCGGCGTCCCGTGCCGGCGCGGGGAAGTCGTCGCCCCATCCGCTGCGGCGGGCCAGCGAAAAACCGGCGGCGGCGACCAGCGCCGCAACCTCGTCGAATCGCTGCGGGTGGCGCGGCACGACCAGCAGCAACGGGCGCGGCGCAGGCACCCGACGCCACGCCGCGAGCAGCGCCGCCTCCTCGCCTTCGCGCGTGACCGCGGCCAGCACCACGTCTCGTCCGAGCGCCCGACGCCACATCCGCCCACGCGCGAGCCCTGAGGCGTCGGGCGTCATGTCGAACTTCAGGTTGCCGGCGACCGCGACATCAGACGCCCCGGCCAGGCGCAATCGCTCGGCGTCGGCGGTGCTCTGGGCCAGGACCAGGGCCAGGCTGTCGACCGCCGGCCGCAGCAGCGCGTCGAGGCGTCGACCCTTGCGGGCGCTGCGCGCGCTGAGCCGTGCGTTGGCGAGGATCATCGGCACCTCGCGGCGTTGCGCTTCCAGAAGCAAACCGGGCCAGACCTCTGTCTCCATCAGCACGCCGAGCGCCGGCTGAAAATGCTCGAAGAAGCGCGCGACCACGAGCGGCGCGTCGTAGGGCAGCCACGCCTGCACGTCGCCGTCGCGAAGCAGCGCGCGGCCGGCTTCGCGCCCGGTCGCCGTGCCGTGCGTCAGCAGCAGTCGGACCCCGGGGCGCGCAGCACGCAGGGCCGCGATCAGGGCCGCCGCCGCCCGTGTCTCGCCGAGGGAGACGGCGTGGATCCACAGACTCCCGGCTGGAGCCGCTGCCCGGTAGACGCCGAAGCGCTCGCCGATGGCGCTGCGGTAGAGCGGCTCCGCCCGACCGCGCCACCAGAGCTTGACGACGTAGGCCGGGGCCAGGAACGCGAGCAGGGTGGCGTAGGCGAACCGGGCCGCGAGGGCCGACGGTCCGGTGGGAGGATCGGTGCGTCCGCGCCGCTCTCTCATGGCGACGGCTTCATGGCGACGGCTCCGGCCGTACTTGCTGCCAGGCACGCCAGACAGCGTCGCTCGCCGGCGTCGGGGTTCCCTCGATCGACACTTGATGGGCATGGCCGTGAGCGGTCTGCGGTCCGGTGCGCCAGGCGGTCGGATGGTTGTAGACCTGCACGTGCGGCAGGCCGAGAGCCACCGCGATGTGGCTGAGGCCGCTGTCGACGCCGACGACGCCCTGGACGCTGCGCATCCGATCGACGACCGCGCCGAGGTCGAGCGCGGGCCAGACCTCCGCCTGCGGTCCGAGGGCCTCGGCAATGCGCCGTGCGCGTTCGGCTTCTTCCGCGCCGGCCTGCGGCAAGGCCAAGCGCCAGCCTTCGCCGAGGGCACGCCGTCCGAGCTCGATCCAGTCGGCCTCGGGCCAGAGCTTGTCGGCGCGCGACGTGCCATGCACCAGCAGCAGCAGCGGCGGTCCGCGATGCAATGCTTCATGACCTTCGACGTCGCCCTCGAGGCCGAATCGGGGCGGACCGCTGACGGTGTAGCCGAGCGCGCGCGCCGCGAGCTCGCGCGAGCGGTCGAGCGCATGGATGCGTGGCTCGATGCGGATCGCCTCGTCGACGAGCCAGCGTGCCGGCCATTCGTGGCTCGCCCCCTCGGTGCGGTTGGCCAGCCCGTAGCGCCGCCCCACGGCCAGCCGCGCGACCAGCGCCGACTTCGTCAGGCCCTGCAGGTCGAGGATCGCGTCGTAGCGATGGCGCCGGAGCCGGCGCCGCAGGCGGCCCACTTCGGCATGCACGTCGCGCGACCACCACTCGCGGCTCCAGCGTCGCAGCGGACATTCGATGACGTCGGCCAGTCCGCGCATGCGCGCGAGCAGCGGCGCGAAGCCGGGCTCGACGACCCAGTCGATCGCCACGCCAGGACGCGCGCCGGCGATGTCGTGCACCACCGGCATCGCATGGACGACATCGCCGAGCGAGGAAAGCTTGACGATGAGGATGCGCACGGGCGGCTCGCCGCCGGGCGCGGTCTTCAATGCGCCGCCTTCTCGATCCGGGCGTCGGGCTTGACCTGTCGCAGCGCGGCCATGAAGTCGCCCTCGATGCGGTGCAGCGCTTCCGGGGTGTGGCCTTCGAAGCGCAGCACCAGAACCGGCGTCGTGTTCGACGCCCGGATCAGGCCGAAGCCGTCGGCATAGTCGGCGCGCAGGCCGTCGATCGTGACGACCTGCGTCGCCCCCGGAAACCTCGCCGCGTCGACGACCCGCTGCACCAGCAGCGGGGCTTCGCCTTCCGCACAGACGACATTGAGCTCGGGCGTGCTGTAGGAGTTCGGCAGCGCGTTCAGCACCGCGCTCGCATCGGAGGAAAAACTGAGGATCTCGAGCAGCCGGCCCGCGGTGTAGGTCGCGTCGTCGAAGCCGTACCAGCGCTCGCCGAAGAAGATGTGGCCGCTCATCTCCCCGGCCAGCGGCGCGCCGATCTCCTTCATCTTGGCCTTGATCAGCGAGTGCCCGGTCTTCCACATCAGCGCCTTGCCGCCGGCCTGGCGGATCGCCGGCGCGAGGCGCTGCGTGCACTTGACGTCGTAGATGATCGTCGCGCCGGGATTGCGCTTGAGCACGTCGCCGGCCAGCAGCATCAGCTGCCGGTCGGGGTAGATGATGTTGCCGTTCTTCGTGACCACGCCGAGCCGGTCGCCGTCGCCGTCGAAAGCCAGGCCAAGCTCGGCACCGGTCCGCTTCACGGTGGCGATCAGTTCGGCCAGATTCTCGGGCTTGCTCGGATCCGGATGATGATTCGGGAAGTCGCCGTCGACTTCGGAATAGAGCTCGGTCACGTCGCAGCCGAGCGCACGCAGGATGCCCGGTGCGCTGGCGCCGGGAATGCCGTTGCCGGAATCGACGACGATCTTCATCGGACGGGCAAGACGGCAGTCGCGGGCGACGCGGGCGCTGTACTCGGCGCCGATGTCCATCGAGGCCGCGCGCCCGGCGCCGCGGAGGTAGTCCTCGGCTTCGATCCGGCGCCGCAGCCCCTGAATCTCCTCGCCGTAGATCGCCCGACCGGCCAGCACCATCTTGAAGCCGTTGTAGTCCTTCGGGTTGTGGCTGCCGGTCACCTGGATGCCGCTGGAGCAGCCGTGGTCGCCCCGAGTCGCGGCGACGTAGTACAGCATCGGAGTCGTCACCGCGCCGAGATCGACGACATCGAGCCCGGTGGAGACCAGACCGCGGATCAACGCGGCGACCAGTCCCGGACCCGAGACCCGGCCATCGCGGCCAACGGCGACGGCCCGCTCGCCGGCCGCCACGGCCGCGCTGCCGAAGGCGCGCCCGAGGTGCTCGGCGAAGCGCGCGTCGATGCTCTGGCCGACCACGCCGCGGATGTCGTAGGCCTTGAAGGCGGAGGCGGTGACTTGCATGCGGAATTCGGAATCGAGGGGCCATTGTATGGACCGACATCGACCTTTCCGGCTCTTCCGTGGCCGCGCGAATGCCGTTAGGCTAGTGGCGCGCACTCCCCTCCACCCTGCCGGCCCTTCGCGGTCGCGCAACGAACGCGAGTCCCCTCCATGACCATCTACGCCAACATCCTCGAGACGATCGGTCGCACGCCGGTGATCAAGATCGGCAAACTGGCGCCTCCCGGCATCGAGCTCTACGTCAAGAACGAAGCCTTCAACCCGCTCGGCTCGGTCAAGGACCGGCTCGCCCTCGGCGTGATCGAGGACGCCGAGCGCCGCGGCGTCCTCAAGCCGGGCCAGACGGTGATCGAGGCGACCAGCGGCAACACCGGCATCGGCCTGGCGATGGTGTGCGCTGCCAAGGGCTATCCGCTGGTGGTGACGATGGCCGAGTCCTTCAGCGTCGAGCGCCGCAAGTTGATGCGCTTCCTCGGTGCGCGCGTGATCCTCACGCCGGCCGCCGATCGCGCCTTCGGCATGGTCAGGAAGACCATCGAGCTGGCCGAGAAGCACGGCTGGTTCTACACCCGCCAGTTCGAGAACGAAGCCAATGCGGACGTGCACACGCGAACCACCGCGCGCGAGATCGTCGACGACTTCGCAGGCCGCCGCCTCGACTACTGGGTCACACCGTTCGGCACCGGCGGGACCTTGAAGGGCGTGGCCCGCGTGCTCGCGAAGGAGCGCCCCGAGACGCGCATCGTCGTCTGCGAGCCCGTGGACGCGCCGATGATGACTGACGGGGCCCGGCAGGAGCGCAACCCCGATGGCTCGCCGGTCAAGCCCAACACGTCGTGGAAGCCGCACCCGATGCAAGGCTGGAGCCCCGACTTCGTGCCGAAGCTCGCCGGCGATGCCTACGCGTCGAAGGTCATCCACCGGATCGTCACCGTCAGCGGCGCCGATGCGATGCGCTGCAGCCGCGAGCTCGCGCAAAAGGAAGGCATCTTCGTCGGCACCTCGGGCGGCGGGACCTTCGCCGGGGCGCTGGAGATCTGCAAGGACGCCGAACCCGGTTCGGTCATCCTCTGCATGCTGCCCGACACCGGCGAGCGCTACCTCAGCACCCCGCTCTTCGCCGACGTCGCCGTCGACATGACCGAAGAGGAACTGAAGATCTCGTCCTCGACCCCCAGCTGCCAGATGCCGCCGAAGGTCGCCTAGGCCCGTTGCCGGGCCCTGCCCCCGCACATCCCGCTCAGTTGCTCTGCGACAGTTGCTCGAGGATCGCCGGGTTCTCGAGCGTCGACGTGTCCTGCGTGATCGGCTGGCCGTTGGCCACCGAGCGCAGCAGGCGCCGCATGATCTTGCCCGAGCGTGTCTTCGGCAGGTTGTCGCCGAAGCGGATGTCCTTCGGCTTGGCGATCGGGCCGATCTGCTTGCCGACCCAGTCGCGCAGCTCCTTGGCGATGGCCTTGGCCTCCTCACCGGTCGGACGCGAGCGCTTCAGGACGACGAAGGCACAGATGGCCTCGCCAGTGGTGTCGTCCGGACGACCGACGACTGCGGCCTCGGCGACGAGTTCGGTGTGCGAGACCAGCGCCGACTCGATCTCCATCGTCCCCATGCGGTGCCCGCTGACATTGAGCACATCGTCGATCCGGCCGGTGATGGTGAAGTAGCCAGTCTTCGCGTCGCGGATCGCACCGTCGCCAGCCAGGTAGTACTTGCCCTTGAAGTCCTCCGGGTAGTAGCTCTTCTGGAATCGCTCGTCGTCGCCGTAGATCGTGCGGATCATGCTCGGCCACGGCTTCTTGATGACGAGGATGCCGCCCTGCCCCCACGGCACATCCTTGCCGGTCTCATCGACGACCTCGGCCATGATCCCCGGGAACGGCAGCGTGCACGAGCCGGGCACCAGCGGCGTGGCCCCCGGCAACGGCGTGATCACGTGGCCGCCGGTCTCTGTCTGCCAGAAGGTGTCGACGATCGGGCAGCGGCCGCCGCCGATGTGCTGGTGGTACCACTCCCACGCCGCGGGGTTGATGGGCTCGCCGACCGAGCCGAGGATGCGCAGGCTCGTCAGGTCGTAGTTGCGCGGGTGGGCGCTGGCCGTGCCTTCCGCGGCCTTGATCAGCGATCGGATCGCGGTCGGCGCGGTGTAGAAGATCGAGACCCGGTGATCCTGGATCATCTTCCAGAAGCGCCCTGCATCCGGGTATGTCGGCACGCCTTCGAAGACGATCTCGGTGCCACCGAGAGCGAGCGGACCGTACGCGATGTAGGTGTGGCCGGTGACCCAGCCGATGTCGGCGGTGCACCAGAAGACGTCGTCGGGCTTGAGATCGAAGGTCCACTTGGTCGTCAGCACCGCGTGCAGCAGGTAGCCGCCGGTCGAATGCTGGACGCCCTTGGGCTTGCCGGTGGACCCTGACGTGTAGAGCAGAAAGAGCGGATGCTCGGCCCCGACCCACTCCGGCTCGCAGGTGTCGGCGAGTCCGGCGGTGACCTCATGCAGCCAGCGGTCGCGTCCGGGATCGAAGTCGACCTTTCCGCCGGTCCGTCGGTAGACGATGACGTCCTTGACCGATTCGCACCCGCCGAGGCCGAGCGCCTCGTCGACGATGGCCTTGAGCGGCAGTTGCTTGCCGCCGCGCACCTGCTGGTCGGCGGTGATGACCATCACGGACTTCGTGTCGGCAATGCGGTCGCGCAGGCTCTGCGCCGAGAAGCCGCCGAAGACGACCGAATGCGTGGCGCCGATGCGCGCGCAGGCCTGCATCGCGACCACGCCCTCCACCGACATCGGCATGTAGATGATGACGCGATCGCCCTTCTTCACGCCGCGCTGCTTCAGCGCGTTGGCCAGGCGACAGGTCTGCGCGAGCAGTTCGCTGTAGGTGACCTTGGTGACCTTGCCATCGTCGGCCTCGAAGATCAGCGCGACCTTGGCGCCGAGACCGGCCTCGACCTGGCGGTCCAGACAGTTGTACGAGGCGTTCAGCGTGCCGTCCTCGAACCACTTGAAGAACGGCGCCCGGCTGTCGTCGAGCACCTTGGTGAAGGGCTTCTTCCAGGTCAGCAACTCGCGCGCCTGGCGGGCCCAGTAGCCCTCGTAGTCGGTTTCGGCTTCACGGCACAGCGCCTCGTAGGCGGGCATTCCGCTGACATAGGCTTGAGCCGCGAGCGCCGCGGGCGGCTCGTAGACGGGGTGGCTCGCGCCTTCGGTGCTCGACATGCTGAAGTCTCCTCTTTCTTCTTGCGACTGGCTCGGGTCGAGCCGGACATTAGACCGGCGCTCTTACGAAGCCCTGACGCAGCGCTTCGCGACCGCGCGCGCTCGGGCCGCGCGCGACACGCACTTTACAATTTACGCCAACGACGGCCCCCGCCGCCACTGAAAGCACCATGAACGACGATCCCGTCGGCACCCGGCCGGTCAAGCTGGGGCCGCTGCCGAGCCTGATCTTCGCCACCCGCTGGCTGCAACTGCCGCTCTACGTGGGATTGATCCTGGCGCAGGGTGTCTACGTCTACCACTTCTGGGTAGAGCTCGTCCACCTGATCCACGCCGCCTTCGGCAACCAGCACGCGCTCGAGATGCTGGTCACAAGCATCGGCTATCGCAGCGACGGCTCGGCGCCGCAGCTCAACGAGACGGTGATCATGCTGGTGGTGCTGGCCTTGATCGACGTCGTGATGATCAGCAACCTGCTGATCATGGTCATCATTGGCGGCTACGAGACCTTCGTCTCGCGATTGCGCCTGCAGGGCCACCCTGACCAACCCGAGTGGCTGAGCCACGTCAACGCCTCGGTGCTCAAGGTCAAGCTGGCGACGGCGATCATCGGCATCAGTTCGATCCACCTGTTGAAGACCTTCATCAATGCCGCGAACTACAGCGACAAGGTGCTGATCGCGCAGACGCTGATCCATATCACCTTCCTGCTCTCGGCACTGGCGATCGCCTACACCGACAAGCTGATGACGCACGCTCCGGCCGGACCGGCGCATTGAGAAATCCGAATCGAGGCAACGACCGATGACCACCACGATCACCCACAGCGACCTCGTCGATTCGGTCGCCGCCGCGCTGCAGTACATCAGCTACTACCATCCGGCGGACTACATCGCACACCTGGCGCGCGCCTACGAGGCCGAGCAGAGCCCGGCGGCTAAGGACGCGATCGCCCAGATCCTGACGAACTCGAAGATGTGCGCCGAGGGGCGGCGGCCGATTTGCCAGGACACCGGCATCGTCAACGTGTTCCTGAAGATCGGCATGGACGTGCGCTTCGAGGGCTTTCCCGCCGGCATCGAGGAAGCCGTGAACGACGGCGTGCGCAAGGCCTACCTCGATCCCGAGAACACGCTGCGCGCCTCGATCGTCGCCGACCCGCAGTTCCTGCGCAAGAACACCGGCGACAACACGCCGGCGGTCGTCCACATGCAGTTGGTTCCCGGCGGCACCGTCGACGTGCAGGTGGCGGCCAAGGGCGGCGGCAGCGAGAACAAGAGCAAGTTCGTGATGATGAATCCGAGCGACAGCGTCGTCGACTGGGTGCTGAAGACGGTGCCGACGATGGGCGCGGGCTGGTGCCCGCCTGGCATGCTCGGCATCGGCATTGGCGGCACCGCCGAGCGCGCGATGCTGCTCGCCAAGCAGAGCCTGATGGAAGACATCGACATGTTCGACCTCAAGGCCCGTGGCCCGCGCGACAAGCTGGAGGAATTGCGCATCGAGCTCTTCGACAAGGTCAACGCGCTCGGTATCGGCGCGCAGGGCCTGGGTGGCCTATCCACGGTCCTGGACGTCAAGATCGCGACCTGGCCCACGCACGCCGCCAGCAAGCCGGTGGCAATGATCCCGAACTGCGCGGCCACGCGTCATGCGCACTTCGTGCTCGACGGCTCCGGCCCGGCGTACCTCGAGCCGCCGAGCCTGGACCTGTGGCCCGACGTCCAGTGGGCGCCGGACTACAACCGCTCGAAGAAGGTGGACCTCGACACCTTGACGAAGGCCCAAGTCGCCAGCTGGAAGCCGGGCGAGACGCTGCTCCTGTCGGGCAAGATGCTGACCGGCCGCGACGCCGCCCACAAGCGCATCCAGGACATGCTGGCCAAGGGCGAGAAGCTGCCGGTGGATTTCACCGATCGGGTCATCTACTACGTCGGTCCGGTCGATCCGGTGCGCGACGAGGTCGTCGGTCCCGCCGGTCCGACCACCTCGACGCGGATGGACAAGTTCACCGAGATGATGCTCGGCCAGACGGGTCTCATCGCGATGATCGGCAAGGCCGAACGCGGCCCGGTGGCGATCGAGGCCATCCGCAAGCACAAGAGCGCCTACCTGATGGGCGTCGGCGGCGCCGCGTATCTCGTGTCCAAGGCGATCAAGAGCGCCAGGGTTCTCGGCTTCGCCGACCTCGGCATGGAGGCGATCTACGAGTTCGAGGTCAAGGACATGCCGGTGACGGTCGCGGTCGACGCCAACGGCACCTCGGTGCACGAGACCGGCCCCGCCGAGTGGAAGGCGCGCATCGGGAAGATTCCAGTCGTCGCCGGCTAGACAGGCTGCCGTGGGAGGACGCCCGGCGCGCCCCGCCTCGCGGCGTCGCTAGACCCTGGGGCGACAAGAGAATGCGGCGGCGGGTACAACGGTCGTTCCTCACACTCCTAGGAAGACCCATGGCAGACAAGAAGGCCAGCGTTCACTGGCAAGGCCGCGGCAAGTCCGGACAGGGACAGATCAGCACCGACACCGGGGCCCTGAAGGACTATCCGTACGGCTTCGCAAGCCGCTTCGAGGACGACCGCCGCGGCACCAATCCCGAGGAGATCCTCGGCGCGGCCCATGCGGCCTGCTTCACGATGGCGTTCTCGTTCGCCTGCGACAAGGCCGGATTCGCGACCGATTCGGTGGACACGAAGGCCGCGGTGCGTCTCGTCGCCAAGGGCGACGGCTTCCTGATCGACCGCATCGCTCTCGAGATGGAGGCCAGCGTGCCAGGCATCGATGAGGCGAAATTCCAGGAGATCGCCCAGGCGGCGAAGGCCGGGTGCCCGCTTTCCAAGGCGCTCGCAAGCGTGCCCGAGATCACCCTCAGCGCCAGGCTGCGGCGCTGACGGCGCGATCGGTGGGCGAACCGCGGCGAGCCCGCTGCGCTGCGTTCATACTCGGGGCCACTCGACCGCCCTCACGGAGCGCCCTGCGCGGGCTTCGCGCTGCGAAGATGCCCGGCTACGCCATCAAGCAGGAATCGATCCCGATCGCCGGAGTCGCCGACCTGCTGATCCAGTCGCTCCTCGACCGTCAGCAGTACGCCGATCCCTCGGGCGAGGCCGCCCGGCGCGGCATCTCGTCGGCCGCCTGGCCGATGTTCGGACTGGCATGGCCATCGGGTATGCAACTGGCGGCGCGGATCGCCCGGCGCGAAGTCAGGAGCGGCGAGCGCATCCTCGAACTCGGCTGCGGGCTCGCCCTGGCCAGCCTCGTCGCCCATCGTCGGGGCGCAGACGTCACCGCCAGCGACTGCCATCCCCTGGCGGCGCTGTTCCTGGAGCGCAATGCACTCCTCAACGGTCTGCGGCCCCTGCGGTATCGGCACGGCGATTGGGCCGACACCGCCCTGCCGATCACCGACGCCGACGGCACCGAGCCCGCCCGCGTGATGGGCGCCTTTGACCTCATCGTGGGCAGCGACGTGCTGTACGAGCGCGACGCCAACGCCGCGCTGGCGGGCTTCATCGGACGCCACGCCGCCGCCTCCGCCGAGGTCTGGATCGTCGATCCGGACCGCGGCAACCGACCGCCTTTTTGCCGGCAGATGCTGGCCCTCGGGTTCATGCGGCACGAAGAGCGCCTCGACAAGGTCGCGTCGCCCACCGCGGCGGCCTACAAGGGTCGCCTGATGGTCTTTCGACGCGGAGCCCCGGACCGCGGCAATTGATGCCCCCGGGTCTGCCACCCTAAACTCTTTGAATCCACCACCTGAACCCGATCATGTCGACGACCCTCGAGGAACTGCTGGCAAAGAACCGCGCCTGGGCGGCCAAGACCGAGGCGCGCCAGCCGGGCTTCTTCACCGGGCTGCAGCAGCAGCAGGCGCCGCGCTACCTCTGGATCGGCTGCGCCGACAGCCGCGTTCCGGCGAACGAACTCGTCGACCTGGCGCCGGGCGAGCTCTTCGTGCACCGCAATGTCGCCAATGTCGTCGTCCATTCGGACCTGAACTGCCTGTCGGTGATCCAGTTCGCGACCGACGTCCTGAAGGTCCAGCACATCATCGTGGTCGGCCACTCGAACTGCGGCGGCGTCGCCGCGGCGCTCGACGACCGGCGGGTCGGCCTCGCCGACAACTGGATCCGCCACGTCCAGGACGTCCGCAACCGGCACCAGGAGTGGCTCGACACCCTGCCGCTGCGGCGTCGCATCGACGCCCTGTGCGAACTCAACGTCGTCGAGCAGGCGCTCAACGTCTGCCAGACGACGATCGTCCAGGACGCCTGGAGCCGCGGCCAGGAGGTCGTCGTCCACGGCTGGGTCTACGGCCTGCACAACGGCCTGCTCGAGGACCTGTCGATGGCCGTCACCGACGGGGCCGGCGTCGGCCCCGCGTACCAGAAGGCCCTCGACACGGTGCGCGCCCGCTACGCCGCAGACGCGCCCGCCTGAGTCGCGGCCGCCGCGCGAACCCGCGCGGTTCCGCGTCAGTCCAGCCCGATGCGTGCCAGCAGGGCGAAACTCACGAGCCAGTGGGTGGCGACGAAGTCCCCGTCGACGACGTGCGGCAGCGAGGCCGCGAGGTGCGCGTCCCGTCCGGCCGCAAAGCGCGCGCGCTCGGCCGGCAGCACCGCGGCCAGCGCCTGCAGGCACCATGCCCGGCTGAGGTTCAGGCCGTCGGCGTGGACGAGCTGGGCATCGCTGCGCGAGCTCGGGACGACCGGCCGCAGCCAGTGCGCGTCGATCTCCTGCGGCGGTGGCGCGAAGCCGGCCCACCAGGCGCCGAAGTCGGCAGCCTGCAGCACATGCATCATCAACAGCGCCTCGCACAGGCCGCCGGACAGGAAATCGTTGGCGTTCGGCTCGTAGCGCGCCGGGTAGGCGGAGTCGCTGCCGAACCATCGTCGCGCGGCTGCATCGATGGCGGCGGTGAAGGCCGTGTCGTGGCGCGCGCGCGCGTGGACGTGCGCGAGCGTCATCGCGAAGGCGCTGTTGGCATGGGTGCCGGCGCGCTGCGGGTGGCGCACCAACGCCAGGAACTCGATCCAGCGCGCTCGCAGCAGGTCGACGATCGGCTCGAGCGCCGCGGCCCAGTCGCGCGCCTGCGGAAGCGTCGCGGCCAGCGCCTGGAGCTCCGTCTGCAGCAGCAGCAGCCAGGCCCAGCCGTAGGGCCGCTCAAAGCCGGGCTCGGCCAGCAGATGCGCACGCTCTCGCTCCACGTTCCCGGGACGAATCCCGATGCTGAAGCGTTCGACGATCGCGGCGCGCTGCGGCAGGGTAGGTCGAAGACGCAGCAGGCGCGCCAGCGACCAATGCATGTGCACGCTCGAATGCCAGTCGTAGCTGCCGTGGAAGATCGGATGAACCTCCCGCGGCCGGGGACGGTCGTCGGCGTGGCGCATCGTCCGCTGCAGGGCATAGGGATAGGGACGACCCAGGCTCTGCAGCGCGCAGTCGGCGTAGGACTGCGCGATCGAGGCATCGAGTGCGAGCGCAGGTGAAGCCAATGGCTCCGCGCACCGCGTGGCGGCGCCGGACCGGCTCCCGGCGGTCCCGCGCAGAAACAGCAACAGGCTGGCATCGTCGAGCGCGCCGAGGCCGGCAGCACAGGCCGCCTCGAAGACATCGGCCGCCCGCTGCCCGAGCGCGACCTCGAATCCAGCCGCCTCGGCCATCGCCACGGCCAGAGCCGAATCCTTGCGCAGCAGGGTGGTGTGGGCGCGCGCCGCGTAGTCGCCGGCGAGTGCCCGCGGCATGCGGTCGGCGCCGATCCAGCTCTGGCCGCTGGAGCGCTCGATCACCCGCTGCATCCGCGTCGCATCGAGTCCGACACGCTCGGCCAGCGCCAGCGCCTCCGCCGCGCCGGCCAGGTTGACGGCGGCGAGCAGGTTGTTGACGAGCTTGGTGCGCGCGCCGTCGCCGACTCGTTCGCCGAGCCGAAAGACGTGGACCGACAGCGCTGCGAGAAGTGCTTCGTGGCGCGCGAAGACCGCGTCGGCGCAGGCCACCATCAGGCTCATGCTGCCGTCGCGGGCGCGGCCGGGGCCGCCCGACATCGGCGCATCGATGCAGTCGACGCCGCGAGCGGCGAGCCGGGCCGCGAAGTCCTCGACACTCGCCGGACCGAGCGTCGGGCAGAGCATCACGCAGGCCCCGGGCGGCAGTGTCGACACGAGGCCGACGTTGCCGAAGAGCACAGACTCGGTCTGTGCGCCATCGACGACGGCGACGATCACGCAATCGCAGGCGGCACCCAGTTCGAACGGGGTCCCGACCGCGATGGCGCCCGCCCCCACGGCGCTCTCGACGCGGCCGGCATCGATGTCGTGGACCCGCACCGGGTCACCGAGATCCAGAAGGCGCAGCGCCATCGCCAGGCCCATGTTGCCGATGCCGATGAAACCGATGCGCAGATCCATCCGCGCAGTATGGCGCGACGAGTTCGATTCCCGCCGGGCGTCCAGCCTCGCGGTCGCGCAGGGCCGCGCCGAGGCGCGGCATACTGACTGCATGCAGAACCTGCCCACCCATGCCGATGTCCTCGCCGCGTCACGCCGACTGGCCGGCCATGCCCACCGCACGCCGGTGCTGACGTCGCGGACCGTCGATGCGGAATTCGACGCCAACGTCTTCTTCAAATGCGAGAACCTGCAGCGCATGGGCGCGTTCAAGTTCCGTGGCGCCTTCAACGCCTTGTCGCGCTTCGATGCAGAGCAGCGTCGCGGCGGCGTGGTCGCGTTCTCCTCGGGCAACCACGCGCAGGCGATCGCGCTGTCGGCGCGCATCCTCGGCATGCCGGCGGC
>JBBQCD010000030.1:0-49822 GCA_038318385.1 Burkholderiales bacterium | reverse complement strand
GCACGCCATGGCCGCTTCATCAACCGAGCTTTTCCTTGATCCGCGCCGACTTGCCGGAACGGCTGCGCAGGTAGTACAGCTTGGCGCGCCGGACATCGCCGCGGCGCTTGACCTCGATCGAGGCGATCAGCGGGCTGTACGGCTGGAACGATACTGGCCGGCTGCACCGCCGGCAGATGCGCGTCGGCGCCGAGGACCGGCAGGCTTTCCGGATCGAAAGCCAGGCGGGACTTGACGCCTCCGGGCCTCACCGGACGCCGGGGTCAGGCCAGCTTTTCTTTGATGCGGGCCGACTTGCCGGAGCGATTGCGCAGGTAGTACAGCTTGGCGCGGCGGACGTCGCCGCGGCGCTTGACCTCGATCGACGCGATCAGCGGGCTGTAGGTCTGGAACGTGCGCTCGACGCCCTCGCCGCTCGAGATCTTGCGGACGATGAAGCTCGAGTTGAGGCTGCGGTTGCGCTTGGCGATGACCACGCCTTCGAACGCCTGGACGCGCTTGCGCGTGCCCTCGACGACATTGACGCTGACGATCACGGTGTCGCCGGGCGCGAACGCCGGCACGGTCTTGGCAAGGCGCGCGATCTCCTCGCGCTCCAGGGTCTGGATCAGGTCCATCGTTTTCTCCTGTGATCGTGCACGCGCGTTTGTAGGAAGAATGGGGAAACCGTGGTTTCCCTTGGAAGCGCCGCAGAGGATCGAAAAGCCTTTGATTATAGCCCGAGGCTTCCCAGGAACCGCTCGTCCGCGGGCGACAGCCGACTCGAAGCCCGGGCCGCCGCGATCAGGTCCGGACGGCGGCGTGCCGTCAGTTCGAGGGATCGCTCACGGCGCCAGCGCGCAATGGCTGCGTGGTTGCCCGACAGCAGGACCTCCGGCACGTCTCCCCCGAGGTCGGCCAGGTGCTCAGGCCGGCTGTAGTGCGGGCAGTCGAGCAGGCCATCCGCAAAACTGTCCTGGCGGTGCGACCGCGGGTCGCCCAGGACCCCCTCCTGCAAGCGTGCGACGGCATCCAGCAGGGCCAGTGCCGCGAGTTCGCCTCCGGACAGGACGAAGTCGCCAAGGCTGAGTTCGATGTCGACATGGCGATCGATGAAGCGCTGGTCGACGCCTTCGTAGCGCCCGCACAGCAGCACCGCACCCGGGCCGCTGGCAAAGCCGTCGACCACCGCCTGGTCGAGTGTTCGGCCGGTCGGGGTGAACAGCACCAGCGGTGCCGGCGTCGAACGCTCCCGCCGGACGGCTGCCAAGGCGCGTTCGAGCGGTTCGACGAGCATCACCATGCCGGGGCCTCCCCCGTAAGGCCGGTCATCGACGCGCCGATGGGGCTCGTCGCCGTGCTCGCGCAGGGGCCAGAGCCGGACGTCGACCTTGCCGTCCTCGTAGGCGCGGCGCGTCACGCCGAGCGTCAGATGGGCAGCGAAGAGTTCCGGAAACAGCGTGATGACGTCGAATCGCATCGCCGCCCTCAGAAGTCCAGGCCCCAGTCGACAGTGATGAGGCGCCGGCCGAGGTCGACGTCGTCGACATAGGCCGCGACGAAGGGGATCAGCCGCTCGTCGGCGCCGTCCGCTTCGCAAGAGGATTCGGGGCGGATCCGCAGAACGCTGTGCGGACCGGTGTCGAGCAGTCCGACGACGCGGCCCAGGAGTTCGCCCTGGCGATTGCTCACGGCGAGCCCGATCAGGTCGGCCCAGTAGTACTCATCGGCAGCTGCCGCGGGGAAGCTGGACCTTGGAATGAAGATGCGCGCCCCGCGCAGCCCCTCGGCGGCGCTGCGGTCCGCCACGCCTTCCGCTCGGGCGACGATTCCGTCGCCGTGCAGTTTGACTTCGGCGATGGTCAGGGATTCCGGAAACCGTGCAGTCGGGACCAGGGCGCGCGCCGGGCCGCTGGATTCCGGGGGCTTGAGGAGCCAGTACCGGGCCGACAGCAGCGCTTCCGGTTCGGCTGCGAACGGCTGGATCCGGAGCCAGCCGCGGATGCCCCACGCATCGAGGATGCGACCGACCTCGAGGGCGTCGGCGGGCCAGTGCGGATCGGCGGGAACGCCGGCGGCGCTCACGGCCGGGCGCCGGCTGCGACCTAGGCGGTCGCCTTCGCCTGGGCGACCAGGCGCTGGACCGTGGGCGACATCTGCGCGCCGTTGCCGGTCCAGTGATCGATGCGGTCGAAGGCGACGCGCAACGGCTGCTCGCCGCCCGAGGCAACCGGGTTGTAGAAGCCGACGCGCTCGATGAAGCGGCCGTCGCGGCGCAGACGCGAGTCGGCCACGACGATGTTGAAGAACGGACGCTTCTTGGCGCCCCCACGGGCAAGGCGGATCACGACCATGACGGTTTTCCCAGACGATTTCGAAAAAGGGGCCCGACCGTGGCTGCCGATGCACGCCAGGCGGAACTGCGCATTATAAACTCCTCCGCGACCGTGACCTGCAACTTCAATTCCCGCGGCCGGCTGGCGTCCCCACCCGGGCCGGCCCGCTTGGTCCGCCGATGAACCCGGCCCGCGACCGCTCCAAGACGCTGGCCGCCTGGCTGGCGCTGCTGGGCGGCGTCCTGGGGGTGCATCGCTTCTACCTCCACGGCTGGGCCGACGCGCGCGGCTGGCTGCTCTGGGTGCCGACGCTCGCCGGCGCCTACGGCGTGTTCCGGATGCGCAGCCTCGGTCAGGACGACGTCCTCGCCTGGCTGCTGATTCCGCTGCTCGGGCTCACCATCGCGCTGACGATGCTGACGGCGATCCGCTGCGCCCTGATGCCCGATCAGAAGTGGGATGCGCGCTACAACCCCGGCGGCAGCGCGGCCTCCATCGCCACGTTCAACGTGCTCGCCGCGGGGCTGGCCCTGGCGCTCGGCACGATCGCGCTGATGGCGAGCATCGCCTTCATGGCGCAGCGCTACTTCGAGAACGTGCCCGCTGACCGCGATCAGAAAAGCCAGAGACTGACGCCGTAGGCAATCGCGGCGACGAAGGCCGCGGCCGGGATCGTGAAGATCCAGGCCCAGACGATGTTGCCCGCCACTCCCCAGCGGACGGCAGCAGCCCGGCGCACCGAGCCGACCCCGATGATCGCGCCCGTGATGGTGTGGGTGGTCGAGACGGGGATGCCGAGCGAGGTGGCCAGGAACAAGGTCATCGCCCCGCCGGTTTCGGCGCAGAAGCCTCCCACGGGGCGCAGCTTGGTGATCTTCTGGCCCATGGTCTTGACGATCCGCCAGCCGCCGAACAGGGTGCCCAGGCCAATGGCAAGGTAGCAGGACCAGATCACCCACATCGGCGGCAGACTCGCTCCCGCGGCCGCATGGCCGGTCGAGATCAGCAACAGCCAGATGATGCCGATCGTCTTCTGGGCGTCGTTGCCGCCGTGGCCGAGGCTGTAGAGCCCGGCCGATACCAGCTGCAGGCGCCGAAAGAGCTTGTCCACCTTCAGCGGCGAGGCGCGCCGGAAGACGTTCGCCACGGCAACCATCGACAGCGAGCCCAGCAGAAAACCCAGCAGCGGCGACAGGAAGATGAAGAGCACCGTCTTCCAGATCCCTGCGCCGATCAGCGAGCCGGCGCCGGCCTTGGCGATCACCGCGCCGACGATGCCGCCGATGAGCGCGTGCGAGGAGCTCGACGGAATGCCGTACCACCACGTCACCACGTTCCAGAAGATCGCGCCGATCAGCGCGCCGAAGATCACGTGATGATCGACGATGCCGGGGACGACGATCCCCTTGCCGATCGTCGCCGCGACATTGAGGTGGAACACCGCGACCGCGAGCACGTTGAAGAAGGCCGCGAAGAGGATGGCCTGTTGCGGCTTGAGCACACCCGTCGAGACCACCGTCGCGATCGAGTTGGCGGCGTCGTGGAAGCCGTTCATGAAATCGAAGGCGATCGCCAGCACGACCAGCATCGCCACCAACCAGAACCCTGCCGCGACGGTCTGCATCAGGATCTCAGGAATTCTCGAGGACCACGCCCTCGATCAGGTTCGCCACGTCTTCGCAACGGTCGGAGATCGATTCGAGAAGCTCGTAGATCGTCTTCAACTTGATCAGCTCGCGCACGTCCTTCTCTTCGCGAAAGAGCTTGGACATCGCGCCGCGCATGACACGGTCGGCATCGGACTCGAGGCGGTCGATCTCCTCGCAGGTCTTGATCGCCGCTTCCGCGCTCGCCGGCCGACTGATGCTCGGGAGCAGCGACACCGCGTGCTGCACGCGCTCGCAGCAGCGCGCGCTGATGTCGCCCAGGCGCAAGACCTCCTCCGTCATCGCCTTGACGTCGTAGAGCGACATGGTCTCGGTGGCGTCCTGCAGCAGGTCGAGGATGTCGTCCATGGCATTGATGAGGCCATGGATCTGCTCGCGGTCGATCGGCGTGATGAAGGTCTTGTGCAGCAGGCGATTCACCTCGGCGGTGATCCGGTCGGCCTGGCGCTCGAAGTTGCCGACATCGGTGGCATAGCGCTCGCGCTGCGGGATGTCGGCGTAGTTCTGGATCATCAGGATGAAGGCGCGCGCGCCCTCGGAGATGAGCGCCGCATGCTGGTTGAACAGCTCGAAGAAGTTTCCTTCGCGTGGCAAGAGCTTTCCAAACAGCATCGTCGAGTCTCCTCAGGACAAGGTCTTCTCGGGCCGGGGACCGAAGAACTCACGGCGCCCGCGGAAGGCCGCCAGGCCCACGAGCAAGGCACCGAAGTCGGTATCGTTCTCGGCCGGATTGAAGCGCTCGGTCGCGACCGCGAAGACCGGCGCGCCGTCATAAGTCTGGAAGTGCGCGCCATAGGCTTCGACGAGTCGTTCCAGATAGCCGACCTCGATGCCCTGCTCCATCGCGATCGCGCGCCGCCGCACGCGCTGCATCAGCACGTGCGGCGGCGCCTGCAGCCAGATCACCAGGTCGGGCTCGGGCACCTGCGGGGCGAGCTGCGCATACATCTGCCGGTAAAGACGATGCTCGTCGTCGCTGAGATTGAGCCGGGCGAAGATCGCGTCCTTCGCGAAGACGAAATCGCTCACCACCGTGGTGGCGAAGACGCTGGGCTGCGAGAGCGCCTGCATCTGGCGCAGGCGCTGGAACAGGAACGACAGCTGGGTCTGGAAGGCGTAGCCCGGCATGTCGGCATAGAACCGGTCCAGGAAGGGATTCTCCGACGGTTGCTCCAGAACGAGTTCGGCGCCGAGGTGGCGCGCGAGGCGCCGCGCCAGGGTGCTCTTGCCGACACCGATCGCTCCTTCGACGACGATGTGGCGGAAGCGCTCGAGGCCGAAGGTCATCGATCAGAGTTTATCGACAGCCTGCGACTCGACCGCCGCGAGCAACGGACCGAGCGGCCCCAGACCGGGAATCCGCAAGTCGCCGGCGACCTCGGCCAGCGGGCGCAGCACGAAAGCGCGCTCGTGCAGACGGGGATGCGGCAGCGTCAGCTCGGGCGTCCGCAGGGAGAGCGCACCGTAGAGCAGGAGGTCGAGGTCGAGCGTGCGCGGCGCGTTGCGATAGGAGCGCTCACGTCCGTGTGCCGACTCGATGCGCTGCAGTTCGGCGAGCAGCAGGGCGGGCGCCAGTGTCGTCTGCAGTACGGCGACCGCGTTCAGGTAGTCGGGCCCGGCCGCACCCATCGAGGCGCTGCGGTAGAGGCCCGAGACGCGCACCAGCCGCGTCGAATCGAGCGCCGCGAGGGCCTTGGCGGCAGACGCGAGCGTCGCCCGGCTGTCCCCCAGATTGGCTCCTAGGCCGACGTAGGCGGCGACACCTTCGGCCGTCGCGGTGACATCAGTCGACAAGCGCGGAATACACCATGTTGCGGAAAACCTGCTGGATTTCCTCGCGCTGCGCCGGCGCCTGGATCATCAGCAGGGCGAACAGGTCCTCCTCGGGATCGACGAAGAACACGGTGCCGGCGATCCCGCCCCAGCCGTAGGTGCCGACCGAACCCGGAACGGCCGAGATGCCGGTCGCCAGGCGCACTGCAAAGCCGAGCCCGAAGCCGTGCCCCGGCGGCAAGAGGTCGCCGACCCGAGGCGTCGCGCCGAGATGGTCCGCCGTCATGTACTCGACCGTCTTGCGCCCCAGCAGTCTCACGCCTGCATGTTCGCCGCCCTGCAGCAGCATCCGCAGGAAACGGGCGTAGTCGGCTGCGGTCGACACCAGGCCGCCGCCGCCGGACTCGAGCGCAGCGGGCATCCGCACGACGCTGAGTTCGATCTTCATGTCGCTGTCGGGGTCGTCGCCAAACGGCTCCGCAATGCGCGCATGGGCCTCGGCCGGAACATGGAATCCGGTGTCGACCATGCCGAGCGGCGCGAAGATCGTGCGCTGCAGATGGGCCCCCAGGGTCTCGCCGGCGACAACTTCGACCAGGCGGCCGACGACATCGGTCGCGCGGCTGTAGTCCCACACGCTCCCCGGCTGGTGCATCAGCGGCAGGCCGGCGAGAACGGCGCTGTGTTCGGCGTTGCTGCGCGTGCGCAACGCGATGCCGGCCTCGGCATACAGCCGCCGCACCGACGCCGGCTCCAGGAACTCGTAGGTCAGGCCCGCGGTGTGACGCAACAGATCCTGGACCGTCATCGCCCGCACGGCGGGGACCTGGAGACCACCGTCGGCGTCCCCAGCCTGCACCTGGGAGCGCGCGAACTCGGGCAGGAATTTCGCGACCGGGTCGCTCAGCAGCAGCCGACCCTGCTCGAAGAGCATCATCGCCGCGACCGAGACGATCGGCTTGGTCATCGAGTAGATGCGAAAGATCGAATCGCGCCGCATCGGCGCGCCGCTGGCCGGATCCTGGATGCCGAAGGCATCGAACGCGGCGAGACGACCCCGGCGCATGACCAAGGCCACCGCACCCGGCAGCCGGCCTCGCCGGCGCAGTTCTTCAAGCTGCCCGCCGATGGCGGCGATGCGCGCAGGATCGAAACCGGCAGCTCCGGCGTCGGCGGCCTGAAAGCTCAGGGGATCGGTATCCATCGGCTCCTCGAACAGCCTGGCGTCGGGGCAGCGCCGCCCGGCGACGTCAGGTCAGTGACGGCGGCGAGGCGCCGCGTCGACCGGATCGAAATCGGCGTCGCCCGCCGCCTTGCCAACCTCGTCCTCGACGTCGTCGGCAGAGCCCTCGCCGACCGCAGTGGAGTCGACGCCGCTCCCGCCTGGCTTGCGCCGACGGCGGCGGCGCTTGCGCGGGGCGCCATCGATTTCGCCCACCGCCGCAGTCGCCGGTTCCCCTGCCGCGACGCGACGCGGGCCGTCGCGTTCGCGCATCGCCGCGAGCATGTCGCGGCGCCCGTCGACATCGGCAAGCCAGAACGCTTCCCACCAGCGCGCGAGTTCCGGGTCGACCTCTCCCGATTCGCCGCGCAGTCGCAGGAAATCGAGGCCGGCACGAAAGCGCGGCTGCTCGACCAGCGTCAATGGCGCGCTGCCGGTGCGCCGTTCCAGGCGCGGCTGCATCATCCAGATCTCGCGCATGTCGGCGGCGAGCCGACCCCGACCCGAGATATCGCCGATCCGGGCATCGAAGGCCGCGTCGATGGCCTCCTCCAACGCCTGGAAGGAGGGGGATCCTGCCGCCTTCTGCTTCTGCCAGCGGTCGAGCACGTCATGCCACAGCATGCTGGCCAGCATGAAGCTCGGAGCCACCGGCTTGCCCTCGCCCACGCGCCGGTCGGTGTCGGCCAGCGCGAGCTGCACGAATTTCTCCCGGCCGTCGTGGCGCTCCACCTCGTCGAGAGCGACGTCGAGGACCGGGAAGACGCCGCGGTGCAGCCCCTGCTTCTTCAACTCGACGATGCTGGCCAGGGCATGCCCGGTCTGCAGCAGCTTGATCATCTCGTCGAAGGTCCGCGATTGCGGAACATTGTCGAGGAGTGCGGCGAGCGTCTTGATCGGCGCGCGCGTCTTCGGCTCGATCTCGAAGCCGAGCTTGGCCGCGAAGCGGACCACGCGGATGATGCGCACGGGATCCTCGCGATAGCGCGTCGCCGGGTCGCCGATCATCCGCAGCAGCTTCTTCTTCGCATCCTTGATGCCACCGTGATAGTCGACGACGATCTCGCGCACCGGGTCGTAGTACATCGCATTGATCGTGAAGTCACGGCGCGCGGCATCCTCGATCTGCGGCCCCCAGACGTTGTCCCGGAGGACCCGCCCGCTGGTATCAACCACATGGCTCTTGCCGGCCATGGCCGCTTTCGAGGTCTTCTCGTTGCCCTCGACCTGCGCCGAAGCCGCCGCCTCGACCGAGGCCCGGAAGGTCGAGACCTCGATCACTTCGGACAGCCCGCGATCCTGGCGGCCGCGCCCGAAGACGACGTGAACGATGCGAAATCGCCGGCCGATGATGAAGGCGCGGCGGAACAGCCCCTTGACCTGCTCGGGAGTCGCGTTGGTGGCGACGTCGAAGTCCTTCGGTCGCAGTCCGAGCAGGAGATCGCGCACCGCGCCGCCGACGACATAGGCCTCGAACCCGGCGTCCGCCAGCGTGCTGACGACCTTGACCGCGCGCTCGTCGACCAGCGTGGGGTCGATGCCGTGCTCGCTCTTGGACACCTCTACGCGCTTGCCACGGGCCTGCGCCGCCGCACCCGACCGGGCCGGACCGCCGAGGAGCTTCTCGATGAATTTCTTGATCATGCAAACAGTCTGAGAATTCGCCAGCCGCGCTCGCGCGCAAGCGCCTCGAGTGGCGGGGAAGGATTCGTCGCGACCGGATCGTTGCCACGCTCGAGCAGCGGCAGGTCGTTCAGAGAATCGGAATACACCGTGATGCGCTCGAAGTCGCCCCAGGTCGAACCACCCTCGGCGAGCCACTCCTCCACCCGCGCCACCTTGCCCTGACGGTAGCTCGGCGTGCCCGCGATGCGACCCGTGATGGTACCGCCTGCCTCGCGTTCGAGCCGCACGGCGATCAGGTCGGCGATGCCGAAGGCCTTGGCGATCGGTCCGGTGATGAAGTCGTTGGTGGCCGTGACCAGGGCGATCCAGTCGCCCCGCGCCTGGTGGCCGGCGACCAGGGCCAGCGCCTCCGGCCGCAGCGCCGGCGCAATCACCTCGCGCATGAAACGGGCGTGCGCAGCGCCCGCCACCTCCGCGCTGCGGCTTCGCAGCGGCCCGGTCGCGAAGTCGATGTAGGCGTGAATGTCGAGGCGGCCGGCCTTGTAGTCGGCATAGAAGCCTTCGTTGCGAGCCCGGAACGCGGCCTCCTCGACCCAGCCGAGCCGGATCATGAACTCGCCCCAGGCGTGGTCCGAATCGAGCGGCAGCAGCGTGTCGTCGAGGTCGAACAGGCAGAGACTGCGATTCATGCCGGCGCCCCGGAGGTGTCGTCGGCCAGCATCTGACGCAACAGCGGAACCGTGATCGCACGCTTGTTCGCGAGGGCGAACTCGTCGAGCCGGTCGAGTTGCGCCATCAGGTGCTTGAGATCGCGCGCGAAGCGGGTAAGAAGATAGTCCATCACCTCGTCGGAGAGAAACACGCCGCGGCGGTCGGCCTCCCGCCGCAGCGCCGCACGCACCTCGGGCTCGGCCAGCGGCTGCAGTGCGAACACGTGTCCCCAGCCGAGTCGACTGCGCAGGTCATCGCGCAGCAGCAGGTCCACCGGGGGGACGGCGCCCGCCGCGATCACCACTGCGGCATGCGTCGCCGCCTCGACGAAGAGCGTGAACGCGGCCTGCTGCTGTCCGGCGTCGAAATGTTCGCAATCATCGAGCACCACCAGGGACCAGGACTCGTCGGTGGCCCAGGGCAACGGATCGGCAGCGCTGAACCAGCCAACCCGGCCGCCGCGATCCTGGTCGCGTCCGGCCGTCGCCCGCAGCAGGTGGGTCTTGCCGCTCCCCGACGGCCCCCACAGGTAGACGGGGGCCGCGCCGGACTCCAGGGTCGCCAGATGGGCAACGGCGGGCGCGTTCGCGCCGGCCAGGAAATTGTCGAACGTGCGCGGCGCCTCGGTGGCAATGGCCAGCGGGAGCTGTCTCATCCGCGCGCCGGCCGAACTCAGTGCAGGCGCGGCGAACGGCGGCCGTGCACGAGCCGTGCAAGCCGGTCGGCGACGGCCACGTGATCGTCGGCTCCGCGGGCCTGCTCGAGGTAGGCCGTGAGGTCGGCGGCCGCCGCGGCGTCGCAGCCGAGCGCCGCGTAGGCCAGGCCTCGGTCGCGCCGCTCGCTCGCCAGCTCCGGCAGCAGGACGACGAGGCGCTGCGTCACCGGCAACAGGCGTGACCAGTCGCCGGCGCTGCGGTGGATCTCCTTCAGGTTGCGCAGCATTCGCGCGAGGATGTCTCGCGCCGGCGCTGCCTGCAGGAACAGGCTGAGCGGAGCGACTGGATCGGCGGCCGCCTCGGCCTGGCGCTGGTAGGGGCCGAGCATTTCCTCGAGCGCCTCGCGCGACAGCGAGCGCCCGTTGAAGGGATCGATGACGATCTCGCCCTGCGGCATGCGCAGCTTGACGAGAAAGTGTCCGGGGAACGCGATGCCGCAGGCACTCAGGCCGATCTGGGTCGCGAGTTCGATGTAGATCAGCGCCAGCGTGACGGGGATTCCGCGCCGCGCCTCCAGCACCTGGTGGAGGTAGCTGTTGCCCGGGTCGTAGTAGTCGTTCGCATTGCCGCCGAAACCCAGTTCCTGGAAGAAGTAGCGGTTGAGCCAGCGCAGGCGCTGCACGGCCACGGCGTCCGACGGGACCCGGCGGCGCAGCTTGTCGGCGAGCACGTCGAGATCGGCCAGGACGGCCTGGGTGTCGAGCAGCGGGATTTCGTCCTGAGCGATCGAGGCGGCGGCTTCGATCAACGGCAGACCGTCGTCCTCGGCCACGAGGGTCGCGAAGTACTCGAGCGTCGTCGGCGGCTGGAACTGCAATGAACCCGGCATGAAAACAGTTTAGCCGCGGCGCACGAACTGCCTGAGCCCGGTGCCGATGACCGCAAGGACGACAAAGTAGCCGAGCGCGCCACCGATCAGGAACGCCGCCAGCCAGCCAACGCGCCGCCACGGATGGGGACCCAGCCCGATCCAGTCGACCGCCCCCGAACCCCAGGCGAGCAGGAGGCCGAGGAGCACATTGGCCAGCAACACCCGCAGAAAGAACGCACCCCAGCCCGGCAGCGGCACGTACGCGCCGCGGCGCCGCAGTCCGAAGAACAGGAAGGCGGCATTGACAAGCGCGCCGCAGCCGATCGACAACGCCAGTCCCGCATGGCCGAGAAAGGGCACGAAGAGCAGGTTGAGGAACTGCGTCAGGACGAGCACGCCGATGGCGATCCTCACCGGCGTGCGCATGTCCTGCCGGGCGTAGAAACCAGGCGCCAGGATCTTCACCGCGACCAGGCCGACCAGGCCGACGCCGTAGCCCATCAGCGCCAGCACCGTCTTGTGGACGTCGTTGGCATCGAAGGCACCGCGGTGGAAGAGCACGGCGACGAGTGCGTTCGAGAACACCAGCAGGGCCACCGCGCAAGGCAGCGCCAGCAGCAGCACGAGGCGCAAGCCCCAGTCGAGCAGCGCCGAGTAGCCAGCGGCGTCGCCCCGGCCCTCGGCGGCCGAAAGCTGAGGCGTCAGCACCAGCCCGAGGGCCACGCCGAGCAAGGCGGTCGGAAACTCCATCAGCCTGTCGGCATAGAACAGCCAGGACACCGCGCCGACACCCTGGTGCGAAGCGATCTGGGTGTTGATCAGCAGCGAGAACTGGGCCACCGACACACCGATCAACGCCGGCCCCATCTGCGTCAGGATCCGGCGCACGCCAGGGTGATGCCAGGCGGAGCGGATGGCCCCCGGCGTCATGCCGAGCCGCGGAAACGCGCCGATGCGCGCGAGAGCCGGGAACTGCACGCTCAGTTGCAGCATCCCGCCGATCAGGACGCCGGCGGCCAGCGCATAGATGGGCTCGACACCGTGCGCCCCGAACCACGGTCCGAGCCACCACGCGGAACCGACGATCGACAGGTTCAGCAGCACCGGCGTGGCCGCGGGGACCGCGAAACGCTTCCAGGTGTTGAGGACGCCCGCGGACAGTGCCACCAGCGACATGAATCCGATGTACGGAAACATCCAGCGCGTCATCACCACCGCGGCGTCGAAGCGCTCGAGTCCCGACGCCATCATCCAGACCACGACCGGCGCAGCCACGACGCCGACGAGGATGGTCAGCATCAGAATCCAGAACAGCACGGTCGCGACGGCATCGATCAGGCGCCGTGTGGCATCGTCGCCGTCGGCCGCGCGGGTGCGGGCCAGCAAGGGCACGAACGCCTGCGAGAACGCGCCCTCGGCGAATAGGCGCCGCAACAGGTTGGGAATGCGGAAGGCGACGTTGAAGGCGTCCATCCAGCCGCTCGCCCCGAAGAGCGATGCCAGCAGCATGTCGCGGACCAGTCCGGTGACACGCGATGCGAGGGTGAACAGGGAGATGGTCGAGGCGGCGCGCAGCAGGTTCATGTCGGGGGTGCCGGGGCGCTCGACCCAGGGACGGGGCGGCGGGCGATTATAGGGAGCGGTTCGCGCCGCACCCCTTCGATCCGCCCCGACACCGTCGCAGACTGCTATACTGGTGGGCTCTACGAAATCCAGCTACAAGCTTCAGCATGGCCACCTCTTCCAAAGCCAAGAAAAAGACCGTCCGCATCGCCTCGGGCCTCAAGCGCGCGCGCCAGGACGTCAAGCTGAACGCCGCCAACACGGCGATGCGCTCGAAGTTCCGCACCGTCATCAAGAACGTCCAGAAGGCCGTCGCCGCCGGCGACAAGGAGAAGGCGGCCGAGATGTTCAAGACGGCCCAGCCGGTCATCGACTCCATCGCCGACAAGGGCCTGTTCCACAAGAACAAGGCGGCACGCCACAAGAGCCGCCTGGCTGCGAAGGTCAAGGCCCTCGCCGCCTGAAGCTTTCCTCCCGAACGAAGGGCTCGCAGTGCGAGCCCTTTTTCATGGGCGGGAGGCGTTCAATCGTCGGCCGCGGGCTCGACGACGACGAGGTTGTTGTCGCGGGCGAAGTGCATCACGAAGTCCCAGGCCATCGGTTCGAGTTCGCGCAAGGCCTCGTCCACGATCACGGACTTGACGCCATCGATCAGGTGCGGCACGCAATAGGGCGAGTAGCCGATGAAGGCGCCGATGCCGCCATGGGCGCCCCCCGGCCGGAAGCTCGACATCGCGCCGGCAAGCCGTTCAGCCCAGTCGCTCGGACGGAACGATCGGCCGTCGCGGGTCACGCCCCGGATGTAGAGCTTGCGGGGGGGAGGTGCGGTCATCGGGGCGGGGAGAACTGCCAGCCAGCCCCAGGGCGGATGGTCGTCCCAGAGCGGCCGGCGGGCCATGGGCGGCATTGTGGCGTGAATTTGTTGCGGCGCAACACGAACACCTTCCGCGGAGAACACATCCATGGTCGTTTTTCGGCCGATCGGTACCGCGCCTTAGAATTCCCGGCCACGCCACGCCCTCGACCGTGTGGTATTTGCACCCTGCCCTTGCCGCGCGGAGCCTGCCGATGAACGCCCCCGACAAACTCGTCGCCTCACCCGAACCGCATGTGATGAAGACCTACGGCCGCCTGCCGGTCGCGTTGTCTCACGGCCGCGGCTGCTGGGTCTGGGACACCGAAGGCAAGAAGTACCTCGACGGCCTCGGCGGCATCGCGGTCAACACCCTCGGCCATGCCCATCCGAAGCTCGTGCCGGCGCTCGCCGACCAGATCGGCAAGCTGATCCACAGCTCGAACTACTACCTCGTGCCGCTGCAGGAGCGCCTCGCGGCCAAGTTGTGCGAGCTCTCGGGCCTGACCAATGTGTTCTTCTGCAGCACCGGGCTCGAGGCGAACGAGGCGGCTCTGAAGATCGCCCGCAAGTACGGCCACGACCGCGGCATCGACCGCCCGGAGATCGTGGTCTACGAAGCGGCCTTCCACGGGCGCTCGATCGCCACGCTGTCGGCCACCGGAAACACCAAGATCCAGGCCGGATTCGGACCGCTGGTCGAGGGCTTCGTGCGCGTGCCGCTGAACGATGTTGCCGCGATCGAGAGCGTGGCGAAGACCCGTCCGAATGTGGTCGCCGTCTTCCTCGAGGTGATCCAGGGCGAAGGCGGCGTGCGGCCGACGACGGTCGAGTACCTGCGTGAAGTGCGCCGCATCTGCGACGAGCGCGGCTGGCTGCTGATGCTCGACGAAGTCCAGTGCGGCATGGGTCGTACCGGCAAGTGGTTCGCGCACCAGTGGGCCGGGATCAAGCCCGACGTGATGCCGCTGGCGAAGGGGCTCGGCTCGGGCGTGCCGATCGGCGCCGTCGTCTGCGGTCCGAAGGCGGCCGACGTCTTCGGACCTGGGAGCCATGGCACGACCTTCGGCGGCAATCCGCTGGCGATGCGCGCGGGTGTCGAGACCGTGCGCATCATGGAAGAGGAAGGCCTGCTCGAGAACGCGGCCGCAGTCGGCGCGACGCTCAAGGGCGGTCTCGAGCGCGAACTCGCCGGCGTGCCGGGCGTCGTCGACATTCGCGGACAGGGCCTGATGATCGGCATCGAGCTCGCGCGTCCGTGCGGAGCCTTGCTGGGCCGCGCCGCCGAAGCCGGCCTGATGATCAGCGTCACCGCGGAGCGCGTGATCCGGCTGCTGCCGGCATTGATCCTGAGCCACGACGAGGCACGCCAGATGGTCGCGATCCTGGTGCCGCTGATCAAGGATTTCCTGAGCCACCCGGAATGAAACGCATGAAGCCGGGCCCCAGCCTCATCAAGCACTACCTCCAGTTCAAGGATCTGCGCGCCGAGGAGTACGCCTACCTTTTCGAGCGCACGGCGACGATCAAGAAGCGCTTCAAGAACTACGAGAAGTACACGCCGCTCGTCGATCGCACCCTGGCGATGATCTTCGAGAAGGCCTCGACGCGCACCCGGGTCAGCTTCGAGGCCGGGATGTACCAGCTGGGCGGTTCGGTCGTGAACCTGAACACCGGCGACAGCCAGCTCGGCCGCGACGAGCCGATGGAAGACAGCGCCCGCGTCATCAGCCGGATGGTCGACATCGTGATGATCCGGACGTTCGAACACGCGAAGCTCGAGGCCTTCGCGGCCCACTCCCGGGTACCGGTGATCAACGGCCTGACCAACGAGTACCACCCGTGCCAGATCCTGGCCGACGTGTACACCTTGATCGAGCATCGCGGCAGCATCCAGGGCAAGGTGGTCGCCTGGGTCGGCGACGGCAACAACATGGCCAACACCTGGTTGCAGGCCGCCGACATCCTCGGCTTCACGCTGCATGTCAGCACGCCCAGCGGCTACGAGATCGATCCGAAGGTGGCCGGGGTGTCGAACACGGACTGCCTGAAAGTGTTCCGCAATCCGCTCGATGCCTGCCGCGGCGCCGACCTCGTCACTACCGATGTCTGGACCAGCATGGGCTTCGAGGCCGAGAACGCCGAGCGCATGAAGGCATTTGCCGACTGGTGCGTCGACGCCGAGATGATGGCCGCCGCCAAGAGCGATGCGCTCTTCATGCACTGCCTGCCCGCACACCGCGGCGAGGAGGTCGAAGCCGATGTCATCGACGGCCCCCAATCGGCGGTCTGGGACGAAGCCGAGAACCGCCTCCACGCGCAGAAGGCGCTGATGGAATACCTGGTCCTCGGACGGATCGGCTGACCCTCGCGCGCGGTACCCACGCGCCGCGTGGTCGGTACGACCGCCCACCTGTGCGGATTTACCGACACCACAGCGCACCCGGCAGTGATACCTTCGCCATCCACATGACGAAGCTCTGGGACATCTCACCCCCCATCGCCGGCGATTCGCCGCTCTTCCCGGGCGACACCGGCTATTCGCAGGCGTGGACCGCCCGGATCGCGCCCGGCTGTCCGGTCAACCTGAGCGCGATCACGATGTCCCCGCACATCGGCGCCCATGCCGACGCGCCGCTGCACTACGGTGAGGGCAAGGCGACGATCGGCGAGGTCCCGCTCGCGCCCTACATCGGCCATTGCCGGGTCATCCATGCGATCGACTGCGGGCCGCTGGTGCGGCGCCTGCATCTCGAGCATGCCGTGGAGCAGTTGCCGCCCCGGATCCTGGTGCGGACCTGCCGACGGGCGCCGACGAGCTGGTCGCCCGAGTTCAGCGCCTACGCGCCGGAGACCATCGCTTGGCTCGCCGGACTCGGCGTGCGCCTCGTCGGCATCGACAGCCAGTCGGTGGATCCTGCGGACAGCAAGTCGCTCGACAGCCACCACACGCTGTTGCGCCTCGACCTGCGGGTTCTCGAGAACCTGGTACTGGACGACGTGCCAGAGGGAGACTACGAATTGATCGCCCTGCCCCTGAAGCTGACCCAGGCGGACGCATCGCCGGTGCGCGCCGTGCTGCGGGAGTGGCGATGACGTCGCGCGCGGATTGCCTGCGCCTGGATGCGGTCGATCCGCTCGCGCCGCTGCGTGAGGCCTTCGTCCTGCCCGAGGGCATGATCTATCTCGACGGCAATTCGCTCGGCGCATTGCCGAAGGCGACGGCCGCACGCGTGGCCACGGTGGTCGAGGACGAATGGGGAACGGGCCTGATCCGCAGCTGGAACAGCGCCGGCTGGATCGACCTCGCCCGACGCATCGGCAACAAGCTCGGGCGGCTGGTCGGCGCCGGAACCGACGAGCTCATCGTCGGCGACTCGACGTCGGTCAACCTCTACAAGGTCCTCAGCACCGCCGTGACCTTGCAGCAGCTCGACCGACCGGCGCGCCGAGTCATCGTCTCGGAGCGCAGCAACTTCCCCACCGATCTCTACATCGCCGAGACCCTGGCGCGCGATCGCGGCTTCGAGCTGGTCCTGGTCGACGCCGACGAGCTTCCGGCGCGGCTCGGCGACGACGTCGCCGTGCTGATGCTCACCCACGTCAACTACCGCAGCGGACGGATGTTCGACATGGCCGCCGTCACCCGACGCGCGCACGCGGCCGGCGCGCTCGTCGTCTGGGACCTGGCGCATTCGGCCGGTGCCGTGCCGGTGGCTCTGCACGGCGACGGATCGACAGAGGAAGCCGCTGACTTCGCCGTCGGCTGCGGCTACCAGTACCTCACCGGCGGCCCCGGCGCGCCGGCGTTCGTGTGGGTCCATCCGCACCATTCCGCGCGCATGGATCGTGAGCAGCTGCGCCAGCCGCTTTCCGGCTGGCTGGGTCATGCGGCCCCGTTCGAGTTCGCGCCCGGCTACCGCCCGGCGGCGGGCATCCAGCGCTTCGTCTGCGGAACGCCGGCGTTGCTGTCGATGGCCGCTCTCGAATGCGGCGTGGACGTCTTCGCGAAAGCCAAGAGGCTGGGCGGCATCGCCGCGCTGCGCGGCAAGTCGATCGCCCTGACCACGCTCTTCATCGAACTCGTCGAGGCGCGCTGCGCGAATCTCGGCCTCACCCTGGCGACTCCGCGCGCCGCGGCCGAGCGCGGCAGCCAGGTCAGCTTCGCCCATGCGGACGGCGGCTACGCCATCATGCAGGCGCTGATCGCGCGCGGCGTCATCGGCGACTTTCGCGCCCCCGACCTGCTTCGCTTCGGATTCACGCCGCTGTACACGCGCTTCGTCGACGTCTGGGACGCAGTCGGTGCGATCGAGGCGGTGCTCGTCGGCGGCGAATGGCGCGAAGCGCGTTTCCATCAGCGCGCGGCGGTCACATGAGCGACGACGTCATCAAGGCGCCGTCGCCCGGCGAACGAATCGTCGCGGAGGAAGGGGCCCGCCTCGACCTGTCGAAGGACATGAGCTACGGCGACTACCTGCACCTCGACGAGATCCTCGGCGCGCAGCACCCGCTCTCGCCCGAGCACAACGAGATGCTCTTCATCGTCCAGCACCAGACGACCGAGCTGTGGATGAAGCTGCTGCTGCACGAGCTGCGGGCAGCCGTGCAATGCGTCGCTCGCGACGAACTCGGCAGCGCCTTCAAGATGCTCGCCCGGGTCAGCAAGATCATGGAGCAGCTGGTCCATGCCTGGGACGTGCTGGCGACGATGACGCCGCCGGAGTACTCCGCCATCCGCCCTTACCTCTCCAACAGCAGCGGCTTCCAGAGCTGGCAGTACCGCTGCATCGAATTCATGCTGGGCAACAAGAATGCGGCGATGCTCAAGCCGCACGCCCACCGGCCGGAGATCCTGGCGCAGGTCGAGGCGGCCTGGCGTGCGCCCTCGCTGTACGACGAAGCCCTGCGCCTGCTCGCGCGGCGCGGCCTGCCGGTGCCGGCGTCGCACGTCGAGCGCGACTGGACCCTTCCCTACGAATGCAGCGACGGGGTCGAGCAGGCCTGGCTGGTCGCATATCGCGATCCGAAGGCCCATTGGGACCTGTACCAGCTCGGCGAGGAACTGACCGATCTCGAGGACGCTTTTCGGCTCTGGCGATTCCGCCATGTGACGACGGTGGAACGCGTCATCGGCTTCAAGCGCGGCACCGGCGGCACCAGCGGCGTCGGCTACCTGCGCAAGATGCTCGACGTGGTGCTGTTCCCCGAGATCTGGCGCCTGCGTACCGACTTGTGAGGCGTCCGGTTGCGGCAGGTCCGGCTCCAACCGCGAACGACACGTCCCCGTAGGATGCTGCCGCCTATTCCATTCCGAGGAGCCGGTAGATGCGTCGGGTGTAGACGCCGAACGCTTCGTGGGTCTTGATGTCCAGCGTGCGCGGATGCGGGAGCTCGATCTCGAAGTTGTCGGCCATTCGCGCCGGCCCGGCGGTGAGGACGACGACGCGGCTGCCGAGGAACACGGCCTCGGATATCCCGTGCGTGACGAACAGGATCGTCTTGCCGGACTGCTTCCAGATGCGCAGCAGCTCGAGGTTCATCTTCTCGCGTGTCAGCGCATCCAGCGCGCCGAAGGGCTCGTCCATCAGCACCAGCTTCGGGTCGTGAACCAGCGCGCGCGCGATGGCAGCGCGCTGCTGCATGCCGCCCGAGAGCTCGTAGGGCCGCTTGTCCTCGGCGCCGGAGAGACCGACGAGATTCAGCAGGTCGCGGGCACGCTCGCGTCCCTCGCGCACCGGCCGGCCGAGGATCTCCACCGGCAACAGCACGTTGTCCAGGATGGTGCGCCACTTCAGCAGCAACGGCTGCTGGAACACCATGCCGATATCGCGCGCCGGGTCAAACGGATGCTCTGCGGAGCCCATCGTGACCACGCCGCCATCCTGCGGATGAAGCCCGGCAAGGATCTTCAGCAGCGTGCTCTTGCCACAGCCCGACGGGCCGACCAGGCAGGCGAGTTCGCCCGGCATGACATCGAAGGTTGCGTCCGAGATCGCCAGATGCGCCTTCGCCCCGCGGCCGTACGACTTGGAGACATTCTCCAGGTGGATGAACGGCGCCTGCGGCACCCCGACCGCGGCCGCCACCTCAGTTGACCCGCGCATCGGGCACGACCAGCCAGTGCTCGAGAGCCAGCACGGCGCCGTAGAGCACCATGCCGATCAGCGTGATCAGCAGCACCGCCATGAACATCGCCGCGGTGTCGAGCATCACCTGCACCTGCAGCATCAGGTAGCCCAACCCGCGGTCCGAGCCGAGGAACTCGCCGACGATGGCGCCGGCGACGGCCAGTATCGCGGCGACCTTCATGCCCGAGAAGATGTACGGCAAGGCACCGGGAAGCTGGATCTTCGTGAACACCTGCCAGCGCGACCCCCGCAAGGTTCGCACGAGATCGAGCAGATCGGGCTCGACCTCGCGCAAGCCGCGCACCGTCGTCAACAGGATCGGAAAGACGCAGATCGAAAAGGCGATCAGCATGTTCGGCACGATGCCGTACTTGAACCAGACGATGATCAGCGGTCCGAGGGCGACCTTCGGGACCATGTTCAGGCTGACCAGCACCGGCATCATTCCCGCCTCGAGTGGCTTGAACCACGTGAAAAGAAGCGCCAGCGCCACGCCGACGACGAGCGCCACGGCATAGCCGCCGTAGATCTCTGTCGCTGTGACGAGAATGTTGCCCCACCAGTCGTAGTTGCCGGCAAAGAGCGCCGCGGCGGTGTCGACGGGCGACGGCATCACGAACTTCGGCACGTCGCCGAAGCGCACGAAGGCGTACCAAAGTGCCAGCAAGGCCAGGTGCGACAGGACGGCCATCGCGATGCGTGGCCCGCGATCGGTGATCTGGGTCATCGGAGTTTCGAATCGACGGGGCGGTTCGGCTGGCGATGATAGGTGAGCCCTTCGCCGCCGAAGGCCTCCGGGCGCGAGCCTGCGGCTGTGACATTCCCTATCGGGGTCTGTCCCCACTCGTCCGCTCACCCACCCCTTGCTAAACTGAAATGGGTCGATTCCGCGCCGGCTTCCCCATGCCGGACCTCGCCATTCCAAGGAGACGTCATGCGATTCTTCCGCTGCTGCGCCATCGCGCTCGCCGGCCTCGTTCTCGCCGCCACCGCGCAAGCGCAGCCGAAACAGGAGAAGATCGATTTCATCCTGAACTGGGTGCCGGGCGGCGACCACATTCCGTACTACTACGCGAAGAAGATGGGCTGGTACCGCGATGCCGGCATCGACCTCAGCATCGAGCCCGGCAAGGGCTCGGCAGTCGCCGTGCAGAAGGTCGGCGCCGGCGTGAACCAGATCGGCCTGGCCGACATGGCCAATGCCCTCGTCGGTCGCAGCAAGGGCGCCGACGTGGTGGGCGTCTTCAACGTCTACGCCAATTCGCCGCAGGGCCTCTACTGGCTCAAGAGTTCGGGGATCAAGTCGATCAAGGATCTCGCCGGCAAGAAGGTCGGCAACCCCGCCGGTGACGGCTCGCGCGCGATCTGGCCGGCGCTCGCCAAGGCCAACGGCATCGACCCGGCCTCCGTGACCTTCGTCAACATCGATCCGAACAGCAAGCTCGCCGCCCTGAAATCCAAGGCGATCGATGCCACCACTTCGTTCTACAACATCCACCACATCTTCAAGAAGGAGCTTGGCGACGACATGGGCTTCGTCGCCTGGAAGGACGTGGGCCTCAACACCTACGGCAACTCCATCATCGTCAACGGCGACTACCTGAAGAAGAACAAGCCCGTCGTCGCGGCCTTCGTCAAGGTGACGCAGAAGGCCTTTGCCGCGTGCGTGGTGGCTCCCCGTCCCTGCGTGCAGGCGATGCTCGACGCCAACGGCGCGCTGCAGTTCGACAACGAGCTCACCAACTGGGGCCTGGTCGAGGAGTTGATGAGCGACAAGTATTCCAAGACGGTGGCCCTCGGCGTCTTCGACGACGCCCGCATGGCCGCCGACTACGACTTGGTCAAGACCTACATCGGCATGGAAAAGCCCTTCGACGTGAAGAGCGCCTACACCAACGAGTTCCTCGACACCTCGGTGAAGATGACGAAGTAGGGCGATGACGACGGTGTCGTCAGCGGCCACCGCGCCGCCGGAGGCGGCCTCCCGCATCCGCACGACCGTGGTCGGGTCCTACCCGGTCCCGGAATGGCTCATCGCCGCACCGTCCGAGCAGGGTCTCGTGGACGCCACGCGCGTCGTCATCGCGACGCAGGAATCCGCCGGGGTCGACGTGGTCTGCGACGGCGAGCTCTACCGCTTCGACACCAACCATCCCGAGACCAACGGGATGATCGAGTACTTCGTCCGGCCGATGCAGGGCGTGCGCTACAGCATGAGCTTCAACGAGGTCATGGCGTACCGGGCGCTCCCCGGCATGCGCTTTCGCACGCGCCCGCCCGGTGTCGTCGACGGGCCGATCGCCAGCGGCACGCTCGACCTGCCGCTCGCCTGCCAGCGGGCGCACGCGCTCGCCAGCCACACCTTCAAGTTCACCGTCACCGGCCCGCACATGCTCGCCAAGACGCTGCTGGATCGTCACTACCGCGACCCGTCGGCACTCGCCCACGCGATCGCCGACGTCCTGGCCGAGCAGGTCCGGCATCTCGACGCCGACATCGTGCAGCTCGACGAGGCCAATCTGCCGGGCCACCCCGAAGAATGGGAATGGGCCGCATCGGCCATCAACCGCGTCCTCGACGCCGTGCCGAAGACCCCCGCCGTCCACCTGTGCTTCGGCAACTACGGCGGACAGAGCGTGCAGCACGGTCACTGGGATCAGCTGATGCAGTACCTCAACGCGCTCCACGCCGATCACGTGGTGCTGGAATGCGCGCACCGGCCGCTGGAGGAGATCGAGGTCTTCAAGGACCTCAAACCGGAGATTGGTTTCGGCCTCGGTGTCATCGACATCAAGGCCACCGAGGTCGAATCCGCCGACGCCGTCGCCCGCGCCATCGAACGCGCCGAGACCGTGCTCGGTGCCGGCCGCGTCCGGTACATCCACCCCGACTGCGGCTTCTGGATGCTCAAGCGCCCGATCGCCGACGCCAAGATCCGCGCCCTCGCGAAGGGCCGCGACCTGTTCGAAGGGCGGTCGTCCTAGGTCGTCCCCGGTCGTCCAGGTTGCCTGCGGCCCGTGAAAGCGGCGGGCCGGCCGCGGACTCCGTTCCGGGAATGCTTAGTCACTGCGTCCGCGGCCGGCCCACCGCTTTCACTGTGACGGTGCGACTCGGGACAGCCCTGCGAGCCGTACACGACGTACGTCAACCGGGGACGCCCCGGAAGATTGACTCAAGCGCTAGATTTGCGCACAGCACCGATCCCCGGCAGCCTGTCGCTCGACGTGAACATCCTCGCGAGTCACCAACCCGAAGTGAGGAGTCGGCCCGAACGGAGTGACTAAGCATTCCCGGAACGGAGTTCGGGCCGGCTCCTCACTTCGCGGGCCGGGTCGTCACTTCGCGGGCCGCACTCCTCACTTCGCGCGCAACCCACCCGTGGCACCGAGCGATGCGCGATGACGCGACGGTTCAACTGACAACCCGGCAAGGCAACGCCACATGCCCGCGAAAGCGCGCGCGACGGGAACGCACGGCCGGGCCGGTGAGCCGGTAGTCCGGGAAGCGGGCGACGAAGCGGCCGATGGCGATGCGGCCTTCGAGGCGCGCCAGCCCCATGCCGACGCATTGGTGGATGCCGGAGCCGAAGGCGAGATGGCGGTTCGGGGTGCGCGCCAGATCGAGGCGATCGGGATCGGGGAACTGCGCCGGGTCGCGGTTCGCCGCGCCGATGCCAAGGTGAACCTGGGTGCGCGCGGCGAGCGCGACGCCACCGACTTCGGTGGCGACAGTCGTGATGCGGTTGCCGAGCTGGTTCGAGCTTTCGATGCGCAGGAACTCGTCGACCGCCGTGCGGATGAGGTCGGGTTCCTCGATCAGCCGGGCCTTCTGATCGGGAAAGTCGAGCAGGCACTTCAGGCCGTTGCCGATCAGGTTCGTCGTGGTCTCGTGGCCGGCGTTGAGGAGAAAGATGCAGTTGTGCAGCAACTCCGTCGCGCTCAGGCGCTCGCCGCCCTCCTCGCCCTGGATCAGCCGCGTCAACACGTCGGTCTCGGGGTCCCCGGGGACGGCGCGGCGACGCTCGACCAGACCTTCGAGGTAGCCGAGCATCTCGCGCACCGCATCGTTGCCGCGGGCTTCGACCGCGGGGCTCAGAACCGGCTCGAGGGCGCCGAGAATGGCGAGCGACCAGTCACGCAGCGGCTCGCGCTCGGCGCCTGGCACGCCCAGAAGATTGCCGATGATCTCGATCGGGATCGCGCTGGCGAACGCCGTGATCAGGTCGACGTCGCGGTCGGCCTCCATGCGGTCCAGCAGGTCTTCGACCAGCGCGACGAGTCGGTCCTCCATCGCGGCGATGTGACGCGGCGTCAGGGCGCCACCGATCAGACGGCGCACGCGCGTGTGCAATGGCGGGTCGTTGAAGACGAGACTCGTGGTGTGATGTTCGTAGAGCGGCGAGTCGCCGTACTTTGGCGCGAATTCCTCGTGCTTGTCGGAGCTGAACGTCTTCGGGTCCTTGTACACGGCCATGACATCGGCGTAGCGGGTCAGGAAGACGCCGCCGTCGGGCAGGCGCTTGACCGGTGCGTGCTCGCGGAGGGCCCGGTAGACGCGAAAGGGGTCGTCGTAGAAGGAGTCGTCGAGCCGCTTCAGATCGAAGCGCGCGGCCAGCTCTGCAAACGTGTCGGTCATCCGCAGAAATCTAGTGGGAAAGCATGCACGCGAAAGCGCGGGGATACCCGGTCGGTCAGCGCGAGCCCGGGGCGAGTGCGCGCACGAAGGCGCGCGTCTGCGCACCCAGGCGGCCCAGGAGCCGCACCAGTTCCGCGCTCATGGCGGCTTCGTCGGCACCACCGCGCCGCGCCACGACGGCGTTGAGGTCGACGCCCGTCTCGGTTTCGCCGAACACGTAGTCCGGATCCGAGGTGTAGCGCCGCGGCAGGCTGGCCTCGAGGATGGCGTCCAGCGCCGCGGCCTCGGCGTTCGCCTCGCGCGTGATCGTCGCCCGCGGCGACGCGTCGCCGTAGGGCAACGTCGATGCGTCCAGGCGCGTGTCGGCGAGCGCGCGCAGGGCAGGATCGTCGTCGCGGCCTTCGAGGTAGGCGGCGCGCACCCGGTGGAGCTGGTAGTTCTCGAGCGCGAGGTGACGGTTGGTGACGAAGGTCACCGCGTGCTCCTTGGGCCCGTGAATGCCGGCCAGGTCGATGGTGTTGATCCACAGCATCTTCGCGACGCCGACCCCTGGCAGCACCGTCGCGTGGTACGGCTGCGTCAGATCCTGCACATAGTGCAGGGCCCAGCCGGCAAACCGCCAGCCCCAGTAAGGATGGCCGGTCGCGAAGGCGTGCTGCGACAGCGTCTTCCAGAGATGGATCCGATATTCGGGGTAGGTGCGCCGCAGGAACGGCGCCGCCTTGTAGACGATCGCCGACTCGTGGAAGAAGCCGATGTGAAAGGGCGCCTGGCTGGAGAACTCCACCGCGGGATTGGCACCGAACGGCTGCTTGCCGAAGCCGTAGACGCCACCGTAGGCCGTACCGTTGTCGCCCCACAGGCCGATGTCCATGCCATGGTCGGGCTCGTCCGACGCCGTGGCGAGGACGTCGGCCACCGACACGCTCTCACCCTCCCGCAGGCCGACGAAGACGTTGTTGCGCGTCGTCTCGTCGCGCTTGAGCGTGGTCACCTCCGACTCCGCCAGACGCGGCCGGTTGCCGGGCTTCCCCCCGGGCGGCACCTGGACGAAGAGCTGCAACGGTATGTCCGGATTCACGCGCAGCGCGGTCAGGAATCGCCGGCGCAACTCCGCACGGGTCGCGTCCATGGATTGAAAGGCGATCGCATCGGGCCGCGGCGGGTACGTCGGCACGTGAGCCCGAGCCCAGCGCTCCTCCTGTTCGAGCAGCGGCCCGAGCGCCGCGCGCTCGGCCACGAGAAAACTCTCGAGGGATTCCGCCTTGACGGGCTCCGCTTGCGCGACCGCCGGCAGCGCAGCCACCGCCGGCCAGGTGCACAGGGCGTGGTTGCTCCATGCCGCGGCAGGCAGACCGATCGCGCTGCACAAAAGAACCGCGCCGACCCGGCAGAGCGATGCAGCGCGGATGGCCATCGCGCTGCGCATGGTTGTCCTCGGCGTCATGCGGACATTGTGCCCGCCGCAGCCACCGGCTTCGTCGCGCGAACCCACCCGTCTGCTGTCGAGCCGCACAAAGGAAAAAATCGGCCCGCCGCCAAGGCCGGGCCGATTCTTTCGACAGCGGATCGGCTCAGCTGAGCTTGACCGGCACGAAGATCTTCTCGCCTTCGCGTTGCACCAGCAGCGCCACGCTCTTCGGCTTGGAGTCGAGTACGCTCTTGATCTGCTCGACGGACTGAACAGGCCGGCCGTTGATCGCCAGCAACACGTCCCCGGTCTCGATGCCGGCACGGGCCGCCGGCCCGTCGACCCCCTCGATCACCATGCCCTGCTCGATCTTGGACTGACGGCGCTCTTCCGGCGTCAGCGGACGCAGCGCCAGCCCGAGTTGCCCGCCCTTGGCCGAGGCACCGGCGTCGGCCACCACCTTGCCGGGCTCCTCGGCACTGCCGAGCTTAGCCACGATCTCGCGTGGTGTCTTGTCGCGGAAGACCTTGAGCTTGACGGTTTCGCCGGGCGCAGACATGCCGATCAGGCTGGACAGTTCGCCCGAGCGGACCACTGGTTCGCCGTTGACCTCGGTGATGACGTCGCCGGACTTCAGGCCCGCGGCTGCGGCCGCGCTGTTCGAGGCCACGTTCGCGACCAGTGCTCCATCGGGGCGCGGGAGTCCGAAGGAGTCGGCCAGCGTCTGGTTCAGATCCTGCACCGTGACGCCGAGGCGCGCATGCACGGCCTTGCCGGTGGCGACGATCTGGTCCTTGATCTTCAACGCGACGTCGATCGGAATCGCGAACGACAGCCCCTGGAAGCCGCCGCTGCGCGAGTAGATCTGCGCGTTGATGCCGACGACCGAGCCGGTGCCGTCGAACAGCGGGCCACCCGAGTTGCCGGGGTTCACCGCCGCATCGGTCTGGATGAACGGCACCACGGCGTCGCCCGGCAGCGAGCGGCCCTTGGCGCTGACGATGCCTTGTGTGGCGGTCTGTTCGAGACCGTAAGGCGCGCCGATCGCCAGCACCGGGTCGCCGACCTCGATCTGGCGGGAGTCGCCCAGGCGCACCGTCGGCAGATCCTTGGCGTCGATCTTCAGCACCGCGATGTCGGTGGTGGTGTCGGTGCCCAGCACCTTCGCGGTGAATTCGCGTCGGTCGCTGAGCTTGACGATCACGTCCTTGGCTTCGCGCACCACGTGGGCGTTGGTCAGGATCAGGCCATCGCTGCTGACGATGAAGCCCGACCCCATGCCCCTGAAGGGAACGCCGTTGTCAGGCCCGCGCTTTTGCTGCGGTCCGCCCGGCATCCCCGGCATGCCGCGGAAGAACTTGAAGAAGGGGTCGTCCTCCATTCCCGGGGGGAGCCCGCCCTGTTGCTGTTCCTCGAGGGAAACGGCATGCATGCCGGCCACGCTGATGCCGACGACCGCCGGTCCCTCCTGCTTGACGATCGCGCGATAGTTCGGGACGGTTCCCTGCGCATTGACCATCGGCACGACCGGCCGGGCCTCGGTCGCCGTGCTCGTCGTCGCCGCAGCGACCTTCGGCTCATGGCGCAACCAGCTCGGGGTGAGATCGAAGGCGCCGGCGGTGCCGATGACCGTCACGCCTGCCGCGAGCAGCGCGGCACTGAGGGCATTCATTTTCTTCACGACGCTTCCTTCCAGAGGGGTTTGCGGGGGTTCCGCACCATTGGAAGATAGGACGCTCCGGTTAGGCCTCGGTTAGCGTTCGGTTAGGCCAAGGTTAAGGACTCCGGGGCCCGCGGAGGGCGGAAAGCGCACGCTCACGCGCAATCCACCCGCGGGTGCAGACGCCAGCGAGACCGTGGCGTGATGGCGCTGCGCGACACCGCGCACGATCGCCAGCCCGAGCCCGGTGCCATCGCCGGTGGCGCTGGAGCGACGGTAGAAGCGATCGAAGACGCGTTCGCGTTCGGCCTGCGGGATCCCGGCACCGGCGTCGTCGACCTGCAGCAGCGCGCCGCCGCCCTCGGCGCGCACCTCGACCCTGACCGCGCCGGCAGGTGCGTAGCGCAATGCGTTGTCGACGAGGTTGCGCACCAGCGCGGCGAGGGCCGCCGGCTCGCCGACGACCGCCACCGGTCCGGGCGCCTCGAGGACGAGCACGCGGTCGAGCGACCGTGCCAGCGGATGGGCATCCGCGAGGACCTGCCGGGCCACCTCGGCGAGGTCGAGGCTCTCCGGTACGCCGCTCGCCGCGCCGGGCTCGGTGCGCGCCAGCGCCAGCAACTGCTCGACCAGGCGCGCGGCGCGGTCGATGCCGGCGGCGAGCTCTTCGAGCGCCCTCGCCCGGGCGGCATCGTCACTGGCGCGGCGCAGCAGCTGCAACTGCAGCTTCAGCGCCGTCAACGGCGATCGCAGCTCGTGGGCGGCATCGGCGACGAACGCGCGCTGGTTGTCGAGCGAGCGGCCGAGGCGATCGAGCAACGCATTGAGCGCGCCGACGAGCGGCGCCACCTCCTCGGGAAGGTTGGCGGTCGGCAAGGGCTCGAGCGACTGCGCGTCGCGCCGCCGCACGTCCGCGGCCACGCGCTGCAGCGGACCGAGGGTACGGGCCGCCAACCACCACACCAGCAGCGCCAGCAGCGGCGCCAGCAGGAGCAACGGCACGACGCTATGCAGGGCGGCGTCGGCGGCGAGCCGTTCACGGATGTGCAGCGGCTGCGCGACCTGGATGACCCGGTCGCGCGTCGCGACGCTGAAGGTGCGCCAGACCTGGCCGGCGACGTTGACATCGGCCAGGCCGAGAAGGGCTCGCGCCGGCAACGCCGGATGCCGGCGCGAGGCATAGATGCTGCGGCCATCGACCGTCCAGATCTGGACCACGAAATCGAGGCCCTCGTCGGTGAGGGCGCTCAACTGATCGGCCGGGATCTCGCCCTGGTCGCGCAGCGCCAGGGCGATCTGGCGCAGCTGGTAGTCGAACAGCGCCTCGGTCTCGACGCGCACACTGCGGTAGGTCACGGCGCCCAGCACCAGCGCCACCAGTGCGAGCATGGCCAGCAGCGACAGCAGCAGCCGCGCGCGCAGCGAATTCATGCGGGCGGGCTCACCGGACCGACGAAGTAGCCGACGCCGCGCACGTTCTGGATGAAATCGGCGCCGAGCTTGCGCCGCAACTGGTGGATGTAGACCGAGACCGCATTGCTCTCGATCTCCTCGCCCCAACCGTAGAGACGATCCTCGAGCTGGGCGCGCGAGAGCACGGCGCCGGGTCGCGTCAACAATGCCTCCAGGACGGCGAACTCGCGTGCCGAGAGCGCGACCGCAACGCCGTCGCGGCTCACCTGCCGGGTCGCCGGATCGAGTTTCACGCCGCCGTGTGCCAGCACCGGCTCGGCGCGACCTGTGTGGCGGCGAAGCACGGCGCGGATGCGCGCGTTCAGCTCGTCGAGTTCGAACGGCTTGACGAGGTAGTCGTCGGCTCCTGCGTCGAGACCTGCGACCTTGTCGCCGCGAGCGTCGCGTGCCGTCAGGACGATCACCGGCGTGGTATCGCCACGGGCGCGGAATGCCCGCAGGACGTCGAGTCCGCCGGCGATCGGCGGGGTGGAGGCTGGCGCCGCCCCCGCAGGCAGGCCCAGATCGAGCAGCACCAGGTCGAAGCGCTCGCTCTGCAACGTGGCGTGCGCCGCGCCGGCATCCCGGACCCAGTCGACGGCATGACCCTCGAGCCGCAGCGCACCGCGCAGGCTCTCGCCGATCATCCGGTCGTCTTCCACGAGCAGCAGGCGCATGCCTCGGTTCTTCTGGGGCCTCGATGCGGAAAAGGATAACCGCGGGGCGCGGTATCGTGCGAACCGCACCCGGACCCCCGCCATGACCGCAAACCTGCGCCACACCCTGCTCTCGGTTCGCGACCTGCTGGTGACCGGTGGCCCGTTCATCGTCCTGGCGATCGCGCTGCTGGCGCTGGCCTACTGGCTGCTCGACCCTACCCCGCCGAAACGTGTCGTGCTGGCCACGGGGCCCGACCAGGGCGCCTACGCCGAGTTCGGCAAGCGCTACGTCAAGGCCCTGAAGGAGTACGGCGTCGAGGTCGAACTGCGCAGCACGCAGGGCGCGGCGGAGAACCTGAAGCTGCTCGAGGATCCCGCTTCGGGCGTCGATATCGCGTTCGTGCAGGGCGGCGCCGGCATCGACGTGCATCCCGACGAAGCCGACGACGATCGGCTCGTCTCCCTGGGCAGCCTCTTCTACGAACCGGTCTGGCTGTTCTACCGCGCCGATTCGGCGCAGCGACTGCTCGACGCTCCGGCGCTCGCGAGCCTGTCGCAGCTGCCACGCTGGCGCCTCAACATCGGCGCTCCCGGCAGCGGCGTGCCGAACCTGATGCTGCGGCTGATCGAGGCCAACCGCATCGACCCCGGCGCGCTGACGCTGCTGCGCCTGCCGCAGACGCCGGCGGTGGTGGCGCTGCTCGGCGGCGAGGTCGATGCCCTGGTGTTCGCCTCGGCGCCAGAATCGCTGATGGTGCAGATGCTGCTGCAGACGCCGGGCATCCGCCTCTACGACTTCGCCCAGGCCGACGCCTATGCGCGCCGCTTCGCCTTCCTGAGCCCGGTGACGTTGCCGCGCGGGGTCGTCGACCTGGCCGGCGACGTGCCGCCGCAGGACATCCACCTGGTGGCACCGACCGCGACGCTCGTCGCCAGGCGCTCGACGCACCCGGCAACGATCCAGCTGTTCGTCCAGGCCGCCCACCAGATCCACGGCGGATCCGGGTGGTTCCAGCGCAAGGGCGAGTTCCCGAGCGCGCAGAACACCGAGCGGCCGCTGGCCAAGGAGGCACAGCGCTACTACCAGAACGGCCCGCCCTTCCTGCAGCGCTACCTGCCGTTCTGGCTGGCCAACCTGATCGACCGGATGTGGCCAGTACTGGTCACGATCGTGGCGATCCTGATCCCGCTGTCGCGGATGGTCCCGCCGCTCTACCAGTTCCGGGTGCGCTCGCGCATCTTCCGCTGGTACGGGCAGCTGCGCGGCGTCGAGGATGCGATCGGCACGCGTCCGAACGACGAACTCCTGCGCGAGCTCGAGCGCATCGAGCAGCGCGTCGAGCAGGTGAGCGTTCCGCTCAGCTATGCCGACGAGCTGTATGCCCTGCGGACCCACATCCAGATGGTCGGCCATCGCCTGCGTCAGCCGGCCGAAGCGACCGGAGCAGCGGCGTGAGCACGCCTCGTCCGCGGGTGGTGGTCATCGGCTGCGGCTTCGGGGGGCTGGAGGCCATCCGCGTGCTGTCCAGGGGCGCCGTCGAGATCACGCTCGTCGACCGCACCAACCACCACCTGTTCCAGCCGCTGCTCTACCAGGTGGCGACTGCCGGGCTCACCGCACCCGCCGTCAGCGCGCCGATACGCCACGTGCTGCGGCGCGAGATGCAGCGCGGCAACCTGACGGTCCTGCAGGGGGAGGTCACGGCGATCGACGCCGCGGCGCAAACGGTCACGATGGACCACGACGGCCCCGACGGTGATGCGAGCGTGCTCCCCTGGGACCACCTGATCGTGGCCGCCGGCTCGACGCACAGCTACTTCGGACACGCCGACTGGGCGCAGCATGCGCCGGGTCTGAAGACGCTGGCCGATGCCTTCGCGATCCGCGCCCGGATCATCGGCGCCTTCGAGCGCGCCGAGCGCTGCACCGATCCCGTCGCCCGCGAACCCTGGCTGACCTTCGCGATCATCGGCGGCGGCCCGACCGGCGTCGAGATGGCGGGCACCCTGACCGAGATCGCGAGGCACACGCTGCGCGGTGAATTCCGGCGCATCGATCCGAACCACGCCCGCGTCGTCCTGATCGAGGGCTCCGACCGGGTCCTCGGCGCGTTCGTGCCGAAGCTCTCGGATCGCGCCGCCGGGCAATTGCGCCGTCTCGGCGTCGATCTGCGCACCGGTTGCAAGGTGACCGGCATCGATGCCGAAGGCGTGACCTACGAGACCGGGGGCGGCGCAGAAGGCACGCAGGTGCATCGTCTCGAGGCGCGAACGATCGTCTGGGCCGCCGGGGTCGCCGCCTCGCCGCTCGGCCGCATCCTGGCGGCGTCTACCGGCGTCGCCGTCGACCGCGGCGGCCGCGTTTTGGTCGAACCCGATCTCAGCCTGCCCGGGTATCCGCAGATCGCCGTCGTCGGCGACCTGGCGGCCGCCTTCAGCCACGGCAGCGGCGCCCCGAAACCGGTTCCCGGCGTGAGCCCGGCGGCCAAGCAGATGGGGCGGACGGCAGCCGCCAATCTGCTGCGCCGCCTCGACGGCGAGGCGACGCGGCCGTTTCGCTACGTCGACTACGGCAACCTCGCCACGGTCGGTCGAAAGGCGGCTGTCGTGGAACTCGGCGTGCCCGGGTTCGGCCCTCTGCGCTTCGCCGGGCTCGGCGCCTGGCTCTTCTGGCTGTTCGCGCACATCTACTTCCTGATCGGCTTTCGCAATCGCCTGACGGTCATGATCGACTGGGCCTGGGCCTATTTCACCTACGAGCGCAGCGCGCGCGTCGTCGCCGGACCCCCGCCGCCCGCGGCGCCCGCGCTGAATGCTCCACCCGCTCCACCCGCTCCACCCGCGCCGCCCTCACTACCCTCACTACCCTCACGAGCAGACTCCTAGAATCCGTTCTCCGGCGTCGTTGCGTGTTCTTCGCGGCGTGCCGTCGCCTCGATACGGAGCCACGCCGATGGACACCCGCACTTCCCCGTTCCGCCTCCGCATCGAACACGCCCAGGAGGCACTTCGCCGCAACGGCCTGGCCGCCGTCCTGGTGCCATCGAGCGACCCGCACCTGTCCGAATACCTGCCCGAGCGCTGGCAGGGTCGCCAGTGGCTCTCGGGCTTCAACGGTTCGGCCGGTACGCTGGTCGTGGCGCTCGACGCGGCGGCGATCTTTGCGGACAGCCGGTACTGGGTACAGGCCGAAGCCGAGCTTTCAGGCAGCGGCATCGAGCTCGTGCGGATCCCGACGGCCGCTTCGCCCCGCCATCTCGAATGGCTCATCGCCCACGTGGCCCGCGGCGACACTGTCGGCGTCGACGGCAGCGTCCTCGGGCTCGCGGCAGCCAATGCGTTGCGCGCCGCACTCGACGCCGCCGGCATCGGCCTGCGGACGGACTTCGACGTCCTCGGCGAAATCTGGCCGGAGCGCCCTGGGCTGCCGACTGCCCCGGTCTTCGAGCACCGCCCGCCCGAAGCACCGCTGTCGCGGAAGGCCAAGCTTGCGCAGGTGCGCGAGGCCGTCACCCGTTGTGGAGCGAGCCACCATTTCGTCTCCACGGTCGACGACACCGCCTGGCTGCTGAACCTGCGCGGCGCCGACGTCCTCTACAACCCGGTGTTCCTGGCTCATCTCCTGATCGCGCCGGACCAAGCGCGGCTCTTCGTCGCCGACGGCAAGGTCGACGCCGCCTTGTCGAATGCCCTGGCCACCGATGGTGTACGCCTCGCGGCCTATGGCGACGCGGCAGCGGCGCTCGCGGCGTTGCCTGCGGACGCCGTGCTCCTGCTCGACCCGAAGCGCGTGACGCTCGGGCTGCGCGAACAAGCCGCCGTGAAGGTCGTCGAGCGCATCAATCCGAGCACGCTGCTGAAGAGCCGCAAGAGCGCCGAAGAGGCCGCCCACGTGCGCGCGGCGATGGCCGAGGACGGCGCCGCGATGTGCGAGTTCTACGCGTGGTTCGAAGCCGCGCTGGCCGACACCCGCCGAACGCAGCCGATCACCGAAGTCACGATCGACGAGGAACTCGATTCCGCGCGCAGCCGGCGCCCGGGCTATCTCGGCCCGAGCTTCGCCACCATCGCCGGTTTCAACGCCAACGGCGCCATGCCGCACTACCGGGCCACCGAGGCATCGCATGCGGTCATCGCCGGCGACGGCCTGCTGCTGATCGACTCCGGCGGCCAGTACCTCGGCGGCACGACGGACATCACCCGCGTCTGGCCGATCGGCAGCGTCAGCGCCGCCCAGCGGCGCGACTACACCCGCGTGCTCCGCGGCACGATCGCGCTGAGCCGGACCCGTTTCCCGCGCGGCACCCTGTCGCCGATGCTCGACGCGATCGCGCGTGCCCCGTTGTGGGAACACGGCCTGGACTACGGGCACGGAACCGGGCATGGCGTCGGCTACTTCCTGAACGTACACGAGGGCCCGCAGAGCATCTCGCGAACGATTCCCGATGCCGACATGGCGATGGAGCCCGGCATGATCACCAGCGTGGAGCCTGGCCTCTATCGGCCCGGGAAATGGGGGGTGCGGATCGAGAATCTGGTCCTCAATGTGCCGGCGGCGGCCCTGGCGGGGTCCGAGTTCGGGGAGTTCCTGGAGTTCGAGACACTGACCCTGTGCCCGATCGACACCCGCTGCATCGAGCGCGAACTGCTCCGCGCCGACGAGATCGAGTGGCTCAACGGCTATCACGCTACCGTGCGCGCCCGACTGTCACCCCTCGTGAGCGGCGACGCCCTCGGCTGGTTGCTGCTCAGAACGGCCCCGATCTGAGCAGCACCCGAGGCGGCTCGCCACGTTGGACGCGCGGAGCGTGACCGAAGTCGCGGTCTGATTCCCGGCCAGGTTCCGCTACTCCGCGGAGGCCTGGCTCGCGCGCTGCGCCCGCTGTGCCCGCTGCGCGGACGCGCTCTGGGGCGTCGTGTCTCGCAATCCGCTCAAGCCGGGACCGGTTGCGCCGAAATTGCCTCATGTCGGCGTTCGCGTCGCCAGGTCGTGCGGCGCGTCGAGCCGCAGTCCCAGGCGGTGCGACCGACCCCACCACCACTCCGACCAATCGCCCCATGCTTTGGTTTGCCAGTTGCGTGATCAGTGCGGCACTGTTCTGGCTCGGCCCCGAGATCAGCGCAGCGGCGCGACCCCGCCCGGGTGGACTCGGACGCGGCCTGCGCGCCTGTGCGCTCGTGCTGACCGCCTGCGCACTGTGGTGGCCGGGCCACCTGGCGCTGGCGGCGGAACCGCCGGCGCCGAACGCCGGAGCGATGGCGGTTCTGGCCTGGGCGATCGCCCTCGGCCTGTCACTCCTCCTCAGCGTCACCGCTGGCGCCGCGACCCGGAAGACAGCGGCGGCGTTCGTCGCGCTGGCAGTCGTCACGGCCCTGGCAACCTACGGGCACGCGATGGTCGCGACCCCTGGACTTTTTCGCAGCTTCGGCATTGCCGGCCCCTGGGCCCCAGGCGTGATGACGACCGTGCTGGCGGTCAGCCTGATCGCACTGAACAGGCCGGCAAGGCCGGGGCGTTCGGCGCGCTGGTGGCGGGCTGCCGGAACCCTCATGGTGGCGACGATGCTGGCGGCGATGACCTTTGCCAGCATGCCGTCGACGGTCAGCGCCAACGGTCCGATCTGGCCGCAGACATTGCTGATGACCGGATTGGTCCTGATCGCCGGCATGCTGGTGGCCACGCTCGGCGCGAGCGGAGAACTGACGGCCGATCCCGGACGACGGGCAGCGGCGGCTGCGCCGGCACCGACCGTCGACAGCCTCACCCAGTTGCCGACCCGGCTGTACTTCGAGGACCGCCTCGCCGCCGCGGCCACCAAGGCCGATTCGAAGACCAGCCGCCTGGCCCTGCTCTTCATCGACCTCGACGGCTTCAAGCCGGTCAACGACACCTACGGTCACAGCGTGGGCGACAAGGTTCTCGAACAGGTCGGCCAGCGCCTGAAGGCGCTGTCGCGCGGCCGTGACGTCGTCGCCCGCGTCGGCGGCGACGAGTTCCTGCTGCTCCTCACGAACGTCGTCGCCGAGGATTCGGTGGCACACGTCGCCACGCGCCTGATCAACGGCATCAGCCAGGCCTACACCGTGGACGGGCGCGAGGTCATCATCTCGTGCTCGGTCGGCATCGCGCTCTACCCCGACGGCTGCAGCCACGGCAAGCTGATCGCCCGGGCCGATGCGGCGATGTATGCCGCCAAGCGCTCCGGCGGCTCGACCCACTGCTTCTACTCGCCGGCGATGGACGCCGACGCCGAGCGCCAGTTCGACCTCCTGCGCGACCTGCGCAAGGCGCTGCTGAACAACGAGATGGAGCTCTTCTACCAGCCGAAGATCGACGTCAAGAGCGGCAAGGTGACGGCCACCGAGGCCCTGCTGCGCTGGAAGCACCCGACGCGCGGCATCATCCTGCCGAGCGTCTTCATCCCGATCGCCGAGCGATTCGGGCTGATCGTCGCCATCGGCAACTGGGTCATCGAGGACGCCTGCCGGCAGAGCCGCGCGTGGCGCGACAAGGGCCTGCGGATGCGTGTGGCCATCAACCTCTCCGCGCACCAGATGCGCCAGGACGACATCGTCGAGCGGATCACGGACGCGCTGCAGCGCCACCGCATCCACCCGTCCCTGCTGACCTGCGAGATCACCGAGACCGCGGCGACGGAGGACACGAAAGCGACCCAGGAGACGTTCCGGCGCCTCGGCGAACTCGGCACCCACCTCTCGATCGACGACTTCGGCACCGGCTATTCGAGCCTGTCCTACCTGCGCAAGCTGCCGGCCGAGGAGCTCAAGATCGATCGCAGCTTCATCATGGACCTCGAGCACAGCGCCGATGCCCGCGCGGTGGTCGATGCCGTGGTCAAGCTCGCCCACGCGCTCGGCCTGAAGGTCGTCGCCGAGGGCGTCGAAAACCAGCGCCAGCAGCAGATCCTCGTCGACATGCATTGCGACGAACTGCAGGGCTTCCTGTTCGCCAAGCCCATGTCGGCCCGCGCCCTGCAGCTCTGGGCGATCAACGACCGGGACGAATCGGCCGTGTTCCGGCCCTCGCTGTTCGACGAGACGCGTCAGTCCGAGGCGGCGCCAGGCCGCGTCTAGCGTCTACCGGAGCGCGGCTCGTCGGCCGACGGCCCGGCCTGTCCGCGCAAAGCCGCGGTTCGTCGCAAGCGCCTTTGCGAGGGCGCCCTCGCTCCCTAGAGTTCCTCCCATCGCAGCTTCGGCTGCATGTCACCACACCACGGGAGAACGCCATGTCCGAACGAATCCTTGCCCCGCTCGTCGTCTTCCTCGTCCTCGCCGGCAGCACGGCTGCCTTCGGAATCGAGCTCTTCGGCCAAGGTCGTGTCGACGGCTCCCCGTCCACCATGGCCGTCGTCACGCTGCCGAAGGTGGAGGTCACGGGCCGGCGCCCGTCGACGGCGGTCAAGGTCGCCGAGCGGGCCGCCGAGTCCGACTGCGGCCGGGTCACGCCGCCGGCCGCCGCGACTCACATCTGACGAAAGTGATGGAGGTAGCTGCGACTCACCGGCAGCACCTCGTCCCGGCCCCTCAGCCGCACCTCGGCAGTTTCGTTCGGACCCCGCTCGATGCGGCTGACACTGCGCAGATTCACGATCACCGAGCGATGCGTCTGGACGAAGCGGGCCGGATCGAGCTCGTCGGCAAGCTCGCGGATGGTCTTGCGGATCAGCGCCTCCCCTTCTTCCCAGACGACCAGCGTGTACTTCTCGTCGGATCGCAGGAAGAAGATCTGGTCGACCGGTATCAGGCGGATGCCGCTGCCGACGGATGCGCGGATCCACTGCAGCCACTCACGGTCGCCGTGGCGACGCCGCAGTTCCGCCGCCATGCCGTCCAGCACCGCCTCGTAGCCCGAGCTTCGCAGGTCGACCGAGCCGGCGAGCCGGCGCTGCAGACGTGCGACCGTGTCGGCGATCCGACCCTCATCGAACGGTTTGACCACATAGTCGATCGCGCCCTGGGCGAAGGCCTCCACCGCGTACTGCTCATGCGCGGTCACGAACACCACCTCGGCGCGACGCGCGATCGCGCGTGCCGCCTCGATACCGTTCATCCCCGGCATGTGGACGTCGAGGAACACGATCCGGGGTGCATGCCGATCGAAGAGCTCCACGGCTTCGCGCCCGCTCCGGGCCTGGGCGACGAGTTCGAGCTCCGGCCAGAGATGTGCCAGGTGCGAACGCAAGCGATCGCGCAACAGCGGCTCGTCGTCCGCGAGCAGTGCGGTGGGGCGCCTCACGCGGTCGATTCCCCGGCCGGAGCCTCAAACGCGATTTCTGCGCGCAGCCCGTGCGGCTTGGCCTCGTGCAGCTGGAGTTCGGCAGCGGCTCCGAAGAAGCCACGCAGCCGATCGGCGACGTTGCGCAGACCCGTTCCCGGCCGGGCGTTCTCGTCCATGCCGACGCCGGAATCGGCGACGACGATGCGGATGCGCCCGTCGCCGGCATCGCGCCAGGCCCGGACCTCGATGCGCCCTCCCGCTTCGCACGGGTCGATGCCGTGGCGGATCGCGTTCTCGATCAGCGTCAGCAACGCCATCGCCGGGAACGGCACGACAGCGACCTCCACATCGATGTCGATCGTGAAGGCCAGGCGGTCTGGCATGCGGACCTGCATCAGCTCCAGGTAGGAGCGCACCAGCGCCGCCTCCGCCGCCAGCGTCGTGCCGCCCTCGTGGAGTTGCGGCATCGCCGCTCGCAGGTAGGCGATCAGGTTGCGCAGCACGAGCGCGGCCCGCGGCGAACCCGACTCCACCAGTTCCTGGACGTTGGCCAGGGTGTTGAACAGAAAGTGCGGCTCGACCTGGGCATGCAGCACCTTCAGCCGCGCATCGAGGGCCTGCTTCTCGAGACGGCTGCGCTCGAGCTCGAAGCCGATCGCGTCGGCACGGGCCTGGGCATCCCGTTCACGGTAGAGCGCCACCAGCGCCAGCAGCGGCCCGATGACCAGCGCCGCCGCCGTGATGAAGGTGTAACCGAGGACGTAGCCCTCGTGCCACATCTCCCCCTGGAAGAAGCCGCCGATCGCCGGAAGGTAGACGAGAAAGGCTGCCACCGGCGCCACCAGCACCACCGCCAGGACCTGAGCGAGCCACCGTGGCAGCAGCGGCACGCGCCAGGCACCGGCGAGCGTGAAGGCCAGCAGCAGCAGCAGCGCGATCGCCAGGGTGCGGCCGAGCAACACCGGAAACGGCGTCACGTACACGGGGTTGAGCGCCACCGCGACCACCACGGACAGCAGCAGGGCGATGACGATCCGGCGTGCCGAAAACGCGCGAAGGACGCCCCGCGCCTTCGGAGGAGGGGCCTGCACGTCGTGGACGTTCATGCGCGCGACGATAGCGCCGCGCTCCGCACGCGTCGAGTCACAGTACCCGACGGCGCGACGAACGACGGTTCCGCGGGGTCAGGCGACGGCCGCCGTCGCCCTCAGACGCCCACGCGCTGCAGACGCGCCGCCAGGGCCTGCGTCAAGGTGTCGGCGCTGTCCTGCAGATGCGCGACGGTGTCGCCGCCGTAGGTCCGGCGGCCGCCGAGGGCACCCTGGATCTGCGCCAGCAGCGCCTGGGCCTGGACCCGCGCCTGGGCGCGCACGTCGGCGCGGCTCGCTCCCCCCGGCCGCAGCACGGCGGCGGCAATCCGGTTGAGGTGCTCGCGCTGGAGCTCGCGCCGGGCCGGAGCAATGTCGGCGCGCAGTCCCAGCTCGCCCCAGATGTCCTTCTGCAGGCGTGCGTAGAGCTCCGACAGCTGGAGAGCGTCCTCGGGACGCGCGGCCTTGTCCTGGCTGTCGACGATGCGTGCGGCCACCGTGTCGCTCATCAGCTGGCCGAGCGCGGCCCGCTGAACGGCGAGGATTCGCTGGCCCAGCGAAAACTCGGTGGCGATGTTGCTCTCGCCACCGAAGGTGGCGTCGGCGCGCTCCTCGAAGTCGGGGGCGAGCCGGCGCTGCAATGCCGGGGAGACCACGAAGGCGTCGACGGCGAAGAGTCCGCTGGAGATCGCCTCGAGGGCTTCGCGCTGCTGCGCCGGCGACACCGGCTGGACCGGATCGCGGCCAGAGCCGGGGTAATCGCGCAGCGTGCGCACGCCGCCGATCTGACGGCCCAGCACACCCACTGCCCGGGCCACGTCGCCCACGGCATAGGTGAGCGAGCGCCGCAGGACGGTGTAGTCCTTGTTCTGCGAAAGGCTGCGAGTCTCCTGCCGACGGAACAGGTCGCGAGCGATCGCGATGCGCTTCTTCGCGAAGGCGACGACATCGCTGCCAAGGTCGAAATGCAGGGCATCCGGATCGATGCCGAGAACGTTGTCCTCGTCGGTGCCGTACGCGAGCTCGGTCTCGCCGCTGCGCGCGGCGATCCGGGCGAGTTCGGACGTCTCCACCGCCGGGTCGAGCGGGCGATACGCGTACTCGATGGCCCAGTAGTCGTAGGGACCCAGGCTGAGCTGGAAGGGCGGGACACTGCGGTCACCCGGACGCGCGAGGTTGACGGGGGCGTACTCCATCACCGATCCCGTCAACGCGTGGGTGCGGGCGTACTCCGGATCGGAAAGCTCGGTGTCGCTGCGAATGCGCGACGCGCGAAAGTTGTGCCGCAGACCCAGCGTGTGACCGACCTCGTGCATCGTCGTCGACATCAGGTAGTCGAGCACGAACTGCTGGGCCTCGGGGCCTGACGGATCGAGCTCGCCGCGTGCCTCGAGCACATCGAGCGCATAGGCCATCTGTTCGGCCGACTGGTCGGCGTTCTCGCACAGCATCGGATCGAGACGGTCGTGGCCGGGGTCGGCCGATGCCTGCATCACGCGGCTCCAGTCGGTGGCGTTCGTCAGCACCTGCGAGCGCAGCGCGCGCAGGTTGCGCGACGACAGGCTCTCGATTCCGATGTCGGCGTCGAGGATCTCGCCGCTGCGCGGATCCACGTGGCGCGGGCCGATGGCGCCGAAGGACGGCGCGCTGTTGGTCATCCAACGCACCGATGCGACCCCGAAATCGAGGGTGTCGAAATCGGCGTCTTCAGGCTGGACTCGAGCCTCGATGGCGTTGCGGAAGCCGATGCGCTCGAACGCCTTGTTCCACTCGAGGATGCCGGCCGTGATCGCCCCGCGGTATTTCAGCGGAATGGTCCGGTCGAGCCAGAAGACGATGGGCTTGACCGGCTCGGAGATTTCCGCGGCCGGATCCTTCTTCTCGAGACGCCAGCGCTGGACATGGCGCACCGTCGGCGTGCGCGCGATGTCGTCGCTGAAGTCCTGCATGCGGGCGATGAAGTAGCCCACGCGCGGGTCGGACACGCGCCCGGCCATCGGCACGGCAGGAAGTCTCGCGAGGGAGTAATGCAGCGTCATGAAGAGGCTGCGCGGGTCCGGCAGCGACTGTGGCGTGTTCGGCACGGGCGCTCCCGGCGCCGCCCCCGGCTGCGGTGCCGAAATCGACCCGGTGGCGTAGTGCGCGAGCACGTCGAGGGCGACCATCTCCGGCTTGCCGCGCACCGAAGTGATCGCTGAATTGCGCGCATCGAAGGCGTAGCCCTGCCGGTACGCGCGCTGCAGGTCCATGCCGAGCCCGAGCATGTCGTTGACGAAGAGCGCGTTGGCCTCCACCAGCACCGACTTGCGCTCGGGATGCGGTTGGCTGGCGAGCGCCGCGCTCGATAGCAGACTCGGCGAAAACGCCGCTGCGACCGCCCGGCCTTCCGGCGTTCCCGCGGCCGCCGTGTAGCGGGTGTTGCGGGCGATCATCTGCACCTGGTTGTGGATTCGCCGGAATTCGATGACCTGCGGTGACTTCATCAGTCCGCCGAAGAGCTGGGCTTCCCCGATCCCGGTGGCGAGCTTGGGTGACAGGAAGAAGGGCTTGCCGAAATCCTCGGGACGCAGTTCGATCCAGATCTTCTCCTCGCGCTGGTAGAGCGTGAAGAGCCCATCGACCTTGCGCGCGTCCTTGATGACCGTGGCGAACGGCTGCGCGCTCGAGCTCGGCTGAGCACCGGGCTGCGGACTGCCCGGGGGGACCCCGGAGGCCGGCGGCGCCGCCGTGGGCGCGCGTGCTGGCGAACCGCCGGACGTCGCGGCGACCACCGACTTCGTGACCGATTCGGTCAGGCCCGCGATCGATGCACAGCCACCCAGGAGCGCGGCGAGCAGGACGGAGAGAATGGCCTCGGGACGGCGGCCCCGCTGAGGCAGTTGGTTCATGGCGTACCCGGATGCATCGGGGCCGACTCGGCCCCTCGCAATTTTGCGCGCCGATCGACCGCTCGGTTCACCCTGGCTTTCCCGCGCGCGCCAGACAATCCGGCCCGGCGTGAACTATTTCAGCGCCTTGAAGCGCAGGCGGTGGGGACGCGCGCCCTCCTCGCCGAGGCGCTTCTTCTTGTCGGCCTCGTACTCCTGGTAGTTGCCGTCGAAGAAGACCCACTTCGAATCGCCTTCGGCGGCCAGGATGTGGGTGGCGATGCGGTCGAGGAACCAGCGGTCGTGGCTGATCACCATGATCGAGCCCGCGAACTCGAGGAGCGCATCCTCGAGCGCGCGCAGGGTCTCGACGTCGAGGTCGTTTGACGGCTCGTCGAGCATCAGCACGTTGCCGCCGGCGATCAGCGTCTTGGCCAGGTGCAGCCGGCCGCGCTCGCCACCGGAGAGGTTGCCGACCAGCTTCTGCTGGTCGTTGCCCTTGAAGTTGAAGCGTCCCAGATAGGCCCGCGACGGCATCGTGAACTTGCCGACGACGAGGTTGTCGAGCCCGCCGGAGACGTCCTGCCAGACCGTCTTGTCGCTCTCCAGCGACTCGCGGCTCTGCTCCACGAAGGCCATCTTCGCGGTCGGACCGATCTTGACGTTGCCGCTGTCGGGCTTCTCCTGACCGGCGATCATGCGGAACAGCGTCGACTTGCCGGCGCCGTTCGGGCCGATGATGCCGACGATGGCGCCGGCCGGAACCTTGAAGCTGAGATCGTCGATCAGCAGCCGGTCGCCGAAGCTCTTGCTGACGCCCTCGAACTCGATGACCTCGTGGCCCAGGCGGTCGGCGACGGGAATGAAGATCTCGTTGGTCTCGTTGCGCTTCTGGTAGTCGGTGTCGGCGAGTTCCTCGAAGCGCGCGATCCGCGCCTTGCTCTTGGCCTGGCGCCCCTTCGGGTTCTGGCGCACCCACTCCAGCTCCTTCTTCATCGCCTTGGTGCGCGCATCCTCCGTCTTCTGCTCCTGCTCGAGACGGGATTCCTTCTGCTCCAGCCAGGTGCTGTAGTTGCCCTTGTACGGAATGCCCGCGCCGCGGTCGAGCTCGAGGATCCACTCGGCGGCGTTGTCGAGAAAGTAGCGATCGTGGGTGATCGCGACCACGGTGCCGGGAAAGCGCAGCAGGAACTGCTCGAGCCAGTCGACCGACTCGGCGTCGAGGTGGTTGGTCGGCTCGTCGAGCAACAGCATGTCGGGCTTGGACAGCAGCATCCGGCAGAGCGCGACGCGGCGCTTCTCGCCGCCGGAGAGCTTGCCGATCACGGCGTCCCACGGCGCCAGGCGCAGCGCGTCGGCGGCGATCTCGAGCTGCAGGTCGGTGTTCTCGCTGCCGGCCGCCGCGATCACGGCCTCGAGCTCGGCCTGTTCGGCGGCCAGCTTGTCGAAATCGGCATCAGGCTCGCCGTACTCGGCATAGACCTCGTCGAGGCGTTTCTTCGCCGCCAGCGCGCCGCCGATGCCCTCCTCGACCGCCTCGCGCACGGTCTGGTCCGGATTCATCACCGGTTCCTGCGGCAGATAGCCGATCTTCAGGCCGGGCATCGGTGTCGCCTCGCCCTCGATGTCGGTGTCGATGCCTGCCATGATCTTCAGCAGCGTCGACTTGCCCGAGCCGTTCAAGCCGAGGACGCCGATCTTGGCGCCCGGAAAGAACGACAGCGAGATGTTCTTCAGGATCTGCCGCTTCGGCGGCACGATCTTGCCGACGCGGTTCATCGTAAATACGTACTGGGCCATGCGCGCTACCTGGAACTGAATCCGCAAAAGGAAGGGCCCGCGCAGACTCTCGCGCGGGCCGAACCCCTATTGTCGCCGCTCGGGACGGAGCCCGCGGCGTCAGGGCGGAAAGCCCGCGAGCGCCAGACTTTCGCGGTGATGCTCGCGGTCGGCGGGGTCGCGGTAGTGCAGCGTCGACAGGTACTCGGCGATCGTCAGCCCCGGCGCCAACGCCAGGGCCTCGTCTCGTTGCTTGGCGGCAGCGCCCGCATCGCCGAGCCGGGCCTGGCAGGAAGCGATCAACGCCCGGTGGAGGGCGTCCGGCGCGGTGATGCACTTCAGCGCCTCGAGCGCCTCCGGGTAGCGTCGCGCCGCGAAGCAGGCCCGTCCGAGGTGGTGCCAGAAGCGCTCGGGATGGTACGGATTCAGACGCATGGCCTTCTCGATCCAGTCGATGCCTTCCGCGGCCTGGCCGAGCCAGGTCAGCATCTCGCCTTGCTGGACGACGACGAGGTCGTCGTTCGGATTGAGGCTCAGCGCGCGGCGCTGATGGTAGATCGCCTGATCGTGCCGGTCCTGGATGATGTTGACCGCGGCGAGGATGCGGTGCACGTCGCTGTCGTTGTCGTCGAGCGCCAACGCCGTCCGGAGTTCCTCGACGATCCTTTCCTGGATCTCGACGCGGTCGTCGCACCAGTTGTAAGTCCAGGTCTGCCCCAACACGCACGCCTTCCAGGCGTGGGCATGGGCGTAGCTCGGGTCGAGCTCGATCGCCCGGTCGAGGAGGCTCTGCGCGCGCTCGTTGTCCGCGCGGTTGCTGCGATGGTGCAGCACCTTGCCGGTGAGGACGCACTCGTACGCCGCCATGTTCTCGGTGGTGGTACGCGCCGCCCGGTCGCGCGCCGCCGCCTCGACGCGCCCGGGCAGGGTTGCGACGATCGCGCGCGTCACTTCGTCCTGGATCGCGAAGATGTCCTCGAGATCGCGGTCGTAGCGTTCGGCCCAGACATGGCGGTCGGTCCGGGCATCGATCAACTGCACCGTGATGCGCACGCGCTTGCCGACCTTGCGCACGCTGCCTTCGACGACGTACTGCACGCCGAGTTCGCGAGCGAACTTCTGGACGTCGACCGCCTGGCCCTTGTACTTGAACGACGAGTTGCGCGAGATCACGAACAGGTCGCGGAAGCGCGACAGCTCGGTGATGATGTCCTCGGTGATGCCATCGGCAAAGAATTCCTGCTCGGCATCGCCGCTCATGTTGTTGAAGGGCAGCACGGCGATGGCAGGCTTGTCGACCGCGTCGCGTGGCGCCGCGGCACGGTGGCCGGAAACGGTCTCGGCGGCCGGTGACGGCGGAGCGTCCGTCCGCCGCCCCACCCGGTAGGCCCGCACCGGTTCGGCGATGTTCTTGACGCGCTGCTCGCCGAGGTCCTCGAAGCTGGCGGCGCTGCGCTTGCGGACGGCGAGTTCGACCGCGTCGGATACGGCGACACCGCCGGGCTCGGCGATGCCTTCGAGCCGCGCGGCGATGTTGACGCCGTCACCATAGACCGTGCCATCGGCCTTCTCGAAGACATCACCGAGGTGGATGCCGATGCGAAAACGCATCCGGCAATCCTCGGCGACGTCGCGGGCGGCCGCGTCCAGTTGCTGCTGCACGTCGAGCGCACAGTCGACGGCGCCGCTGGCGGTGTCGAACACGGCGAGAACCGAGTCCCCCGCCATGTCGATCACCCGCCCCTGGTGCAGTTCGATCGACTCGCGAAAGATTCCCCGGGCGGCGTCGAGCGCCGCCACCGTGCCGCACTCGTCGCAGTTCATCAGGCGCGAGTAGCCCGCAACATCGGCAACCATGATGCTCGCCAGCCGCTGTCGAATGGTGGACTCGGTCAAGAACCGCTCCCCGGTGTGGTCTGCAACCTGCATGGTAGTTCCTGGGCGGGCCTGCGACGGCGCGACCGTGTACCGTGCCACGGGAATGCCACCGCAGAGTCCCCGCCAAGGTCGCCGCTGCGGCGCCGGTCTTACAATGCGCGCCGAGGCCGCCCAGTTCCAGTCGCTGCTGCCTTAGTCGATTCCGACCCCTCCCCCATCTGCCTCCCGACTGGCGCTCTTCCTGGGCGACAGGCCGATCTCCTTGGAATCCCATGTCCTTTGACACTCTCGGCCTCGCCGAGCCCCTGCTGCGTGCCGTTCACGAACAGGGCTATACCGTTCCCACCCCCATCCAGGCCCAGGCGATCCCCGCCGTTCTCTCCGGCGGCGACGTCATGGGCGGAGCCCAGACCGGCACCGGCAAGACCGCCGGCTTCACCCTGCCGCTTCTGCACCGGCTGATGGCCAGCCCCGCCGTCCGCGACGCCAAGGGGCGCCTGCCGATCCGCGCGCTGATCCTCACGCCGACCCGCGAACTGGCTGCGCAGGTGGAAGAAAGCGTCCGGACCTACGGCAAGCATTCGAAGCTCGCCAGCATGGTGATGTTCGGCGGCGTCGGCATGCAGCCGCAGATCGACAAGCTGCGCCGCGGCGTCGACATCCTCGTCGCCACTCCCGGGCGCCTGCTCGACCACCACCAGCAGCGCACGCTGGACCTGAGCCATGTGGAGATCTTCGTCCTCGACGAGGCCGACCGGATGCTCGACATGGGCTTCATCCACGACATCAAGAAGGTGCTCGCGGTCCTGCCGCAGAAGAAGCAGAGCCTGCTGTTCTCGGCGACCTTCAGCGACGAGATCAAGGACCTCGCCGACCGCCTGCTGAACAAGCCGGTGCTGATCGAGGTCGCGCGCCGCAACCAGACGGCCGAAGGCGTCGCCCAGAAGGTGCATCCCGTCGGTCGCGAGCTCAAGAAGGACCTGCTGACGCACCTGATCCACGAGAACGACTGGCAGCAGGTGCTGGTCTTCACGCGCATGAAGCATGGCGCCAACCGCCTGGTCGAGCATCTGATGAAGAACGGCATCAGCGCGATGGCGATCCACGGCAACAAGAGCCAGACCGCCCGCACCAAGGCCCTCGCCGATTTCAAGAAGGGCGAGTTGACGGTGCTGGTGGCCACCGACATCGCGGCCCGCGGCATCGACATCGACATGCTGCCGCACGTCGTCAATTTCGAACTGCCCAACGTGCCCGAGGACTACGTGCACCGCATCGGCCGCACCGGTCGCGCCGGCGCCCAGGGCGAGGCCGTGTCGCTCGTCTGCCCCGACGAGAACGGCTTCCTGCGCGAGATCGAGCGCCTGATCAAGCGCGATATCCCGAAGGAAACCGTGGCCGGCTTCGAGCCGCCGCCGGGAGAACGGCCGGAGCCGATCGTGCTCGGCCGCATGGTGATCGGTGAAGGCGCTGGCCGCGGTGGCATGCGCCACCACGCCAACAACAACAACAACAACAACAACAACAACGCCCATCGCGGCCATCGCGGAAGTCCGCCGAACCGCGGCGGTCACGACGCCCGCTCCGGCCCCCCCGGCCGCCAGGGCGGCGCACCGAACCGCGCCCCGAGCCGCGATGCTCAGGGCCAGCCGGCTCGCACGCAAGGCGCGCGCACCGAACGCGGGGATGACACCCGCCCACCGGCGCGCCCCGTACAGCCGAAACGCTGATCCCGGGAAGCTCGCCGCGGCAATGAGCGGCGGCGGGCCGAAGCGCAGCGGCGAACCAGCCAGCGCCGCAAGCGACTCGGCAGCGTCGCCGCGTCGAAGAAGTGTCGACCTCTCCTGGCCGGCGCGCGCCGCGGTAGAGTCACCGGATGCAGACCACCGGCGTGACTTCGAGAACAGCGCTCCTGGCCGGTGCCACCGGACTCATCGGCGGTGCGTTGCTGCGGCGGATGCCGTCAGCGGGTGCCTGTCGACGGGTGACCGTGCTGGCACGGGGGCCGGCACCGAAGGCAGCTGCGGACCCGAAGCTCGACTGGCGGCAGGTCGATCTCGACCGGCTCCCCCAGCCGTTCCCGGCGGTCGAAGACGTCTACATCGCGCTCGGCACGACGATCAAGGTCGCCGGCTCACAGGACGCCTTCCGGCACGTCGATCATGATCTCGTCGTCGACATCGCGCGGGCGGCATTCGCGGCCGGCGCGAGTCGCCTGGCGGTGGTGTCGGCGCTGGGAGCCGATTCGACCTCGCGCGTCTTCTACAACCGCGTCAAGGGCGACATGCAGGCAGCCATCGCATCGATCGGCTATGCGTCGGTGGTCTTTGCCCAACCCTCGCTGCTGATGGGCGATCGCCAGGCGCTCGGTCAGCCCGTACGGACTGCCGAGGCGCTCGCAGCGGGGCTGCTGCGTCCGATCCTGCGCCTCGTGCCCCGGTCGGTGCGGCCGATCGACGCGGACGACGTCGCCAAGGCGATGATCGATGCGCTGCGCGACGCCCGGCCCGGTGTCCGCATCCTGCCTTCTGCGCAGATGCACCGCGACCCCTCCCGCTGACGATGTCCGCTGTCGACGCGCAGCGCAGCGTCGACGACGCCTTGGCCGTCCTCGCGGTCGATGCCGATTGCCTCGTCGTCGCCAAGCCCGCCGGCATGCTGTCGGTGCCGGGGCGCGGCCCGTCGTCGCAGGATTGCCTGCTGTCGCGGTTGCAAGTCCGCTTCGGGGACCTGTTCGTGGTCCACCGGCTCGACATGGCGACCTCCGGTCTCATCGTCTTCGCGCGCAGCGCCGAGGCGCAGCGCCGGCTGAATCGCGCGTTCGCGGAGCGCGCAGTCGAAAAGCGCTACGTCGCCACCGTCGACGGCGAGGTCGCAGCCGACAGTGGCGAGATCGACCTGCCGCTCGCCTCGGACTGGCCCAACCGACCGCGGCAACGGGTCGACCCGGTCGCCGGCAAGCCGTCGGTCACGCGCTACCGCGTGCTCGAACGCAGCGCGACGTGCACGCGCCTGTCGCTGAGCCCGGTCACCGGCCGCTCCCATCAGCTGCGGGTGCATCTCCTGGCGCTCGGACATCCGATCCTCGGCGACGCGCTGTACGCCCCAGACGCCGTCCGTGCCCGCGCCGAACGCCTCCTGCTGCATGCCGAGGGCCTTGCCTTTGCGCATCCCGGCAGCGGGGCATGGAGCTCCTTCTCCCTGGCGGCGCCGTTCTGAGAGAACACTGGCCGCAACCCTTGCGATCCGTCCTTCCGCTCATACCTTGGAATGGTCTTGGGGCCGACATATCATCGCGCCCGACGGCACCCACCGCATAAAGGAAGAGACATGAGAGCACTGGCACTCGCACTGATGGTCGGACTGGTCGGAATCAGCCTGGCGCCGACGGATGCCGACGCGCGTCGTTTCGGCGGCGGCGCCGGTGCAGGGATGCAGCGCAGCCTGCCGGCACGCACGCCTCCGACCGCCACGCCGGCGCAGACCGCGCCCGCCGCCGCGCCGGCGACGGCCGGTGCGACCGCTGGCGCCGCGGCAGCTGCGCCACGACGCTCGTGGATGGGCCCGATCGCGGGCCTGGCGGCCGGTCTCGGCATCGCCGCCCTGATGAGCCACCTCGGCATGGGCGCGGAGTTCGGCAACTTCCTGATGATCGCCCTCCTCGGCCTGGCCGCCATCTTCGCCATCCGCTTCGCCATGCGCCGCTTTGCGCCGCCAGCCCCGGCCAACGGAAGCGCCATGCAATACGCAGGCCCGGCCGGCGCCTGGCAGCAGCCGCCGGCGAGCGCCGACCGTGCGTTCGGGTCCGGGTCCGCCGCCGCGCCGATGGCCGCCGCCTCCCCGGTGGCGACGAGTTCGGCGAATCTCCCGGCCGGATTCGATGCCGCCGGCTTCGAACGCATCGCGAAGATGATCTTCATCCGCATGCAGACGGCCAACGACAGCGCCGACCTCACCGACCTGCGCGCGTTCACGACGCCCGAGATGTTCGCGGCCATCAAGCTCGATCTGCAGGAGCGCGGCGGCAAGGCCCAGCGCACCGACGTCGTCCGCGTCGACGCCGAGGTGCTCGACGTCGCCAGCGAAGCCGAGCGCCAGGTCGTCAGCGTCCGCTTCCACGGCCTGATCCGCGAAGAGGACGACGGCGTCGCGGCGCCGTTCAACGAGGTGTGGCACCTCGTCAAGCCCACCGACGGCAGCCGCGAGTGGGCGATCGCCGGCATCCAGCAGGCGACGCCGGCGCTCGCCTGACGCGACGGCCGGGCGCACCGGAGCGGGCGCGCGATGACAATGGGGCGCCGCCGTCGAGGCGGTGCCCTTTTTCATGCTCATGCTGTCCTTGCAAATCCGTTTCACCCGGCTTGCCGCGGCCTGTCTCGCCACCGTTCTTTTCGGCGCCTGCGCGCCGCTGCCTTCGACGCGGCCGCTCGCCGCGTCGGACGCAGTCGTCGTTCCCAACGCGAACCTCGTCGTCGAGGGCATCCCGCCGGTGCCGGCAAGCGTCGCCGGCGCCGTCGCTCGCTACACCGAATTCCGCGGCCACAAGTTCGTCGCCTGGCATCCGACCCGGCGCGAGATGCTCGTCTCGCATCGGCGCGCCGGCGTCGACACGACACAGATTTTCCGCATCGCCGGCCCGCTCGCCGAGCTCGAGCCGCTGACCGATGGCAGCGACCCGGTGTCCAAGGCCAGCTACGAGCCCATCGAGGGCAACTACATCGTCTTCGAGCGGAGCAGCGGCGGCGACGAGGCGGCGCAGCTTTATC
>JBBQCD010000029.1:0-50248 GCA_038318385.1 Burkholderiales bacterium | reverse complement strand
CGGCCTCCGCGGCCGGCGGCCGCGGGGGTACCGGCAGCGCCTTGCGCTGCTCGTCGGTGAGGGCGAGCGGCGGTGGCGCTGCTTTCTTCTTCGAGGTGTCGATCGAGTTGACGAACTCTCGCTCGCTCGGCAGTTCACCGCCGGTCTCGATGCTCTTGAGCGCCTCGCCGTCGAACAGCGCGACCACGGTGCGCGCCTGCGGTGCTGCGCCCTGGCGGCGGATCGTGAAGACGTAGTCCCAGCGGTCGGCATGGAAGGCGTCGGCGAGCAGCGGTGAGCCCAGCACGTCGCGAACCTGCGAGCGGGTCATCCCCGGCTTGACCAGCGCCGCCTGCTCCTTGGTGACGACATTGCCCTGCACCACCTCGATCCGGTAAGGTGTGATGACGCCGAGCAGGTTGTCGGAAGATTGCAGCGACTTGCAGCCGCCCAGCAGGACGCTGGCGCACAGCGCAACGACGCGCAGGACGCGTCTAGAGGTGGCGGTGGAATGGTCAGTGGTCATGCGATGCGGGTGCCGGCGGCCGACGCCAACCTCGATATGATGGCGCGATTCTAGCGTTCGGCCTGCGCCTGATCGCCCTTGCCATGACCCACGCCGACGAACTCAAAAACAGCGGCCTCAAGGCCACGCTGCCGCGCATCAAGGTGCTCGAGGTTTTCCAGAAGACGACCCAGCGCCACATGAGCGCCGAGGACGTCTACAAGCTGCTGCTCGCCGATCACGCCGATGTCGGTCTGGCGACGGTGTACCGGGTCCTGATGCAGTTCGAGCAGGCCGGCATCCTGTCGCGCACCCACTTCGAGACCGGCAAGGCGGTCTTCGAGCTGAACGAGGGCAAGCACCACGACCATCTGGTCTGCATGGACTGCGGCCGGGTCGAGGAGTTCTACGACGCCGAGATCGAGAAGCGCCAGCGCAGCATCGCCGCGACGCGCGGTTTCGACCTGCAGGACCACGCGCTGGCTCTCTACGCGGCCTGCACGAAGAAGAACTGCCCCCATCGGCCGCACTAGACCCGCCGTCGTGGCGTGGCGGTTGCTTCAGTCTTCCTCGGGCCGGAGCATCGCCTTGTTGTGGCGGTCGATGAATTCCTTGTACGTATCGATGCCGCGCAACTGCAGGATGGTGTTGCGCACGGCCGCCTCGACCAGCACCGCGAGGTTGCGCCCTGCATCCACGGCGATCACGGTCTTTCGGATCGGCACGTCGAGGATGTCCTCGTTCAGCGGCTCGTAGGGGAGGCGCTCGAAATCACGGTCCATCGTCTCCTTGCGCACGAGGTGGACGATCAGCTTCAGGCGCATCTTGCGGCGCACGGCGGTCTCGCCGAAGATCGCCTTGATGTCCAGCAGGCCGATGCCGCGCACCTCGAGCAGGTTGAGCAGCAGGTCGGGGCAGCGTCCTTCGATGGCGGTCTGCGAGACGCGGTAGAGGTCGACGGCGTCGTCGGCCACCAGGCCGTGGCCGCGCGAGATCAGTTCCAGCCCGAGTTCGCTCTTGCCCAGGCCCGATTCACCGGTCAGCAGCACGCCGAGGCCGAGGATGTCCATGAAGACGCCATGGCGTGTCGTCCGCTCGGCGAAGTGCTGGCCGAGGTAGCCGCGCACCACGTCGATGACATGGCCGGCCGATTCCCCGGTCACGAACAGCGGGATGTCGGCGCGGTCGCACATCGCGACCAGCTTGTCGGGCGGCACCTGGGCGTCGGCGACGATCAGCACCGGCGGTTCGAGCGTGACGATGCGCGAGATCCGCCGCTCGCCGTCCTCGGGGCTCGATTCGTTCAGGTAGGCGACCTCGCGCCGGCCGACGATCTGGACGCGGTAGGGATGGATGTAGTTCAGGTAGCCGACCAGGTCGGCGGCCGACTGCGCCGCCCGGACGGCGGTCTCGTCGAAGCGGCGCTCCGGATGGGCGTGCCCGGCGATCCACTCCCAGTGCAGCGAAAGGCGGTGTTCCTCGAACAGCGCTTCGGCGCTGATGACGCTCGGCTTCATCGCCCAGCCCGGTGGAACGGCCTGCGCTGGAGGCTCAGGCGACCGATTTGAGCGGCTCCCAGTCGACGATCAACTGGTGAACCTTGGCGGCGTCGGTCTCGGTCTTCAGGCGCTCACGCAGGTCCCGGTCCGACAGCATCTCGGCGATTTCGGAGAGGATCTCCAGGTGGCGCTGCGTGGCCGCCTCGGGAACCAGCAGGAAGATCAGCAACACCACCGGTTCGTCGTCGGGCGCATCGAAGCCGATCGGCTGCTGCACGCGCAGCACCGCGGCGAGCGGGTTCTTCAGGCCCTTGATGCGACCGTGCGGAATGGCCACGCCGTGGCCGAGCCCGGTGGAGCCGAGCCGCTCGCGCGCGAACAGGTTGTCGGTCACGGTCGCGCGGGCGATGGAATGCTGGTTCTCGAACAGCAGGCCGGCGTGTTCGAAAACGCGCTTTTTGCTGGTCGCGTCGACATCCACGAGGACATTGACGGCGGGCAGGATGCTGGCGAGACGGTTCATCGAGGCGGGGATCGGCAAGGCGACGCGGGGTCGGCCCCCTGCGAATAGTGACGGCTTGATGAATTATGGAGGGGTCACCGGCGCTGTGGAGTGTCCAGTTCGCCAGCGGGGTCGGATTCCGTGTGGCCTGCGGCAAGCCGGCAACAGGCACCGACGAACGGCACCTTGCCTTTCACGTTCCGAAAAGCGGCCGGCTGAAAAAGGCGTCACCCCCAGGCCGTCGGTCGGAACTGGTGAATCTGGCCGAACAGGCCCAGCATCGTTCGCGCCCAGATGCCCCGGAGCGCGGCGCGGCCGGGGCTAGCCGAGCGATGCGGCGTCGATGCGCTTGCTGGCGACGTGATGGTGGTCCTGGACGCGATCCTTGTGACGGCACACCTGGCGATCGAGCTTGTCGACGAGCTGGTCGATGGCCGCGTACAGATCCTCGTGGGACTGCTCGACGAAGATGTCCTTGCCTTTGACGTGGACGGTGATCTCGGCGCGCTGGCGGCGCTCCTTTTCGCTCAGCTTCTCGATGCACAACAGTACGGTGATGTCGACGACCTGGTCGAAGTGGCGCGTGACCCGCTCCAGTTTGGTGAGGACGTACTCGCGCAGGGCGGGAGTGACTTCGAGATGATGACCACTGATCGTCACGTTCATGAGGTTCCTTTCGCAGGAAGGATGGGACGGGGGAGGGACGCGGGGAGCGGGAATCAGGACAGGGAGGGGACAGGAGGCGGAGGCAGGAAGCGGACGGGAGAGGCGGGAGAGGGCGGTGGCAGTGAGCGGGCTTCGTGACCTCCGGCGGGCGGTGCCGGGGCGAGGCCCGGCAGTGAATCCGCCGGCCGCCGCTATTCGTGTCCGGGGGACGACGCGGCGGCAGCAGATGCCGAATCAGTGTGCCTACGATCGCGGGTCCTGACAAGCAGGCGAGCGCTATCCGCGCCGCTGTCGGGGTGCCTGCGGGCGTGCGGAATTCGCGGGTATGCTTGTTCGTTGGCGGCGCGGTGAAAGCGGCCCCCGCCAGAGCAGGCGTCCCCGGTCAAGGGGCTTCCCGATGCGTCCACCGGACCGGACCTGCCGGCGCCGGGTCGAATGGTTCACATCCTCGAACTTGTTCACGCCGCCGCGGCGATCGACTCGAGTTCCCACAGAGTTGCACGGGCGCGGATGCGATAATTTTCGGATCGCATCCTTGGGCCCCTGCTTGGACATCCCGCACCCGCGGTGACCGTCCGCTCCAGCGCATGCCGGCCCATCGGGCGCGGCGGCGTGCGGGGTGAGGCGGTCACGACCCACACCCCGACCATCACCCGTGCCGATGCCCTTGACCGCGGCGCGCGCTGGAGAGCTTGATGCTGAATGTCTTTACGCTGGCCAACGGCCGGCTCTTCCAGGAAGAGATCGAAAGCCTCGATGCGCTCGGCGGCGTGCGTCCGGTCTGGGTCGACCTCGACGCGCCGACGGCCGAAGAGAAAGGCTGGATCGCCCAGCACTTCGGCGTCACCATCCCCGAGGACGCGGTCGATGACGATCTCGAGGAGTCGGCGCGTTTCTACGAGGAAGACAACGGCGAGCTGCACATCCGTTCGGACTTCCTGATCGACGACGGCGAGACGCCGCGCAACGTGCGCGTCGCCTTCATCCTTCACGCCAACGTCCTGTTCTCGGTGCACGTCGAGGACCTGCCGGTGTTTCGGCTGCTGCGCCTGCGGGCGCGGCGGATCCCCGCCCTGATCGAGGATGCCAAGGACGTCCTGCTCAAGCTCTACGATGCCGACGCCGAGTATTCGGCCGATGCCCTCGAAGGCGTCTACGACACCCTCGAAGGCGTCAGCGCGCGGGTTCTGCGCCAGCATGTCAACGACCAGGCGGCCGGCGAGGCGCTGTCGGCGATCGCCCGCGAGGAAGACCTCAACGGCCGCATCCGCCGCAACGTCATGGACACGCGCCGCGCCGTCAGCTTCATGATGCGCAGCCGCATGCTCAACGCCGACCAGTTCGAGGAGGCGCGCCAGATCCTGCGCGACATCGATTCGCTCGACAGCCACAGCACGTTCCTCTTCGACAAGATCAACTTCCTGATGAACGCCACCGTGGGCTTCATCAACATCAACCAGAACAAGATCATCAAGATTTTCTCGGTGGCCAGCGTGGCCCTGCTGCCGCCGACGCTGATCGCCAGCATCTACGGCATGAACTTCAAGGCCATGCCCGAACTGAACTGGGCCTACGGATATCCCTACGCGCTGCTGCTGATGGTCGCCTCGGTGGCCGCGCCCTTCATCTTCTTCCGGCGCAAGGGCTGGTTGCGCTGAGCGGGCTCGCTGAGGGCGCTCGCCCCGTTCCTCAGAGCCCCGTCACCCGGCGGATCGTCTTGAAGTACAGCCCGTTGCCGAGGAGGCCGAGGGCCTTCAGCAGCAGCGTGAAGCGTTTCGGAAAGTGGATCTCGAAGCGACCGCGTTCCCATCCCTCCACGATCCTTAGGGCCGCCGTTTCCGGGGAGATGAGGGCGGGCATGCGGAACCCGTTCTCTGCGGTGAGCGGGGTCTCGACGAAGCCCGGACAGATGACCGAGACCCCGATGCCGCGTGGCTCGAGGTCCATCCAGAGGGTCTGTCCGAGATTGATCAGGGCCGCCTTCGTCGGCCCATAGGCGAGCGAGTTCGGCAGGCCCCGGTAACCGGCCACGCTCGCCACCAGACTGACATGTCCGGCGCCGCGGCGGAGAAAATCGGGCAGCACGGCGTCGAGCATGTGCAGGGCGCCGCCATAGTTGACCGCGTCGTGGCGCAGGGCGACGTCCAGATCGAACGCCGTCGCGCGCATGGCCTTGTAGGTGCCGGCGCAGTACAGGGCCAGGTCGATGCGCCCGTGCTCGGCGACGATGCGCGCGGCGGCGGCCCGCATCGCCGCGCGGTCGGTGGCGTCGAGCGCCATGGCGACGCTGCCGGGGTGAGCCGCGGTGAATTCGCGCAGGCCGTCGGCGTTGCGGGCAGAGACGACGACGGTGGCGCCGCGCGCGTGCAGCAGCGCCGCCGTCGCCGCGCCGATCCCGGAGGAGGCGCCGACGAGCCAGACAACGCGGCCGTGCCAGTCGGCGATGCGGGGATTCAGTGCCATGGGTCAGGGCTTGTCGACAGGCCCTAGGGCTTGCGGAAGCTCAGCGTCACCTCGCCGAGGCGCACGCCGAACTTCGACATCACCGCCTTGTTCAGCAGCACCTGTTCGTCGACGAGCACCATCCAGTCGTCGAACTGGACCTCGATCTCGCGACCCTCGACCGGCAGGCGCAGGGTGTAGCGCCATTGCAGCGCGTTTCCGGCCGCCCGGCCTTCGGCCTGGCCGACGATGTCGTCGGCCAGGCCGACATAGCGACGCACGCCCTGCGCGTCGGCGAGCTGGGTGATGCGCCAGACACGCCGTTGCCGGCTGCCGTCGCTGTAGCTGAAGTTCTCGTCGAGGACGCCTTCGTCGCCGTTCCAGCTGCAGCGCATCAGCACGGTGAAGCGCTTGACGATCTTGCCGGCGCGGTCGGTGAAGATCCCGTGGGCGACGACATCACCGTTGAAATAGGTCTTCAGGTCGAACGCCGGCCGTTCGGCGGCGTAGTCGATCGGTCGCGGCGCGGCGCAGCCGGCGAGCACGGCGGCGCCGAGCAGCGCGGCGAGGGCAGGCCGAAGGAATGGCCGGAGAAACAGTCGGGGCGACAGTGGGAGGGACGGTCGGGGAAAGAGGCGAAGAGAGGGTCGCTGCATCATGTGCTTTCGCGGCTGCGGATCCAGCCGAAGTAGAGGGCGCCGGCCGCCGCGAGCTTGAGTGCGCACGGGAGCAGGCAATAGGCGCCGGTCAGCGCCGCCAGGGCCGCGGGTTCGCGCACCCCCGAGGCGTAGCCGAAGACCTGCAGGGCCGGAAGGGCGACGCCTGCGGCGAGTGCCAGGTTGAGCTTGGTCGCAAAGCTCCACCAGCCCATGTAGGAGCCTTCGGCCTGCTGGCCGTGGCCGGCGCGCTGGATCACGCCGGTCAGCAGGGCGCTCGGCAGCGTCAGGTCGGCGCCGAGCGCGACGCCGCTGGTCACGCAGACCACGGCAAAGCCGACGATGTCGCCGGCGTCGAGCTGCGTCGCCCAGGCGAAGGTCGCGATCGCGAGGAACATCGCGCCGAGCCAGGTCGGCGCCAGGCCGAAGCGCGCGACGATCCGCACCCACACCGGAATCGCCAGCGCCGCCGCGGCGAAGTAGCTGCCCAGGAACAGGCCCTGATAGGCGCCGGCCTCCAGACGATCCTGGACGAAGAAGAGGACGAGGGTCGCCGGGACCGCGCTGGCGATGCCGTTGAGCAGGTAGATCAGCAGCAGCCGCCGGAACGCCGGCGTGGTCCACGGCAGCCACATCGAGACCTTCGACCGGGCAGGCCACGCGGGATCAGGACGCGATGCAGGTCCCAGGCGCGGAGCGCGCATCAGCAGCACGACGCCGGCGCTGAGCAGGCCGGCGAAGATCCAGGTGCCGATCTCCAGGCTGGACAGGGTGCGCAGGCTGCCCGCCACCATCACGCCGGCAAGGGCCAGCCCTTCGCGCCAGGCGACGATCTGCGCGCGCTGGGCCTCGTCGCCGGCGAGGCGCGCTCCCCACGCCTGGTGGATGACCATCGCGGCGCTGAAACTGAGGTAGGTCAGCGCCAGTGCGCCGCCGCACCACCACAGCAGTGCCACGGTCCCGCTCACCGGCGGAAAGAACAGCAGCCTGAAGCCGACCGCCAGACCGGCAGCCGCGATCGCCAGCCAGCTCAGCGCGCGCAACGGCGAGCGCCGGAAGAGGGCGTCGGCCCAGCGGCCGATGAACGGGTCGGCGAAGGCGTCCGTCAGGCGCGCGGCCAGCAGCACGGCGCCGAGCAGCGCCAGCGGCACGCCGTAGTGGCTGGCGTAATAGTTCGGCAGCAGCACGTAGAGCGGGAGCTCGACGAAGGCCAGGGGCAGGCCGAGGCCGCCGTAGGTGAGGCCGTCGCGCCAGCCGCCGCGCCACGGACGCGCTGAGCCCGGCCCTGCGCGGCCGACGGGGGTGATCGTGGCTGTCATCGCGCCAGGCCGAGCAGGGCGGCGCGCAGCACCGGCTCGGAGCTCGTCGGCGCCAGCCAGATGCCGAGGAACGCCCGCGCGAACGCACTGCCCTCGATGTCGCCGAGGACTTTGCCGCCGAGGAAAAAGCGCAGGCCGGCGCCGCTGCGGTGCACGCCGGTCAGGCGATCGCCGGCGGCGACGTCGGGGAAGATCCGGCGCATGGCGTCGAGCCAGCGTGCGGCCTGGTCCGCGTCGATGCCGCTGCCGCGTCGCATCTCCTGGAGCGAGCGTTCGGCGATGGCGTTGCCGGACAGGCGGCGTGCGTACTCGAGTTCGAGGGCCAGCGGCGGGTCCATCGGGCTCTCGATGCGGAAGGTTTCGCCGGTCCACAGCCGGATGTCGTAGACGTGCAGGCCGAAATAGGTGAATCGCGCCTGGCCGTGCAGCCGGGCGCCCGCGACCCCGGCAAGCACTTCGGATGGCGGCCCGGCGGCGGCCGCGGCGAGCGGCCAGGCGCCGAGGAGTGCGATCAGACCGCGGCGCGACGGACACGCCCCGTGCTGCGGCGCGCCCGGGGCGGCGCCGGCGCCATGGGCCGCGATCACGCCGACCGGCTGCCGCGGTGCCGGCCGCGCTGCCATGTCAGGCGTGCCGCAGGGTGAACTGCATGACGCTAGTGTTGCCGGTCTCGAACGCGGCCTCGCAGTAGGCGAGATAGAAGTCCCAGATGCGCATGAAGCGCGTGTCGAAGGCGAGTTCGCGGATCGGGGCTTCCTCGGCGAGAAAGGCACTGCGCCAGCGCCGCAAGGTCTCGGCGTAGTCGCGGCCGAAGTCGAGTTCGTTCACGACCACGAGACCGGCTTCGGCGGCGGCGGCCCGAAAGGCGCTCGGGCTCGGCAGGAGTCCCCCGGGAAAGATGTACTGCTGGATGAAGTCGGTCGAGCGGACGTAGCGCGCGAAGAGATCGTCGCGGATCGTGATCGTCTGGATGCAGGCGCGTCCGCCCGGCTTCAGCTGGGCTTTCAGGGTCGCGAAGAAACCGGGCCAGTACTCGCGGCCGACGGCTTCGAACATCTCGATCGAGGCGATCGCGTCGTAGGGGCCGTCGTCGATGTCGCGGTAGTCCTGGAAGCGCAGGTCGCCGGGCAAGTTCGAGGCTGCGAGTCGCTCTTGCGCCCAGACCAGCTGCTCGGCCGACAGCGTGACGCCACGGACGACGGCGCCGAAGTCGCGCGCCGCGCACTCGGCCAGCGCACCCCAGCCGCAGCCGATCTCCAGCACGCGGTCGCCGGCGCGGACCCCGCACTCGGCCAGTGCGCGTCTCATCTTCGCCTGCTGTGCAGCCTGTAGGTCGCCATCGGGTCGGCCCTCGAACCAGGCGCTGCTGTAGTTCATGCTCGGATCGAGCCAGAGCCGGTAGAACGCGTTGCCGAGGTCGTAGTGGGCGTGGATGTTCTTGCGGCTGCCGCGACGCGAGTTGCGATGGAAGAGGTGGCGCAGGCGGTACAGCGCCCGCCCCCACCAGCTGCCGTAGACGAGCGACTCGACGTCGTCGCGATTGGCGAGGAGGAGCTGCAGCAGCGCTGGGAGGTCGTGCGTGGTCCAGTCGCCGGCGATGTAGCTCTCGGCAAAGCCGATGTCGCCGGATTTCAGCGCGGCGCCGAAGACGTTCCAGTTGGCCAGCCGGATCGCCGCTCGCGGCTCGCCGTCGATGCGGTTGCCGAAGTGCGCGCTCGACCCATCGGGCAGGCGCATGTCGAGCGCGCCGTGGCGCAGTCGCTGGAGCAATCGAAAGACGGCTCGCGCCGCTGCGGGCATGGCGGCGGCGGTGGCGGGGGCGGCGGCACCGGCTGCGCGCGGAAGGGTGGGCGTGTCGGACATCGTTCAGCGACTCACGAAGGTTGGCGGCGGCGTCGGCTTGCGAAAGAACGGCACCCGCCGGCTCCACAGTCGCAGCGCCTGCCAGTGGATCCGCGCGATCACGCCGAAGGTCATCAGCGGCATGCCGAAGAACGCCGCGCGCACCCCGGCCGGTGTCAACGGCTGCAAACGTCCCGAAACACTGGTCCGGATCAGCAGCCCGTCGGCATCGTGATGGTCGATGCGCGCGATCGTCCTTGTCGGCTCCCTACGCGCCGACTCCGACCGCGGATGCATGCCGGCGTGCAGGAAGCGGAAGCGGTAGCTGCCGGCGACCGCGCAGAACGGCGAGACGTGGAACACCTTCGCAGTCGCGACCTCCGCGCCGAAGCGCAGGTCGGGGCCGCAGAGCAGGTAGCAGTGACGCTCGCCGAAGGTGTTGTTGACCTCGACCACGACCGCCGCCAGGCTGCCGTCGGCGCGATGGCAATACCAGAAGCTCACCGGCTTGAAGGCGTAGCCGAGCACCCGCGGATAGCAGTGCAGCCAGACTTCCCCGGCGGCGTCGTCGATGCCTTCGCGCTGCAACAGGTCGTCGAGCCAGGACAGGCTGTCGGCCCGGCCGTCGCCATGGTCCGCATCGTGGAAGCTGACGAGCGCGAACCGGTTGCGGGCGAGGGCGGCGGCCGGAGATGTCCTGAGCGTGCGCATCGGCAGCATCAGGAAGTACGTCGGATAGGCGAACTGATTCGCTGCCGGACGCAGGCGACTGTGGCGGACCTCGCCGATGCCGAGCAGCGGTCGCACGGGCAGGCGGGTGGAGGCGCTCACGCGGCCCTCATCGCAACGTCGGAGCCATCGCCGGTCCTCGCCAGACGCGTCCCCAGCGACTCGCAGACCGCCTGCGCGGAACGCAACCCGTCTTCGTGGAAGCCGTAGCGGGTCCAGGCGCCGCAGTACCAGGTGTCGCCGATACCTTGCAGCTCGGGGATGCGCGCCTGCGCGGCCACGGCCGCGATGTCGAACACCGGGTGGGCGTAGTCGTATTCGCCGTGAACCAGCGGTGCAGCCGGTTCGCGCAGCGGATTCAGCGAGACGATCACCGGCTGGCCAAAGGGCAAGGGCTGGAGTCGGTCGATGAGGTAATGCAGGCAGACGCTGCTGGCCTCCGCGGAGGCGTCGGCCGGCGAGACACCTCCGGAGCCTGCGGCGGGAACCGCGGCCGTGTCTGCTCGCTCATAGTTCCACGCCGCCCAGGCCTTGCGGCGCCGGGGCAGCACGCCGGTATCGGTGTGCAGCACGGCGCGGTTGCGGTGGTAGCGGATCGCCCCGAGGACCTCGCGCTCGGCGATCGTCGGATCGGCGAGCAAGTCCAGCGACTGGTCGCTGTGGCAGGCCATCACCACGGCGTCGAAGCGCTCGCTGCCGTGGTCCGTCGCGATCAGCACTCCATTGCCGGCGCCGAGGCGGCGAACGCCGCGCACGGGCGTGCGCGGGCGCGCATCGGGAATCGACTGCAGCATGCGCTCGACATAGCCTCTCGCGCCGCCCTTCACCGTGTACCACTGCGGCCGGTTCGTGATCTGCAGCAAGCCGTGGTTGTGGCAGAAGCGGATCATCGTGGCGATCGGGAATCGCAGCATCTGCGCTGCAGGACACGACCAGATGCAGCCGATCATCGGCAGGAAGTACCCGTCGCGAAACGCCGCGGAGAATCGTTGCGCCTCCAGGAACTCGCCGATGGGTTGATCGCCGGGTGGCGCGTCGATGGCGCCGCGGGCGATCCGCGTGGCGACGCGATTGAAGCGCACGATGTCCGCGAGCATCCGCCAGAAGCGCGGGTCCACCAGGTTGCGGCGTTGCGCGAAGACGCCGTCGAGGTTTGCACCGCTCCATTCGAGGTCGGCGCCCGGCACCTGGACCGAGAACGACATGTCGGACTTCGCCAGCTCGACGCCGAGCTCGCCGAAGAGGCGCAGCAGGTTCGGGTACGTGCGTTCGTTGAGGACGAGAAAGCCGGTGTCGACGCCGTGGGTGATCCCGTCGAGGGTGAGGTCGACGGTGTGCGCGTGGCCGCCGAAGTAGTCGCCGGCTTCGAACAAGGTCACGCGGGCGCTGTCGCGCAACTGGTGGGCTACGCCAAGACCGGCGATGCCCGATCCCACGACGGCGACCCGACGCCTCGGTGGCGCGCTCATGCGCGGCGCGACCGGAAGGACGGTGCCGGTCGGAGGCCGCCGCGGTGGGCGGCCTCCGGGTGGAAGAACGTCGCGAAGCGCCCCCGAAGGAAGGAGGGAGGGAGGGAGGAGGAGGAGAACCCCCCGGGGATTTCAACCGGCATCGCCGGCCGGCTTCGCGACTGGAACCGATACGCCCCAGGCGCACGGCAAGCCGCGCGCCCAACTTCCGGGGCCTTGCCGACGCCCTTGCGCGGCATGGCTGATAAGACGTCGCCGGAGGGCGAGAGTTCCATGCGATTGCGCTCCTGCAGGGAGATCCGGCGCGCTGCGGGTGCGGCAGGATCGGGACTGGTTTAGACTGATCAGTATTAAATATAACCGATGAGTTCACGTCGCTCCGGGATAGCCCTCGGAGATCACGGCATTGCGCATCCGCAAGAGGCGCCGCTGCGTAGCGCGGGGGCGCCACTGCGGGCCGTCTACACTGCCGCAACCTGAAGGACTTCGATGATCTATCCCGAACTTTTCAAGCAGCTCGAGGCGGTGCGCTGGAACATGGACCACGACATTCCGTGGGACCAGTTCGACGCCAGCCGCCTCACCGAGGAGCAGGCCCAGACGGTCAAGATGAACGCCATCACGGAGTGGGCTGCCCTGCCGGCCACCGAGATGTTCCTGCGCGACAACCGCGACGACAGTGACTTCAGCGCCTTCATCAGCGTCTGGTTCTTCGAGGAGCAGAAACATTCGCTGGTGCTGATGGAGTACCTGCGCCGCTTCCGGCCCGACCTGGTGCCGACCGAAGCCGAACTCCACGCGGTGCGCTTCGAGTTCGATCCGGCGCCGGCGCTGGAGACGCTGATGCTGCACTTCTGCGGCGAGATCCGCCTCAACCACTGGTACCGGCGAGCCGCCGAGTGGCACAGCGAGCCGGTGATCAAGGCGATCTACGAGACCCTGGCGCGCGACGAGGCCCGTCACGGCGGCGCCTACCTGCGCTACATGAAGAGGGCGCTGGTGAACTTCGGGGACGAGGCCCGGGCGGCGTTCGCCAAGGTCGGCGTGCTGATGGCCAGCGCCCGCCGCACCGCGCAGGCGCTGCATCCGACCAACCTCCACGTCAACGCCCGGCTGTTCCCGCGCGACACGGTGCAGAGCCGCCTGCCGAACCCGGAATGGCTGCAGCACTGGCTGGACACGCAGATCCAGTTCGACACCGTCTGGGAAAGCAAGGTCGTCGAGCGCATCCTCCACAACCTCGGCCTGCTGCTCGAACGCAGCTTCGCCAGCGTGCAGGAACTCAACCGCTATCGCAAGGACGTGACCGCGAGGCTCGCTGCGGCCGGGGGCGGCGACGTGGCTGCTCTGCCCGCCTGAAACTCGCGATCGCTGGCGTCAGCCGCCGGCGGCCATCCGCGCCTGGTCCGTCTTGCGGTCGGCGACGACTTTCTGCGCGCTCGGACGCTCGCCGATCAGCCGGTTGTAGGTCTTCCAGTCGACGCCGCCGGCAGCGATCAGGTCTTCGCCGTAGACGGCCTTGGTTGCCAGGCTGACCACACCCAGACTCGCCCACGCGGCGCAGTCCGCCTGGGTGAAGCTCGCACCGGCCACGTAGGGCGCGAAGCGCGCCAGGCGCTTGAAGCCGGCGATGTTCTTTTCCAGCGACGTACGAACCCGCGCCGCGGCGGCATCGCTGATCGAGCCCCCGAAGAAGGCCTTCGGGTAGAGCTCGCGCGCCACCAGTTCCAGGTGCAGGTCGATGAAGGTGATGAGTTCGCGAACCTTGGCCCGCTCCCACGGATCGGCAGGCAGCAGCGGCTTGTCGGGGTAGCGATCGTCGAGGTATTCGAGGATCGCCTGGCTCTCGCACAGGCCGCCCGTCTCCGTGCGGATGAAAGGGATCTTGGCGAGCGGCGACACGCCAAGGACCTCCTCGTCCTTGCGGCCGGTCTTGACCACTTCCTCGGTGAAGGGCACGCCCTTCTCGAGCAGCGCGAGCTTGACCTTGTTGTAGTAGTTCGAGACGCTGAATCCGCACAGCACGAGCATGATCATCCCCGGTTGGTCGACAGTCTTTCAGTGTAGAGGGAGCGACTCGCGCTCCTGACGCCCAGGCGACAATCGCGCCGATGCCGCCCCGCTTCCTCGACAAGCTTTGCACCCGTGACGCCGCGCCGGCGCGGGTGGCCGCCTTGCCCGCGCCCGTGGTCTTCACGAATGGCGTCTTCGACATCCTCCACCGTGGCCATGTCGTCTACCTCGCGCAGGCGCGCGAGCTGGGAGCGAGCCTCGTCGTCGGCCTCAACAGCGACGCTTCGGCGCGGGGCCTCGGCAAGGGACCCGATCGACCGCTGAACACCGAGGCCGACCGGGCCTGCGTCCTCGCCGCGCTCGCCTGCGTCGACCTCGTCGTGCTGTTCGACGAAGCGACCCCGGTCGAGCTGCTGAAGGCGCTGCGCCCGGCGATCTACGTGAAGGGCGGCGACTACGACATCGAGCGTCTCGAGGAGACTCGCTGGGTGCGCAGCTGGGGAGGTGAGGCCCGCGCGCTGCCATTCGTCGACGGCTACTCGACCACTGCGCTCGTCGGCCGCATCCGCGCCTGAGGGCCCCTGGCGATTCCTCAGGCCTTGCGGTTCACGAGGTAGATGCCAGTCGAGACCGTTGCCAGCGCGATCATCAGCCGCGGCGTGATCGGCTCGTCGAGGAGGACAGCGCCCAGCAACAAACCGAAGAGCGGCGTCAGCAGCGAGAACGCCGACAGGCGGGTCGCGGGGTAGCGGCGAATCAGCCAGAACCAGACCAGATAGCTCGCGAAGGTGACGACCACGATCTGGAAGGCGAGGGCGCCCGTGGCCAGCATCGACACCTCGTGTGGCAACGGAGTTCCCCGCGCGACGGCGCCCAGGCCGAGCAGGACGCCCGAGACGGCGAGCTGGTAGAGCAGCGTCTTCTCCGCCGACGCGCTGGTGAGGCGGGAGCCTCGGATCGCCAGCGTCGTCGCGCCCCAGAACAAGGCAGCGAGCACTCCCAGGCCGTCCCCGATCCACTGGCGGTCGTTGGCGGCGTGCCGCGTGAAGCCTTCCGCGAACGCCCAGGCGACACCGCCGAACGCGACGATCAGGCCGGCCATCTGCGCGGGACCGAGCCGTTCGGCCCGGGCGATGAACGGCATGCCCAGGGCCACGACGAAAGGCGCCAGGTAGATGAAGACGACCATCCGCGAGGCGGTCGTGAACTGCAGGCCGAGGAAGATGCAGGCGAACTCCCCGGCGAACAGCAAGCCGGCGACGAGGCCGCCGCCGAGCGTGCCGTCGCGCTCGAAGAGGGCGATGCCGCGAAACCGGGACCACAGCCAGACCAGCAGCGCGCCGCCGATCGAGCGTGCGGATGCCTGCCACAGCGCCGGGATCTCCGGCAGGGCGACTTTCGCGGCGACCTGGTTGAGGCCCCAGAGGAAGCAGCAGACGACGAGCGAGGCGACGGCGATGGTGTCGAGGTGCGACTTGCGATCAGACATCGGTGGCAGTGTCAGGGTGTTGCCGTCGCCAGCCCAGGCTGACCAAGGCGCAGGCGATGCCCGCGGCGAGCCCGCAGGCATGCGCGAACGGCGCGGTCGCGATGTCCCACCCGGCAGGATGCTGCAGCGGCGGTCCGAATGGTGCCTCGCTCGACACCTTGACCAGCAGACCGGCCAGGAGCGCAACGCCGATGAGGCGGCGCCGGCCCGGGCCGCTGCCCAGCAGGTGCACGGCGACGACCGCCGCGCCGGCGTGGAGCACGCCGGACAGCCCGCCGTAGTGCAGCAGATCGGGGCGCAGCGCAAGCGCCAGGTGTGTCAGTGGCCAGGCCGCAACCCAGGCCCAGACCATCGGCATGGCGACGCGTGCGGCCACGCCGAGAGCAGCGACGAGCGCGGCGCCGATCAGGTTGGCGCCGAGATGCAAGGCGCTGTAGTGGACCGCGACCGCGCTCAGCATCCGCCACGGCTGATGACCGATGAGCGCGGGCTGCCAGTCGAGGAGCTCGGGCGGCGCGAACGCACCGGCCAGAGTCCCCAGCGCCAGCACGCCCGACAGCGCCAGCCAGCCGCCCGCGCCGGCTCTCACACGGACATCAGGCGAAGACCGCGTGCCACAGGGCCAGCACCGCCGCGCGGGACGGGGCGAGCGCGTCCGGATCGACCTGGGTCGGCTGCTCGTCGAGGCGCGCCCGGTGCTGGGCGCGACGCAGGTCGCGATAGGCATCGGCGGCGGCATGGCCGATCCCGCCGGCAAGGAGTCCGGCGGCTTCGGCGCGCTGCAGCAGGGCGATGTTGCCGACGTTGTCGAGCAGCTCGGGATGGGCCGCGCTCTGCGTCAGCACCAGGTACTGGACCGCGAACTCGACATCGATCATGCCGCCGTCACTGTGCTTGAGGTCGAAGCGCCCGGACTTGACCGGATGGGCCTGACGGACCTTGGCGCGCATTGCCTGCACCTCGACTCGCAGTGCCGCCGCATCGCGCGGGGCGCTCAGGACCCCCCGGCGGACCGCCTCGAAGCGCGGCGCCAGCTCGGTGCGCCCGGCACACCAGCGCGCCCGCGTCAGCGCCTGGTGTTCCCAGGTCCAGGCGGTGTTGCCGCCGCGTCCCGTCTGGTACCTGGCGAAGGATTCGATCGAGGTCACGAGCAGGCCGGAATTGCCGTTGGGCCGCAACGCCGTGTCGATGTCGAAGAGTTCGCCAGCCGAGGTGCGTGTCGTCAGCCAGGCGATCAGCTTGCGCACGAAGGCGCCGTAGACCTCGGTCGGCCGGTCACGATCGGGCTCGTCGGCATCGTCGTAGAGGAAGACCACGTCGAGGTCGCTGCCGTAGCCAAGCTCCTTGCCGCCGAGCTTGCCGTAGGCGACGACTGCGAGCTGCGGGGTCTCGCGATGGGCCTGCTTCAGATGCAGCCAGGCCCAGTCGAGCGCACACGACAGCGTCGCGTCGGCGAGCGCCGACAGGTCATCGGCGACCTGCTCGACGGTGATATGGCCCTCGACGTCGCGCACCAGCGTGCGGAAGACCTCGGCGTGATGGGCGCGGCGCAGGGTGTCGAGCAGGAGCTCCTCGTCCGCCTGCCCGGAGCGCTGCCACGCGGCGTGGCGTTCGTGCAGATCGTTCTTGTACGACGCCGGGTCGAAGCGGCCGTGCAGCAGCCGCTCGTCGGCGAGCTCGTCGATCACGCCGGGGTGGCGCATCAGGTAGCGCATCGGCCAGCGCGCCAGGCCGAGGAGCCGCAGCAGCCGGTTCTGCACCTCGGGGCGCTCGATCAGCAGCGCCAGGTAGCTCTCGCGCCGCAGCAGCGGCTCGAGCCAGTCGACGAAGAGCGTCGCCGCATGCAGGGTGCAGCGGCCTTCGTTGACCGCATGCGCCGCCCGCGTCACCAGGCGCGCCAGGCGCACCTTGCTCTCGTCGCGCAGCATCCTGATCTTCGGCGATTCGCACAGCGGCCGGACCTGCGCGGCCAGCGCCGGAGGCAGTTGCTCGAGGAAGGCCTCGCTGTCGACCGGGTGGGCCGGCGGCCCGCAGGTCTTGCAGCCCGAGCCGGCCTTGGCGCCGGCGACCGAGGCGCGGCCGTCGTGCAGCAGCGCGTCGAACTCGGTGGCCACGAACTCGCGCAACTCGCCGATCCGGTCGAGCAGCGCGCAGGCTGGCGCTTCGCCGTCGAACCCCAGGCTGGTGGCGATCCAGCGCAGGTCGCCGTCATGGGTCGGCAGCAAATGGGTCTGCTGGTCGTCGAGGTACTGGATGCGGTGCTCGACGCGACGCAGGAAGGTGTACGAGTCGGCCAGGCGCTCGGCACTCGCGGTCTTCATCAGGCCGCCCGCCGCCAGTTTCGAAAGTCCTCTCAGCGTCGAGCGCGTGCGCATTTCGGGGAACTGTCCGCCGCGCACCACCAGCAGCAGCTGGACGATGAACTCGATCTCGCGAATGCCGCCGCGCGAGAGCTTGACGTCGTTGGCGCGCTCGGGACGGCCGGCGGCGCGGCGCTGGGCTTCATCGCGGACCTTGGCGTGAAGCTGGCGCAGGCCCTCGAACACGCCGTAGTCGAGATAGCGGCGATAGACGAACGCGGTCACGAGGCTGCGCAGCGGCAGCGCGCGGCCGTCGGCGACGCTTGCGCGCGGGGCGACGACACGGCTTTTCAGCCACGCGAAGCGCTCCCACTCGCGCCCCTGGACCTGCAGGTACTCCTCGAGCATCGCCAGGCTCACCGCAGGCGGCCCCGACTTGCCGTTCGGCCGCAAGGCGAGGTCGACGCGAAAGACGATGCCGTCGTCGGTGGTTTCGCCGATCAGTGCGTAGAGGCGGCGGGCGAGTTGCGCGAAGTATTCGTGCGCGCTGGTCGGCGCCGCGCCGTCGGTGGTGCCCTCTTCCTCGTAGACGTAGATCAGGTCGATGTCGGAGGAGACGTTGAGCTCGCGCGCGCCGAGCTTGCCCATGCCGACGACCCAGAAGTCGATGCGTTCGCCGGCGACGTTGCGCGGGGCCCCGTGGCGGGTGTCGAGCTCCGCGCAGCCCGCCGCCAGCGCACGCTCGAGCGCCGCCTCGGCCAGGTCGGTCATCGCCGCGGTGACGTCTTCCATCGGCGCGTCGTCCTCGATGTCGAGAACCGCGAGGCGTTCCAGGACTAGATGGCGCGCCACGCGCAAGGCGCTCGAGAGGTCGCGGCCGCCGGCCAGCAGGCGCTCGATCAGCGACTCGATCGCGTCGCGTCGCGGCAGGCCCGGTGGAAGCAGGCCGAGTTCGGCCTCGTAGCGACGACGTACGCGCTGGACGAAGCGGCTGTGAGTGGCCAATGCCGGCGCGGACGCGGCCGACGTCGCAGGGGCTGCGGTGTCGGTGCGGCTGCTGGCCGGGGAACCCATGGCGTGGAAAGGGGTCTGTGCTAGATTGAACTGGCTGCCGCGGCGCGTCGCCCGACGCGTCGTCCGTGAGCTCGACGGATAGCGCGGTCGAGTCCCTTTGCTTCCCGTCTTTCGTCGACCCCGCGAGGTTGGCGCGCTGAACTGTTCATGTCTGTGCTTCCGCCCGTTCCCGCTGCTCCAGCGCAGCCTTCCGCGCGTGCCTCTCGGCGCTCGCCGCTGCGCTCGATCGCGCGGTTCGCATTGGGGCTGGTCGTCGCGGCCTGGAGCCTGCTGCTGATCGCGTGGCTCTCACTCCATTGGTTCATTCTGCCCCACATCCAGCAATGGCGTGCGCCGATCGAGGCGCGTGCCGGCGAGGCGCTCGGCGTGGGCGTGCGGATCGGCACGATCGAGGTTCGTTCGAGCGGCTGGATCCCCGGACTCGAGCTGCGGGACGTCGTCCTCTTCGACAGTTCCGGACGAGAGGCGTTGCGGCTGCAACGCGTCGTCGCCTCGATCTCGCCGCGTTCCCTGATCGCGTTCGATCTGCGCTTCGACCAGTTGCTGATCGAAGGGCCCATGGTCGAGGTGCGGCGTGACCCGGCCGGGCGCATCCTCGTGGCCGGCCTCGACTTCGGCGGGACCCGCGGTGCGGCCGATGACGGCGCAGCGCTCGACTGGTTCTTCAAGCAGGGGGAGTTCGTGATCCGCGGGGGTGCCTTGCGCTGGATCGACGAACAACGTCAAGCCGCACCGCTGACGCTGACCGATGTCCAGCTGGTGGTGCGCAACGGTCTGCGCGAGCACGACATCCGGCTCGACGCGACACCGCCCGTCGACTGGGGCGAGCGCTTCACCGTCCAAGGGCGCTTCCACCAGCCGTTCCTCGGCCGTACCGGTGACTGGCGGCGCTGGAGCGGCGCGATCTACGTGGCGCTGCCTCAAGCCGACGTGCGCGAACTGAGACAGCACGTCACCCTGCCCTTCGAACTGTCGGCCGGCAATGGCGCCTTGCGTGCCTGGTTCGACGTGGCCGACGGCGAGCCGCGCGCCGCCACCGTCGATCTTGCTTTGCGCGAGGTGTCGCTGCGGCTGGCCCCCGATGTCGAGCCCTTGACCGTGGAGCAGCTCGAAGGCCGCTTCGAAGGTCGACGCGATGCCGATGGCATCGCGCTCGCCTTGCAACGCTTCAGTTTCCGGACCGCCGACGGCGTCCTCTGGCCGCAAGGCGACCTGGCCTTGACGCTGCGTCAGCGCGAAGGCGAGGACGCTACCGGCGGGAGCTTCAAGGCGCAGCACCTGGATGTCGGGGTGATGGCTCAGATCGCCACGCGGGTGCCGATCGGCGCGGTGCGCAATTTCCTGGCCGACGTCGCGCCGCAGGGCGTGGCGCGCGACATTTTGGCGAGCTGGGAAGGTCCGCTCGAGTCGCCCCGGCAGTACCGCGTGCAGGGCGCTCTGGGGGGTCTGTCGCTGGCGGCGCGGGCTTCGGACGAACCCCATGGCGTCGGCCGCCCCGGCCTGCGCAACGCGACGCTGCAACTCGCCGCCACCGAAGCCGGTGGTGACGCGCGCGTCACCATGAATGGCGGAGCGATCGACCTCCCGGGGGTGTTCGCCGATCCGCTGGTGCCGCTCGACCAGTTCGCCGCGCACCTGCTGTGGAAGATCGAACCGGCGCCGACCCCGGCAGGCGCGTCGCGGCTGACGGTGCAGCTGAAGGACACGCGCTTTGCCAATGCCGATGCGCGCGGCGAACTGGCGGCCACCTGGACCAGCGGCGATGTCGCCGACAGCGCGCACGGCGGGCGCTTTCCGGGACGCCTGGAGCTCGACGGCAAGCTCGCCAGCGGGCAGGCGGTGCGGATCGCGCGCTACCTGCCGCTCGGCATTCCCGAAGGGCCGCGCCACTACGTCGAAGGCGCGGTGCGCGGCGGCGCGGTGAAGAACGTCACGTTCCGGGTCAAGGGACACCTGCGCGATTTCCCGTTTCACAACGCGCGCGGAGGCAAGGATGGCGAATTCCGCATCGCCGGCCAGGCCGAGGACGCGACCTTCGCCTTTGTGCCCGGGTCACCGCAATGGCCGGCGCTGACGCGAGTCGCCGGCGAACTCGTCATCGATCGCTCGACGCTCGAGTTCCGGAACGCGCGCGCGCAACTCGGCGGTGTCGAATGGACCCGCGTCCAGGGCCGCATCCCGGACTTGGGCGAGCGTCCGGTGCTCAGCCTAGACGGCGCGGCACGCGGTCCGCTGGCCGAGATGGTCAACGTCGTCAATGCGACCCCGATCGGCGGCTGGCTCGGCAAGTCCCTCGCCACGGCGAGCGCCACGGGGCCGGTCGAACTCAAGCTGGCGCTGGCAATTCCGCTGGAAGCGGTTTCGACGACGGCAGTCACCGGCAGTCTCGCGCTGGCCGGCAACGACGTGCGCATCAGCGCCGACACGCCGCTGCTCGCCGGCGCCAAGGGACGGATCGACTTCACCCAGAAGGATTTCGCCGTCGTCGCAGCGACGGCGCGCGTCCTCGGCGGCGACGCGAGTTTCGACGGCGGCACGCAGACCGACGACAGCATCCGCTTCTCCGGCCAGGGCACGGCGAGTGCCGACGGCTTGCGCCGGGCGGCCGAGCTCGGTCCGGTCGCGCGCGTGGCGACCGCCCTGGCGGGACAGGCGAACTACCGTTTCACCCTCGGCTTCGTCCATGGCCGCTCGCAGTTGCTGGTGACGAGCAACCTTGCCGGCATGGCCATCGACCTGCCGGTACCGCTTTCCAAACCCGCGAGCACGGCGCTCGAATTGCGCTACCAGACGACCTTGCTGGAAGACGTCGCCGGCTCGCCTCGGGAGAACCTGCGCCTGGATCTCGGCAACGTGCTGCAGGCCCACTACCTGCGTGAGCAGGGAGCGGACGGGACCCGGGTCGTGAACGGCGGGATCGGTGTGCTGGCGCCCCCACCGACGCCGGGATCCGGCGTCGCGGCCAATCTGAACGTGCAGCGCGTCGACGTCGATGCCTGGGAAGCGGCCTATCAGCGGATGTTCCCGCCCGTGCCCGCAAGCGCGGCTCCGGCCGGCGCGACCGGCAGCGGTGGCACGGGTCCCTCCGAAAGCTACGCCCCCGAGACGGTTGCGCTTCGGGCCCAGGAACTGCGATCCGGTGGGCACCTCGTCACCGGTGCGGTGATCGGTGCCACCGAGGAGGCCAGCGGATTGTGGCGCGCCAGTGTCAACGCCGACCAGCTCGACGGCTACGTCGAATACCGTCCGGCAAGGCGGCGCGGATCGGCGGCGGCCGCGGCGGCCGCGGCGGGCCGCATTTACGCGCGGCTGTCGAGACTGAGCCTGCCCAAGAGCGACGACGTCGTGCAGGTCGAGAGCCTCCTGGACGTGCAACCCACCAGCGTGCCGGCGCTCGACATCGTCGTCGACGATTTCGAGCTGCGTGGCAAGCGCTTCGGCCGGGTCGAGATCGAGGCCGCGAACCGCATCAGCCGAGAGCCCGGCCGCGAGGTCACGCGCGAATGGCGGCTGTCCAAGCTCAACATCAGCATGCCTGAGGCCAGGCTCACCGCGACCGGCGCCTGGGCGCCATCCGGACCCGCGGCGCGGCGCCGGGCAACGCTCGACTTCACCCTCGCGGTGGCCGACAGCGGCGCGCTGCTCGAGCGCCTCGGGGCCGGCAAGGCCATCCGTGGCGGCAAGGGAGAACTTTCGGGGCAGGTGTCCTGGGCCGGTTCGCCGCTCTCGATCGACTACCCGAGCATGAGCGGGCAGGTCAACGTCGCCGTCGATTCGGGGCAGTTCCTCAAGGCCGAGCCGGGTGCGGCACGGCTGCTGAGCGTGCTCAGCCTGCAGTCGTTGCCTCGGCGTCTGGCGTTCGACTTCCGCGATCTCTTCGAGCAGGGCTTCGCCTTCGACAGCATCACCGGCGATGTAGGCATCGCCGAGGGAACGGCCCGCACCAACAACCTGCGGATGCGCGGGCCGGCGGCGGTCGTGCTGATGGAGGGCAGTGCCGACATCGCCCGCGAGACCGAGGACCTGCGCGTGGTCGTCGTCCCGGAGATCAACGCCGGCACGGCGTCGCTGGCCTACGCGATCATCAACCCGGCCGTGGGCATCGGGACCTTCCTCGCGCAATACTTCCTGAGGAAGCCGCTGATCGAAGCGGGAACGCGCGAGTTCCGGGTCACCGGCCCCTGGGCCGATCCCAAGGTCGAACGAGTCGAGCGCAGCCGATCCCGAAACGTCTCCGCCGCGGACACGCCGGTGCCCGCCGCCTCCGTTCCCAACCAGTGAGCCGCTCATGAAAATCGCCGCCCTGCAGATGGTCTCGACGCCGAGCGTCGAGCGCAACCTCGAGGCCGCGCGCGGCCTCATCGCCGAAGCCGCGGCCGCCGGGGCGAGGTTGATGGCGCTGCCGGAATATTTCTGCTTCATGGGTCGCGCCGACGCCGACAAGCTGGAGATCGCGGAAGCACCCGGCGAAGGGCCGATCCAGCGGATGCTGTCCGAAGCGGCGAGGGCGCACGGCGTCTGGATCGTCGGCGGCACGCTGCCGATGCAGGGCGACGAGCCGGAGCGTGCGTTCAACAGCAACTGCGTCTACGCGCCCGACGGCACGCTCGCCGCGCGCTACGACAAGGTGCACCTGTTCCGCTACGACAACGGCCGCGAAAGCTACGACGAGGCACGCGTGCTGCGCGCCGGCGCCGGGCCGGTCGCGCTCGACGCCGGCGGCGTGCGCCTGGGCCTGAGCGTGTGCTACGACTTGCGCTTCCCCGAGCTGTACCGGGCGCTGATGGATCCGCCCTGCGACCTGCTGTCGGTGCCGTCGGCGTTCACCCACACCACCGGGGCGGCGCACTGGGAACTGCTGCTGCGCGCCCGCGCGGTCGAGAACCAGTGCTACGTGATCGCGCCGGCCCAGGGCGGCCGGCACGAGAACGGCCGCCGCACCTGGGGCCACAGCATGATCGTCGACCCGTGGGGCGAGGTTCTCGGCGTTCGCGACGAGGGCCCGGGTGTGGTGCTGGCCGAACTGGACCCGGAGCGCATCGCCGCCGTTCGACGCCAGCTGCCGGCGCTCGAGCACCGCCGCGACCGGTCCGGGAGCCCCTACGGCTCGGCCGCGCAGGCCTACTTGTCGAAGACGATCGCACCTTCGGAGACGTAGCGGTTGAATTCGGCCAGCGGCAACGCTGTCGAACCGCTGCTGTCGCCGTCGATCCAGCCGAGGGTCGCGTCGAGGTCGGTCACCGTGATCTCGCACGGGCCCTGCGGGATCAGGATCGACTGTCCGTCGCCCTCACGATAGGTCACATGGCCGACGATGCGGCCTGGCTTGCTCGACATGCTTGGCTCCTCGTTAGAAGGCCCCAGTCTGCCCTAAGGGGAAGGCGGCCGGGCGGCGATGCTGTGGGACCGCGCCAGCTCCGCGTCTAACTCGCCCCCGGACCCAGGGTGAACGTCTGCAACGGGCGCCAGCGCCCGGTGGCGTTGCCGATCAGCAGCAGTTCGCCACAGCTCGCGGCGATGCCGGCGGGCTGCGGAAGCGCTGCCCGCAGCCGCACCTCGGCAGCCTGCCAGGGCGGGTCGTCCTCGGCAGTGCCCGACCCTTCGGTCATCGCGACGGTCAGGTGCGGGATCACATCGGGGTGGCGGCCTCCATAGGGCGGATGCTCGGGGAACGCCGCCGCCAGTGCGCGGGTGAGGGCGACGAACGGCGCAGCGGGCTCGGGCGCCAGGTAGAGCGTCCCCGGGAAACGACCGGTGCGTGCCAGCCGGAATGCGAAGGCCGGCGTCGCACGAGCCACGCCGTCGATCCGCATGCGGACCGACGCGTCGATGCGCGCCGGGTCCATGAAGGGATAGAGCAGGGTGATGTGCGCCGGGACGCCCTGTCGCGCCGCGGGATCGTGCAGCGCGCGGAGTTCGCCGACCCAGGGCTCCGCCGCCGCGACGTGGACGATCAGCGCCGACTCGGCCGCGATCGCCTCGGTCACCCCGGCTCCGCTGCGGGAATGTCGGAGCCGAGGGTCGCGGCGAGGATCTCGGCCGCCTCGAGGCAGGCTTCGCGGCTGACGTCGCGGTGCGTCAGCAGCCGGATGGTGCGCGGTCCGAGCGCATTGACGAGAACGCCGCGCCCGCGCAGCACGGCCGCCAGCGTCGCGGCGTCGGGGGCGCCTGCGACGAGGCGGAAGACGACGATGTTCGTCTGCACGCCGGCCGGGTCGAGCGCCACGCCCTCGATGGCGGCCAGGCGCGCGGCGATGGCCGCTGCATTGCGGTGATCCTCGGTGAGGCCGGGCAGGTGGTGGTCGAGCGCATGCAGGGCGGCTGCGGCGAAGAGGCCGACCTGGCGCATCGCGCCGCCCAGCATGCGACGCTGCCGCAGCGCGGCCTGGATGGTCTCGCGGCGACCGGCGAGCAGCGAGCCGCCGGGCGCGCCCAACCCCTTGGAGAACGACACCGCGACCAGGTCGAAGGGCTGCGCCAGCGCCCGCGGCGTGGCACCGGTGGCGGCGGCCGCATTCCAGAGGCGGGCGCCGTCGAGGAAGCTGGCGATGCCGCGTACGTGCGCCGCCGCGCAGATGCGCTCGGCGTCGATCTGGGGAAAGACGACTCCGCCACTGCGGTTGTGGGTGTTCTCGATCTCGACCAGCGTCGTCGGCGGGTAGATGCCGTGCTCGCGCGGCTTGATCGCGTCGATGAAGGCCTCGGGTGAAAAGGTGCCGCCGGCGCCGATCTCGGTGAACTGAACCCCGGCGTTGGCGGCCGAGCCACCGGTCTCGTGCCAGACCGCGTGGCTCTCGCGGCTGACGATCACGTCGTCGCCGGGGCGCGTCAGGACCCGCAACGCGACCTGATTGGCCATCGTCCCGCTCGGCAGCCAGAGAGCGGACTCCTTGCCCAGCAGTGCGGCGCAGCGCTCCTGCAGCAAGTTGACGCTCGGGTCCTCGCCGTACTGGTCGTCGCCTACCGGGGCCGCGGCGATGGCGGCGCGCATCGCCTCGGACGGCCGGGTGACCGTGTCCGAGCGCAGGTCGATCGGGGCCGAAGGCGCAGGCATGGAGATGGGGGCGGCGCGAGCCCGATCCCGCGGACTCAGCGCACCAGCACCGCTGCCCAGGCCGCGAGGGCAGCGACGCCGGCGATGGCCGTCGCTGCGGCCAGCCAGGCCAGGCGGATGCGGTGCGCCTCGATCCGGGCGATCAACTGGGTGTTCTGCTCGGCCAGGGCCTGGATCAGTTCGGTCGACGCAATCATCTGCGAATGAAGGTGCGTCGTCGTCGCCTCGACCGCGTCGAGCCTGCCCTGCAGCTCGGCGATAGCCCGGCTCTCCGGTGGCAACCCCGCGACCGGTGGCATGGGGGCGACGGGCTCGGGCTTGCGGCCGACCGCGCTCCAGAGCTTCTTCGCGCCGTCGGCCACTTTCGGCGCGTTGCCGATGACGTCGCCCCAGGGGACGACCTTGAGCATGGTGAGCCAGGGAATTGCCATCGGTGCCGATCGTTCTTGAAGGAAGGACCGGGCAGCTTACCGCGCCCCGAATACCGCAGGGGAGTGCGGTGTGCTCAGAGCAGCTCGGCGTTGATCGCCTCGAGCGCAGCGGCGCCGGGGCAGAGTTCGCGGTCGCCGAGGCGGCCGAGCGGCGTGGCGACGGTGTGCAGGTGCTCGTGCAGGTCCTCGGCGGACGGGTTGACGTACAGCAGGCCGGTGAGGATCTCGCCGCGCGCCTCGTGCGTGGCGATGTGGCTCATGGCCGCGAGTCGGTCGCCCGCGTCGTAGCCCTCGGCGAGCTTGCGCAGTCTGAGCACGCTGCCGTCGTGCTGCGTGACCTCGATGACCTCGCCGGGCGCGTAGGCCGCGCCGATGGCGTCGCGGTGCGGCATGAAGTCGAGCCGGTTCACGGCCTCGTTGTGGGCGCGCACGTAGTCGTAGCTCTTGGTGCTGCCGGCATGGTTGTTGAAGGCCACGCACGGGCTGATGACGTCGAGCAGGGCCGCGCCGCGGTGGCGCATCGCACCCTTGATCAGCGGCACCAGCTGGTCCTTGTCGCCCGAGAAACTGCGGCCGACGTAGCTCGCGCCGAGCTGCAGCGCGAGTGCGACCAGGTCGATCGCCGTGTCGCTGTTGACGACACCGCGCTTGCTCTTGCTGCCGGCGTCGGCGGTCGCGGAGAACTGGCCCTTGGTCAGGCCGTAGACGCCGTTGTTCTCGACGATGTAGGTCATGTTCACGCCGCGGCGCATCGCGTGGGCGAACTGACCCAGGCCGATGGAGGCGGAGTCGCCGTCGCCGCTGACGCCCAGGTAGAGCAGCTCGCGGTTGGCCAGGTTGGCGCCGGTCAGCACCGAGGGCATGCGTCCGTGCACAGTGTTGAAGCCGTGCGAGGCGCCGAGGAAGTAGTCCGGCGTCTTCGACGAGCAGCCGATGCCCGAGAGCTTGGCAACGCGATGCGGCTCGATGTCGAGCTCCCAGCACGCCTGCACCAGCGCCGCGGAGATCGAGTCGTGGCCGCAGCCGGCGCACAGCGTCGAGATCTTGCCTTCGTAGTCGCGCCGGGTGAGGCCGAGCGCGTTCGCCGGCAGGGTGGGGTGATGCAGCTTCGGCTTGGCGAGGTAGGTCATGCCGCGAGGCCCTTGCGATTGATCGGTTCGACGTTGTCGGCGTGTACCCGTCCGGCGATCGCATCGATGATGAAGCGCGCGGTGATCGGTGTGCCGTCGTAATGGAGGATGGGCTCGAGCCTCGCCGGGTCGATCGCCTGCTCGTTGACCAGCATCATGCGCAGCTGGGCGTCGCGGTTCTGCTCGATCACGAACACGCTGTCGTGCTCGGCGACGAAGCGGTCGACCGCCTCGCTGAACGGGAACGCGCGGATGCGCAGCGTGTCGACGTGAATCCCGTCGGCTTCGAGCGCGTCCGAGGCCTCGCCCATCGCCGGGCTGGTGGAGCCGTAGTAGATGACGCCGAAACGGGCCTCGCGGGTCGCCCGCCGCAGCACCGGCTGCGGCACCAGCGCCTTGGCAGTCTCGAACTTCTTCAGCAGGCGCTGGACGTTGTAGAGGTAATCCGGCCCGGCCTCGGAATAGCGCGCCTGGGCATCTCTCGTCGTGCCGCGGGTGAAGTAGGCGCCCTTCGTCGGGTGCGTGCCGGGAAGGGTGCGATAGGGGATGCCGTCGCCGTCGACGTCGAGGTAGCGGCCGAACTCGCGGCCGGCCTCGAGTTCCTCAGCAGTCATGACCTTGCCGCGGTCGTAACGCCGGCTGTCGTCCCAGGCGAGGGGCTCGCACAGGCGGTGGTTCATGCCGATGTCCAGATCGGTCATCACGAACACCGGCGTCTGCAGGCGGTCGGCGAGGTCGAGGGCGGCGGCGGCGAAGTCGAAGCACTCGCGCGGGTCCTCGGGAAAGAGCAAGACGTGCTTGGTGTCGCCGTGCGAGGCGTAGGCGCAGGCGAGCAGGTCGGCTTGCTGCGTGCGCGTCGGCATCCCGGTGGACGGGCCGCCGCGCTGGACGTCGATGATCGTCACCGGGATCTCGGCGAAATACGCCAGGCCGATGAATTCGGTCATCAGCGAGACGCCAGGCCCCGAGGTCGCGGTGAAGGCGCGGGCGCCGTTCCAGCCAGCACCGACGACGATGCCGATCGAGGCGATCTCGTCCTCGGCCTGGACGATGGCGAACTTGTTGCGGCCGCTCGCCTTGTCGACGCGCAGCTTGCTGCAGTACTTCTGGAAGCCTTCGGCCAGCGACGACGACGGCGTGATCGGGTACCACGCGCAGACCGTGGCCCCACCGTACACGCAGCCGAGTGCGGCGGCGGCGTTGCCCTCGATGAAGATGCGCTTGCCGACCGCGTCGCGGCGCTCGATCTTCAGGCCGAGGGCGTCGTCGAAGTATTCGCGGCCGTGGTGCAGGCCCATCATGAAGGCGTCGAGATTGGGTTGCAGCAGCTTGGTCTTGCCCTTGTACTGCTCGCCGAGCAAGGTCGCGATGACCTCGGGCTCGACGCCGAGCATCGCCGCCAGCACGCCGACGTAGACGATGTTCTTCAGCAGCTGGCGCTCGCGCGGGTCGGTGTAGCGCGTCGCACACAGGTCGGTCAGCGGCACGCCGAGTACGTGGATGTCGGTGCGGAACTTCGCCGCCGACAGCGGCTTGGAGCTGTCGTAGAAAAGGTAGCCGCCGGGCTCGATCTCGGCCAGGTCCTTGTCCCAGGTCTGCGGGTTCATCGCCACCATCAGGTCGACGCCGCCGCGCCGCGCGAGGTAGCCCTTCTCGCTGACGCGGACCTCGTACCAGGTCGGCAGGCCTTGGATGTTCGACGGGAAGATGTTGCGCGGGCTGACCGGCACGCCCATGCGCAGGAGGCTGCGCGCGAACAGCTCGTTGGCCGAGGCCGAGCCCGAGCCGTTGACGTTGGCGAACTTGACGACGAAATCGTTGACGGCTTCGATCCGCGGTGCCGTTCCCGCCTGCACGTTCGTCGTCATGTCGTCGCGGCCGCCTGCTTGGGTTTCGGCGCACTGCCGTTGCGGCAGCCGTGGCCGGCGCGCGTCTGCTCGATCATGAACTTCTGCATGTCCCAGGCGCCGGTCGGGCAGCGCTCAGCGCACAGCCCGCAGTGCAGGCAGACGTCCTCGTCCTTGACCATCACGCGGCCGGTCTTGAGGCCGGCGGAGACGTAGAGCGCCTGATCCGGATGGCGGGCGGGCGCACGCAGGCGCGTGCGCAGGTCGGCCTCCGGGCCATTGGCGGTGAAGGTGATGCAGTCGGTCGGGCAGATGTCGACGCAGGCGTCGCACTCGATGCACTGGCTGGTCGCGAACACTGTCTGCACGTCGCAGTTGAGGCAACGCTGGGCCTCCTTCCACGCGGTGGCGACATCGAAGCCGAGTTCGACCTCGACCTTGATGCTCTTCAGCACCGCATTGACGTCGCGCCACGGCACCTTGCTGCGCAGGTCGGGCGTGACGTCGTTGTCGTAGCTCCACTCGTGGATGCCCATCTTCTGCGAGATCAGCGTGACGCCTGGCGGTGGCCGCTGGCTCACGTCCTCGCCGTGGAGGAACTTGTCGATCGAGACCGCAGCCGCGTGGCCCTGGGCGACGGCCCAGATGATGTTCTTCGGGCCGAGCGCAGCGTCGCCGCCGAAGAACACGCGCGGCAGGCTGGCCTGCAGCGTCACCGGATCGAGCACCGGCATGCCCCACTCGTCGAAGGCGATGCCGGCGTCGCGCTCGATCCAGGGGAACGCGTTCTCCTGGCCGACTGCGACGAGGACATCGTCGCAGTCGAACACCTGCTCGGCTTCGCCGGTCGAGACGAGCTGACGCTTGCCGTTCGCATCGCGCACCGCGCGGACCTTGTCGAAGCTCATGCCGGTGAGGCGGCCGTTGTCGTGGATGAAGGCCTTCGGCACCAGGCAATCGAGGATCGGGATGCCTTCGTGGACGGCGTCTTCCTTCTCCCACGGCGAGGCCTTCATCTCCTCGAACGGCGAGCGCACGATGACCTTGACGTCGCTGCCGCCGAGGCGCTTGGAGCTGCGGCAGCAGTCCATGGCGGTGTTCCCGCCGCCGAGCACGATGACGCGCTTGCCGATCTGCGTCACGTGGCCGAACGACACCGACGACAGCCAGTCGATGCCGATGTGAATGCGGGCCGCGGCCTCGTTGCGCCCCGGCAGGGAGAGGTCGCGGCCGCGCGGCGCTCCCGAGCCGACGAAAACGGCGTCCCAGGGCTCGGCGAGGAGCGCCTTCCTCGATTCGACGCGAGTGCCGCCGCGGAACTCGACGCCGAGCTTGAGGACGTAGCCGGTCTCCTCGTCGATCACCTCCTCGGGCAGGCGAAAGCGCGGGATCTGCGAGCGGATCATGCCGCCGGCCCGGGTGTCGCCATCGAAGACCACGACCTCGTAGCCGAGCGGCGCCAGGTCGCGGGCGACGGTGAGCGAGGCCGGGCCGCCGCCGATGCAGGCGATGCGCCGGCCGTTCTTCGCCGCCACCAGCCGGGGCAGGTAGCCGCTGATGTCGTCCTTGTAGTCGGCAGTCACGCGCTTGAGCCGGCAGATCGCGACGGGCTCGGGCTTCTCGGCTTGTGCCTCCTCGACACGCCCGCGCCGGCACGCCGGCTCGCAGGGACGGTCACAGGTTCGGCCGAGGATTCCCGGGAAGACGTTCGACTCCCAGTTCACCATGTAGGCGTCGGTGTAGCGACCGGCGGCGATCAGGCGGATGTATTCGGGAACCGGAGTGTGGGCAGGGCAAGCCCACTGGCAGTCGACCACCTTGTGGAAGTAGTCGGGATCGTGGATGTCTGTCGCTTGCAACGAATCCTTTCCCCGCGCCGGACCCGGTGGGCGACGCGCAACTGCGTGAGCGCACTGCAACGGTCCGATCCTACGCCCGGCGACGGTGCACTGTCTGCAGGGGTTTGCGCCACATCGGGGCGCGAGCCCTGCGCCGGGCAGCGCGCACGCACGGATGGTGGAAATGGACACGATTTCACCGCTTCTTTTGCGTTTCCACGGCGGCGGCGGCGCATACGCTTGCCATCATTCACCCCGATCCCCTCGTCGTTCCACAGGTTCAAGCATGAAGCTCTTCGGCATCGCCTTGCGCAAGCCCTCGTTCAATGAAGTCACCGCCGCGACCATCATGGGCGTCGGCGTCTGGCTCGCCTGCATGGGCGCCGCCTCGGCGCTCGGCCAGCATGTCAGCAAGGTCGACGCCGGCGCTGCCTTGCTGGTGATCCTCTGGGGGTGCCTGAGCGTGCGCTTCGGCGTGCATGTCGGACAGGGCCGCGGGCATCTGCTGGCCAATGTCTGCGTGACCGCCGTCCTCCTGGGCATCTACCAGGGCGCCTGCCTGGCGTTCTGAGCCCCGCGGCCTCGGGCGCCTTGGGCCCCGGGGTCTCGCCAGTGCAGCCGGAAACGTCGCGTCAGCTGCCGAGCAGTTCGCCGATCGGTTTGAGGTCGTCGACCCGATCGCAGACGGACTTGACGACCATCAGGATCGGCACGCCGAGCAACAGACCCCACAGGCCCCAGAGCCAGCCCCAGGCGAGCACGCCGATGAACACCGTGACGGCGTTCATCCGTCCGGCCCGGCTGGTCAGCCAGGGCGTCAGCACGTAGCCCGAGATCGTGTGCAGCAGCAGCGACACACCGGCGACGCCGACAGCGGCCTCGATGCTGCCGAACTGCATCAGACCGACTGCCGCCGAACCGGCGGTGAAGACGATCGAACCGATGTAGGGGATGAAGTTCAGGATGCCGGCGACGAGACCCCACACCGCGGCATGCTCGACGCCCATCCACAGGAAGGCAAGCCACGTCGCGATCGCGACCAGCAGGCTGGTGAAGACTTGCACCAGGAGGTAGCGCTGGATCTGCTCGGTGACCTCGTCGAGCGCCTGGATCGTGATCTTCTTCTTGGTGATCGTCGGGCCGGCGATCCGCACCATCTTGCGACGGAAGGTATCTCCGGAAGCGAGCAGGAAGAAGGTCAGGAAGAGCACCACCGTGGCCTGGCCGATCAGCGTGATCAGGCCGACCGTGCCGGTCCAGAAGTACTCCTTGACGTCGAACCTCGGTTTTTCGATCTGCACCCGCGTCACCCCCGGCGCCCGAGCCGCGGCGGTGCCCGTCTCGGCAGCCTTCTCGAGTTCGCTGGCCGCCTTCTGCACCTTGTCGATCGCCTGCACCGACTTGGGCGAGGGTCCGCGGCGCGACTCCAGGGTCTGGCGGAACTTCTGGGCGACCGTCGGCAGCGATTCGATCAGCTTGCTGGCGTCGTCGGCGAGCGCGTAGGTCGTCCAGCCGAGGGCCGCGACGATGGCGATCAGCAGCGCCGCGGCACCGAGCACACGCGGAACCTTCCAGCGCTGCAGGCGATCGACGATCGGGCTCAGGGCGTAGCTGGCCATCAGCCCGAGCAGCAGCGGGACGAACACGTCCTTGGCCCAGCTCAGCGTGAAGACGCCGGCCAACACCGCGATGAGCACCAGCGAGGCACTGCGGATGTCCACGGGCATCTGCAGCATGACCCGGGGCTGAGCGTCCGTCGGCGTTTCTTCGGGAGGCGGGGACGCGTCGGTGGCACTGACGACTTCGTCGAGCGAGGTGGTGGCGGTCATGGCGGGCTCGGGCGTGGCTGCGCGGTCGTGCGAAATGGCGTTCGGGACAGGGTTCGGATCGAGGGCATCACGGCCGGGCGTCAGCCGAGGCTGTCGGCCCAGATCGTGCGCGCCCAGTTCCAGGCATAGCGGCCTTCGAGATCGTTCGCCGCGCTCGAAAGGCCGCCGGCGTCGTGCACCGGCAGGAAGGTGTGCTGGGCCGAGTTGTAGGCATGGATGCTGGCGACATGCACGGCGCGTTCGCTGTCGACGAAGCTGTAGCAGGTGTTGCTCAGCATCGGCGCGGCGTCCGCAGGCTGACCGCTGAGCTCCGCCACGATCGCCGCGGCCGTCACCTTGGCCTGGCTGTTGGCCATGTGTCCGCTCTTGGGCATCGCCGGGGCGATCTGGATCGAGTCGCCGAGCACGTGGATGTGACGTGCGACGGTCGACTCGAAATTCAGGAACGTGACCGTGCACCAGCGGGCGTTCGCGTCGGCCAGGCCGGTTTCGACGGCGATCGCGCCGGCCCGCATCGGCGGCAGGACGTTGAGGACATCGGCGCGGACGTCGTCCTGGATCTCGAACTGCAACGTGTTCGTCGCCGCGTCGACCGACACGGCCTTGTGCTGCGGCCGGTACTCGACCATTCCCGGATAGAGCTCGGCCCAGGCCTTGCGGAACAGGGCGCCCTTGGACGTGACCTCGCCGTTGGCGTCGAGGATCAGGACCTTGGAGCGCGGCTTGGCGCGCTTGAAGTAGGCCGCGACGAGGCAGGCCCGCTCGTACGGGCCGGGCGGGCAGCGGTACGGGGCCTCCGGGATCGCGATCGCGAACGTACCGCCGTCGGGCATCGCCTCGAGCTGGCCTCGCAGCGTCTGCGTCTCGTGCCCGGCCTTCCAGGCCTGCACGATCCGGCCGTCGGCACTGGCCTGACGCAACCCGGCCACCCCGTCCCACATCATCTCGACGCCAGGCGAGAGGATCAGGCGGTCGTAGCGGATGGTGGCCCCCGAGGCGAGGCGCGCGAGGCGCCCCGTCGGGTCGATGCCGCTGACGCGGTCGCGCACGACCCGGACGCCGTGCCGGGCGAGACCGTCGTAGGAGACCGTGATGTCGGCGAGCGTGCGCGTGCCGCCGACGACCAGATTCGACAGCGGGCACGACATGAACGCCGGCTCCGGTTCCACCAGCACGACGTCCAGCGTGTTCGCGGAAAAGAGCCTCAGGTACTTTGCCGCCGTCGCGCCGCCGTAACCGCCACCCACCACCAGCACCCGGGCACTGCCCGGCAGCTCACGTGGCGTCGTCGTCGCGCAGCCGGCCGTGCCGGCCACGAGAAGGGCCGATGCCGTCTTCAGGAGATCGCGTCGCTGCATGGCGGAATGCTCAGCGCGGCCGTGCCGCGAAGTAGGCGGCGAGCGCGCGCAACTGGGTCTCGCTGTAGCCGCGGGCGATCTGTGTCATCACGGTTGCCGCCGCGCTCCCGTTCCGGTACGCCGTCAGCTTCGCGAGCAACTGTTCGGCCGGCTGCCCGGCCAGCGCCGGCACCAGCGAGTCGGCCGCGGCGCGGCCGTCGGTGCCGTGGCACTGGGCGCAGGTCGCGGCGAGGCTGCGCAGCGCCAGCGGCCCTTCCTGGGCGCTGGCCGTCGTCGCGATCAGGCCGAACGCCAGCGCTGGCAGGAGGCGGCGGAGGTGAAGGGCGGCAATGGTTGCAGGGGTGGGCATGGCGGGTCGGGCTAGAACGGTGCAGTCTCGAGGACGAGGAAGCGTTGCGCGAGTTCCGGGGGCATCGGAGTATCCAGCAAGGCACACGTCAGGCGCAGCGCATCCGCGGCATCGGCCGACAGCTCGCAGCCCCGGCTGACGCGCAGCGCCGCCGTCACCCATCCCCGGATCAGCACCGGCCGCTGCATCAGCGACAAGGTCTGCAAGCTCGCCAGCGCGCGGACCGCGGCCTCTCCGCTCGGGACCTCGCTGCGCGAGAGCGCCGTGGCCCCGTGCCAGGGCTCCATCACGGTCGCGTACCACGCCGCACCGGAATCGCCGACCGCGCCGTCACCGGCATCGACCGGGACCATGCGGGCCAGGAACGCGCCGTAGGTGGCGATGGCCGCCAGGTCGCTGTCCAGCCATTCCGAGATGTCGGCGGAGTGGGCGTTGCGCGCTTGCGCCGTCACCGGCTCGCCGAGCGCGCGCCGCATGGCCAGCCAGTGCAGGCGGTCGATCGGCCGGGCCTGTCCGCGCGCGCTCATCACCCGACGCGTCGCCTGCAGCAGTTCCTGGCGCAGTCCCAGCGGCTGCTGCGCCATCCGCGCGAGCAGGTGCTCGAACCACGGCAGCCGCGCGCCGGGGCCGAGCCGCCGGACGTGGTCGTGCAGGCTCTGCGCGGGGCGGATGGATTCGGTCTCCAGCCTGAAGGCGCGCAGCGCGCGTTGGCTGACGGCCGGCAGCAGCAGCGCGAGCAGCGTCGCCTTCAGTTCGAGCGCGCCGTGCAGGCGCGCCAGTCGATCTGCGGCATCACGCTGCGGATCGGGCTTGGCGTACTGCAATGCGTTGGCGTCGATCATGACGGCATGACGCTCAGAGGATGCCCGCGGGTGCGAACGCAAAGACCGCAGCGATCAGCCGTGTCGGCATCTGGCGCACCGCGCGGTTGTACTCCTGCACGGCTTCGTTGAACTGAAGGCGTGCGAACCCGAGCATGTTCTCGTTGGCGATCAGCTCGCTGTTGATGTCGCCCAGGTCGATCCCGCCGACGCTCTGCACCGGCAGCCGCGCCCGGGCCTCGGCGAGGATGTCGTCGGCCAGGCGCAGGCTGCGGATCGCCCCGGGTGCGCCGGGGTGCGCCTTGGCATGGGTGCGGGCGATGTCGACCTGGATGCAAGCGGCGCGCAATGCCTCCAGCCGCTCGGCCGCGGATGCCAGGACGCTGCCGACGGCCTCGATCTGCCGGTGCAGCAGGGCATGGCGCGCTATGAGGTGGCGGTCCAGCGGCTCGAACCCGGCGACGATGGCATTGCGCAGGCGAACCAAGCGGTTGTAGGCGCCGACGGTCCAGAACAGCAGCACGGCGGCCACGATCCAGAGCCCGATCTGAAGGCTGCTCATGCGGCGGACTTTAAGACACCGCCTGCAGGCACGGCCGCCGACTGAGCGGCGCGGTCCGCCGGTCGTCGTGCAGACCGCTCCCGCGTAGGATCTGCAACACCTTTCCGGCGCTCATGCACCCTCATGGAGTTCGATTCCCATCCGCTCGCCCTGTACGCGCTCGTCGGCGTGGTCTTCGCGCTCGGCGGCTTCGTCAAGGGCGTCATCGGCCTGGGCCTTCCGACCGTCGTCATCGGCGGTCTCAGCGTGGCGCTGGCCCCCGCCCAGGCGGCCGCCTTGCTGATCGTGCCGTCGCTCCTGACCAACCTCTGGCAGGCCAGCGGCGCGGGCACGCTGGCGCTGCTGCGTCGCCTGGCGCCGCTGCTCGCCGCCGTCTGCGTCGGCGTGGCGCTCGGCGCCGGCTGGCTCGCGAGCGGCGCGCGCTCCGCCTGGCCCGGCATCGGCTTGGGGCTCGCGCTGGTCCTCTATGCGTTGCTCGGCCTGCTGAACTGGCGTCCGACGGTGCGACGCGGCGACGAGCCCTGGCTGTCGCCGTTCATCGGCCTGGTGACCGGGCTCGTCACCGCGGCGACGGGCGTCTTCGTCCTGCCGGCGGTGCCGTACCTGCAGGCGCTGGACCTGGATCGCGACGATCTCGTGCAGGCCCTCGGCCTTTCGTTCCTGGTGTCGACGCTGGCACTGGCGCTGTCTCTGGGTCACAGCGGGCTGCTGCGAACCGACCTGGCGCTGGTCTCGGTGGCCGCCGTGCTGCCGGCGCTCGCCGGCATGGCGCTCGGCCAGGCGCTGCGTCGACGGGTCGCGTCGGAGCCTTTCCGGATCGTCTTCCTGGCGGGCCTGCTGGCGCTCGGCCTGTACCTGGCGCTGCGCGGATGGGTGCGCGGTTGAGCGCAGCCGTCTCGCCGGTCGCCGGCGCTCAGCTCAGCTCACCAGCCAATCCTCGTAGCCCTTGGAGCGCAGATCGCACGACGGGCACATGCCGCAGCCGTAGCCCCAGGCGTGGCGATGGCTGCGGTCGCCCATGTAGCAGGAGTGCGTGTGCTCGACGACGAGATCGATCAACGCGTCGCCGCCAAGCTGCTCGGTCAGCGCCCAGGTCTCGGCCTTGTCGAGCCACATCAGCGGCGTGTCGATGGTCATCGGGCTGTCCAGGCCGAGGCTGAGCGCGACCTGGAGTGCCTTGAGGGTGTTGTCGCGGGAGTCGGGATAGCTCGAGAAGTCGGTCTCGCACATCCCGCCGACCAGGACGCTCAAGGCGCGCCGATCCGCGACTGTCGCCGCGAATGTGAAGAAAAGCAGGTTGCGCGCCGGGACGAACTCGTTCGGCAAGCCGCCGGTCTTCATCGTCGCCGCGCGCTCGCCGTCGAGGGGCGTCTCGGCCAGCTGTCCGAGCAGGGACAGGTCCAGCAGGTGGTCGTCGCCGAGCTTGCCGCGCCACTTCGGGAAGCGCTCGTGCAGGGCAGCGCGGGCATGCAGCCGGCATTCGAGTTCGGCCTCGTGCCGCAGGGCGTGGTCGAAACCGATCGTCTCGACGTGCGCGTAGCGCTGCAGGGCCCAGGCCAGGCACACGGTCGAATCCTGGCCCCCGGAAAAAAGGACGAGGGCGCGGCGCGTGTCGGGCATCCGAAGATGATGCCGCTGCGCTCGCGCGACCCGGGGATGGCGAACCACACCCCGGCGTGCATTTGGTCACATCTTCAGGTCCGCAGTTCGCCGTGGCCGAGGACCACCCACTTCAGCGACGTCAGGCCCTCGAGGCCCACCGGCCCGCGGGCATGCAGCTTGTCGGTCGAGATGCCGATCTCCGCGCCGAGACCGTATTCGTAGCCATCGGCAAAGCGCGTGCTGGCATTGACCATCACGCTGGCCGAGTCGACCTCGCGCAGGAAGCGCATCGCGTGGTCGTGGTTCGTCGTCAGGATCGCATCGGTGTGGTGTGAGCCGTGGCGGTTGATGTGCGCGATCGCCGCGTCGAGGTCGGCGACGACGGCGATGCTGATGATCGGCGCCAGATACTCCTCTCCCCAATCAGCCTCGGTCGCGGCCACGACGTTCGCGCCAGCGACCGGTCCGAGCAGCGCCCCACTGGCGGCGTCGCAGCGCATCTCCACACCCTTGGCGGCGAACACCGCGCCGATGCGCGGCAGGAACGCCGCCGCGACCGCTTCATGCACGAGCAGCGATTCGGCGGCGTTGCACGGGCTGTACTTCTGCGTCTTGGCGTTGTCGGTGACGCGCACCGCCAGGTCGAGGTCGGCGCCGGCGTCGACGTAGACACAGCAGTTGCCGTCGAGGTGCTTGATCACCGGCACCTTGGCCTCGCGGCTGATGCGCTCGATCAGCCCCTTGCCGCCGCGGGGGATGATGACGTCGATGGCCTCGGGCGACGTGATCAGCGCGCCGACCGCCGCGCGGTCCACGGTCTGCACCAGCTGCACTGCGTCCGGGGGCAGTCCGGCCTCCTCGAGGGCGGCCTGGACGAGCTTCCACAGCGCCAGGTTGGAGCGGATGGCCTCGGAGCCGCCGCGCAGGATGCAGGCGTTGCCGCTCTTGATCGCCAGCGACGCGGCCTCGATGGTCACGTTCGGCCGGCTCTCGTAGATCATCGCGAAGACGCCGAGCGGTACGCGCATGCGTCCCACGCCGATGCCGCTCGGACGCTGCCGCAGTTCGGTGATCTCGCCGATCGGGTCGGGCATCGCCGCGATCTCGTCGCAGCCATCGGCGGCGGTCTCGACGATGCGTGCCGTCAGCTTCAGGCGGTCGACGAGCGGCGCCTCGAGTCCCGCGGTGACGGCGGCGGCGACGTCGCCGGCATTGACCGCCTGCAGGGCCGCCACGCTTTCGCGCAGGCGCCGCGCGAGCGCCCTGAGGGCGGCGTTCTTCGCCGCCGTCGAGGCGGCCATCATCTTCGCGCTCGCCGCACGCGCCGCCGCGCCCATGTGGGCGATGGTCGCGTCGAGGTCGGCGGTGGTCATGCCTAGATTGTCGCAAAACAGGTCCCGCCGGCGCACGCGCTGTGCACCGGTTCCCGACGCGGGGCGGCCGCGGCGACTCGCCAGCGACCCCGCAAATGAGTACATTCGCGGCACCCTGCAACCCGAGAGGAAACATTCATGGCGAAGTCCCCCGCCTTGCGCAACGGTCGAGCCGGCGACGACGCCGGCAAACTGGTCCTGAGACTGGCCGTCGGCGTCCTGATCCTGTTCCACGGGGTCGCCAAGATCTTCGGCGGCGTCGGTTTCGTCGCCGGCGCGCTCGGCAAGGCCGGCATGCCACCGGCACTCGCATACGGCGTCTACGTCGGCGAGGTCCTCGCTCCGTTGCTGCTGATCTTCGGCCTGTGGACGCGCCCGGCCGCGCTGGTCGTGGTGATCAACATGGTCGTGGCCGTCCTGCTGGCGCACATGGGCCAGTTGACCTCGATCGCCAACACCGGCGGCTATGCCCTCGAACTCCAGGCGATGTACCTGTTCGGTGCGGTGGCGCTGGTCCTCCTCGGCGCTGGCCGTTACAGCGTCGGCGGAGCCTACGGACGCTGGAATTGAGGGCTTCGTGAAGTCGCGCGGCAACGACGCCCGTCAACGTGGCAACGACACCGTCCCGCCCGCGCGGTAGCCGACGCGTCTTCGGCTTGCGCCGGCTGCTGCGGGCGGTGACGCTGCTCTGTGGCGCGACGCTGCTCGGCGCAACGGCGCAGGCGTTCGACCTGCAGGGGCACCGCGGCACCCGCGGCCTGGAACCGGAGAACACTCTCGCGGCCTTCCGACGAGCCCTCGAGATCGGTGTCACCACGCTCGAGATGGACGGCGCGATCACCGCCGACGGCGTCGTCGTCGTCTCCCACGATCCGGCGCTGATGCCGGCGCTCACGCGCGATGCCGATGGTCGTTGGCTCGCCGCCACCGGACCGCTGATCAAGTCGCTGACCTTCGCGCAGCTGCAGGCCTACGACGTCGGCCGCGTCGATCCGTCGAGTGCGTACGCGCGCCAGTTTCCGGAGCAGCAGGCCCGCGACGGAGAGCGTCGGCCGAAGCTCGCCGCGGTATTCGCGCTGGTCCGCGAACTCGGCGCCGACAGCGTCCGTTTTGACATCGAGACCAAGGTCTTCCCGAACCGGCCCGACGAGACCCTCGCGCCCGAACCTTTCGTGCGCGCCCTGCTGGCGGTCATCCGCGAGGCCGGCATGACGAGCCGGGTGATGATCCAGAGCTTCGACTGGCGCACGCTGAAGGTCGTCCAGCAACTCGAGCCCGGGATGGAGACGGTGTACCTGACCACGCGCGGGCGCGGTCTCGACAACCTCGACGGCGGCGCCTGGACCGGCGGCATGCTGCTGCGCGACTATCCGAGCGTGGGCCACATGGTCAAGGCGGCGGGTGGCACCACCTGGTCGCCTTCGTTCGGCGGCCTCAGCGCCGATGCCGTCAAGGGCGCGCAGCAGCTCGGCCTGAAGGTGATCCCGTGGACCGTCAACGACGCGGCCGACATCGACCGGCTGATCGGCTGGGGCGTCGACGGCATCATCAGCGACTACCCGAACCGGGTGCGCGAGGTGATGAGCCGGCGCGGCATGCCGCTGCCGCCGTCGTTCGGCAAGCGCTGAGGCGCCCCACCTCGGCGCGCACCTCCTGCGCCGCAGCGCGCGAACAGGCAGCGGGTCAAGCCATGAAGTGCAGCAGTGCCAGCCAGAGTGGCGCGGTGGCGACGAAGCCGAGCGTCGAGAACACGATCGCCGCGCTGGCCTCGGACTGCAGCGTCTCGTAGCGCTGCGAGAACACCAGCGCATTGCTGCCGACCGGCAGCGCCGCCATCATCACCAGCACCGACAGCGCCAGCCCGGTGAGGCCGAAGCCCCAACGGGCGACGACCAGCACCAGCGCCGGCAACAGCAGCAGCTTGACCAGCGTCAGGGCGATCGCCCCGCGCGCCGCGCCCTGCACGCCGTAGTAGGCGAGCGACATGCCGATCAGCACCAGGCAGACCGGCACGACGGCCTGGCCGAGCGTCTGCAGGACCTCGTCGGCGACCGTCGGCAGGCCGAAGCCGGCGAGGTTCCAGGCGAACCCGGCCAGCACCGGCAGCACCACCGGATGGACGATGGTGTTGCGCAGCGTCGTGCGCAGCGTGGCGAACAGGCGCCCCTGCGCGGCGCGGCCGCGATGGCGCTCGCGTGCGAGGTCGAGTTCGACGAGCGCGGTCAGCACCGTCAGCATCGTCAGCGAGTGCAGGCTGACGATCGTGATGTGGATCGCCAGGCCGGCCTCGCCGAACAGCGCCGCCGCCATCGGGATGCCGACCTGCACGGTGTTGCCGAAGACGCCGGAAATCGCGCGCACGCTCGGCGCCGCTGCCGACATCGCCCCGGCGCGGTTGCGATGGCGTTCGGCGGCATAGACGAAGCCGAGCAGCACCAGCGCCGGCCCGAAGTAGGCCAGCAGCATGTCCCACTGCAGGGTCTTGAAGTCGATGCGGGCGGTGGTCCGGAACAGCAGCGCCGGCACGAAGATGTAGAAGGCGGCGTTGGAGAGCGTGCGCGCCGGGTCCATCGATGCCGGCCCGAGCCATTTCAGCTTGCCGATGACCCAGCCGAGCGTGGCGATCGCGAAGATCGCCAGCAGCTTGAAGAAGACCAGGGCCGACATGGCGGCGAGTATCGGCGAGGCCGATGTAGTGCACGGCCTGCGAGCCGGCGTCCACGCAACGTCTCGCGTGCCGCGCCCGAGCCTGGCGAGTGGGGCGCAGGCCGAGGTGGCCGGACGACCGCGCGGGCCGTCCCACCGCGACGCCGGCTAGACGCTGCCGACGCCGCCGTCGACCAGCATGTCGACGCCGGTGATGAACGAGGCCTCGTCGGAGGCGAGGAACAGCACCGCGGCGGCGACCTCCTCGGGGGTGCCGAAGCGCTTCATCGGGTTGCGCTCCGCCCAGGCGCTCTTCAATGCCGGCACGGCGTCGCTGGCGAGCAGGCCTTCGCGCTCGAAGAGCGGCGTGTCGATCGGCCCGGGGCTGACGACGTTGACGCGGATGCCGCGGCCGACGAATTCGGCCGCGAGCGTCCGGCCGAGGGACCGCACCCCCGCCTTGCTGGCGCCGTAGAGCGTGCTGTTCGGGTTGCCCTTGGCGGCGGCGACCGAGGCGTTCAGGACGATGGCGCCGCCCCTGCCCATCAGCGGGAGGGCCTTCTGCACGGTGAAGAAGACGCCCTTGAGGTTGACCGTCATCAGGCCGTCCCAGTCGGCTTCGCTGATCTCGGCCATCGGCCGGAACAGCGCCGCACCGGCGTTGGCGAACAGCACGTCGAGGCGGCCGCCGCCGAAGTCGGCGACAGCGGCCATCAGGCGCTCGATCTCGCCGAGCCGGGCGATGTCGGCGCGGACCGCGCGCGCCATGGCACCGAGCTCGCGCGTCGCCTCGTCGAGGCTGGCGCGGTCGCGGCCGGAGATCACCACCCGGGCCCCTTCGCGCACCAGGCCGCGTGCGACCGCCAGGCCCATGCCGGAGTTGCCGCCGGTGACCAGCGCGACCTTGCCCTCGAAGCGGCGCGTGATCATTGCGCGCGCTGGTCGCAGGCGTGGGCCAGCTGCAGCACGGCCAGGTCGGCCTGCGGCGGGCCGATCAGCTGGACGCCCATCGGCAGGCCCTGCGCGCCGAAGCCGGCCGGCATGCTGAGGCACGGCAATCCGGCGAAGGTGGCGTAGATCGTTGCTTCCATCCAGCGGTGGTAGGTGTCCATCGTGCGGCCGGCGATCTGCTCGGGCCAGCGCAGGTTCGCATCGAACGGCCAGCACTGCGCGGTCGGCAGCGCGAGGTAGTCGAAGCGCTCGAACAGTCCGAGCAGGTGGGCGTGGAACGCCGAGCGCTCTTCGCTCGCCCGGAGGGTCTCCATGCCGGTGAGGCCCTGCGCCTGGTCGTACTCCCAGAGGGCCTCGGGCTTGATGAGGGCGCGGTTCGCCGGGTTCTTCAGGTGCGGTGCAATCCGCGCGGCGACGAGCCAGCGCCGCCAGACCAGCCAGGCCTGCCAGACGCGGTCCGGCTCGAAGCCGAGCGGCGTCGCCTCGACGACCGCGCCGTGCGCTTCGAGCCGCGCCAGCCCCTGTGCGCAGGTCTCCAGGACGCCCGGCTCCATCGCCAGGTAGCCGTCGAGGTCGCCGAGCCAGCCGATGCGTCTGCCCCGTGGCTCGAAGTCGTCGAGGTGCGGCGCGAAGCGCTCGTGCCCGGCGATCGACAACGGCACCCGCGGGTCATGTCCTGACTGCACGTCGAGCAACGCGGCCACGTCGCGGACGGTGCGGCCCATCGGGCCTTCGGTGCTGAGCATCGTCACCCAGACGTCCCGCGCCGGCCAGCGCGGAACCCTCCCCTGGCTCGGGCGAAAGCCGTAGACGTCGTTCCACGCCGCCGGATTCCGCAGGCTGCCCATGAAGTCGCTGCCGTCGGCCACCGGCAGCATGTGCAGCGCCAGTGCGACGGCGGCGCCGCCGCTGCTGCCGCCGGCCGACTTGCTGGGGTCGAAGGCGTTTCGGGTGATGCCGAAGACCTCGTTGAAGGTGTGCGAGCCCAGGCCGAACTCCGGCGTGTTGGTCTTGCCGACGACGATGCAGCCGGCAGCCTTCATGCGCTCGACTATCAGCGCGTCGAACGCAGGGACATGGTCGCGCAGCAGCGGCGAGCCCATCGTCGAGGGAATTCCCCGGGTCTCGCAGGCATCCTTGATCGCCTGCGGCATGCCGTGCATCCAGCCCATGCTCTGGCCGCGCGCGAGCTGGGCGTCGCGTTCGTCGGCCTGGGCGAGCAGGCCCGGGCCGTCCTGCAGGCTGACGATCGCGTTGACCTGCGGGTTGACCGCCTCGATGCGGGCGAGGTAGGCCTGCATGACTTCGCGGCACGAGACCTCGCGGGCGTGGATCGCGGCGGAGAGCCGGTGGGCGTCGAGGTCGGTGATCGTTGTCATCGGGTCCTTGGTGGGGTCGGGCTCAGCGCGAGCCGTACATCATCTGTCGGGCGATTGCCGACTTCAGCGGGCCGAGCGCCTGCAGCGCAGCGATGCCCAGGCCGCGCGCCGTGCCGGCGCCGGGCAGCTTCCAGGTGAAGCTGCGGGCGAGGAAGTCGGTAGCGGCGATCATCGCCCAGCGGTCGGGGGCGCGCTGCCATTCCAGCCGGCGCAGCACCGTGCCGACGTCGGCGTTTCTCGACAGCGCCCGCACCAGTTCGAAGGCGTCACGCAAGCCGAGGTTCAGACCCTGGCCGGCGACCGGGTGCAGGGTCTGCGCGGCGTTGCCGATGCGCACCGTGCGCCCGTCGGTCAGCGTGCGCTCGGCCTGCAGCCCGAGGGGAAACGCCTTCAGCGGCGTCACGGTCGCGATCCGTCCGGCCGCCGGGTGAAAGAGGGTGTTGAGCACGGCGACGCGCTGGGCGTCGTCGAGCTCGCGCACCGGGTCGTCGGCGCTGTCGACGCACCAGACCAGCGCCGCGCGGCCTTCGGGCAGCGGCAGCAGGGCAGCCGGGCCGTGGCGCGTGAAGCGCTCGAACGCCATGCCCGGCGCTTCGGGGCCGGCGCCGGGTTCGAACGTCACCTGGCCGACCCAGGCGGTCTGCCGATAATCGTGGCGCAGCGCGGCACGCGCCGTTCCGACCGGCAGCATGCGTCCCTGGCCGGCGAAGACGCCGCCTTCGGCGACCACGGCGAGGTCGTGGCGTTCGACGATGCCGGCGTCGACCTCGACCCCGCCCTCGACGTTCTTGCAGGCGACGACGTTGGCGCCGAAGCGACTGTGCAGACGGGCGGGCTTGCGACGCTGCGCGTCCAGCCATGCTGTCTGCAGCGGTGCGACGATGGCGCCGTAGCTCATCACCGCGCCGAGGAAGGGCACCGACTCGTCGCGGGCGCGAATGCGCAATTCGGGCTCGCCGAGCCAGCCGTCCAGCAGCGCGGCTGTCGACGGCGGCGCCTGCGAGACGTGGACCTGCAGGATCGGCTGGGCGCGCTCGGGCTGCCAGGCGCCCAGCCGCTGCAGGAGCTGCACGCTGCCGAGCGACAGCGCCAGGGTGCGCGGGTCGGCCGAGACATCGCGGTCTTCGGGGCGCGCGTCGAACAAGGTGATCTCGGCCCCGGGCAGCGCCTGCGAAGCGTGCAGCGCCAGCGCCAGCCCCACCGGGCCGGCGCCGATGACGGCGAGATGGAGCGTTGATTCGTTCATGCGCGCGACGTCGTTGTCCCGGCGCGGCGACCGGGGGTCCGGCGTATTATTCGCCCCGCCCGGGGGTCCGGGTTTCGAAGGGAGTCTTTCGCCATGGCGCTGATGGATTTCATCAAGAAACAGTTCATCGACATCATCGAATGGACCGAGGACCGCGACGGCGTTCTCGCCTGGCGCTTCCCGATGGAAGACCGCGAGATCCAGAACGGCGGCTCTCTGACCGTGCGCGAATCGCAGGTCGCGGTCTTCGTCAACGAGGGCAAGATCGCCGACGTCTTCGGTCCGGGGCGCCACACCCTGACGACGGCGACGTTGCCGGTGCTGACCTATCTGCGCAACTGGGACAAGCTCTTCCAGAGCCCGTTCAAGAGCGACGTCTACTTCTTCAGTACGCGCCAGCAGACCGACCAGCGCTGGGGCACGCAGCAGCCGGTGACGATCCGCGACAAGGATTTCGGCGCGGTGCGGCTGCGCGCCTTCGGCAACTACAGCTACCGGATCGCCGACCCGAAGGCGTTCTACAACGAGATTTCCGGCACGCGCGAGGCGTACACCGTGGCCGAACTCGACGGCCAGCTGCGCGGGCTGATGCTGCAGCACATCTCGGATGCGGTCGCCTCCAGCGGCATCGCCTTCCTCGACCTCGCCGCGAATCTGGTCGAGTTCGCGCGGGTCCTGAAGGAAGCGACGGCGCCGGCTTTCGAGAAACTCGGCCTGAAGCTCGAGATCGTGACGATGCAGAGCGTGTCGCTGCCCGAGGAACTGCAGAAGATCCTCGACCAGAAGATCGGCATGGGCATGGTCGGCAACGACATGGGCCGCTTCATGCAATACCAGACCGGACAGGCGATCCCCACACTGGCTGCAGGAGCGGGTTCGGGCGAGGGCGGAGGCCTGGTCGGCAGTGCGGTCGGCCTGGGCGCGGGCGTGGCCCTTGGCCAGGTGATGGCCAACCAGCTCGGCCAGGGTCTCAACGCCGGCGCGCCCGGTGCGCCGGCTGCTGCTGCTGCTGCGAGCGCCCCGGCGGCCGGGGTCAGGGCGGAGGACGTGATGGCCACGCTCGAGAAGCTCGGTGAGCTCAAGGCCAAGGGCATCGTCACTCAGGAGGAATTCGACGCGAAGAAGGTCGAGCTGCTGAAGAAGCTGGCATGAAGCCTCTCGCGCGCCGCGTGAGGACCTGAACCCGCCGCCGCGTTGGCCACCGAGCCGTCGCCGCAGCGCGCCTACCGCGCCGCGTGCCCGAACTGCGGGGCGCCGGTCGAGTTCCGCTCGGCCGCGTCGGCCTATGCGGTCTGCAGCTTCTGCAGGAGCACGGTCGTCCGCGAGGGCGAGGCCCTGCGCAAGGTCGGCGAGAGCGCCGAGCTGTTCGACGACCACTCGCCGCTGCAGCTCGGTGCCCGCGGCCGCTACCAGGGTGCGGCATTCACGCTCGTCGGCCGGCTGCAGTATCGCTACGCCGAGGGCACCTGGAACGAGTGGCACGCGCTCTTCGACAGCGGCGCGGACGGGCAGCGATCGGGTTGGCTGAGCGAGGACAACGGCCGCTACGTCATCGCCTTCGACCTGCCGCCCGATGCCGCCGCCGGAGCGCCCCCCGCCGACACCCTGGCGCCGGGCGCCCAGCTCACGGTCGCCGGCGAGGCCTGGTCCGTCGCCTCGGTCAGCGCCGCGCGGATCCTGGCCGCTGCCGGCGAGCTGCCGGTCCGGCCCGAACTCGCGCACGGCTTCGTCGTTGCCGACCTGCGCAACACGCGGGGCGAGGTCGGCACGCTCGACTACGGCGACCCGGCCGCGCCGCGCTGGTCGGTCGGCCGCGCGGTCGCGCTCGGTGAACTGGCGCTCACAGGGCTTGCCGACTCCGCCGAGAAGACACTCACGGGTCGCGGCGTCCCGTGCCCGAACTGCGGCGCCGCACTCGACATCAAGCTCGACACAACGCAGTCCATCGTCTGCCGCCAGTGCCATTCGGTGGTGGACCTGTCCGACGGCGTCGGCGGCGACCTCAAGCACTACGCCCAGGACAACGGCGCCGAGCCGCAGATCCCCCTCGGCAGCGTCGGCACCATCGCGTTCGGCAGCGGCCCGGCGCTGCCGTGGCAGGTGGTCGGCTACGCCGAGCGCTGCACCGTTCCCGGCGCCGCGTCCGGCGGCGACGATGATGACGATGACGACGACGGCCAGAGTTACTGGCGCGAGTACCTGCTGTACCACCGCACCGAGGGCTTCGCATTCCTCGTCGACGCCGACGACGGCTGGAGTTGGGCCGCGCCGATTACCGGCGTGCCGGAACGCGCCGGCAACGGGGTCAAGTACCGCGGCGTGCTGTTCAGGAAGCTCTACGCCTACACCGGCAAGGTCACCTACGTCCTCGGCGAGTTCTACTGGCAGGTGACGCGCGACCAGCTGACGCGCAACATCGACTACCGCGGCACCGGATCCGGCTCGGACAAGCGACTCAACCGCGAGCAGACGGAAGGCGAGAGCACACGCGAGGTCGTCTGGTCGGCGGGAGCGACGCTGACGGCCGAGCAAGTCGTGAAAGCCTTCGGCCTCGCTCCGGAGCGGGCAGCGGCGCTGCGGCGCGACGCCCTGCCGACTTTCAGCGCGCCCTCCCTCCTGGCGAAGGTCTTCTTCTGGGGCTTCGTCGTCGTCGTCCTGTTGATGCTGTTTCGCTGCGGTGACGGCGGCGGCGGCGGCTACCGTACCGGCGGTGGCGCGTTCGGCGGGTTTTCGACCGGTGGCGGACACAAGTAGCGTCGGCCGCAGGGTTCATCTTTCACCACTCGAGGAGACAGGCATGGCAGGGATCGAATGGCTCAAACCGGGCATCTTCTTCGGCTCGATCCTGTACGCGCTGGTCGGCGTGCTGGTCTTCCTGATCTGCTTCGTCATCGTCGACAAGCTGACGCCGTACCAGCTCTGGCACCAGATCGTCGAAGAGAAGAACGTCGCGCTGGCGATCGTCGTCGGCGCGATCGCCATCGCCATCGGTCTGATCGTCGCCGCGGCGATCCACGGGTGACGCCGCCGGAGGACGGCGACGGTGGCCTCTGACGCGCCGGGCGCCGCGCCGGGCGCCGCGCCGGTGCGCGCGGCCGAAGTCGCGCTGCTCGCCTCGGTCTTCGTCGTCGCCGCCTGTGGCCTGGTCTACGAGCTGGCCGCCGGGACGCTGGCGAGCTATCTCCTCGGCGACTCGATCCTGCAGTTCTCGACGGTCATCGGCACCTACCTGTTCGCGATGGGCGTGGGTTCGTGGCTGTCGCGTCATCTGCAGCGCCAGCTCGTCGCCCACTTCCTGCGGATCGAGTTGCTCGTCGGGCTCGTCGGCGGGTTGATGCCGGCGGCTCTCTTCGCGCTGCAATCCGCGGCGACATCGTCGTTTCGCGTCGCGCTCTACGGCCTGGTGCTGACGGTCGGCATCCTTGTCGGCCTCGAGATCCCGCTGGTGATGCGGATCCTCAAGCGCGAGTTGCGCGGCGCCGGCGGCGAGCGGGCCGCCCTCGGCAACCTCGTTTCGCAGGTGCTGACCTTCGACTACCTCGGCGCGCTCGCCGTCTCGATCGCCTTTCCGCTGCTGCTGGTGCCGCAGCTCGGCTTGATCCGCACGGGCGCCTTCTTCGGCCTGCTGAATGCCGGCGTCGCGGTCTGGGCGCTGTGGCTGTTCCGCGGCGAGCTGCGCGGCCTGAAGGCGCATGCGTTCGCCTGCGCGCTGACCGTGGCGGCACTCGGGGCCGCTGTCGCCGGGGCCGACCGCATCACGACCTGGGCCGAGGACCGCTTCTACGGCGACCACGTGCTGTACAGCGAGACGAGCCCCTATCAACGCGTCGTCGTGACGTCGAGCCGGGCCGGCGTTCGCCTCTTCCTCAACGGCAACCTGCAGTTCCACTCGCGCGACGAGTACCGCTACCACGAGGCCCTGGTGCACCCCGCGATGGCGGCTCACGGCGCGCCGCGGCGCGTGCTGATCCTCGGCGGCGGCGACGGCATGGCGGCGCGCGAAGTGCTGAAGTATCCGGGCGTGGAGAAGGTGGTGCTGGTGGAACTCGATCCGCACATGACCGCGCTGTTCTCGACCGAGCCGCTGCTGCGCCGGCTCAACGGCGACGCGCTGCGCTCGCCGAAGCTCGAGATCGTCAACGCCGATGCCTTCGGCTGGCTCGACGCGAACGCAGGCGGGTGGGACGTCATCGTCGTCGATTTCCCCGATCCGACCAACTTCGCGATCGGCAAGCTCTACACCACGAGTTTCTACCGGCTGCTCGACCAGCACCTCAATGCGGGGGGTTATGCGGTCGTACAGACCACCTCGCCGTTGATCGCCCGCAAGAGCTTCTGGACCGTGGCGACGACGGTGGAATCGGCCGGCCTGCAGACGACGCCGTACCACGCCCATGTGCCGAGCTTCGGCGAGTGGGGCTTCATCCTCGCCAGCCGCCGCCCGTTCCGCATGCCGACCGCGCTGCCGGCGGGGCTGCGCTTCCTCGACCTCGCGGGTCTGCCGGCGCTGTTCGCGTTCCCGCCCGACATGGCGCGCGTGCCGGCCGAGGTCAACCGGCTATCCAACCAGGTGCTGGTCCAGACCTTCGAGGAGGAATGGGGCAAGGTGCAACGATGAGGCTGTCGCGCCGATCGCTCTTGCACGCCGCGGCGCTCGCGCCGATCGCCGGGTGCGGGCGCGGTGCAGGCACGCCGTGGAGCGGCGGCTGGATCGGTACCGGTGCGGCCACCGGCCACCTGCTGCGCGACCGCTCCGGCACCCCGCCGGCGCCCGCACGGCAGCGTCGTGCCGGCGTCGTCATCGTCGGCTCCGGTGTCGCCGGGCTCGGCGCGGCGCGCGCGCTGCGCCAGGCCGGCGTCGACGATGTCCAGGTCTTCGACCTCGAGTCGGTCGCCGGCGGCAACAGCCGCGGGCATTCGATCGGTGGCATTGCCTGCCCGCTCGGCGCCCACTACCTGCCGCTCCCGGGGGCGGCTGCGGTCGAGGTGATCGACTTGCTGGAGGAGCTCGGCCTGCGTCGCACGGTCGCCGGGAAGCCCGCCTACGACGAACGCACGCTGTGCCACAGCCCCCAGGAGCGGCTCCTCATCGACGGCGCCTGGCACGACGGACTGCTGCCGCCGCTCGAGGCGCTGCCGCTGGCCGATCGCGCCCGGACGCTGGACGACTACCGGCGTTTCGCTGCCGCGGTCACCGCGCTCGGCGATCGCGCTGCCTTCGCGATACCGACGGCGCGGGCGCGCTGGAGCGCCACTCATGAAGCACTGGATCACGTCACCTTCGCGCAGTGGCTCGACGCCGCCGGCCTGGGCGCGCCGGCGCTGCGCTGGTACCTCGACTACTGCTG
>JBBQCD010000028.1:0-51949 GCA_038318385.1 Burkholderiales bacterium | reverse complement strand
GGGGAAGGGCTCCTTGACGCAGATCGTGTGGATGGATGCGCCGAGCGATTTCGCCAGCTGGATCGCCGTCTCGATCGCCTTCTGCGTGATGTCCGATCCATCGGTCGGAACCAGGATGCGTTGAAACATGGCCACTCCATCGTTCGCGCGGACTGCGCACGACCGACGGTACGCACCCCGCCGGGGAGCGTCAAGGGGACATGCGAAGACACTGCGGGCAGCGCCGGGGTGACGCGTCTTGCGGGCGCAGCGCTGGGGCAAGCGCACTGCAGACGCAGCGGCGGGTTCTCGTCAGCCCTTGGCGACCGGGCGCCGCGAGTCGGACGACCACTCGCTCCACGATCCGGGGTACAGCGCCGAGCCGCGCAGCCCCGCGTGCTCCATGGCCAGGAGGTTGTGGCAGGCGGTGACGCCCGAGCCGCATTGGTGCACGACGTTGCGTGCCGACTCCGGACCGAGCCAGGCCTCGAACTCGACGCGCAACTCGGCCGCCTGCTTGAAGCGCCCGTCGCTGTCGAGATTGCCGCGGTGAAAGCGGTTCGCGGCCCCCGGGATGTGGCCGGCGACGGCGTCGAGCGGTTCGACCTCGCCCCGATAGCGTTCCGGGGCGCGCGCGTCGAGCACGCGCACCGCATCCAGTCGTGCCAGCAAGCTGTCGGCATCGATCTGCCGGGTCAACGGTTTGCGGACCGGATAGGGCGGACATGCGGGGCGCGAGGTCACGTCGGTGACGAGGGCGCCGCCGGCGCGCGTCCAGGCGCTGATGCCGCCGTCGAGGACGGCGACATCGTCGTGGCCCATCCAGCGCAGCATCCACCACAGCCTGGCCGCGTAGACGCCTCCTTGGCGATCGAGCGCGACGACCGGCGTCTCCGGAGCGACGCCGATGCGTCCGAGCACGGCCGCGAAGCGGTCGCGATCGGGCATCGGGTGGCGCCCGTTGTGACCGGTCTTGGGACCCGACAGGTCCTCCTCGAGATGAAGGTAGACCGAACCCGGCACGTGTCCCTCCTGCCAGGCCTTGCGGCCCGCCTCGACATCGACCAGGTCGAAGCCGACGTCGACGATGACGGGCGCCACGCCCGCTGCCTGGAGCGCAACCAGACGCTCAGCGGAAATGAGGGTCAGGAAGTCGGGGTTCATCGCAGCGGCTCCGCGAGACCGGCGCCTTGCAGTGCATCCGCTCGCATCGCCCGCTGGTACCACTCGTGGAACTGCTGCATGCCGTCTTCCATCGGGCTCTGGTACGGGCCGATCTCGTCGTCGCCGCGTTCCATCAGGGCGCGCCGGCCGGCGTCCATGCGGTGGGCGATTTAGTAGTCCTCGGCGCAGGTTTCCCAATAGGCAGCCTGCTGTGCCTCGACGAACTCGCGCTCGAACGCGGCGATTTCCTCGGGGTAGTAGAACTCGACGACGTTGAGCGTTTTCTGGGGTCCGCGCGGATGCAGTGTCGAGACGACGAGCACGTGCGGGTACCACTCGACCATCACGCCCGGGTAGTAGGTCATCCAGATCGCGCCGTGCTTGGGAGCGACGCCGTTGCGGTAGGCCAGCACCGCGTCGTGCCACTTGCGATAGGCCGGCGAACCCGGCTTGGCGAGCGCGTTCTTCGCCCCGACCGTCTGCACCGAGTATTCGCGTCCGAACTCCCAGCGCAGGTCCTCGCAGGTCACGAACTGGCCCAGGCCGGGGTGAAACGGCGCGACGTGGTAGTCCTCGAGATAGACCTCGATGAAGGTCTTCCAGTTGTAGTCGCACTCGTGCATCTCGATGCGATCGAGCACATAGCCGCTGAAGTCGAGATCCGACGTCGGACCGATTCCGGCCAGGTCGGCTGCGACGTCGCGACGGCCGGCGCCGCCTTCGAAGACCATGCCGTTCCAGCGCTGCACCGGGTAGTTGTTCAGGTTCAGGCAGGGATCGTCGGCAAAATGCGGCGCGCCGATGAGCGCGCCCTTGAGATCGTAGGTCCAGCGATGCAGGGGGCAGACGATGTTGTTGCGGGTGTTGCCCCGACCGCGCAGCATCACCGCCTGGCGATGCCGGCAAACGTTGGAGATCAGCTCGATGCCGCCGTCGGCTGTGCGCACCAGGGCGCGGCCTTCGTATTCCTGCGGCAGCGCATAGTGGTCACCGGCCTCCGGCACTGCGAGTTCGTGGGCCAGGTACCGCGGGCCGCGCTTGAAAAGACCCTCCGTTTCGCGCTGGAAAAGCGCAGGATCGAAATAGCTTCGAACGGAAAGCTGCGAACGGCTTCGTTCGAGCTGGCCCAGGGTAACGCGCAGATCGGACATGGGTCCAGATTCTCCAAAAGCGGATTCGAACCGTCGCCTCGGCTTGCCGGCGCGGGTCTGCGTGGGGGGCCGCGGATTGTAGCCGCGGGGTCGCGTCGAGCGATGAGAGGGGCCGAGGACGGCCCGGCGTCGAAGCGGCACCGCCGCGGGGCGTCGGCGCACACTTTTGGAAACTTGGGGTCGACCCGGCTGACTACAATCAATGTTTGATGCCCCCGATGGAAAAGATTCCCTCCACCGCAGAGCAAAAGGCGCCGCCCGCCAGCTACGAGGCCGCATTGGCCGAACTCGATGCCCTGGTGGCATCGATGGAAGCCGGCCAGTTGCCGCTGGACCACATGCTCGAAAGTTATCGTCGCGGTGCCGAGCTGCTGGCGTTCTGTCGTGCACGGCTCGAGGCCGTCGAGGCCCAGGTCCGCGTGGTCGAGGACGGCCATCTCAAGCCCTGGGCGCCCGCATGACACCCGGCGCGTTCGATGCCTGGGCCGCGGCCGAATGCGATACGGTGGAGACCGCGCTCGATGCGTGGGTGCCCTGCGAAGCGCCCGCCGGACTCGGCCAGGCGATGCGCTACGGCGTCCTCGATGGGGGCAAGCGCGTGCGTCCGCTGCTCGTTCTCGCGGCGGCCTCGGCGGTCGACGGGCTGCGCGAAGCCGCGGTCCGCGCCGCCTGCGCGGTGGAGCTGATCCACGCCTATTCGCTGATCCACGACGACATGCCGTGCATGGACAACGACGTCCTTCGGCGCGGCAAGCCGACCGTCCATGTGCGCTTCGGCGTGGCCCAGGCCATGCTGGCCGGCGACGCCATGCAGGCCCTCGCGTTCGAGGTGCTCACGCCCGACGCCGGCGTGCCGGCGGCGCTGCAGGCACGACTGTGCTCGCTGCTGGCGCGCTCCGCCGGCCACGCCGGCATGGCTGGCGGCCAGGCGATCGACCTTGCCAGTATCGGCCTGCCGCTCGACGAACATGCGCTGCGCGACATGCACCATCGCAAGACCGGTGCGCTGCTGCAGGCGAGCGTGTTGATGGGCGCGGCCTGCGGCTCGGCGACGCCCGAGCAGTGGTCGGCACTGTCTGCCTACGGAGACGCGCTCGGCCTGGCCTTCCAGGTCGTCGACGACATCCTCGACGTCACCCAGGCCTCGGCGACGCTCGGCAAGACCGCCGGCAAGGACCAGGTCGCGAACAAGCCGACCTATGTCACCGTACTCGGTCTCGACGCGGCCCGACGGCACGCTGCCGACCTCCGCGACAAGGCCCAGGTGGCGCTGGCCGAAAGCGGTCTCCGCGACACCACCTGCCTGCGCCTGCTGGCCGATCGCGTCGTCGAGCGCGACAATTGACGATGGCTTCTCGCCTACACATCCTGTCGAAGCGGCCGCCGCTCCGGCGCGCACCGGCTCCCCCATGAAGCACACGCTCCTCGAATCCATCGCCAGTCCGGCTGACGTCCGCCGGCTGTCGCGGACCGAGCTGGCGCAGCTCGCGGTCGAACTGCGCGACTTCATCGTCCAGAGCGTGTCGCAGACCGGCGGCCACCTCTCGTCGAATCTCGGCACGGTCGAACTGACGATCGCCCTGCATCACGTCTTCAACACGCCGTACGACCGGTTGGTGTGGGACGTGGGCCACCAGACCTATCCGCACAAGGTGCTGACCGGCCGGCGCGAGCGCATGTCGACGCTGCGCCAGCTCGGCGGCATCTCCGGCTTTCCGCGTCGCGACGAGAGCGAGTACGACACCTTCGGCACCGCCCACTCCTCGACCTCGATCTCTGCGGCCCTCGGCATGGCCGTGGCGGCGCGCCAAAAGGGCGAGGACCGCAAGGCGGTCGCCATCATCGGCGACGGGGCGATGAGCGCCGGCATGGCCTTCGAGGCGCTGAACAACGGCGGCGTCTCGCATGCCGACATGCTGGTCGTGCTGAACGACAACGACATGTCGATCTCGCCGCCGGTCGGCGCGCTCAATCGCCACCTCGCCCGCCTGATGAGCGGCAAGTTCTACGCCGCGGCGCGCGACACCGCAAAGAGCGTTCTGAAGAACGCCCCACCGCTGCTGGAACTGGCACGGCGCCTCGAGGAGCACGCCAAGGGCATGGTCGTGCCGGGCACGATCTTCGAGGAGTTCGGCTTCAACTACGTCGGCCCGATCGACGGCCACGATCTCGATTCGCTGATCCCGACGCTGGAGAACCTGCGCAGCCTGAAGGGGCCGCAGTTCCTCCACGTCGTCACCAAGAAGGGCTACGGCTACAAGCTTGCCGAGGCCGATCCGGTGCTCTACCACGGCCCCGGAAAGTTCAATCCGGCCGAAGGGCTGATCGCGCCGAAGACGCCGCCGAAGACGACCTTCACGCAGATCTTCGGCCAGTGGCTGTGCGACATGGCGGCCAAGGACGAGCGCCTCGTCGGCATCACGCCGGCGATGCGTGAAGGCTCCGGCATGGTCGAGTTCGAGCAGCGCTTCCCGAAGCGCTACCACGACGTCGGCATCGCCGAACAGCACGCCGTCACCTTCGCGGCCGGACTGGCGTGCGAGGGCTTGAAGCCGGTGGTGGCGATCTACTCGACCTTCCTGCAGCGTGCCTACGACCAGCTGATCCACGACGTGGCGATCCAGAACCTGCCGGTGGTGTTCGCACTCGATCGCGCCGGACTCGTCGGCGCCGACGGCGCGACCCATGCCGGCAACTACGACATCGCCTACCTGCGCTGCATCCCGAACATGAGCCTGCTGACGCCGGCCGACGAGAACGAATGCCGCCAGGCGCTCTATACCGCGTTCCTGCAGAACGGCCCGTGCGCCGTGCGTTATCCGCGCGGCGCCGGCGTGGGCGTCCCGGTGCAGGCCGAGATGACGGCGATCCCGTTCGGCAAGGGCGAGATCCGTCGCAGCATCCAGCGCGCTTCCGGACAACCCGGCCCGCGCATCGCGATCCTCGCCTTCGGCACGCTGCTGTATCCGGCACTCGCCGCCGCCGACCGGCTCGACGCCACCGTCGCCAACATGCGCTTCGTCAAGCCGCTCGATGTCGCCTTGGTGACTGAGCTGGCGCGCAGCCATGATGCAATCGTCACGGTCGAGGAAGGTGCCGTGATGGGCGGCGCGGGCGGCGCAGTTCTCGAGGCCCTGGCCGCGGCGCGGCTCGACGTGCCGGTGCTGACGCTCGGGCTGCCCGACGCCTTCATCGAGCATGGCGACCCCGCCAAGCTGCTGGCGCAGTGCGGTCTCGACGCCGCCGGCATCGAACGCTCCGTATCCGAGCGCTTCGGTCCGGCACCGGCGCTGCTGCGCGCAGCGGCCAACCATTGAACGCGCTCGAACGGCGTCGGCGAAACCGTTCGTGCACGCGGAAGTTCGTTTGCTGTCATCCTTGGGGCTCCGGCCGCCTGCCCGCAAGCAGCGGCCCGCAACGCTGAACGAGTCATGAGCAATCTGAAGGACGCGCTCCACATTCCCGATACGCAAAGTGCGCGCGACGAGCGTCACCTCGCGATCCAGCGCGTTGGCGTGCGCAGCGTGCGCTATCCGCTCGAGTTGCGGATCGGCACGACCCCGCTGACCACCGTGGCCGAATGGGACCTCGACGTGGCGCTGCCGGCCGAGCAGAAGGGCACGCACATGTCTCGCTTCGTTGCCTGGCTCGATGCCCTCGATGCCCCGCTCGACGCCGCGGCCCTGCGGCGCGAGCTCGCGGCGATGCTCCAACGTCTGGGCGCCGCCGAGGGCCGGATCGAAGCCCGGTTTCCCTTCTTCCTGCGCAAGCGCGCGCCGGTCTCCGGCGTCGAGAGCCTGCTCGAGTACCAGGGCCGCCTCATCGGCGAGACCCGGGGCGGCGAGACGACGGTGTGGGTGGAGGTGACGGTGCCGGTGAAGTCGCTGTGCCCCTGTTCCAAGGAGATCTCCGACTACGGCGCCCACAACCAGCGCTCGCACGTCGTCATTCGCGTCGAGCCGCTCGCGGAAATCGGCTGGCCCGAACTGGTGCGCTTCGCCGAGGATTCGGCCTCGAGCGAGATCTGGGCGATGCTCAAGCGCGCCGACGAGAAGTGGGTCACCGAGCGCGCCTACGAGAACCCGAAGTTCGTCGAAGACCTGGTGCGCGACGTCGCCCTGCGCCTCAACGCCGATGCGCGCGTCGGCCGCTACGTGGTCGACGTCGAGAACTTCGAGTCCATCCACGCCCACAGCGCAGTCGCCCGCATCGAGCGCTGATCGGTCCCGCCGCCGCGGGACGACGGCGCCTGCCGGCATCGCCCGAGGACTCCTTCGCGGTGCCTCTGCGCCTCTGTGGCGTCAGTCGTTCTGGACTGTCTCGGCGATGAGGCCGAGCAGAGACGGGTCGCCCCGGCCCGCCCGCACCAGGACCGGCTCGGCGCCGCTGAGGTCGATCACGGTCGTCGGTTCCATCGGGCAAGCGCCCGAATCGATCACCACCTGCACGAGCTTCTCGTAGCGTTCGCGGATGTCTTCGGGATCGTTCAGCGGATCGGTCTCGCCAGGCGGAATCAGCGTCGTCGCCAGCAGTGGCTGGCCGAGTGCTTCGAGCAATGCCTGCGTCACCGCGTGTTCGGGCACCCGCAAGCCGATCGTCCGGCGTGACGGGTGGGAAACCCGGCGCGGCACCTCGCGGGTGGCTTCGAGGATGAACGTGAACGGCCCCGGCGTGCCCTGCTTGAGCAGGCGGTACTGGCGATTGTCGACACGCGCATAGCTCGCCAGCTCGCTCAGGTCCCGGCAGAGCAGCGTCAGGTGGTGCTTGTCGTCGACGCCACGGATGCGCCGCAACCGTTCGGCCGCACCCTTGTCGTCGAGGTGGCACACGAGCGCGTAACTCGAATCGGTGGGGATCGCGGCGATGCCGCCGCCGTGCAGGATCTGCACCGCTTGCTTCAGCAGGCGCGGCTGCGGATTCTCGGGATGGACTTCGAAGTACTGCGACATGCCGGAATTGTCGGTCTTCCTTCGCGCGCTCGCCGGCGCCGGAGCCCGGCGTCGGTGCTAGTCCGCAGCGACTGCGGCGGACGCCGCCGGAACCCGGCCCCCCGCCGCCTGGCGCATGTTGAGCCATGCGCTGGCGGCGCCGCAGGCCGCGATGATGCCGATGCCGATCCAGGCCCAGACGTCGGGGACGTGCTGGAACACGAGCCAGCTCGTCACGACGGCAAAGCCGATCTGGCCGTAGGTGAAGGGCATCAGCGTGGCGGTGCGGGCGATGCGGAAGGCGAAGATCAGGAGCATGTGCCCGGTGGTGTTGAAAGCGCCGATTGCCAAGGCTAGGGCGATCTGCGAGGCCGTCGCGGCGTGCAGTGCTGCCGGGACGTCGACCGCGCTGAACAGCACCGGTGCCAGCAACAGCGTGCCCCACAGCCCGGTGTAGAAGTGGGTGGTGTACGGGTTCTCCAGCGAGGCGAGCTTGCTGGTCAGCACCTGGAAGCTGCCGTAGCACAAGGCCATCGCGAGAGGCCACGCTGCGGCCCAGCCGAAGATCCCGCTGCCCGGTCTGATGACCACCAGCGCGCCGGCGAAGCCGCCCCAGACCAACGCCCAGCGCAGTCGCGAGATGCGCTCGTTCAGGAAGAAGGCGGCCAGCAGGGTGGCGACGACCGGCGTCAGCATGCCGAGTGCGGTGAACTCCGCCAGCGGCATCACCTGCACGCCGTAGAACAGCAGCGCGCTGGTGGCCAGCAGCAGGGCGCCGCGCGAGAACTGGAAGCGCGGGTGCGCGGCACGGAACTGCGCGGGGCCGGTGGCGGCGAGCCAGAGCGCCATCACGATGGCCTGGAACGCATAACGGACCCACAGCACCAGCAACACCGGCAGGAACGCACCGAGGTACTTGATGATGCTGTCGGAGGCGGCGAAGCACGCCGCCATCAGCAGGATCAACGCGATCCCGAGGCCGGCGCGGTGGCTGGCCACGCCCTCAGGCCGGGTGTTGAATCCGCGCCTCCAGCGCTTCCCACACCGGCCGCAGCGTGGTCGGCAGCGGCGGCAGCGTGCCGAGGTCGGTGTGGCTCTCCTCGGGGCTGTGGAAGTCGCTGCCGCGCGAGGCGAGCAGGTCGAACTCCGCCGCGGTGGCGGCGTAGCGCACGGCATCGGCGGCGCTGTGGCTGCCGGTCACGACCTCCACCCCGCGTCCGCCATGGGCGATGAACTCGGTGAAGAGGGCGTACTCCTCCGTCGGCGAGAAGCGGTAGCGCGCCGGGTGGGCGATGACGGCGATGCCGCCGCTCGCCGTGATCCAGCCGACGGCATCGCGCAGCGTCGCCCAGCGGTGCGGCACGTAGCCCGGCTTGCCCTCGACGAGGTACTTGCGGAACACCTCGGAGGTGTCGGCGCAGACCCCGGTCTCGACGAGGTGGCGCGCGAAGTGCGTCCGCGAGATCAGCTGCGGGTTGCCGACGTACTGCTGGGCGCCCTCGAACGTGCCTTCGATGCCGACCCGAGCGAGCCCGGCGGCCATCTCCAGCGCGCGTTCCTTGCGCCCGCCGCGCGTGGCGGCGAGGCCGGCCTGCAGCGCCGCGTCCTGCGGGTCGATGCCCAGGCCGACGATGTGCACCGTCGTTGCCGCGAAGGTCACGGAGATTTCCACGCCGGGCAGGTACGCCATGCCGAGGGCGAGCGCGGCGTCGCGGGCGCGCTGCTGGCCGCCGATCTCGTCGTGATCGGTGAGGGCCCAGAGCTCGACGCCGTTGGCGTGCGCCCGCGCCGCGATCGATTCGGGTTCCAGGGTTCCGTCGGAGACGACGGAATGGCAGTGCAGGTCGGCGTTCATGCGGAGCAAGGGCGAAGCTTCGATTGTAGGCTCGCGCCCTTGTCGCGCAAGGCTGGCGCGGCGCCTCATCCGACCAGAGCCTCGACGACCATCTGCACACGCTCGCGGCCGTTGTACGCATCCAGGCTGACGCGGTAGGCCAGACGCACGGTCTCGGCCACCGGCTCGGTGCGGCCGAACCAGATCGCCTCGCGCAGCACGCCGGCGCAGCGCACGGTCAGCTTGAGATGCTTCTCGCCGACGAGCTTCTGCGCAATCACGTCGACCTCGTCGCAGAAGACCGGCGCCTCGAACGCCTGGCCCCAGACCTGCGCGTCCATCGTCCGCACCGCCTCGGGGCTGTAGTACTCGCTGCCGAGCGGCCCGTCGCTGCGGACGATGCGGGCCAGCGTCGGCGCGTCCAGCCATTCGAGCGCCACCTGGCGCAGTGCCGCGTCGAAGGTGTCGAAGTCCTCTTCCTCGATGGTGCAGCCGGCCGCCATCGCATGCCCGCCGAAGCGCTTGAGAACCCCCGGATGGCGCTTGGCGACGAGATCGAGCGCGTCGCGCAGGTGAAAGCCGGCGATCGAACGGCCCGAGCCTTTCAGCAGTCCGTCCTGGCCGAGCGCGAAGACGAAGGTCGGGCGATGGACACGGTCCTTCAGGCGCGACGCGACGATGCCGACGACGCCTTCGTGGAACTCCGGATCGAAGATCGCCAGCGCGGGCGGCGGTTCGTCCTCCGGCATCAGGCCCTCGAGCAGCGCTTCGGCCTGCTCGCGCATGCCCGACTCGAGTTCGCGGCGCTCGCGGTTGATGGTGTCCAGCTGCCCGGCCAGTTCCCCGGCGCGGGCGACGTCGTCGGTGACCAGGCATTCGATGCCCAGCGTCATGTCTGCCAGGCGTCCGGCAGCGTTGATCCGCGGGCCGAGAGCGAAGCCGAAGTCGAAGGCGCTCGCCTGGCGCGGATCGCGGCCGGCGGCGGCAAAGAGCGCGGCGACGCCGGGCTGCATGCGCCCGGCGCGGATGCGCTTGAGCCCCTGCGCGACGAGGCGGCGGTTGTTGGCATCGAGGCGGACGACGTCGGCCACCGTGCCGAGGGCGACGAGATCGAGCAGGGCATCGAGTCGCGGCTGGGTCTCGGCGCTGAACGTGCCGCGCCGGCGCAACTCGCCGCGCAGCGCCAGCAGTACATAGAAGACGACGCCGACGCCGGCGAGGTTCTTGCTCGCGAACGCGCACGCCGGCTGGTTCGGATTGACGACGACATCGGCGTCCGGCAGGACGACCGCGCCGGCGACGAGGGCCGGCAGGTGGTGGTCGGTCACGACCACCGCGAGGCCGCGGGCGCGCGCGTGGGCCACGCCTTCGAGGCTGGCGATGCCGTTGTCGACGGTGATCAGCACGTCCGGGCGTTGCGCCATGGCGAGATCGACGATCGCCGGCGTCAGGCCGTAGCCGTGGACGGCCCGGTCGGGCACGACGTAGCCGAGCGTGTCCTTCGCGGCGCCGAGCAGGTGGAGGCCGCGCAGTGCCACTGCGCAGGCGGTGGCACCGTCGCAGTCGTAGTCGGCGACGATGCACAGGCGCTTGCCGGCGGCAATGGCATCGGCGAGGAAGCGCGCGGCATCGTCGGCGCCGCGCAGGTCGGCGGGCACGAGCAGGCGGCCGAGGCCGTCGTCGAGCTCGTCGGCCGCGCGCACGCCGCGCGCTGCGAAGAGTCGGGCGAGCAAGGGGTGTACGCCCGCTTGTTCGAGCGCCCAGACGGCACGCGGCGGCGCGTCGCGCTGCACCAGTGCCGGGAAGGACGACGGGGTCATGGCTGCAGGATCCCGGCGGAAGACGGGCTCGGCCGTCGGCGCGATGCCACGGCCTTCACAGCGCCTCCAGCAGTTCGCCGACCTTCGCCGGCGGGGTCCGCAGGCGCGCCCACCACGACCGCGCCACTGGTTCGAAGCGCTGCGCGTCGCGGTCGCCGCAGAGCGTCAGCGCGGGTGCCCCCGTCTTCGCTTCGGCAGCGTCCAGCAAGCGCGCAACGGGGCCGGCGTCGAGTGCGCGCCAGGCGGCGCTCCAGGCGGCCCAGTCGCCGTCGAGCAGCGGCCGGCGCAAGCGCGGATCGACCTCGACGGCGTCGTCGTCGCTGGCCTGGCGAACGCCGCAGCCGCTCAGCCAGAACGAGTTCACCGGCAGCGCACCGGCAGACTCGCGAGCCTCGTTGAGCGGGTGCGGATAGAGCAGCAACTGGACTTCGCTCTGCAGGCGCCGGATGCGGGCGACATGGGGGTGGTCGGTGGCGCCGAGCCAGAGGTCGACGTTGCGGCCGATCACCCGGTCGAGCGACGCGCACGGCAGGTCGGCCAGCGCCGGGTGGGCGGCATACCAGCGCTGCGGCGCGCCCCACGCGAAGGTGTAGCCCTCGCTTTCGAAGAGCTCGCGCACGGCCTCGAACAGGGCGCGCGACGTGGTCTCGTCGAGCTCGAGCGCGTCCGGGTCGGCCATCGAGACATGCTCGCGGCCGACGTGCCAGTGCACGGGCGTGACGAGCCCCCAGGCGGCGTCGCCGACGTCGATGCCGTCGCGTTCGGCGGCGCGGGCGGCAAACGGCAGCGCGCCGTCGGCCCCCTGCCAGCCAAAGGCCGCGGCGAGCGCGCGCTCGTGCGGCGGGGACAGCCGGTACTCGTCGCCGGCGTCGCGAGCGACCGGCGCCAGCCGCGCCAGGAGCCGCGCGAGGTTCGGCAGCGCGAGTTCGGCAAGCACTTGCGGGATTTCGTTCGACAGTGCGGAAGCGAACGGGATCAGCAGGTGCATGGCTTCGATTATCCCGCCGGGCCACGCGGCCTCAGCGGCGACGACCCTCCTGTAGCATCGCCTCCCCATGAACTGGCCCTATGAACTGCAGATCGGCTGGCGCTACACGCGCGTCGGTCGGGCGGGCCGGCGCAACCGCTTCATCTCCTTCATTTCCGGCGTCTCGATGCTCGGCATCGCACTCGGCGTCGCCGCCTTGATCATCGTGCTGTCGGTCATGAACGGCTTCCAGAAAGAAGTCCAGAACCGGATGCTGTCGGTGATCGCGCATGTCGAGGTCTTCGATCCGCAGGGCGCGGCGCTGCCGGACTGGCGCGCGACGGCGGCGGCGGCGCGACGCAATCCGGCCGTGATCGGCGCGGCGCCCTTCATTGCCGCGCAGGCGCTGATCGGCCGCGGCGACGAGATGCGCGGCGCAATCGTCCGCGGCATCTCGCCGGACGATGAGGCCACCGTCACCGACCTCGCCGCGCAGCTTCACGACACGGTCCTCAAGCGCCTCGTTCCCGGCGAGTGGGGCATCGTCCTCGGGGTCGAGCTGGCGCGCTCGCTCGAGGTCAGGAACGGCGACAAGGTGACCATCGTCGCGCCCGGCGGGCAGGTCACGCCGGCCGGCGTGGTTCCCCGCCTCAAGCAGTTCACCGTGGTCGGGACCTTCGATGCAGGCCACTACGAATACGACAGCGGCATGGCCTGGATCCATGTCGACGACGCCGCCAAGCTGTTCCGCGTCGAGGGTCCGACAGGGGTGCAGCTGCGTCTGAAGGATCTGCACCAGGCACGCGAGATCGCGGCCGAATTGGCGCAAAGCCTGGGGCCGGCCGTCGTCGTGCGCGACTGGACCCGCACCAACCGCAACTGGTTCGCGGCGGTCCAGGTGGAAAAGCGCCTGATGTTCATCATCCTCACACTGATCGTCGCGGTCGCGGCCTTCAACCTCGTCTCGACCCTGGTGATGACGGTCACCGACAAGCGCGCCGACATCGCCATCCTGCGCACCCTCGGCGCGAGCCCGCGCTCGGTGATGGCGATCTTCATCGTGCAGGGGGCGCTTGCCGGCATCATCGGCACGCTCTCCGGCGTGGCTTTCGGCCTCCTCGTCGCCTTCAACGTCGATGTCATCGTGCCGTTCATCGAGCGGCTGCTCAGCGTGAGCTTCCTGCCGAGCAGCGTCTACCTGATCAGCCGCATGCCGAGCGATCCGCAGAGCGCCGACATCGTGCCGATCGTCGTGATCTCGCTGGTTCTGTCCTTCATCGCCACGCTCTACCCGAGCTGGCGCGCGAGCCGGGTCCAGCCGGCCGAGGCGTTGCGCTATGAGTGAGGCGCCGCTGATCGTCCGCGCCACCAACCTGCACAAGCGCTTCACCGAAGGCAGCGGCGCCTCGCGACTCGACGTGGCGGTGCTGCAGGGCGTGGACCTGCAGGTCGCGCGCGGCGAGACCGTCGCCATCGTCGGCGCCTCGGGATCGGGCAAGAGCACCCTGCTGCATCTCCTGGGTGGACTGGAAGCGCCGAGCCAGGGGGAGGTCGAACTGGCCGGCCGCGATTTCTCGACGATGAGCGCATCGGCCCAGGGCGACTGGCGCAATCGCCATCTGGGCTTCGTGTACCAGTTCCACCACCTGCTGCCGGAGTTCACGGCGCTCGACAACGTCGCCATGCCGCTGCGCGTGCGGCGCCTCCCCATCGCCCAGGCGCGGGATCGCGCTGCTGCGGTGCTGGCCCAGGTCGGCCTGGCCGAACGCCTGGGCCATCGTCCGGCGCAGCTCTCGGGGGGCGAACGCCAGCGGGTCGCTATCGCGCGGGCATTGGCCGGCGATCCCGAATGCGTGCTCGCCGACGAGCCCACCGGCAACCTCGACCGTGAGACCGCCGACGGTGTCTTCGCGCTGATGCTCGAGCTGGCGCAGCGCCAGTCGATGGCGTTCGTGCTCGTCTCGCACGACGAGACGCTGGCGCGCCGCTGCGACCGCATGCTGCGGCTGACCAAGGGTCGGCTGACGGCGTGATCACGGGCGGCCGCCAGCCGCCAGCCCTTGACGGTCGATCGGCGTTGGTCGCGGGGCTCAGGCCGGAATCACGAGCTGCGTCTGGGTCACCACCGCGCAGAGCTTGCCGTCTGCAGAGCGGACCAGTGTCTGCCAGACCATGGTCGTGCGCCCCTTGTGAAAGGGCGTGCATTCGGCCGTGACGACGGAGTCGAGCGGCGCGCCGCGCAGGAACTTCGTGCTCGACTCGACCGTCGTCGTGCGCGCCCCGGGCGGGAGGTTGACGAAGGTGGCGACGCCGCCGAGCGTGTCGGCCAGCGCCATGAAGGCGCCGCCGTGCATCGTGCCGCCGGTGGTGCACAGGTCGGGTCGCACGCGCAAGGTCGCAACGACGCGGTCGCTCGCTAGCTCGACCAGTTCGACGCCGATCAGGCCCGGGAACAGCGGCTTCAGAACGGTGCGCAGCGTATCGAGCGAGAGCATGCGGGCGATCTCCGGGGGGCTGGTCCGTGGCGTCTCAGCGCCCGGTGGAGCTTCCAGGCGCCGGCGCGGGCGCTGCGGACGCTGTGGTCGCAGCTTGCGTCGCCACGGGCGCACCGTGCGGCGCGGCAACGAATGCCGGCAGCCCTTCGGCGGCTTCGGAAAAGGCCGCGAGCCGCGGATGCGCTTCGATCGTGACGAGCGCCGGCAGTGTCGCGCGCAGGAAGTACCAGACCACCGCGCAAGTGATACCGGCCTGGTCGAGAGTCGCCGTCTCGGGTGCTGGCAAGGCGCGCCGGCCGAGGTCGTCCTCGAGGTTCGCGAGGGCAGCCAGCATCTGGCCGCGGACTCGATCGACCCAGGGCTCGTGCTGGCGCTCAGGCGGCCGGACATTGCGCTCGTAGACGATCGACACGCCCTTCTCGCAGGCCGCGAGCGCCAGGCCGAGTCGTCGCAACGCCAGCCGGCGCTGGTCGAGGTCCTGCGGCATCAGGCTGCGTCCCGGCTCCGCCAGCGCTTCCGCGTAGTCGAGGATCAGGGTCGAATCCATCAGGACTTCGCCGTCGTCGCAGACCAGTGTCGGCGCCTTGACAGCCGGATTGATGCGCTGGAATTCCGCAAAGGTCCGGAAAACCGACAGCGACTGATGCTCGAAAGGGATCCCGAGAAGATCGAGCGAGATCGCGACCCGGCGGACATAGGGTGAATCGAGCATGCCGACCAGCTTCATCATGGCTCCCGGGTGTTGCGCCGCGGCCTCGCGGCCTTCTCCTGTCGTGCCCAGTAGCCGAATTCCTCGGCGTGGCACTCGATGTCGAGTTCGGAGGCGCGCATCTGCATGCGTTCCTGCGCGTCGGCCACACCCTGGTTGTAGAGGCTCGCCCCGATCTCGTCGACGAAGAAGGCGAGCAATGCGCCGGCCTGGATGTTGCCGATGCGCTCGTCGAGGTTCTCGCGGAAGTAGCGCTCGATCGACAGGATCGCCCGTGCCCGCGCCTCCTTGTTCAGCTCGGGCGTCATGCGACGCTGCCGAAGCGGGCTGCCGACCGTGCGCGGGCTCGCTCGGCCTCGATCGCGCGGTCGCGCGGCTCGGCGTTCGTGACCAGGGCATCGACGAGTCCCCGGGCGGCGATCGCCACAGCTTCCACCGCCTGGTCGAATGCCGCCTGGTTGACCCGCGACGGACTGTTGAAGCCGCTCAGCTTGCGCACGAACTGCAGCGAGGCGTCGCGAATCTCGACGTCGGTTGCGGGCGGCGCGAAGTTGAAGAGGGTCTTGATGTTCCTGCACATCGGCTGGCTCTCCGGATGGCACGCGGCCCCATGCCGCTGCACAGCCTCCAGCCTACAACAATGGCGTCAGTTCTTCTTGGTGCCGAAGAGCAGCAGCAGCGCGCCGACGGCGATGGCGCCGACGCCGGCCCACATCGGGACATTGACGGTTTCCTTCTCCTTCATCGACAGTTCGATCGGACCCAGCTTGACGTCGTGCGTCGCCTTGGTGAAGCTGAAGCCGCCGTAGAGCAGGCCGAAGACGCCGGCGACGATCAGCAGCGCGCCGATGAGCTTGATGGGATTCATGGACAGGTCCTGGGTTGGGATCGTGTGGAGGTCGGGTGGGGAAGGCGACGCGCAGGGTCAGGCCGTCATGCGGGCTGTGGGCCGTCGTAGCCTTCGACGACGACCATGTCGACACTCGAAACTGGCAGTCGCAGCCGGACCGCCGCCTGGTAGTCAGGCGAATGCCAGCAATCGAGGGCGGCCTGGTACGACGGGAATTCGATGACGACGTTGCGCGACCGGCTCGACCCCTCGGGATTCTCGAACCGGCCAGCGCGCACCAGGAAGCGGCCGCCGAAGTGGCGCAGCGGCTCCGCATTCGCGGCGACATACGCCTTGTACTGCTCGGCGTCGGCGACATCGACGCGTGCGATCCAGTAGCCCTTGCTCATCGTCAGCCTCCGGTCTGCGGCGATGTACCGCGAGGTGCCGGCTGCAGCATGCTGACCCGGTTGCCCTCGGGATCCGTGAACGACACGTAGGAGCCGACGCCCGGGATCGCCATCGGCTCGCCGAGGACGGTGCCGCCAGCGCGCTTCACCTTCTCCATCGACGCGGCGATGTCGTCCACGGCGATCACCACCGAAGGGTGCTGTCCCGGCCAGTCGGGCTTCTTCTCGAAGAAGCCGCCGTTGATGGCGCCGGGCTTCGTCGGACCCTGGTCGCCGGTGTCGGTCGTCGTCGCGAGCACATACTCGCCCATCTCCGCGCCGAGCGCCTGTGTCTGCCAGCCGAAGGCCTGGGCGTAGAACGCGGCCACGCGGGCCTTGTCCTCGTAGGGCATTTCGAAGTGAACCACCGGATCCATGCTGCTCTCCCGGGTTGTCGATCACGCGTCCGATGCTACCGAGACAAGGGGCCGGGTCGCGTCGGGATCACCCTCGGTCGGGCGACATCAGCCGTCGAGGAAGTCGCCGCGATAGAAACACCAAGCGGTGCCGTCGTGGAGATAGAAGTGGCCATCGGCGCAGAAGTCCTTCCCGGGAAAGTACTCCCGGTAGGCCTTCGGCACCAGGCGCGCCAGCTGCGCGTCGCCGAGTTCCTCGAACTGTTCGGGCGTGATCGGCTGGCCGACCCGCAGTCGCGGAGAGTCCATGGTGTTGCGCAAGCCGGGAGTCGAAGGGGATCGAGAGGGGCCGGTCAGCGCTCCACGCTGACGACAAGGGCCTGGATCTTGCCGTCCACCGCGCCGTTGCCGAAGCGCCCGGCGATGGCTTCTTCCGCGAGATCCGTCAACTCGTCCAGTCGCGAAGCGTCGCGGGCCTCGATCTCGTTGCGCAGCGGGGTCCCTTGACAGTACGCCACGGCGGAGATCCGCGGCGACGCGGCGCGGCTGCGCTCGGTCAGCGTCGCGAATTCCGGCGTGGCCTCGAAGCCTCCCCGGGCGAGGTCCGCGGCGATGACCGCGGCGTCGTGATAGCCATGCGGCAGCCGCGCCAGGAAGCGTGGCGGGTCGGCGGGGAACGGCTTCTCGAGCGCGCGCGTCACGACGTCGGCGATTTCGTTGTGCTCGATCCCGTCCCAGACGTTGAACAGCAGCACGCCGCCCGGGCGCAGCACGCGCCGCGCTTCCGAAAATGCGAGCGCCTTGTCGGGGAAGAACATCGCGCCGAACTGGCAGGTGACGACGTCGAAGCTCGCGTCCTCGAATGGCAGTTTCTGCGCATCGGCCTGGCGCCATTGCACCGGGCGAGCGGTGCCGACGCTGGCGGCATGGTCGAGCATCGGCTGGTTCAGGTCGGTGGCAACGATGTCGGTCGCCGCCGGCAGGGTCCGAGCGAGCTCGCGGGTCACGACACCGGTGCCGGCCGCGACCTCCAGCACACGGGAGGCTTTCCGTCCTGCAACCCGGCGCGCCATGTCGGTGGCGTAGGGCGCGAAGATCAGCGGCACCAGGTACTGCTCGTAGAACTGCGGGATCGAGCCCGCGAAGAGCTTGTCGGATGACTTCATGCACGGTCTCCTGGAGGAGGGGTGTGGCGACGGTTCGATGTCCCGGCACAGGCCGAACAGATGCAGGCGCGACGCCGTGCCGAGTGTGGCACCTGTGCGAGCAGGGCGGGAGAAAAGGAAGCCTCCCCGCACCAGCAGGGAGTATCGAAGCTTCCCGAAGCCGCCACCGCACAGGCGTTCGGCCCCGCGCACAGGGGACAGACCGGTTCCGCGAGCGGCGTCTCGGGCGCCGGCTTCGCGGACGCCCCGTCTGCAGGCCGGGATGCAGGTGGCTCCATGTGCCGGCTCACGGGCGGTTCCGGGACGCTAGCGCGGGTCAGTGGCCCTGGACCTTGTGGTCCTCGCGCTTGGCCTCGGCCATCGCTTCGGGTTCGAGCTCTTCGGCGGACCGGTTCAGGTGTACGAAGACGCCCCACGCTGCCAGCAGCACCGCGACCGCGGCGATCAGGGTCGCGGCATAGAGCAGGTGCGAAATGTCGTCGTGAAGGGCCGCGAAGGTCGCGACCAGGCCCTCGATGGCCAGGGCGACGACCACGACGACGAGGAACCGCGACAGGAAGCGACGCACCCGCGTCGGTGCGCTGATGTCCGTCTCGCGGATCACCTCCTCCTCGGCGATCGTCTCGGCGATCTGCAGGGCGACGACGGCCGCCGCCAGGAGGCCGACGGCTTCGATGATGCCCTGGGCAGCCGCGGCGTCCATGCCGCCCATGACGGCAGTCCAGGCCATGCGGCTGGCGATGACGATCAGCACCAGCGCTGCCAGCGCGAACAACAACGACATCAGGCCGTGGACCCACCGGAAGATCCCCATCACCGCGTGCTTGGCTCGGTCGGCCTCGGACGGGGCTGCGGAAGCTTCCGGGGAATTGCGCGGAGCGCGCGGGCGCGACGGCGTTGCGTTCATGCGAGGCGACCAGAGTGGGACACCGGGCGTCCGGTCGGACGCGCGATCCTCTTGGGGGCAGAGGAGATCATCCGACGCTCGAGCACAGTTCGTCGGTGGATTGCACCTTCGCGAACAGGCCATTCAGCGCCGCCATGAACGCAGCCTGGACCTGGGCCGCCGGCACGGCGGCTGCACCGAAGGTCAGCGCCCGGGTGGCGCAGGCATCGTGGGCGAGCGTGCACGCGAAGCCGAGATCGGCTGCCGCCCGCGTGGTCGAGTCGACGCACATCTGCGTCATCATGCCGGCAATGAGCAGATCGGTCACGCCGGTCTTGCGCAGGTGCTCCAGCAACGGGGTGTCGCGAAAGCTGTTCGGGAAGGGCTTCTGAAAGAGGGTCTCGCCTTCGCGGGGCGCGACGCTGTCGTGGATCTCGACGCCGCGGGTACCCGGCAGGAAGAAGGTCGCGCCGGGCCGTGTCGAGACGTGCTGGATGTGCACGATCGGCAGACGCCGGTCGCGAAACGCCGCGAGCAGACGGCCCGCCTGCCGCCCTGCCTCGGGGCTGCCCTCGAGCGCCATCGCGCCGCCTGGGAAATAGTCGTTCTGGATGTCGATCAACAACAGCGCGCGGGTCATGCAGTTCCTTGGAAGAAGTGGTCGTGTGCGAAGGCGATCACCGGCCGCGGGGGCTCGGCGGAGGCGGTGGGTGCGGCGACATCTGGCGCGGTCCGATGACAGGGCCGACAGCGCCCTTCAGCGCGGCCGTTTCGACATTCTGGCAGCGCCTTCGCTTTCCCGTGCATCGTCGCCGGCCGCCAGATGACGGTCGAAGAACGCGCGGATGCGCCGGTCGATCTCCGGCAGCGCTGCTGCCCGCTCGAACCCCGGAGGGTCCGCCGTGAGCTCGCCGATGAGGCCTTCGCGGCCCGGCGGCAAGGGCGACAGCAGCGCGCCGTGGCCACCGGTCGGCAGGTCCGCGAGGTGCTCGCACGGACCGCAGGCTTTCAGGACGGCGTCGCCGTGGTAGGCCGGAACGAGCCAGCGGTCCAGGCGCACGGTGATGATGCCGAGCGGGACGACTGGCCGACGCAGGGAGTCCGGGTCGAAGTCGGCGGCGAACGGCACGCCGGCCACGATGGCCGCGATGCGCGGGTCGGTGTAGGCGTGCCAGGTCGTGTCGGTGAGGAGCCAGCCGGTGGCGCGGCGCACGAGGGCGATCTTGAATCGATCGAGCGCGCTTCCGGTCAGCTTGAGCGTCGGGCCGGCACACGCCTGGAAGTCGTCGGCCGCGTGCGCGTCGCAATGGCGGCGCAGCTGGTCCTCCGACCAGCGCCCTCCGGCCAGCGTCAGCGCAGTGTGTCCGCCGGCCGACATGCCGAACATGCCGACCTTGTCCAGCGACAGGTGCTCGAGAAAGCGCGGGTCGGCGCCGACGCGATCGATCGCCCGCGAGACTTCACGGGGACGACGTTGCCAGCTCTTCGGGCCGGCGTCGCTGTCGTCCTTGGGGTTGTCGCCACGGTGTTCCGGCAGCGCCACGACGTAGCCGGCCTCGACCAGCGCGCGGGCGAGGTCGTAGTGGACCCAGGGCGGCGCCGGCGAGCCGTGCGAGATCACGATCAGCCGGCCGTTGCCGGCGACGGCGGTGCCGTCGAGCGCTACTCGGAGATCGAAGAGCCCGCGGTATTCGATTTTCTCGGTCCCCGAGCTCGGATAGAAGACGGTGATCGGCCCGCCATCGAGCTTCGCCGGCAATTCGGTGAGTCCGACCGCTGCGCGCGCCGCGGCCGGGGAGGTGAGCACCGCTCCCAGCAATAGCGAACGGAAGGCACCGGGGATCCACCGCGCAGCGATGCATCCCAGCCGCGTGACGGCCGCCAGGCATTGCGATCCACGAATCCCGTTCATGCTAGATGAGGCTGCAGACGATGCGGAAGTTCGCGGCGAAGATCCCGCCGACCCAGACGCCGGCGCCGATCGTGCCGAACGCCAGGGCAAGCAGCACCCGTCTGCCGGGAGGCAGCCCGGGACGCAGCAGCAACGGCAGCGCGAGCAGGGCGGCGGCGATGGCGAGACCCGTCCACACATAGGCCGTCCAGCCCCAGGCGCACGACGCCGGCGCGGCGACGAAGGCGAATGCGAGCAAACCCCCGCAGAGGGCCACGGCGAGCGTCCGCGTGGCGACCGGGGACTCAGAGATCATCCGCGGCAACGGGCTGATCCCGGGGCTCGGAGGCGGGGAGGGTGCGCTCGCGCCGCAGCTTGATCATGGTGTCGGGAACGCCGTCGAGGCTGCCGCGTCGGTACGGACGGAAGCCCAACGCGCGGTACAGCGCCAGAGCGGGGAGGTTCGTCGCCGTCGTCGACACCGAGAACACGAAGCCTTCGCCGCGGCGCAGGGCCTCCACGAGCAGGGCGCGCCCCAGGCCACGGTGCTGGTCGGCGGGCCGTACGGCCAGCGCCTCGATCGTGATCTGACCGGGCTCGTCGTCGGGGCCGATCCCGATGGCGCCGGCGAGCTCTTCGTCGACCTCGATGCCGAGGTAGAACGCGGTCGCGTCGCGGACCTGCTCGGCGGTGCGAGGCGCTGGCATGCCGGCCGCGTTGGCAAGCAACGCCGCTTCCTGGCCGCGGGCGGTTTCGAATAGCGCCTGGAGCCGGCGCGCCGTGCCCCAGTCGGCGTGATCGAGCGGGACCACGATCGACATCACGGCAGGGACCGGCTGGAGCCCGACGCCCGGAGCGGCAGATGTCGACCGCTCATGCGCTGGGCAGCTCGATGCCCACCGCCCTGGCGGCGTCGCGGACGCCGTCGGGCCAGTTGATCTGTCCGGGGTCGTGACCCCCTGCGATGCCGAGCAGATGCGCCGCCCCGTCGCCGACATTGCGGAAGCCGCGCGAGACGCCGGGCGGGATGCTGATCGTGTCCCAGCGCTCCAGTCGTGTGCTGCGTGCACCTTCCGGCCCCCAGAAGACTTCCCAGCTGCCGCTGAGGGCGATGAACACTTCCTGCGTGAGGTGGTTGTGAAGCGGAGCCGCCTTGCCCGCATCGCAGTGAACGATGTTGAGATGGAAGTCGCCTGCGGCCAGTGGGGCGTGCGCCGGGTCGCCGATCACACGGTAGGTGGTGCGCTCGCAGCCGGGAATCGCTGCGTCGGCATAGTCGTTCGTCGGACGCAGCGAAGCGAAACGCGCGACGCGCGCCTCCATCTCGTCGACGCTCGGGTTGGCGGGGGTGATCGGAGCCTGTAGGGACATGCCGCTTCTCCGTGTGCAGAGTAACCTTCCGCTGGACTGCGTTGCGACGACGGGCTCGCCGGTCTGCTTCTCTGGCCTCCGCCGCTCGAGTCTGGCGGCGTGAAGGTGATTCTGCCCGCCTTAGTAGATCCACGGCAGGAAGCGGCGCGTGCGCCGGCAGTAGTCGGTGTAGGTGGCGCCGAAGGCGCTCGCCAGCAATTTTTCCTCGACCCGCCCTCGGAGGTCGCTGCCGATGAACATCAGCGCCGTGGCCGCCCAGAGGATTTCGGTCGGGGCCCAGATCGCGCTGCCCAGCGCGAGCAGGTTGAGTCCCATGTAGATCGGGTGGCGAAGATGGCGGAAGGGCCCGCCGGTGGCCAGGCGGTGCCCGGGCTCCAGCGATGCGCGCAGCCGCCACGAGGCGAAGTGGCGCAGCGCCCAGCACGCCAACCCGGCGCCGACCGCGATCACGAGCGTGCCGGCAATGCGCTGACCGACGAAGAGCGCCGGAACCTGGTGGCCGAAGACGGCACTGCCGATCCCGAAGTAGAGGACGGCGAAGGCGAGAAAGTGGACGCCCAGCACGCCCCGTGACCACGGCGAGGTCTGCGCCGCGGTGGTCTGTGGCTGGGCGGGCCCGGCGTTGCCGGCCAGGGTCGAGCGCGTGCTCAGACGGGTTGCGCCGAACGCCGCCCAGAACAGCAGGTGGACGCCATAGAGGAACAGGTCGATGTTCATGGGCGGTCAACGCGAGGTCGGGAGTGGAGCCGATTGCCGCGCCACCGGCGCAGGCTAGGCAGGGACGGCTACATTGTCGGTCTTTGGCATCCACCGGGGACTGCGATGACGATGAGCGTTCGACCGTCGGCGCAGGGCCGCTTGCCATGCGGAGCAATCCCGTGACTGACCAGGTGCTCGTCTCCGGGGGCAGCGGCTACATCGCCGGCTTCCTGATCCGTCAGCTCGTCGCGGAAGGCTGGACGGTGAACACCACCGTGCGCGACCTGACGCGCGAAGCGCAGGTGCGCAAGATTCTCGCCGTGGACAACGCCCGGCTCCGCTTCTTCGCCGCCGACCTGATGCGCGACGACGGCTGGGACGAGGCGATGGCGGGCTGCAGCCACGTCGCGCACGTCGCCTCGCCACTGCCTTCGCGCATCGTCCGCCATCCGGACGAGCTCATCGTTCCGGCCCGCGACGGTGCCCTGCGGGCCCTGCGCGCGGCGCGCAAGGCCGGGGTGCGGCGCTTCGTCATGACGTCTTCGGTGGCCGCGGTGTCCTATGGTCGCGGCCGCGGCGTCCACACCTTCACCGAGGCCGACTGGACCGATCCGGACCGACCGGGCATAACCGCCTACATCCAGTCCAAGACCATCGCCGAGCGCGCGGCCCGTGATTGGGTCGCGCGGGAGGGCGATGGCCTGGAGTTCTGCAGCATCAATCCGTCGGTGGTGCTCGGTCCGGTGTGGAGTCGCGACTACTCGGCTTCCGTCGTCGTCGTCAGGAAGCTCCTCGACGGTTCGATGGGCGCGTGCCCCGACATCGGCTTCGGCATCGTCGATGCGCGCGACGTCGCCGACCTGCACGTGCGCGCGCTGAAGGCGCCCGGCATGGAGGGCGAGCGCTTCATCGCCTCCGGGCCGTTCCTCAAGCTGCGCGAGATCGCCGACATCCTGCGGGTGCGCCTCGGACCCGAAGCCCGCAAGGTCACGACGCGCAACGTTCCGGACTGGCTGGTGCGTCTGGCCGCGCGATTCAACCCGCTGGCGCGTGCCGTCGTCGGCGAGCTCGGTTCCGTCCGTCACCAGGACGCGTCACACGCCCTCGCCGTGCTCGGCTGGAAGACGCGGCCGGTGGAGGAGAGCATCGTCGACACTGCGCGGTGCCTGATCGATCTGGGACTCGTCGAGCATTGAGTCACCGAGCGGCGCTGCCGTTGGCTGAGCTACCGACGCGGGACGATGCTCGGATGGAGGCCGACACCGGTCGCCTCCTGCGAACAGACGCTGTCAGTGCATCAGCAGCGACGCGGTCCAGAAGACAGCGATCGCCACTTGGGCCGCGAACGCGGTGAAGCGCAGATTGACGGCGACGACGCTGAGGGAGGCCACGTGGATGGCAGACTGGATCACCCGGGCGACCAGCAGCCAGGGGGCCAGCGTGTCGGTGAGCTCCGTGCGGCCCGTGACCATCGCAACCAGCAGAACCCCTCCGAACACCGGCAGGCTCTCGACGCAATTCGCATGCGCCCGCGCCAGCCTCTGCATGAACGGGGCGAGGTTGGCGTTGTCCGGCGGGATCTCGTTCGAGCGAACCCGTCCGACCATCACGAGGTACGCGCGGACCACTTCCATCACGATCAGCAGCAGAAGCGTCCAGGCGATGAAGCCGGTGAGGGCGAGCGCGGATTGGCTCATCGGCATGATGCGGGTCTTGCGATGAACGTCACCGGCAAGGACGTCGGCCGCATCAGTCAGGGATGACGGGTTCCACCAGCTGGGCCAGCTGGGTCAGCGATTCCTGCCAGCCGAGATAGCACATCTCGAGGGGAATCATCGGGGGAATCCCGGTCTGCGCGATGCTCACTTCGGTCCCGCAGGAAACCGGCGACAGCCGCACGGTGGTTTCCATCTCGCCGGACAGGTTGGGGTCCTCGAACTTGTCGGAGTAGCGGATTCGTTCGTTCGGCACCAGTTCGCGGTACTCGCCGCCGAAGGAATGGCCGTGTCCGGTCGAGAAGTTCGTGAACGACATCCTGAAGGTCCCGCCGATCTTGGCGTCCATGTGATGGACCTTGCAGGTGAATCCGTAGGGTGGAAGCCATTTGGCCATCGCCTCGGCTTCGAGAAAGGCGCGGTAGATGCGTTGCGGAGCGGCGCGCAGGACGCGGTGAAGGCGTACGGTGTGGTTCGACATGGGGGCTGCAGCTGGCAGAGGACGACCCTCTCAATGTACGACGATCCGCCCTGGGTCAGATCGACATGCCGGAGACTGCTTCCGGGTCACGCGGCACTCTGCCGTTTGCCGCAGCTACCCTGTCGGGGCGAACTCCGCCCCGTCCGCAGCGAGCAGGTCGCGCAGCACCGACCGGTGGCAGCGCTGCTCGTTTTCGCAGTAGCAGCCCACGGAGAAGTCGGCCTGCCGGGACAGTGCCGCGAGCAGTGCGATGGCATGGCGGTTCTCGGTCGTTGCCATTTCACGGCGGTACCTGCGGACGAATGCGGTCCACTCGGCCGGCGTGGTGGCGTGCAGCCCGAGCTTCATGGTCTCGAGGCTGGGCGCCAGGTTCGGGAACCAGACGTCGTACCAGTCCCGGCTGGCGAACTCGGACCGGGGCACCCCTCGCGGCGGCCGCCGGACGGTGCCGATGCGCAAACCCTCGTCCTTCGTTCTGGGCGTTCCCAGCCTGACCACGCGAACGACCATGCGGCAGTTTCCCTGACCTAGCCCGTCAGTCGCGACAGTATCCCTCGCCGGGTTTGACGACAAGGCAGTCGGTCTTGTCCGCGAGCCATTTCATCCCGGTCTGCACGCCGTTGCCCGCGCGGATCGACTCGCGCGCGCCGTCGCGCTCGAAGGCGACGTGATCGCCTTGACCCAGGCCCTGGAAGGTGCGGGGCCCGTCCAGATTCCTGATCGTGATCGTGTAGCCGTCCTGCTGGCGCTCGATGCGCAGGAAGGTGCCTTCCGGCCCGGTCCATGTTCCGAGCCATGCGTCGGTCCCGGGACGCACCGCCGGGGCGGCCGGTCGCGACGCGGCGACCGGCCCAGGCTCGGAAGGCCGTTCGTTGCAGGCCCCCTGCTTTGTCAGGAGCATCACCGCCACCGCCCTGAAGGCAAGGCAGGCGGCACCGGCAGGGGTACGTCGCACGCGGCAGGGGAGTGGTGGGAGGCGGCGCATGGGGTCGGGAGCGTCAGGGAGTTCGGCGACGCCCGGAAGCCGGCGACGGAGGCCGCGGTTGCTCCTTCGAGGGCAGGGTCGAGACGAAGGCTGCGCAGCGGTCGAGCCAGGACCGCAGGTCTGCTGCGTTCCTAGTTCCCGCGGGGTCGACGAAGACGTACCCGGTCATCGGCCTGCCGGTGAAGTCCATGGGCCGTGTGCCCTTGCGCGCCAGCGACTCGGCGTGATCCGCCGCGCCCACGCGGGCCATCAGGGACTCGTCGGAAACGCCGACGAACATGAGTCCGTTGCGCAGGAACGCGATCCCGCCGAACATTTTCTTCTCGGTGATGCCGGGCTCTCCCGACAGGGCCGCGCGGATGCGCGCTGCGAGATGTTCGTCGTAGGCCATGAGGGTGTGGGTTGGGGCGGGACGGCTTGGCGGCGGCGCTAGAGCCCCGCCGCAAGCGCCAGATGAAGACCGTGCCTGGCGGCGTCTGCGTCTTCGACGGCGGGGGTCGCCTCCAGGCCGTCGATGTAGGACGGCGGCAGGGCGTTTTCAAGCGCACCGGCTACCACGAGCGCCTTGTACCAGGTGAACGGAAGGCACGTGGGATCGATCCGGGTCGCGAAGTAGAGGTGCGCCTGCAGTCGACCTTCTTCCGATTCGACCGCGACGAGCTTCTCGTCGTAGCCCGCGCCGAGCCCTTCGGCCCGGTCGAGCGCCGCCTTGTCGGCCGCGGCGATCTCATAGAGCACGCCATGAATGAGGCCTTCGTCGTGGGCCGTCGGGACGACGTCGCATTTTCCGGAGCCGTCGTTGCCGAGCTTGTGCCAGCGCAACTGATGGCCGCGCAGGACAGCCCGACCCAGGCGGCGCGCACCGGGCACGCGCTGCTCGAGGCGACGGGCCAGCATGTTCGTGCCGTAGGCGAAGTTGATCAGTGGCGGGGCGAGTGCCATCACCGTGCAGGAGCGAATCCGGGTGCGACTCCCCGTGCCGGCCGATGACCGGTTTTCATCCCAGCAGCGCCGGATTGAGCCGCCACATGGCGAGCGTGAGCGCCGAAGCGAACGAAACCCAGGCGAGATACGGCAGCAGCAACGCAGCCGCCAGTCTGCTCACCCCCCTGAACAGGACGATCGTCATCATGATGAGGACCCACAGCAGCACGATCTCCGCCATGGCCAGGGCTCCCTGGCGCCAGACAAAGAAGAGCCAGGTCCACAGGGCATTGGCGGCCAGCTGGGCCGCGAACAGCAGCAGCGCATTCCGGGCGCCGGTGAAACCGCGGGCGCGCCACACCAGCCAGGCGGAGACGCCCATCAACGCGTACAGGACCGACCAGACCGGGCCGAACAGCCAGCCCGGTGGAGCCCAGGTCGGGCGGGCCAGTTCCGCGTAGAAGGAGCCCGCGCTCGCGGAGGCGAAACCACCGATGGCCGCTGCCGCATACGACGCCACCAGCCATGCGACCAGCCCGAGCGCCTGGCGGGACTTGGGCATCGGCAGTCGAGAGCTCATGTCGGGCTTGCTGGATTCAGGGCTGCAGCGGCGTGGCGAAAGAACGGGACGATGGGTGTTCCTTCTCCGTGGCCATCCCTAGGTGCGGACGGGTGCAAGGCGATTCTTGCGGTAGGAATTCTTCAATGCGATCTTGCCATCCCGAAAGTGGAAGAGATCGCATCCATGCACCTCGATCGTCGTTCCATCATGCCGCGTGCCGGTGAATGTCCACTCGGACACGCCGCGATCCCCGCACACGAAATGCCGCGCGTTACCCCATCGCGCATCGGGGAACGTCGCCCAGACTTCGGCGTAGGCGGTGCGCACGGCCTCCCGCCCTTGCGCTCGCTGCCCGCAGACATCGGGACCGGCGGACGCCTCGAACGCGCAATCCTCGGCCATGAGCGACATGAGAGCGTCGAGGTCGTGGCGGTTCCATGCGTCTGCAAACGCCTGGAGGAACTCGATCGTGATGTGGGTGGCAGCAGTCGGCATGTCGGGCTCTCCCCTTGTGACGGGACGCATCGCCGCGCGACCCGCAATGTCTGTGCAGCGCGAGCCGAATTGCTGGAATGTGCTCGCAGTGCAAGGACGGCGTCGCGCTCGTCGGCCGTTGCGCGAATTCTAGGGCTCCCGCCTTCCTCCCCCACTGCGGGCATGGGCGACCCGGATGCCGAATCGCGAACGAATCTCGCGCAACGGGACGTCGAGAAAATGTTCGTGTTTCTCCCAGGGCCAGCGGCTCGACTGGCGAGCGCAGCGCCAGAGGGTTCGAACGATCAGGTAGGGCGCCAGCAGCAGCGCCAACGCCGTGCTGGCCAGGGGTAGCCGGCGATAGATGTCGAGCGTCTCGTGGTGCAGGTATCCGCGCAGGACGCTCATGCCGCCGGTGGTTCCGAAGAGGCTCGCGATCTTGACGATGGCCTCGTCGGGCATCGAGGTCCCGCAACCGAACACGACGTGGACGGTGTCGTGCGAGCGGAAGAACGCGCATGCCTCGGAAGACTGCAGGTCCGTGCCACGCTTGAGCAGGGGATTGGCCTCGAAGTACTCTCTCAGTCCTTCGGCGAGGGTCTGGTCCGTTTGCGCTGACTCGAACGCGTGTCGGGCAAAGCTCATGACGGGAGGTGCGCGCAGTCAGATCGATCCAGGCTCCGACCTTCGACCGTCACAGTTCCTGTGAATAAACGATGAATCCTAGATGCTTCGCGACCTTGTCGTAGAGAGCCCTCCCCGGGGCGTTCGAAGTTTGCGTCGTCCAGTAGACGCGGGAACTGCCGGCGTCGTGGGCGGCGGCATGGACGGCATCGATCAGTCGGCGGCCGATGCCTTTGCCGCGAAGCTCCGGAATCGTGAAGAGGTCTTGCAGGTAGCAGACATCGCGCAGGCGCGTCGTGCTCCGGTGATACAGGAAGTGGACCAGTCCGACGATCCTTCCTTCACCCTCGGCGACGAAGGCATGGACGGGTTCAGCCGGATCGAAGAACCGTTCCCAGGTGGCGCTCGTGATCTCCTCGGGAAGCGACGTGGGCCCGGAGCGGCCGTAGAACGCGTTGTACCCGTCCCACAGCGGCCGCCAGTGAGGGTAGTCCTCACGACGGAGCGGGCGAACCACATGATCTTGCGACATGGTGTGTGCTCTGCGTGCGTCAGTACGGCGCCTCGATATCCGACTCCAGCGTTCGTCGCATGGCCACGAGACCCTGCTCGATCATTGTCGCGATGGCCGGAGCCAACTCGTTCGGAAGCAGATCCGCGATCCAGATCACGTCGCACGTGGAATCCGCCGTCGCGACGACCTGGGCAGACGCGTTGTGATGGGTGAGCCTGCCGCCAACAGCCGACCATACGACCCGTCGTTTCTGGTCGTCGATGTCGATGATGATCTCCCGCGCCGTCAGACCGTTGGCGAACTTCACGCTGCGAACATCCTCCTGCAGGGTGCACTCCGTGACGAAGCCCTTGACCAGGCGGGTGTGGAGTGCGCCGACGTCGCGCAAGGCGTCCCACACATCCGCCGGGCGCCGGCGAATCGCGATGGTGCGATGGATCGATGCCATGAGCCTCTCCGAACTGGTGGTGGAGGCGCATTCTGCACCGCGGACCTCGCCTCCAGTCAGCCGCTTTCGGACACGTCCCACCGCGAACCCGTTCCACTCGGCAGCGTCGAGCCCGGCAACCGGGTCGGCCGCAGCCGAGGAGCCCGACGCTGCGGACCGGGGCGAAGCTCAGGTGTCGACATACGTCGACACCTCGATGAGGTTCGAGTCCGGGTCGCGGAAGTAGACCGACAGGATCGGACCGGTGGCACCGGTGCGAGAGACAGGCCCCTCGAGTATGGGCACCTGGCATTCGTGCAGGTGGTCCATGACCGTCGGGAGCGGCTCTTTCGAGATCAGGCAAAGATCGGCGGAGCCTGGCGTGGGGAGCGCTGCCTTGGGTTCGAACTCTTTCCCCACCTCGTGGAGATTGATCTTCTGTGCTCCGAAAGTCAGTGCCTTCCGGTTGCCCCGGAACGTCACGACCTCCATGCCCAGGACTCGTGAGTAGAAGTCGCAGGTCACCGCGATGTCGGCAACCGTGAGAACCAAGTGATCGAGTCGGTCGATTTGCATGTTTCCCAATCTGCAGTCGGGGGCCTGCTCCGCCCTGCATTCCAGGTGGTCAGGTCAGTGCCTTTCGCACATGCACGCTGCCGTGCTCGCCTTGCCGGTGGACGACGAAGCCAGCCGCGATGAACAGGCTCAGCGGGCCGTAGTGGCTCTCGGCGTCGTCGGTGACGTCGGGCTTCGGCATCCCCTCGGCCATTGCGAGACCCTGCTCCTTCAGCCCTGCGCAGGCGGCTTCAAGAAGCGCTTTGGCAACGCCCGTTCTTCGGTGTTCCCGGGCGACGACGAAGCACGTGATCTGCCCCATCCGTTCGGCATCCGGATCGGGTTCGTCCGCGAACCCGTCCATCATCGTTCGAGGCGCCGCGTTGCACCAACCGACCACTTCGCCGTCACGATATGCGAGGTAGCCCTGCATCGTGCCGGCGCAGGTTCTGGCACACGCCTCGGCGCGATTCTCTTCGGCGGTGCGACGCATCCAGGTCACCTGGCGATGGTCGACGTACAGGAACTGGCAGTAGCAGGAGCGCCACTTCGGGTTGTCGGCGAACGCCGGTCCCTCGAAGTAGCTGAGCAGGTCCGGAAGCAGCGAGGGCGAGAGCCGCCGGATGTGAGCGGGAGTGGTATTCATGCGGCGAATTGCGTGGATCGGTTTGCTTCACGACTCCGGACGAGAAGATCGACATAGGCTCCTTCGACCAGCTGGCGCGGCTCGACGCCGAGCTTCGACATGAGTTCGTGCGCTTCGGTGGTGCCCGCCTCCAGGGACTCGCTCTCACCCAGGACGACCTCGAGTTCGAGGAAGTGTCCCAGGCCTTGCACCCTGTCCAGATGCACCCGGGTTCGTCCGATCAGGAACAGCGTGCGCTGCTTGCAGACGACGCCCACCTCGCCATACGCGAGCGACAGGGATTGCCGGAGCGTCTCGGGCGTCGAGGAGGTGGAGCGCAGGTAGAAGGACTCCTTCGGCCCGGGCTGGTCCGCGCGCCGGTAGAAGATGAGTTCGCCGGTACCGTCGAGGAAGTCACGAAGCTTCAGGCGACCCGTTTCGCACCGAAAGAAGGTGTCCTGCTGCGCGATCTCGACGGGGCCTCGGCTCGCCAGCGCAGCGACCGTCGGCAGCAGGACCTCGACGCTATCGATGCGGGCCTTGATCTCGACGTTTCGAGCCATGATGAAGCTGCGAGGGTGATGGGACGGGTCCTAGTGGTTCTGCTGAAGCATGGCGGCCATCTTCTGGTGGACCAGGTTCACCGCCTTGAGTGGGCGCAGCAGTACCTTGAACTCGACGATCCGGCCCGCCTCGTCCCACTTCAGCATGTCGACTCCGTTGACGCTGATGCCGTCGATCTCGACTTGAAACTCCAGCACCGCATCGTGCGGACCCGTGAGTTCGCGGACGTACCGGAACGACTCGTTGAAGAAGACGTGGAAGGCGGCAGAGAGGTATTGAATCGCTATCGGCCTGCCGACCTGCGGTGTGTGCACGACGGGGGAGTGGAACACCACGTTGTCGGCGAGGAGCGCGTCGAGGCCGTCGGCGTTTCGCGCGCGTACGAGCTCGTGCCAAATGGCGACGGTGGAAAGGGTCATGAGGGGTTCCGACATGGAGTGGAGCTCCGACGACGGCCTGCTCGCCGTGGAGCCCGCGGTGCCCGGCGCGGAAGACTCATGCGCCGGGCTCTCGCCGAAGGATGGCCTTCATGTCCTCGAAACCGATGGGCGCCGACGTGTGCTCGTGAACGATCCGCAGAACATGCCCGCTGGTGCGCAAGGTCCAGCCGAGGCGATTCTGCATCGAGCGCAACGGCTCGCCTTGCGCGGACACTGCTCCATACGTGACGACGGCACTGACGGTCGCGAGGTCCGCGGTACCTGCCTTGAGCACATCGTCGAATACGACCTTCACCCTCTCCGCGCCCAGCGAAGCGAACCAGCCCTCGACAGCTCGCTGCCAGCTTTCGGCATCGTCGTAGAGCCACACGCCCCAGGCGTCGAACACCCGGACCGTGGGGCTGTACAGCTTCATGAAAGCGTCGACATCCTTGGCGTACACGGCGACTCTGTACGAGTCGATCAGCCGTTCGATGAGGTCTTCGATCGCAGCCATTCTGGCGTCGCTAGGTTCGATCGAAGCGGAAGCTGCACTTGCGCTTGCCGATCCGCTGTCCTGACCCCCCGGAGCCCTCGAAAGTCGCGCGTACGCGGTAGCTGTAGGGCTTGCCTCGGTGAGCATTGTTGACGGCGTAGCTGGGGTTGTTGACGATGCCTTGGAGGGTGAGCTCCGCATCGCCATCGGACGAAATCTTTCCCGCAAGGAGATGCCAGCTCGGCTGACCTTCGGTGCCGTGAACCCCGCGCAGCATTCCATTCCTGATTTCCGCAGGAAAGCGGTGCACGTAGCCCTTCGCATCGTCGTCTTCGTGATGAGGCGGACAAGTGAGCGTGACCTCCCAGCGCCCATCGAATGCCGTGGTGGCGTCTTCGAGCGCGAAGGTGCCCTGGGAGGCGAAGATCAATCCGGCAGCGAGAAAACAGGCATGTCGCATGACGACCTTCGATTCGAGTGCGTTACGTTCGAGCAGAACGGACGATCGCGAGATGCGAGGCCGCACGCTGACAAGAATGTACCGTGTTCGGCAAGACGGCTCAGACCCGATGCAACCCGCGGAACCCTCGCGCCGCGTAATAGGACTGCGCCCCGTTGTGATAGACGAACACCTTGCCATAGCGCCGATCGCAAAAGAGCGATCCTCCGAGCGCACGCACCTCGTGGGGCGTCTGTATCCAGCTCGACGTCTTCGAGTCGAACTCGCCGAGCCGCTGCAGCGCCCGATACTGCTCTTCCGAGAGCAACTCGATACCCATGGCCCGGGCCATGTCCAGGGCGCTCCCGCCGGGCTTGTTCTCTTTGCGAGCGTCAAGGGCCTCGCGGTCGTAGCAAAGGCTTCGGCGCCCTGAGGGACTCTCCGCCGAGCAGTCGACGAAGAGGTGCTCACCCGAGGCATCGTCTACACCGACCACGTCCGGTTCACCGCCCGAGGCCTCCATGGCGCCGAGCACCGACAGGGCGGTGGGACGTGCGGCCAGCCTCGCCAGCACCTTCTCCCACGAAAGCCCCGCGTGTCGGAGCATGTTCATCGTGAATCGCGTCCGGAGCGATTCGGTCAGAGGGTCTTGTTCCCGAGTCTTCATCGTCATCTCCCATCACGCGCCGAGGCCCATGACGGCCGAGGTGTCGCCTTTCACGCGTTTGGCCTCGTACTCGAAAGCCGCGCCGATCCAGGCATTCACGTCTTCAGGTCGACGCCACGCGTCCAGCGCTTCGCGGTAGGTCGGGTACTTGCGCACCTGTTCGGGTGCCGTGACGCGTCGCTCGGGTGCGTCGGAGGCTGGATCCGATACGGGCGGCGCCATGGCGCAGCCGCCGAGGAGTGCAAGAACGAGGGTTGTTGCGGTCTGGCGCACGGGACTCCTCTCAGGCCGCGAACGGCGCGGTGTGGTCGTGACGATTCTCGCCCGACCCCGTCGGCCCCGCTGCGAGGTCAGGCGCCGCCGGTCCGTTCGGCCGCACCACTGATGCGACCTTCTCCGTGTGCGAGAAACCGCACGACCGATAGCGCGCTCATCGTCCGGATGCAGCTGCTCGTAAAGCGCCACCAGCGACCGCAGGTCCTCCGACGTAGCGAGACGAACCCGTGCATCCATGGCGCTTACGTCGGGACTGTGAGCGCCAGTCGGTGCGATGCCGCGTCGAGCAAGAGCCGCGAGTACAGCTTGTGAAAGCCGAGCAACGCAGTGAACTGCCAGCCGAGGCCGCCGGCACCACGGGGCACGACGGCAGAACCGAAGAACAGGACGTCTCCGGCGCTGCCATCGGCAGTCCGCGATCCGACCATGAGCCACGACCGGGTGCGTCCGGCCGCCAGCAGGAGCTGCCTCGGCTCCCTGGCTTCTACGGTCCAGGCGGCGAAACGTTCCCTTTTCCCCAGCGCCAATTCCCGGACTTCGTCATCGGTCGAAGCGAGGCCGGGAGTCAGCGAAAGGAGGCGCCGCTCCAGCTTGAACAGCCGAGTGGTGTAGAAAGCCTCGACGAAGTCGCTCAGAAGGGTGGGTCGGGTGCAGTCGACCGAGTAGCAGTCCGTGTGCGCGCCGGAACCCACATATCTACGGAGCAGCGCGCCGGCGGGCAGGGGCGAGACCTGCACCTGAGGCTTGTCAACTTCTTGCGCCATCGACATCTCTCGAGCGGCCTGCCGGACTGTCCCCAGCCTGGCTACGGCTTGCACCACTACTCTGTGCGTGGGATGGCATCGTTGTTCCCGTCCCTCTTGGCGCCCGGGCAGTTCTTCGCCTCGCCTGCGCTCAGAACCAGTAGTCTTTGCCGCACTTGCCATCTCGCGGGAGATCCTGGAAGGACACCAGTCCTTCGAAGTGGTCGACCGGGATGTCTGCGACTTCGCCGGGCTCTGCCAGTCGAAAGTTCACCGCAATGCGGCGCCGGCCCGTTCATTGGATTGCAGCGCTCGCCACTCCGGGATGAGGGAAGCGCAGTCCTGACGGCCGACGACGCGTCGCATTCATTTCAGGGGGTTGCCGGGGGCGGTCGATCGCAATTTCTCCAATGCCTTCTGCGCTTCCTCGGCGCGGCTCGCCTTCTCTTCCTCCGTCATCGCTGCCTTGCCGCGCGCCGGAATGTTCGTGCCGGTGCGGACCACCGGTTCTTCGTAGGTCGACCCCTTGACGTTGGCAGCCTCCTGCGTGCTGGCGCATCCGGAGAAGAACCACACGGTCAGGACGGCGGCGGCGAATGCGACAGGCTTCACGAGAGGCTCCTTTCACGCAACGCGACAATGCTAGCCGACACGGGCTTTCAGCCGGTTGGACCTGGACGGCCAGCGAGCTGCGACGCAAAGGCGGCGCAAGGGCGGCCACGCCGAACTCGTGACGCCTAGCGCAGGGGCTCTTTGCCAGAGCGCCGGGTCGGCGGCTCACCCTTGAGGACGCAGATGCCGACCAGGAGAAGGGTGAGGGCGAACGAGTAGCCGAGGAAGGCCAGCTCGCCGTGCCGTGGAATCAGCACGACAGCACCCAGGGCGAGAAGCGCGAAGAATCCGGAAAGCACAAGCCAGCCCTGCCAGACAACAGGCAGGCCCCACCCCCAGCCGTAGCGCTTGGCGGGAAACCAGTAGACGGAGTCCTGCATTCTCAGCTTCCTTGTTCGCGGTAAGCCCGGTGAGGCTGTCCTTCGCCCGAGATGGGCTCCTCACCGCGTGCCCTCGACCGCCCTTCGCAAGGCGGCCCGGGCCAGCAGGCGCGTGGAGTCGAGCGTAGGGAGCGCGGAGTTTGCGTCGGCGACGATCAGCGGAATCTCGGTGCAGCCCAGAATCACGGCGTCGCATTCACGGCGCTTCAGGTTCTGGATGACGCCCTGGAAGTAGCCCACGGTCTCGGGCCGGACGATGCCGTAGACGAGTTCGTCCATGATGAGTCGACTCATCTCGCCACACTCGAGGTCACTCGGGCGAATGCATTCGAGTCCGCGGGCGGCAAGCCTTTCCGGGTAGACCTCGCTCGACAACAGCCATCGTGTGCCTGTGAGGCCGAGTCGCCGATAGCCGCGCGCGACAGCTTCGGCGGCGACGACTTCGGCAATGTGAAGCCACGGTCGTGGAGAAGCCGGCATGACACGCCCGAGGGCCTGATGAATCGTGTTGTCCGGGCAGATGAGGAAGGCCGCGCCCGCCGCTGCGAGTTTGTGGGCCGAAGCGAGCATGAGGTTCGCGACGCCCTGAAGATCGTCGGCCTGGAGACATCGAACGTAGTCCGCCAGAGAGGCCCCGTGCAGCGACACCTCCGGATGCGCATGCGGTCCGAGCAGCGTCGCACCCTCGGCGCAGAGGGTCCGGTAGCAGAGTGCTGCACCTTCGGCTGAGCACGCAACGATTCCGATGTGGAGCGGCTTCGGCATGGTGTCGTGCCCTCGGAAGCTACAGAGACGCCGAGCGGTTCGAGCGCCTTGAGGAAGAATGCCTTGCCCCTCTCATAGTCGCTGTCTCCGAACTTGACAGGGTCGAACATGAGTTCCCCTGGGGTGCTGGGCCGCTCTACTTGGGTCGGTGGATGGCGCACAGCTTGTTGCCGTCCGGATCCCTGACATAGGCCAGATGCATGGCTCCCAAGGTTCCATTGCGCAGACCCGGCGCTTCTTCGATGGACTGACCGCCGTGTGCAACGGCGACATCGTGGAACTCCTGCACTTTCTCCGCCGACGCGCACTTGAATGCGATCGTGCCGCCATTGGCGGCGCTGGCCTTCTCCCCGTCGATGGGTTCGCTGACGCAGAAGGTGCTGCCGTCGTGCCGGTAGAACAGCCGCGTGTGGCCGGAACTGGCAACGTTCCGCAGCGGCTGGCCGGCTCCCAGTACGCCCAGCACGGCGTCATAGAAGCGTTTCGACTTCTCGATGTCGTTGGAACCGATCATGACGTGATTGAACATGTCTTGTCTCCAGATTCAAGGTGAGGAATGGAACGCCACGGGCTTCACCGAGTTGAGGTCACGCCTCCCGGGCGGGGCTGAGGAACGACGCGCAACGTGGCATGGAGGATCTCCCGGTCTTGCGGGTCAGGAAGCGCTCCAATGAGCCGCTCGGCCTCCCGATAGCTGCTGGCGTGGGCCTCGGTCTGACCCACTGCGGCCGCGACGCTGGCCTTGACCGCAACGGCACAAGCCTTCTCCCACGGCTCGCACCCCCGCTGCAGGAAGAACGGTTCAGACTGCGCGAAGTAATGCAGGGTGGGATTGGGCAGCTTCAACAACGCGTAGACGTGAGAGAGAAGCAGCGCGGCGTGAGCGGCCGGAGAAGGAGATTCAGGCAAGGGTGCTCCTGACGACGTGCCTAGGGACCCGCACGCGATGGCATCGCGGCCGCGATGAGGCTCCACACAACGATGGACCAGTATTGCCAGGTTGGCAAGTGTGGCGGACACGTGGATATGGCGGAACTCTCGGACGGCCTTTGTCTGGCCCACGAGAATCTGGTTGCGCAAATTGTCCATCTTTGAAATCACGTTGCGACGCAGGTTGCCCTCGAAGTTTCACGCCAAGGCCTTCCGATAGAAGATCCGGTCGTAGCCTGCCGCGGTTCTGCGGTCGTACTCGACATAGCCGATCTTTGGATAGAAGACCTGGTTTTCCGTCATCCTGGAGTTCGTGCACAGGTAGATCGACGTGAAGCCGCGTCGTCGTGCTTCTCGCTCGGCGAACTCGAGCAGCGCCCGACCCGCCCCCGTGCCACGAGCGCTTGGGCTGGTGGCCACCGTGTCGATGTAGAACCCATCCGGTGTCTCGTACTGGACGAGTACGCCGTCCACGCGCGCGCCCAGTGCTGCCACCCAGACCTGACCTTCGGCAATCAGCGCCGGGTAGTCGAGAAGCATGGGCGCGGGCGGCTTGCCGATTCGCTCGATGTACGGCTCGAAGGAGGCCACCACGCAGGCGAGCGCGGCGGCCGCGTCCCCTGCACGTGCAGCACGAACGAGAGGCGCCTCGGCGCGAGGGGTTGTCTGCTGCGGCATCAGGTCTGACGCTGGAAAGGTCAAGCGTCCCGCGCTGGCTTTGCCTGGGGCACTGCGGGCATGAACGACTGTTGCTCGGGCGAGCCACCGATGCGATGCAGCTCCGACAGCCACGGCAGGGCCGAGTGTTGCCAGATTTGGGCCGAAGGGACGAGTTCGGCTCGCTGCTTGACGCAACCGAGGCGGATGATGACCGACGTGGCGTTCTCCGGCGTCGTGGCGAAGAGCGGCGTGGCGCACTCGGGACAGAACACCTGAGCTCGGCGGTTGCCGCTTTGCGCGACCTTGACGTAGCTCTTCGGGTGACCTCGAAGAACGAAAGTCTCGATGGGCGCCGCGACGACAGCGCGGAAGGGCGCACCCGAGAGAACCTGACAGTCCGAGCAGTGGCAGACCATCACGCGCGATGCGTCGATCTCGGCGGTGAACGCGATCATTCCGCAATGACAGGCTCCTTCGATCTGCATGATGACCTCCAAGAAAACGCGCCGATGGTAGAAGATTTGAGCGCAAGGCGATGGCAACTCCGCGGGAATCGAGAAGTTCCGCGAAAGGACGAAGGGGGGCCACCGGGGTTCGAAGAATCTGCCTGATCGAAATGGACGGGCAAAGCGAAAGGGTGCAACGCCCGGGTTGTCCTCTTCAACGAGGGTTGCGGCGCTTTTACCGCGGAACCATCAGTTGACGGACCGCATTCAGGACCTCGCGTGACCGGAAGGCACTGTTGTGGGTTTCACCCGGCAGCGCCTGGAACCGCGCTTCCAGGCCGCGCGCCCGCAGCGCCTCGACATAGGTTCGAGCCAGTTCGGGAGACGTGTTTTCATCACTGGCGCCGGTCAGAGCGACGATCTTCGTCGACTTGCTGACCTGCGTGACCCATTTGATCGGGTCCTCGCTGCGGCTCCACTCCCGGCGACCGGCCCGCCAAGCACGCAGATCGCATGGGCAGGAGACCAACACGGCAACGTCGACCAGGCGGGGCTTCATACCCAGGATCACTGCGGCTGTTGCAGCGCCGCCCGAGTGGCCGACAAGCACGACGATCTTCGGCTTGAAGTGCGTCCGCAGTCGTTCGATCGCGGCGGCGACTTCGCCAATGTTTTCCCGGGTGTAGTGATCCGATCGCCCGCTGTTCAGAAGCGAAGCCGAGGACGACTCTCCCGTTCCGTCGGGATAGCCGGGGCGGACGAGGGCGACGGAAAGAACGTTCGACGAAGAGAGCTGGGTTGCCGCCTCCTGTGCCACGGCGAAGTGATAGTTCGCCGGCCCACCGGACGAAACGTCGCCATGAAGCCAGACGACCATCGTCTCGGGCTCGGGGGGTCCGAAGCGGCGCATCAGCAAGCACTGCTGTTCGCCGCTTACGTGCGTGTCGTAATCCTCGGCTGCGCAGGCAGCGGCCGAGGCGCCGTGCGTCGCGACGGCGAGAGTCACTGCGAGTGAGAAGCGCCAGAGCGCCACGAGGGCCCTGACACTCGAGCCACGCGGCAGGCGTCGGCCTGCACCAACTGTCGGCTTCGGAGAGAAGTTCGGCATCACTGTCAACGTCTTAAGGCTTGCGCCAGATGCGGAAGCCTGAAATCTGTTCACCGACAAGCCCGTCTATGAAGTCCTCGCCGCCGGGAATCCGGAGGATGTTGGCAGATCGATCCAGTCGCAGACCTTGGCTCTCGAAGTGCTGGATGAACGCGCTGCGAGGCATGGCCACCGAGAAATCGTAGACGCGCCATACCGGGTGGTATTGGGCAATCTGCCTGGCGGTCTGCTCGGCACGAAGCTTCGAGCCGTGCGGTACCGTGACGCCCAGTTCCGCGGAGGTTGGCGGTCGTTTGGTGAGCTCTGCCTGAATGGCCACCCGCTTCTGATTGACCACGAATCCGCCGGAATTGACCGTGGAATCGGCGGCGCCGTCGATGATGCCGGCGAATCGATCCTGGGCCAGTGCGACACTGGCAAGACTGCACAGCAATGCTGCAATGATGACGTCCTGGCGCATGGTGGCGTGGTCCCTCTGGCGATCTCTACCGGGCCTTCGGCTTTGGAACCGGCAGGGCGCGCGCGGTGGTTCTGAACAGCCGCTGGAGGATTTCTCGATCGTCGAGCTCGCCGTCGATCCGGAAGTACGGTTTCGCATTCGGATAAGGGGGATGCTCGGCCACCGTACCGAGGACGCTTCTGCCTTCGGGCGTGGGCTTCACATAGAGCTGGTTGTCACAGATGAACGCGAACACCGTTCCATTGAGGTAGAGCGCGTATTCACCGAACATTTTCCTGTGCGTGAGTGCGCCACCCAGGCCGGCCTGGTTCGCCACGTACTCGACGAAGTCTCGATCAGAAGCCACGAGGGACCGCCTCCCCGTGAATGTCGGCTTGAACGATCGCATGCTGATCTCGCCAGGCGACGGTTCGCGAATCTTCCTCAGAGGTCTCGTTGATAGACGCCAAGATCCTGGCCCTCGCAGATGACTCGCTCCAGCAACCGGTAGCCGCGGCGCCGCAGGAGCGACTCCGACGTGAATGTGGCGCAGTGTATGGCGCGGTGCCCCTGAGTTCGAGCCTGTACTTCCAGGGCGGCCAGGAGTAACGAGCCGATGCCCCGACCGCGCATGGAGGGCCTGACCACGCCAGCGCCTGCCCATGGCGACAAGTGGCGATGGCTGGGGATCGACTCCGACTTGAGCACAGCGACTCCACAAACCTCTCCTTGGTGAAGCGCGACGACGCCGAACGGCAAGCCTGCCGATGCGGAAAATGCGCGGAGATCTTCAGCGGCGCTGCCGCGACCCCCGGGGCCGTACCAAAGCGGCCACTCGGCTTCGAACAGCCGGCACAACTCCGGCAAGGCTTCGGGATGCATCGCCAGGGGCTCGATCGAGAAGTGGTGCGTCGCGGCGCCGTCACTCACGGGCGACGAAAGAGGCGACGAGGGCTTCTGAATCACCGTGCTCACCGAGTTGCGATCACACCGAAGCCGGCCAGCTGACGCTCGAGTGAAGGCGCTCCACCCACGGAGCACGAGTAGAACTCATGGTCGAACAGAGACCGGTAGTTCAGATTTTCAGACATGTGCTTCGCGCGCAGGGCCTGCTGGTTGCTTGCGACGTGACACCGAAAACCAGTTCGGCGCAATGCTTGAACGGTTTCCATGACATCGTCGTGCACTTCGATGGCGTGCAGTGCCTCCAGCGGCGGCTACGCTGGATACTTCCAGGATCCGGACGGCCACTTGTGGGAAGGCGCGTTCAATCCAGGCTTCGCGACGCTAGGCTAGGACTTCTACCGCGACGGCTTGGGCTTCAACACAAAGGGCATCATGGGTACGGGGTTCGAGAGCGGAGCAGGCGGGTGCGAAGACAACAGCGCGTTCCAAATCGTCGACCCCGAGCGTGAGCAGCGTGATGTGAGGGTTCATGACTGGGGTGGGGCTCGCCTGTCCATCTATTTGACGTTCTCTCCGAGACATGGGGCGTGAATGCGCGAGGCCCAGAGTGCGACACGAAACGGCCAGAGCGTCGCACGCATGACGCCCTGTGCGACCGCGGGATCGTTGACCATGAGGTGCCTTGCCGCTGCTTCGGACTCGGCTTCGACGACAACGAGGCCGAATGTATCTTCGTCCGCCGTCAGCGTTCGTCCCGCGAAGAGTACTTGCCCTTGCGCGGTGAGGTCGCTCAGGTACTTGAAGTGCTGGGCAATCACGTCCGCCTCGCGTTCCGTCGCGGCGTCGGTGAGCATGGCGATTCGCGTGGGTTGGATCCGATAAGCGAACTGTGACATTGCTCCCTCGTTCTTGAACGTCAGCTTGATGGGTCGCTCAGTTCTCACCGAGCTCTCTGAGCCCATACGGTGTATCGATCTCGGCGCAGAGGCGGCACTCGTCTCCATGGGTGACGATGATGGGAGGCTGAGACGCAAGGCCGATCTTCTCGAGCAGGGCCTCGATCTCGGAGGGCGAAGGGTGCCGTATTCGCAGCTTGCGGATATGAATACCCGTTTTCGGAAGGGCAGAAGCCGGACTGATGCGCGACGAGCGCTGGATCAGCAGCGGTGCCGCGCCCCCCAAAGGCACGCTGCCGTCTGCCCTGACCGTCATCTTCCAGGTGTGGTGCTCACGTCGCATGGTCTCAACCGCTCCGAGTTCTGGAACGGCGGGCTTCGTCATGTCGTCGGTGCTGGCGACCCAGGCGCCGAGACGGGCAGGCGAGCCGGCCGGGACCTGGTCGAGACCAAACCAGCGGGGTCGCCCGATGAGGCCTGCGTCCGGATCCACGGAGATGACCTCCAAGTAGACCTCGGGCCCGAGCGCGAGCAGCAGGTTGTGAGTGCCCATGCCAGGATGCGTCCTGCCGGCACCCGGAGCCACTCCCAGCGCGGCTTCAACGTAGGCCGCACCAGCCAGAAGGCTGGGTGCCACGACGGTGAGGTGATCGAGGCGAGCGACCATGGTGAGAGCGGGAGCTGACGGTTGCGCTGGGAGACGCGCAGCGGCGTGGCGTCTTGAAGTGGTAGGAAACGCTTCCTCTAGTGCGGCACACGGCCGTAGGTCACGGAAGAGACCTTGCCGGACCGGAAGCGGACAGTAGCGACAAGATTTCCGGGACCTCGTTCGTAGAGCCACTCTTCGGTCTGCTGACAAGGAACGAAGGCACTCGCAAAGGGCTCGGGAACCGCCTGGCCAGACGGGCCGTAGTAGACCGGGGCACAGAAGCTGTCCTGCAAGAGTGGCTGGCCGCACTTGTAGACAACCGAAATCTTCGAGTCACCTTCCGCAGCGATGCCGCCACTGCAGCGCAAGGACTCCGCGTGCGCGGGGAGGCACAGGAACAACGGCAGGAAGCGTAAGACCACGCTGGGCAACAAGCGCATGTGCAGCTCCTCTTGGATTGACCTGCCCACAGTTTGCACTACGGCGCATGCAGCAGGCGGACGAGCGACGTGAGCGGCGGTTCGGAGCGCGCAACACGGCCTTCGCAAATGCCCGCTCGTTTCAACCACCGCCCAGTATGCGGAGGACGTGCCGCCCGAGGGCGAGCCAGAATTCGTCGCCCGGATGCGCCTTTGCCAGGGAAGAGATGTCGACAGAACCCTTGTGAAGCAGCAGGACGACGTAGGCGACGAGCAGGACCACGGCGACAACCTGGCCTGCGGTTTTGACGTGGTCGACTATCGGTCTTCTTCGCATGAGATGGCTCGCTTCGTCTGCACGTCCAATGCGAAGGGGCCCTTTGACGCTTCCGCTCGAGGGAGGGGTCAGGCCTCGGCGATGCAAGCGATGGACACCTTCAGGCCGGGAACCTTGACCGGGAGCTTGGCCCCCTGACGCGCCGGCGGACTCGCGGCAAACCACTTGCTCCACTCTTCGTTCATGCCACCGAAGTCATCCTCTTCTGCAAGGATGACCGTCGCGCTGACCACCTTCGACAGTGAAGTTCCCGCAGCGAGCAGGATGGCCGAGATGTTCGCCAAGCACTGACTCGTTTGCTCCTGAATCGTTTCGCCCTTGATGGCCCCGGTCTTCGGATCGATGGGCGCAGTGCCGGACACAAACACCAGCCCGGCCGCCTTGACCGCCTGGCTGTACGTGGCCGGAGGCGTGGCAGCATTCGGCGTGAAAATGACCTCGCGAGGCATGGACGCTCCTGTGTTTCGACTCGTGTGCGGCGATTCTCGCTTCTGGGGTCCAACGTCCCGCTAAGCGGCAAGCGCCGGCTTGCCGGTGACTGGCTCGATGGAGCGGTCAGGCGTCAGCCGCACGTTGCTGCCCCGAACGCTCGAAGTTGCTGGCTGCGAAGCGGCCTGCGATCATTCGGCTCCTCCTGGCGGCTCGGAGAACTCGATGACGATAACCGGTAGATGCCTCTGCGGTGCGGTTCACTGGGCGAGCTCGGAGTTGCCCGTAGTGACTCGCGTGTGCTGGTGCCGCGACTGCCAGTATCTGGGTGCAGGTAGCGGCACCGTGAACTCGTGCTTCCGTACCTCGGCCTTCTCCACTGTCGGGGAAACCACCGACTTCTTCAGTGTCTCTGACAGCGGAAACCGTATGCGACGGCGATTCTGCCGGACGTGCGGTACGCCACTCTGCAGCGAAGCCGAGGCAAGACCGCACCTGATATTTGTACGAGTCGGGACGTTCGATGATCCCGACGTGGCGAGGCCGGCGTTGACGATGTGGACGGCAAGTGCGCCGAGCTGGGCATGCTTCGACCCTGGGGTCCCGCAGGTCGAAGGGCAACCGCCGCCTGCGGCCTGAAGAGCGCTTGCGCTGCAGACGCGGACTGTGGCGGTCATCGAGCCAGGTTCTGATCGCTCGCCCTCTCTCGCCTTGGCGCGGTCGCTTGCCCCTTGAAACCACGCTCGTCCGATGCCAGCGGGCTCATCGCAAGCAGTTCGCCGGAAGGTGACGTCCATTGTCTTCATGGTCAAGGATTGCGACTAGCTCGCGTTGCGTGCCTGCCAAGCTGAGGCGCTCCACGTCGGCGCAGCTTCGGTGATGAGCCGGAGAATTTCGGGTGGCAGATCTCCCGAGCCTGTCAGTTGGCGAATCTCCAGGATGTCGTCTGTCCCGAAGCCAGACGGAGCTCGCAGGGCCCATTGAATCGCCTCGTCAAGCGAACTCACCTCGATGAGGTAAAAGCCGCCCACCAATTCTTTGGACTCGGCGAAGGGGCCGTCCACGACGTAACGTTTGCCATTGGCTACCGCGACGCGGGCTCCTGGTGTTGCGGGGTTGAGGCCCTCGGAGGCTACAAGTATTCCGGCCAGATGCATCTCCTCGTTGAAGCGCATGTAGGCCTTGAAGAGTTCCACGTCGAACTCTGACTGTTGTTCGATCGTCTTCCTGTCCGCACTCGCCTGCGCTGTGATGATGAACCGCATGGTCTGCCCTTCGAATGTAGGTTTGTTGTCCGGTAAACGTACGACGAACGAGCACGGGTCAGATCGACAAGCCCATTGTCTTAAGGAAGGGCCGCCCCACATTTCGCACCTGGCTCAGGCCTATCGTTCGATATGAGCCGCGCCGCAAGCCAGGCCACTGCGCCGCGAGACGCATTGGTGCTAGCGGTTGCACCATTGCTTCTCGCAGGGGATTCCATTCTTGTCTCCGTCCATCTTCACGCCGGGGCAGTTGGCGAGGAAGTACTTTGCTTCGGCACAAGACTTCATTTGAGAGCAGTACAGTCGTCCATCGCAACTGAAGCCGCTCGACACTTTAGGAGCCGCGGGAGCGGCCTTCTCAGTGGCAGCTGTCGCAGCCGCTACGCCTCGCCTCTTCTCTTCTGCGTTGAGTTCCTGGACAGTGGGAGGCTTGCGAACCGCGTCAGACGGGCAGGGCCCCTGCTGATAGGTGACGGCTCCGTTCACAACACACTTGTTCGTTGGCGCGGCCCCGACTCCGGCAGTGGCGAAGACCAGACTGGCAACCGCGGTGAGCAATGACGAGAGATTGAGCATAGTTGTGCACCTGTGGACGATAAGAGTGGACTCGAAAGAGTGCGCGTCGCCGGTTGCGCGGCCTAACGTTCGAGGTCAACGGCGACCGGAAGCGTGCGCAGTGCGCTGTAGTGCGTCTGCTTGACCGAGTGGTTAGGCCGCACCAGCACTAATTCGCGCTCAAAACGGGATTCTGCCCGTCACGATTTCCCACCAGAGCCGCCAGTCGCCCATGAAGCTCAGCCGAGGGTACTTGAACGTCGCCGGCTTGTTGTGCTCGAAAAAGAAGTGCCCGACCCAAGCGAAGGCGTAACCCTCGAGCAATGCCACCAAGACCAGCCACCAGAGTTGCGTGACGACTGCGGTGACGAGCAACGCGATCGCGATGCTTGAGCCGACGAAGTGGAGCCGCCGAGACGTTCTGTTGGCGTGCTCTCTAAGGTAGAACGGATAGAACTCCGCAAAAGTACGGTACGTCGGTTCTGAGGACATCTCGATCTCCAAGTGGAATGAACTCCCTGCTGGAGGGCGCCCGTTCAATGGGCGGTTAGGCCTCGCCTATGGCGGCTCGTGCTGTGCGCAATAGGTATCCCGCCGCGAAGAAGATGACGGCTGCCATGAAAGGCATTTCGGCCAGTTCGGCCCAACGCTCACCGATGCGCGGAACGATGAATGGAACTCGGACGACACCGAGCACGAAGCCCGTACCGAGCACGAGAGCGAAGTAGACGAGAGCCGCGCGAATGGTTCCGTGCATGACTGGTGCAGAGATCTGGTGGTGTCTACCGGGACCTGGCGTTCGATATGAGCGGTGGCCTGAAGCTGGGGAAGCCAGCCGGGGACGTCCGCTCGATTGAGTGGTCAGGTCTCGACGACCAAGGCTTTGGCGAACAGACGGTTCTCGACGCGCTCATGCTCAAACTCATGGTCGGTGGAGCCCAGTTCCTCGTAGCCCTGGCTGGCGTAGAAGGCCAACGCCCGCGCATTGCCAACCCAGGCAGTGAGCCAAAGTGTAGATGCACCAGCAGCGCTCGCCAAGGCTTCGACGTGGCGCAGCAGTAGCGAGCCGACGCCTTGGCGGATGAAGGGCGACTGAACATAGAGACGGCTCAGCTCGGCCGAGGGACCCTTGGCGACGAGGCCATGGGTTGCGCCCAAGGTGACGCTCGCGAACGCCACCAGGTGCCCTGTGCGCTCGGCGAGTAGCACCCGGACAGTCGGAGCAGCGAGCTGCCCAAGAAAAGCTGCGACCGAGAATTCCTGCTCCGCTTCACGCGCAATGGCCTCGCGGATTCCGAGCGTTGCGTACGTGTCGAGGAATACCTGCGTGGCCAGCGCGTGAAGGCAAAGTGTGTCCCCTTCATGGGCTTCGCGTACAAGGATGTCACCGCTCACGGGGCTTGACGTTCGACATGACGGTTGACCGAAATGCGCAGCCCTTCGGGCCTCCCGTCGATGGAAGGGCTAGGAGCCGCTGCTCGCATGCCTCGAATGCTCATGCCGCACTACGTCCCTTCGGGGAACGAAGGACCGCGAAGGCCAATGCAATTTCCCCATGGATCACGAAGCTGGCACATGCGCTCTTCATTCTCGATGGACATCGGACCTCGATACAGCGTGGCGCCCACGCTTTGAAAGTGCAACAACGCGGGTTCGAAATGTGCCACGTACCAGTACACAACCGATCCGGCCGGCCCGCTCGGGACCTTGTCGTCGGCAGGCACGACCTCGATATGAATTTCGCCGACGTTCAAGCGTTTGAAAGCCGGCTCTCCAACGCTTTCGAGGCGCGCGTTTGTGAAGGCACGGCGATACCAGGCGAGGCCAGCCTCCACGTCGGTGACGTGCACCATTACTGCGGCTATAGCACTCTGCATGAACGAAGACGCCTATTGTTTGAGGTAAGCGGGCTGCCGCAGGCAGTGTCAAACACGAGCCTTCTTGACGCGTGTGGGCCGGCACGAGGCTCAACGTTCGATAGGGGGCTGCGGGTTGCGCCATTGCTTGACACCCCAGGACTCGGCCAGCGAGTCTCGGCAAACTTGAGTTGTCGCTCCAGGAATGGCTTCGTAGCTTCGATGCGGCGAGTTTCTGTCTGCGCGCTCTGTGTGGCGATGAACTGAAACACACCCCAGCCAAATGCAACAACGGCACCCAGAACGGACAGTGCCTTGATCCAGGCCTCGAGATTGAAAGGCGATGACACGTGGAGGAGGCGCTCAGTACGGGCCGTCGATCAGGCGCTTAGATAGCCACCACAGGTTTCCGAATGGATCTTTGACGCCCCCTTGGCTGTCCTGGTAGGGCATGTTGGCTACCGCCATTGTCTTTGCGCCCCCCGCGGCAACTGCCCGAGTCCTTGAACGAGGAACTCAATAAAGCGATCCGCGCCGTCAACGAAGAAGTAGGGCGTCACGGTACTGAAGCCAGGTGGAATGCGCATAGGCTGGAGCGAATGGTGCGGAGCCACCGGGCAGGCTAGGCTTGAGGCTTCTTCGGCACCTGCTGCGCGGGATCGTAGAAGAACGTCTCTTCCGCGATGCGCTCGCCTTCCCACCGCTGATACGCAAGCTCTTCCATGTGGGTAATTGTTCCGTCGAGCCATTCGAAATGGAAGATCCAGCGTATGACAACTTTGTCGCCGCTGACGAACACCGGGCGCACGCACTGAGACTGCACAGAGTTTGCACGAGCAAGAACTTTTCGCTCGTTTGCCACGTGTGCCTCTCGGCCCACGCGTGGAGCCGACTGGTTCTCTTGCATCGAGGACGAAGCGGTATAGAACTCGTCGCACGCTTCAGCGTGCGCGTTCTGCTCGACGCGGGCGATGAAGCGCTCAAGGGTCTCGGTGGTCGGCATGTGCGTGGACTCGCATTTGAATTGCTTGGCGTCTAACGTTTGACATGAGCGGCGGCAGTAGGCCGGCAAGACTGGCTGGAGGACGTCAGCTTGATGGGGGGTTAGGTGTCACTGGACCGGCGCTCGCGGGTGACGATAGATACGACACGGATTGCCGCGGAAAAGGATCTGGCTCTCGAGCGTAGCGCCGACAGTTTCGGCAACCTTGATCGAAGCCAGGTTGTGTTCCCCGATAAGGCTGATTGGCGGCGCGCCGAAATGGGCGAGAGCGACCTGCTGAACTGCTCGTGCCGCCTCGACTGCGAACCCCTTGCCCCATGCCTTGCGCACGAGCGCCCACTTGATCTCTGGTTCGGGCCAGTCGTTTGGGAACCAAAGCCCGACGGTCCCGACGACTGCAGCTGACGCCTGCTCAACGACTGCGTATGGCCCGAAGCCTCGCAGTTGCCAATGACCGACCATGCTTGCCATCGTTCTCCAGCTCTCGCCTTCGCTCAAGGCACGGCCGAACGTGAACTTCGTGCACTCAACGTCAGAGTAGTGCTCGTGCAAGGCCCTCCAGTCTTCTCCGGCGAATTGGCGCAGCGTGAGACGCGACGTATGGATGCTATGCGGTACGCTCAAGGTAATTCCTTTGAAGTGGCGCTTAACGCTCCGGTTCAGCCGCGGGCCGGTCCTTGAGATCATTCGCCCGTAGTGTGCGCGAGCGCAGATGGCGTCTTGCAGCCCACAATCGCCGGCGCCTCGTGGACGAGTGAGTCGTTCTCGATAGCCTCCACCATGAACAGGGCAAAGTCCACGCGGCGCGTGACGTTGCTCTCGAGGATGGGGTCGCCGACGTGCCGGCTCCACACGGGCAGGCCCTGGCTCTGGCCTTCCTCGAGGTCGCTCCCGCGCACGACGGTCCACCGTGTGTCGCTGGTGAACACCCGCCGGCACGCTTCCACCTGGTCGTCGAGCTCGGCGAAGCGAGCAAGACGCGCGAGCGGGCCGAAGACGCTTACGATCGCCTTGAGCTTCCACGAATACACGTCCTGGCCGTCGCGCGTGATGTGCCACCCGCACGAAAAGACGAGGCGTGCCCCCGGACGCGCGCAGTCGAGAACCGCCTGGGCCGTTCCCGACGCGTACTGCTGGACCCCCAGGGGGCGAGCACGACCAGCACCCCGTCGCACCCCGCGACGGCGCGCTTGATGACCTCGCGGTCGTTCGTCGCTCCAGGAATGATTGTGATGCGTCCCTTGAAGGCGTTGAGCTTCTCAACGCTCCGCTCGCGGCACACGCCAACCACCTCGTAGCTGTGATCCAACGCGTGCTGGACCATGTACCTTCCGAGCTTTCCAGAGGCTCCGACGATGCATATTTTCATCAAGGCCAGTCCGCCTGAAGGAAGGGCTTAGGCCTCGCGCCGGTCAGCGAAACTGATGGGCCTTCACGGGTGGAGCGTTTCATGCTTCTCCAGCATTTCGACGAACATCTGAATTCGCTTGGCGCGCGTCTCGGCCTTCGTGGCAGTCTGTATTCTGAATAGCACCGCGTATCGATTCTGACCATTCAACGTAGCGAAGAAGGCTTTCGCCTTGGCATTGAGATTCAAGGCCGCCTGAAGGTCGATCGGCACTGTGGCGCTTCTTGCCGAATCGTAAGCGTCCTTCCAGCGACCGTCGCTCTTTGCGCGCTCGACCTCCTTGAGCCCCGCAGCCTTCATTTCACCGCTTGCGATCAACGCGAGTGCCTTCTGACGGTTGATCTTCGACCAGATGCTCGTCCGGGTTCTTGGCGTGAATCTCTGCAACCAGTGCTGTTCGCTATCGCCCTTCTTCTGCCCGTCAATCCATCCGTAGCACAGAGCGACGTCAACCGCTTGCGCATATGAGACCGACGAAGCGTTCGAGGACTTCTTCGCCAATCGCAGCCACACGCCTGACGACGCGTCATGATTCGCCGCCAGCCACGCGGCCCAGGCCGCATCGCTCTCGAATGACAAAGCCGGTACGGAGCCGGTGATCGAATTCATCAGAGGCCTAACGTTCGAGGTAAGCGGCGACCGGAAGTGCGCGCAGAACGCTGTACGGCGCCCGCTTGACCGAGCGGTTAGGCGTCGCGCTCATGGTGTTGCATTGGATCGTTGAATTCAAGCCTCACTCGGTGCCGGCTACGGGCGAATAGTCTTAGGAAGACTCTTCCGTAACATGGGCCACGCGCCGAGTCTCAGCCGAGAGGAACTCAGGGTTGGAAGATGGCCACTGGCTCAATAAGCGCCCATGTAGTCACGCTTGCCGATCGCCACGCCGCTGTGGCGCAGGATGCCGTAGGCCGTGCTGACGTGAAAGAAGAACTGCGGCAAACCGTAGTTGGCCAGATAGGCTTGGCCGCTCAACTTCTTTTCTTTCGGCGTACCTGGCCGAAGGATGATCTCGCTGCCTTCTTTGCCCTCAAACTGCGCGGGGCTGACGCTGTCCAGAAAGGCCAATGTCTGCGTCAACAGGGCGTCAAGTTCAGCGAAGGTCTTCTGATTGCCTTCGAGAGTCGGCACGTCGACACCCGCAAGCCGAGCCGCTATACCGCGCGAAAAGTCAGCGGCAATCTGCACCTGCTTTATCAGGGGAAACATGTCTGGAAACAGACGAGCTTGCAGTAGAGCGTCTGGCTCTATGGCTTTGGTTGCCACATGGTCTTCTGTCTGCTTGAGAATGGCTTTTAGGGCCGTCAGCATTTGCTTAAAGACAGGAACAGAGTGGGTGTACATCGGATGGTTCATGGGTAATCCTAGTGGGAATGAGGCGTGGCTTGTACAAGGGCGTGGGTGTGTGAGGCCTAACGTTCGACATGAGAGGCGGCGCAAAGGGCGCGAAGCGGCCTTTGGGACGGGATCTTGCACCGCTTTCGTTGACACATGGTTATGAGGTTGTGCGTTTCTCGAAGGTCGCTGGCGCCGTGTGCCCCAGTGAGGAGTGCAAGCGCCTTTGGTTGTAGTACTGCAAGTAGATGTGCAGAGTCTGCCTTAGCTCCTCGTCGCTGTCGATCTGCTTCCCGCTCACCCACCCAGACCAGGTCATCGAGCTGCCGCTGGCTGGGCCCACGCGCTTGCCAGGCGTAGAAGCCCGCGCGCGTGACGCCGAGCTCTCTGCACATCACCGCAACGGGCCACGCTTGCCGGTTTGCCTCGACGAAGGCGAGGACCTCGCCTTTCGACTTGAGACAAACCGGATAGCTTTTTAGCAGGTCGTGCTCCATCTGCAGCTGGCGGTACTTGCCCATCGACTTCGCGCAGTCGCTGCAGCTCCGCGACGGCAGCTGCTTCGAGCTCAGCAGGCTTGCCACTGAGAACTCTTTCCGTTGGGTCAGAGTGTCAATTAAACCGGTGCAAGCTCCCAGTCCACTTGAAGGAAGGGTTAGCCGTCAAGTTGCGATACAAACCGCACCTCTTGAAGTTGCGCGCCGCCAAGCTCGAAGCTCTTTGGTGCTGACCCGTCATGGGCAAACCCCGCTGAATGGTAGAACTTGATCGCTCGATCGTTCTGCGGGAAGACCCACAGACTGCAAGACTTGAAGCCTTGCGCAAGCATAAGCTCTCTCGCACGCACCCAGAGCAAACGTCCGGCACCGGTTGACCAGGCCGACGGAGCGACATAGATTGCCCAGACTTCGGCTTCGGTCTTGGGCGACCCTTCATCTCGACAGTGGCCAAAGCTGAGCCAGCCTTGAACTACGCGGCCCTTCTTGGCCACGAGCAACTCGGGAGCTCCTGTGGCGATGCATTCGTTCCACATAGCTTCCCGACGCTCAACGGACAGCGAGGCGAGGTAGTCGGCTGGAACGATTGATGCGTATGCGGCGCGCCAAGTGTCGATGTGAATCTCGGCGACAGCGCGAGCGTCTTCAGGTGTGGCGTGCATTACTTGCATGACGGCTAACGTTCGACATGAGCGGCGGCCGGGAGCAGGCGAAGCCTGCTGGAGGACGTCCGCTCGATGGAGGGGTTAGCCCACACGCTCCAAAAGTGAAGCAAGCGAATGCTCATGGCATTGCTGCCCCTACCGCTTGGCGAACCGGGATGCCAGACGGCTCGAAGCCTTGAAGGCAAAAGACGTTGATGCCGAGGTTGTC
>JBBQCD010000027.1:0-54446 GCA_038318385.1 Burkholderiales bacterium | reverse complement strand
CAGCTGGCAGGGCGTCGGGGTCATGCTCCTCATCAACCTGATGCTCTTCGGAGCCCTCGGCGCCACCGTCTGGGCCGTGCAGATGATCTGGATTCCCATCACGGCTGCGGGCATCATCAACGGCATCGGCCACTGGTGGGGCTACCGCAACTTCGAGGCCCCTGACGCCAGCGCCAACATCTCGCCCTGGGGTGTGATCATCGGCGGCGAGGAACTGCACAACAACCACCACACCTATCCGACGTCGGCCAAGCTGTCGGTCAAGCCCTACGAGTTCGACATCGGCTGGGCCTACATCCGCGGCCTAGAGATGCTCGGGCTTGCCAAGGTGCGCAAGACCGCTCCGATGCTCAAGCTCGGCACGATCAAGCCGGTTGCCGACGACAAGACGCTCGAGGCCGTGATCGCCAACCGCTACGAGGTGATGGCGAAGTACGCACGCAGCCTGCGTCGCGCCAGTCGGGCCGAGGTCCAGCGTCTCGAGAACGAGGGAACGCCGGATTGCGCGAAGCTCGCCAACCTGCGCCTAGTCACACGCTGGCTGCACCGCGACGCCGACAAGATCCCGACCGCCGTTCTCCCCCAGGTGGCGCTCGCCATCGAGCACAGTCCGCTGCTCGCCAAGCTGATCGCCATGCGCGAGGAACTGCGACAGCTCTGGACTCGCACGAACGTTTCCGCCGAGCAACTCGTCGCCGACCTGCAGGCCTGGTGCCGCAAGGCGGAGGAGAGCGGCATCGCCGCGCTGCAGGAATTCGCGCTGAAGCTCCGGGCCGCGCACGCCTGACCCGTTTCGTTCTCTCCGAAGGGCAGCGTGTTCCGCTGCCTTTTTTTTAGCCTGCTTGGTCCATGACATGCGGCTGATGGAGAAGAGGCGAAGGTGACGCGGCCTGGGCGGCGCGCGAAGTGACGGGTCGGCCCGGACTGCGCTCCGTGAATGCTCAGTCACTCCGTCCGGGCCGACCCGTCACTTCGCGCTCGTGCGATGACCATGCGCTGCCCGGATCCGCTTCCGGCCAATGCATCGGATTCCTCTGCCCGATTTTCGTGGCGTCCATCGCGGCGCGCCCCATGCTGCGCGTTGCCGGGAAGATCGAACATTACCGGGCGGCGGAAGTGCCGGGCCGGCGCGGACGCAGTGCCTAAGCATTTTCGAAACGGAGTCCGCGCCGGCCCGGCGCTTGCGCCGCGCCGCTCGCTTGCGGTCGCGCGACTCACGGCATTTCAGACACGCCGCTCGCTCGCGGTTGCACGGTTGACGGTACTTCCGCGGCGCTGCTCAGGGGTGGAGTCGCGGATTTGAGAGGTCCGAGAGCACCAATGACAAAGGGCCGCAAATGCGGCCCTTCATTGACGGTGTGCGGCAGTTGCCTGCCGCGGCAGCGTCACTTCAGTTTCGTTTCCTTGTAGGTCACGTGCTTGCGTGCCTTCGGGTCGAACTTGATCAGCTCAAGCTTCTCCGGGGTCGTCTTCTTGTTCTTGTCGGTCGTGTAGAAGTGACCGGTACCGGCACTCGATTCGAGCTTGATCTTTTCGCGTCCACCTTTTGCCATGATCGTTTCCTAGCTCGGTTCGTTCAGATTTCGCCGCGGACACGCAGGTCGGCCATGACCTGTTCGATGCCCTTCTTGTCGATCAGGCGCAGTCCGGCGCTGCTGACGCGCAGGCGAATCCAGCGGTTTTCGGCTTCCACCCAGAAGCGTCGGTACTGCAGATTCGGCAGGAAGCGACGCTTGGTTTTGTTGTTGGCGTGGGAAACATTGTTCCCGACCATCGGGCGCTTGCCCGTGACTTGACAGACGCGTGCCATGACGCTACCCCGTGATTTTCAGCAAAGACGACGATTATAGCCCGCCGCGCAGGCGATGTCACTTCTCGAGATAGCGCTGGGCGTCGAGTGCCGCCATGCAACCCGTGCCTGCGCTGGTCACGGCCTGGCGATAGACATGGTCCTGGACATCGCCGGCAGCGAATACGCCCGGCACGCTGGTCTGCGTCGCCATGCCGTTGAGGCCACCCTGGGTGACGATGTAGCCGTCCTTCATCTCGAGGTGCCCCTTGAAGATGTCGGTGTTCGGCTGGTGGCCGATGGCGATGAAGCAGCCGGTCAGTTTGATCTCAGAGGTCGCCCCGTCGCGTGCACCCTTGAGGCGCACGCCGGTGACGCCACTCGCATCGCCGAGGACCTCGTCCAGCGTTTGCCACAGGTGCAACTCGACCTTGCCGGCCTCGGCCTTCGCCATCAACTTGTCGATCAGGATCGCTTCGGCCCGGAACTTGTCGCGGCGGTGAACGACGTGGACCTTGGAGGCAATGTTCGAGAGGTACAGAGCCTCCTCGACCGCGGTGTTGCCGCCGCCGACGACGCAGACGACTTGGTCGCGGTAGAAGAAGCCGTCACAGGTGGCGCAGCCGCTGACGCCGCGCCCCATGAACGCCTCTTCCGACGGCAGGCCCAGGTACTTGGCCGAGGCTCCCGTCGCGATGATCAGCGCATCGCAGGTGTAGGTCGCGGAATCCCCGGTCAGCGTGTACGGGCGACGGGAAAAGTCGACCGCGTTGATGTGATCCGGGACGAGCTCGGTGTTGAAGCGCTCCGCGTGCTTGCGGAAGCGCTCCATCAGGTCCGGGCCCATGACGCCTTCGGCGTCGGCGGGCCAGTTGTCGACATCGGTGGTTGTCATCAGCTGCCCGCCCTGGGCCATTCCGGTGACCAGCATCGGTGCCAGGTTGGCGCGCGCCGCATAGACGGCGGCGCTGTAGCCGGCGGGTCCGGAACCGAGGATCAGGACCCGGGCGTGGCGGGAGGCAGGAGAGCTCATGAGGGTCGGCTGTGGGTATGGCGCCACCGAGGCGCCGTTCAAGTCTGACATGGGGGTGAAATCGGCTGGCGCCAGCGGCCGTTATGGTGACAATAGCCGAAACGAAAAGAACGTGAACTCCTCACAGGCCCTGCGAGGGGTGCACCCGATGAACTCCCTGAAAGGCAACTTCAGATGGCAATGCTCTCGAACCTCGACCTGATCCGTCGCGTTCCGCTGTTCTCGCTGCTCACCAACGAACAGGCGCAGGGGATCGCCGACAGCGTCGTGAAGCGGCGCTTCCGGCGCGGCGAGATTGTCGTCGAGCACGGCAAGAAGTCGAACGCGCTGTTCATCCTGTTGACGGGGCGCGCCCGGGTTCTGACCGCCGACTCGCGCGGTCGCGAAGTGATCCTCGCGGTCCTGCAGTCCGGCGACTATGTCGGCGAGATGAGCCTGATCGACAACGAGCCGCATTCGGCCACGGTCCGTGCCGAAGTCCAGACCGACATGCTGATCCTCGGACGCGCCGAGTTCGCACGCTGCCTGCCGGAGAACTCGAGCCTGTCGTACGCCATCATGCGCGGCCTGGTGCATCGCCTGCGCGCCGCCGACCGGCAGATCGAGTCGCTGGCACTGCTCGACGTCTACGGGCGCGTCGCCCGCACGCTGCTCGACATGTCGGAGATGGAAGACGGCCAGAAGGTCATCCGCAACAAGGTCTCGCGCCAGGATCTGGCCAAGGTCGTCGGCGCCTCGCGCGAGATGGTGAGCCGCGTGATGAAGGACCTCGAGGGCCGCGGGATGGTGCAGACCCAGGAGAACGGCTGGGTCGTGATCAAGGAACTGACGGCCTAGCCGCGCCGGGGCGGCAGCCCGTGCGGACTGTGTCACGCTGCCCGTCCGGCTGCCTCGTCGAACCGGAGGCTTCGGCCACAATCGGCGCATGACTTTTCCCCTCGCATCGCTGCGTGCCGATGGCGGCACGTCCGGCGCTTCCGATACCGGCACCTACAAGCGCGACGGCAAACGCCCCGCCGCTGCCGCCCCGCACGCTCCGCGCCTGTTGCGGGCGCAGTTCAGGCTCCTCGGCGGCGCCGTCCTGCTGCTGCTGGCCCTCCTGGCCCTGACGACGCACAGCGGCCTCGACGCAGCGTTCTCGACGTCGGGAGACGGCCACGGCATCGCCAACAAGGCGGGCGTCCTCGGCGCCTGGTTTTCCGACGTCGCCTTCTTCCTCTTCGGCTACTCGTTCTGGTGGGTGATGGTGGTCGGGGCGCGCGCGTGGCTCGGCGCGCTGGCACGCCTGCTCCGCAGCGAGGCGCAGGTCGCGGCGGCATCCACACACGACAACCCGCCGGCATGGCTCGGCTGGGTCGGTCTGGCGGTACTGGTGGCGGCGAGTGCGTCACTCGAATGGACGCGCCTCTACCAATGGGAAGCGCAGGTGGCCGGCGGCCATGCCGGCGGGGTTCTGGGCTACGCCCTCGGCAGCGCGAGCATGAAGCTGCTCGGCTTCGCCGGCTCGGGCGTGTTCTGGATCGCACTGCTCGTCGCCGGAATTTCCCTGGCGCTGCGCTTCTCGTGGCTGCGCCTGGCCGAAGGCATCGGCGCGCAGATCGAATCGTTGCGCACGCGCCGCGTCGAGCGCATCGACCGGGCCGAAGACCTTCGCCTGGGCGAACGTGCGCTGCGCGAGCGCGAGCAGTCCGTGGAGGTCGAGCACCAGTTGCACGAGGACCACCTGCCGATCGTGATCGAGGCACCGGTGGTCGAGGTGCCGAAGAGCGCGCGTGTCGTCAAGGAGCGCCAGAAGCCGCTCTTCACCGAACTCACCGACACCAAGCTGCCGCAGGTCGACCTGCTCGACGCGGCGCCGGGCCGGGTCGAGTCGGTGACGGCCGAAACGCTCGAGATGACCTCGCGGATGATCGAGAAGAAGCTCAAGGACTTCGGCGTCGACGTGCGCGTCGTCGCCGCCTCGCCCGGGCCGGTGATCACGCGCTACGAGATCGAGCCGGCGACCGGCGTCAAGGGCTCGCAGGTCGTCAACCTCGCGAAGGACCTCGCGCGTTCGCTCAGCCTGGTGTCCATCCGGGTCGTCGAGACCATCCCGGGCAAGACGACGATGGCGCTCGAGCTGCCGAACGCCAAGCGCCAGACGATCCGCCTGTCGGAGATCCTCGGCTCCGAGGTCTACAACGACGCTTCCTCGCAACTGACGATCGGGCTGGGCAAGGACATCGTCGGCAACCCGATCGTCGCCGACCTCGCGAAGATGCCGCACTGCCTCGTCGCCGGCACCACCGGCGCGGGCAAGTCCGTCGGCATCAACGCGATGATCCTGAGCCTCCTCTACAAGGCCGAGGCGCGTGACGTGCGCTTGATCCTGATCGATCCGAAGATGCTCGAGATGAGCGTCTACGAAGGCATTCCGCACCTGCTGTGCCCGGTCGTAACCGACATGAAGCAGGCCGCCAACGCGCTCAACTGGGGTGTCGGCGAGATGGAGCGGCGCTACAAGCTGATGAGCAAGCTCGGCGTGCGCAACCTCTCGGGCTACAACAAGAAGATCGCCGAGGCGGTGGAGGCGGGCCAGTTGCTGCCGAACCCGTTCAGCCTGACGCCCGAGCAGCCCGAGCCGCTCGAGCGGTTGCCGTTCGTCGTCATCGTCATCGACGAACTCGCCGACCTGATGATGGTCGTCGGCAAGAAGATCGAGGAACTGATCGCACGGCTGGCGCAGAAGGCCCGCGCCTCGGGCATCCACCTCATCCTGGCAACCCAGCGGCCCAGCGTCGACGTCATCACGGGCCTGATCAAGGCCAACATCCCGACCCGGTTGTCGTTCCAGGTGTCGAGCAAGATCGACAGCCGCACCATCCTCGACCAGATGGGCGCCGAGGCGCTGCTCGGCATGGGCGACATGCTCTACATGGCCTCGGGCAGCGGCTTTCCGGTGCGCGTCCATGGCGCCTTCGTCAGCGACGACGAGGTCCATCGCGTCGTCAACTATCTCAAGAGCCAGGGCGAGCCGAACTACATCGAGGGCATCCTCGAGGGCGGCACCCTCGACGGCGACGCCGACGCCGCGGCTGGCGAGGGCGGCCCCCAGGGCGAGGCCGACCCGATGTACGACCAGGCGGTCGGCATCGTCCTGCAGCACCGCCGTGCCTCGATATCCCTGGTCCAGCGCCACCTGCGCATTGGTTACAACCGTGCCGCGCGACTGCTGGAACAAATGGAGAAGTCCGGACTCGTATCGGGCATGGCGACCAACGGCAATCGCGACATCCTCGTCCCGGCTCGGGTCGAATGATGAGCCTTGCCCGCGCGTCGGGTTGCCGCGCAGGCCGCATCGCCGCGGTCTTCGCACTCGCACTGCCGCTGGCCTTTGGGTTTGTCGGCGCGGCGCGGGCGGATGCCGTCGACACGCTGAAGGCCTTCGTGCGCGACGTCAAGACCGGCCGCGCGAATTTCACCCAGGTCGTGACGTCGCCCGACGGCGCGAAGAAGAAGACCTCGAGCGGCACCTTCGAGTTCTCGCGTCCGAATCGTTTCCGCTTCGCCTACCTCAAGCCCTTCGAGCAGTTGATCGTCGCCGATGGTCAGAAGGTCTGGATCTACGACACCGACCTCAACCAGGTCAGCTCCCGCAAGCTGACGAGCGCGCTCGGCGCCACGCCGGCCGCCCTGCTGGCTGGAGGATCGCTCGAGAAGGACTTCGACCTCGCGCCGCTCCCGGCGAAGGATGGCCTCGAGTGGGCCCAGGCCACGCCGAAAGCCAAAGACGGCGCCTTCCAGGCGGTGCGGATCGGCTTTCGGGGTCAGGACCTGGCCGCCGTGGAAATCGTCGACAGCTTCGGCCAACGCTCGTTGCTGCAGTTCCAGCAGTTCACGGCGAACGTCGCGCTGCCGACCGACGCCTTCCGCTTCACGCCCCCGGCGGGGGCGGACGTGATCGAGCAGTAGTCAGCCGCGCTGTCGCGAGAGCGATCAGCGATCAGCGATCAGCGATCAGCGATCAGCGATCAGCGCAGGCTCGACGCGACCAGCACCGCGTTGGTTCCGCCGAAGGCGAAGGAATTGCTGAGCGCGTGGCGCATCCGCGGCAATGCCCGCGGTGCGCCGCGAACGAGGTCGATCTCGAATGCCGGATCGATCGCCTCGACGTTGGCAGTCGGCGGCACGAGACTGCGTTCGAGCGCGCGCAGCGTCGCCACCAGTTCCACCGCACCTCCCGCACCGAGCAGATGACCGAGAACCGCCTTGGTGGCGGTGAGCGGCGGGGCATGGGCGCCGAAGACCCGACGCAGCGATTCGGCTTCCGCGCGGTCGCCGAACGACGTCGCCGTGCCGTGCGTGTTCACATGCCCGATGTCGGCGGCGGCGAGGCCGGCGTCGCGCAGGGCCGCGGTCATCGCGCGCGCCTGCCCTGCGGCATCCGGCTGGGTGATGTGCAGGCCGTCGCAGTTGGTGGCGTAGCCGCAAAGGGCGAGGGTCGAGGCGGCACCGCGCGCGGTCGCATGGGCCTCGGACTCCAGCACCAGCGCCGCGGCACCTTCCCCGAGCGCGAAGCCGCCACGGTCGGCGGCGAACGGCCGGCAGGCCCGGGCGGCGTCGTCGCCCACCGGCGCCAGGACGCGCATCGCCAGCCACGCACCGACCACGCCGGGCGACAGCAGCGCCTCGCTGCCGCCGACGAGGACGCAGTCGAGGCGGCCGGCGCGGATCGCCGTCATCGCCTCGCCGATCGCGACCGCCGCCGAGGCGCAGGCCGCCGCGTAGCCGAGCGCCGCGCCGCGCGCGCTCCAGCGCAGCGCGAGCTCCGCCACCGGCGCATTCGGCATCGACGTGACGACGGTCGTCGGCCGGATCCGGCGTTCGTCCGCATAGACCGCGCGGCAGGTCGCGTCGAAGGTTGCCGCGCCGCCCATGCCGCTGCCCCAGTAGATGCCGAACCGCTCGGGGTCGGCGGCGCCGCGCTCGAGCCCTGCGGCACTCATCGCCGACTCCGCGGCCCTCAAGGCCATGGCGGTGCCTCGATCCAGTGGCAGGCCCGACGGCGCGCGCATGGCGGCCTCGTCGAAGTCGCAGCGCGCCACCGGGACGCGTGCGGCCGCGCTTCCCGGCAACTGCAGGTCGAAGGCGGTCACCGCCGAGTGCCCACCGAAGAGGGCAGCGTCGAAGGTCTCGATCGAGTTTCCGAGCGGGGACACGACGCCGTAGCCGGCCACCCGGACGCGCGTCATCGGGCCTGGCCTTAGCCCGCTGCGCGGACGTCGGCTGCCGGAATGTCTCCGGTCGCCGTTGCCGCCGGCGGGAGCAGGGCACGGGCCTCGTCGAGCGCCGCGCACAGATCCGTCAGCGTCAGCTCGGCCTGGCGCGGGTCGAGACGCTCCTCGGGAATGCGCAGTTCGAAGCGATCCTCGATCGCGAAGACGAACTCCATGAGGCCGAGCGAATCGAGTCCGAGGGACTGGAGAGGGGCCTCCGGAGAAATTCTGCCGGGCTCGACATGGAACTGCTCCGTCAGCACGGCAGCGACGACTTCGAAGGTTGGATTCATGGGGTACTCCGCAGGCATTATCGGGCCCGCTGCACAATCCGCTCATGCCGACCCAGCCGCTGCCGTTCGAGGCGACCGAGCCGCCGCAGCCGCCGCTGGCCGAGCGCCTGCGGCCGACCACGCTCGACGAGGTCATCGGCCAGCAGCATCTGCTCGGCGCTGCAAAGCCTCTGCGCGTGGCCTTCGAATCCGGCCGTCTACATTCGATGATCCTGTGGGGGCCTCCCGGGACTGGCAAGACGACGCTCGCCCGACTGATGGCCGATTCCTTCGAAGCCCAGTTCATCGCCATCTCGGCGGTGCTCGGCGGCGTCAAGGACATTCGCGAAGCGGTCGAGCGCGCCCAGGCCACACGCACCCTCGGTCGGCGCACCGTCGTCTTCGTCGACGAAGTGCATCGGTTCAACAAGGCGCAGCAGGACGCCTTCCTGCCGCACGTCGAGTCGGGCCTCTTCACCTTCATCGGCGCCACGACAGAGAACCCGTCGTTCGAGGTCAACTCGGCGCTGCTGTCGCGGGCCACGGTGCATGTGCTCAAACCCCTGGCCGACGACGACCTGGCGGTGCTGCTGGAGCGTGCCGCCGCGCTGCTGCAGGCGCCGCCGCTGGACGACGCCGCGCGATCACGGCTGGTCGGCTACGCCGACGGCGATGCCCGCCGCCTCCTCAACGCCTACGAGAACCTCGTCGCGATGGTCGGCCCGGGCACCGCGCTGATCGACGAGGCGCAGCTCGAGCGCTCGCTCGGCGAACAACTGCGCCGCTACGACAAGGGCGGCGAGCAGTTCTACGACACCATCTCGGCGCTGCACAAGGCGGTGCGCGGCAGCGACCCCGATGCCGCCCTGTACTGGTTCGTGCGGATGATCGACGGCGGCGTCGATCCGCGCTACGCAGCGCGCCGGCTGGTGCGGATGGCGAGCGAGGACATCGGCCTGGCCGATCCGCGGGCGCTGCGCATGGCACTCGATGCCGCCGAGACCTACGAGCGCCTCGGCTCGCCCGAGGGGGAACTCGCGCTCGCCGAGGCTGTTCTCTATCTGGCCATCGCACCCAAGAGCAACGCCGCCTACAAGGCCTTCAATGCCGCGCGGGCCTTCATCCGCCAGGACCGCACCCGTCCGGTGCCGCTGCGTCTTCGCAATGCGCCGACGGCGCTGATGAAGGGCCTGGACTACGGCAAGGGCTACCGCTATGCGCACGACGAGGAGGGCGGGTTCGCCGCCGGAGAACGCTACTGGCCGGACGACCTCGACGCGCCGCGCTTCTACCAACCCGTGGCGCGGGGGCTGGAGATCCGCATCGGCGAACGCATCGAGGAGTTGCGCCGGCTCAACGAGGAGGCCACGGGGACGAAGGCCTGAGGCGGAGCGGTCCGCACCATCAGGCTCCGCCCTAGGTCTGTGGCCGGCTTTTTGCTACTAGAGTCGGGGCGACGAGAAGACCCCCTCCCGTCGCACCCGCAGTCGCCTCGGGGCGAGCGGCGGCGGACGGTCACAACGGGAGACTGGGACCCATGGATACATTCATCCAGCAAATCATCAACGGGCTGGTGCTCGGCAGCGTCTACGCGCTGGTCGCGCTCGGCTACACGATGGTCTACGGGATCATCAACCTGATCAACTTCGCCCATGGCGACGTGCTGATGGTTGGCGCCTTGACGAGCTGGACCGTCGTCACCGCGATGGCCGGCCTCGGCCTGCCGGGCTGGTTTTTGCTGCTGATCTCGCTCGTCGCTGCCATCGTGGTCTGCTCGATCCTCAATTTCACGATCGAGAAGATCGCCTACCGGCCGCTGCGCAACGCGCCGCGGCTGGCGCCGCTGATCACCGCCATCGGCATGAGCCTGCTGCTGCAGACCCTGGCGATGATCATCTGGAAGCCGAACTACAAGTCGTTCCCGATCCTGCTGCCGAGCGAGCCGTTCCACATCGGTGGCGCCGTGATCAACACGGTGCAGATCCTGATCCTCGTCTCCACGGCGGTGACGCTGACCGGCCTGATGTACCTCGTCAACCACACTAAGCTCGGCCGGGCAATGCGCGCCACCGCCGAGAATCCGCGCGTGGCCGGGCTGATGGGCGTGCGCCCCGACACCGTCATCTCTGCCACCTTCGTCATCGGCGCCGCGCTGGCGGCGCTGGCCGGCGTGATGTACGCGGCCAACTACGGTTCGGTCCAGCACACCATGGGATTCCTGCCGGGCCTGAAGGCCTTCACCGCGGCGGTCTTCGGCGGCATCGGCAACCTGGCCGGGGCGATGCTCGGTGGTGTGCTGCTCGGCCTGATCGAGTCTCTCGGCGCGGGCTACATCGGCATCCTGACCGGTGGCATCCTCGGCAGCAACTACCAGGACATCTTCGCGTTCATCGTCCTGATCCTGGTGCTCACGCTTCGCCCGCAAGGTCTTCTCGGCGAGCGTGTCGCCGATCGGGCCTGAGGAGGATGCCGCCATGAAGTACCGCGACAACAAGGTCCTCTTCTTCGTCGGCGGCGCGATCGCGCTGGCGCTGCTGCCGTTCGTGGCCCAGCACTTCGGCAACGCCTGGGTCCGCATCATCGACATCGCGCTGCTCTACGTGCTGCTGGCGCTCGGCCTGAACATCGTCGTCGGCTACGCCGGCCTGCTCGACCTCGGCTATGTCGCGTTCTACGCGGTCGGCGCGTACATGTTCGGATTGTTGGCGTCCTCCCAGCTGACGGACACCTTCGCCGGCATCCGTGCGATCTTTCCCGAAGGCATCCACACGCCGTGGTGGATCGTCATCCCGCTCGGGGCGGTGCTCGCCGGGCTCTTCGGCGTCCTCCTTGGCGCGCCGACCCTCAAGCTGCGCGGCGATTACCTCGCCATCGTCACGCTCGGTTTCGGCGAGATCGTTCGCGTGTTCATGAACAACCTCGACGCGCCGATCAACATCACCAACGGCCCCCGGGGCATCGCGTCGATCGACGACATCCACATGTTCGGCGTCAATCTGGGCAAGACCCACACGCTGTTCGGCATCGATATTCCGAAGGTCACGAACTACTACTTCCTGTTCCTGGTGCTGGTGCTCTTCGCCGTGGTCATCTGCCACCGACTCGAGCGCAGCCGCATCGGCCGCGCCTGGATGGCGATCCGCGAGGACGAGGTCGCGGCCAAGGCGATGGGCATCAACACCCGCAACCTGAAGCTGCTGGCCTTCGGCATGGGCGCGACCTTCGGCGGCGTCTCCGGCGCGATGTTCGCGACCTTCCAGGGATTCATCTCTCCGGAGTCCTTCAGCCTGCAGGAGTCGACGATGATCGTGGCGATGGTCGTGCTCGGCGGCCTCGGACACCTGCCGGGCGTGATCGTCGGGGCGCTGCTGCTCTCGGCCCTGCCGGAGGTACTTCGCTATGTCGCCGGGCCGCTGCAGCGCATGACCGACGGCCGGCTCGATGCCTCGATCCTGCGCCAGCTGCTGATCGCCACGGCGATGATCGGCATCATGCTGGCGCGGCCGCGCGGCCTCTGGCCTACGCCCGAGCACGGCAAGGACGAGCCGCCGCCAGCCGAGATCGGTCCGCCCGACAACGACAACCCGGCGGTGCTGCAGCGCGTCACGCCGGACAGCAGCACCGTCACGAATCCGGTGCACGGCACGGGGTCGCGCCATGTCTGACGCTCCGATCGTCCTCAAGGTCGGCGACGTGTCGAAGCGCTTCGGCGGCCTTCAGGCGTTGTCCGATGTCAGCATCTCGATCCGCAAGGGCGAGGTCTACGGTCTCATCGGGCCGAACGGTGCCGGCAAGACCACCTTCTTCAATGTCCTGACGGGTCTCTACGCGCCGGATTCCGGAACCTTCGAACTCGGCGGCAAGCCTTACGAGCCGAGCGCGGTGCACGAGGTTGCCAAGGCCGGCATCGCCCGCACGTTCCAGAACATCCGCCTTTTCGCCGAGATGACCGCGCTCGAGAACGTCATGGTCGGGCGACATGTGCGGACGCACTCGGGCCTCGTCGGCGCGATCCTTCGCACCCGCTCGTTCAAGGCCGAGGAAGCCGCGATCGCGCAGCGCGCGCAGGAACTGCTCGATTACGTCGGCATCGGCAAGTACAGCGAATACCGGGCGCGGACCCTCAGCTACGGAGACCAGCGCCGCCTCGAGATCGCGCGCGCGCTGGCCACCGACCCGAAGCTCATCGCCCTGGACGAGCCCGCGGCGGGAATGAACGCGACGGAAAAGGTCGTGCTGCGCGAACTGATCGACCGTGTCCGCAACGACGGCCGGACCATCCTGCTGATCGAACACGACGTCAAGCTGGTGATGGGGCTGTGCGACCGGGTGACGGTGCTCGACTACGGCAAGCAGATCGCCGAAGGCACGCCCGCCGAGGTGCAGCGCGACGAGCAGGTGATCGAGGCCTACCTCGGCGCCGGTCACAAGCCCCACTGAGGACGATGCCGATGGCCGCCACTTCCACCCAGCCCGCAGCGTCCGCCATGGCGACGACCGAGGCGCTGCTGCGCGTCACCGACCTGCGCGTCGCCTACGGGGGCATCCAGGCCGTCAAGGGAATCTCGTTCGAGGTCCGCCAGGGCGAACTGGTCAGCCTGATCGGTGCCAACGGCGCCGGCAAGACGACGACGCTCAAGGCGATCACCGGCATCCAGCCGCCGGCTGCCGGCGAGATCGAATTCATGGGCCGCAGCATCAAGGGTCAGGGGCCGTGGGATCTCGTGCGCCAGGGCCTGGTGATGGTGCCGGAAGGCCGCGGCACGTTCCAGCGCATGTCGATCACCGAGAACCTGCAGATGGGCGCGTTCATCCGCGAAGATGACGAGATCGACGCCGACATCGACAAGGTGTTCGCGATCTTTCCGCGCCTGAAGGAGCGGCGCAACCAGCTGGCCGGGACGATGAGCGGCGGCGAGCAGCAGATGCTCGCGATGGGTCGCGCCCTGATGGCCCGGCCGAAGGTGCTGTTGCTCGACGAGCCGTCGATGGGCCTGTCGCCGATCATGGTCGACAAGATCTTCGAGGTCGTCGACGAGATCCATGGCCAGGGCACGACCATCCTGCTGGTGGAACAGAACGCCAGCCGTGCCTTGCAGCTGGCTTCGCGCGGCTACGTCATGGATTCCGGCGAGGTGACGATGAGCGGCGACTCGACGCAGCTTCTCAACGACCCGAAGGTCCGCGCCGCCTATCTGGGCGAGTGAGGGCGCCGGCAGGCAGGCGGGCAGGCAGGGTCTACGGCGGCGGCCGCGAGGACGGGACGTCGCCTTGCGCCGGCGCAGGCGCCGTCCTACAGGAACTGACGGGCCCGGCGGGGCCGGCATGCTGCGCCGTCCGACGCGCGCGCCGGCGAACGCTCCCTAAGCTTTCTGCACTCGCCGATGCGAGAAGGAGCCCACCATGTCCAGAATCGTCTTCCGGCCGCTCGGCCTCACGCTCGCCCTGGCCGCTGCCTTCGCGGTCACCGGTGCCTCTGCGGCGCAGACCGGCTCCGGTGCCGATGCTCAAGCGGCTTACAAGGCAGAGCGCGCCGCCTGCATGAGCGGGCAGTCCGGCCAGGATCGCGAGACCTGCCTGAAGGAAGCCGGCGCGGCACTCGCCGAGGCGCGTCGCGGCACGCTCAGCGAGGACCAGAGCCGCCGCGAAATGCGCAGCAACCGCATGGATCGCTGCAAGGCGCTGACCGGAGACGAGCGCAGCGACTGCGTCGCCCGCATGCGCGGCGAAGGCACCGTCGAAGGCAGCGTCAAGGGCGGGGGCGTCCTGCGCGAGAAGGTGACGATCGTGCCCGGCAAGCCGGCCGACGCTGCGGCCTCGCCGACGACCACCAAGTAGGCGCCGCACCCGGCTGTCTCAGCTCTCGCTGAGGAAGTGACTTCCTCACGGCGGGCGCGTGACGTCGGCCTGAATCCGGGCCGCGCTCGATAGAATCCGGCCTCCTGCCCCGGGGCGGATCGGGCCGGCCGATCGAGCCGGGGACAGCACCGACCGATCCTCATTGCCCGATGGAAACGCCCGTCCCTGGCACCTCGCCGCCCCTCGCCGCGCTCGAATGCGATGTGCTCGTGATCGGCGGCGGCCCCGGCGGCTCCACCGTCGCCGCACTGCTCGCCGAGCGTGGCCGTGACGTGGTCGTGGTGGAGAAGGCCCGGCATCCGCGCTTTCACATCGGCGAATCGTTGCTTCCGGCGAACGTCGTACTGTTCGACCAGTTGGGCGTGCGCGACGAAGTCGAGCGCATCGGCATGCGCAAGTGGGGTGTCGAATTCGTTTCGCCCGAGCACGACCGCAAGAGCTTCGTCGAGTTCGCCGAGGCCTGGGACAAGTCGATGCCCTATTCCTGGCAGGTGCGTCGTTCCGAGCTCGACGAGATCCTCTTTCGCAACGCTGGCGCCAAGGGCGCACGGACCTACGAAGGATGCCGCGCCCGGCGCGTGGCCTTCGACGACAGCGGGGCGGACGTCACGATCGAGGCCGAAGACGGGCAGCTCCGGACCTGGCGGGCGCGCTACGTCGTCGACGCCTCCGGTCGCGACACGTTGCTGGCGAACCACTTCGGCACCAAGCGCAAGAACCCGCGCCACAACAGTTCGGCGCTCTACGCCCACTATCGCGGCGTCGAGCGGCTCCCCGGCAAGCTCGAAGGCAACATCACCATCCTCTGGTTCACGCACGGCTGGTTCTGGCTGATCCCGCTGGCCGACGGGACCACCAGCGTCGGCGCGGTCTGCTGGCCGTACTACCTGAAGTCGCGCACCAAGCCACTGCCTGAGTTCTTCGCCGACACGATCGCGCAGTGCCCGCCGCTGGCCGATCGGCTCGCGCACGCCGAGCGCGTCTCCGAGGTCCACGCGACCGGCAACTATTCCTACGACAGCGCGCGCAGCTGCGGCGAGCGCTGGCTGCTGCTCGGCGATGCCTATGCCTTCGTCGATCCGGTGTTCTCCTCCGGTGTCTTCCTGGCAATGCAGGGCGCCATCGCTGGCGTCGACGTCGTCGAAGCGACGCTCGATCGGCCGCGCGAAGCGGCTGCGGCGCGGCGCCGCTTCGACCGCTTCGTGCGCTTCGGTCCGCGCGAGTTCTCCTGGTTCATCTTCCGGGTCACCAACCCGACGATGCGCGAGTTCTTCATGGATCCCGGCAATCCGCTGCGCGTCAAGGAGGCGCTGCTGTCGCTGCTGGCCGGCGACATCTACGGCAAGACACCCATCTGGCCGTCGATCTTCGCCATCAAGGCGCTGTACTACCTGGTGTCCTTCGGCAATCTGGGCCGGACTTGGCGGGCGTGGCGACGTCGCCGCATCAACATCCGCGACGTCGAGGCGACGCCATCGTGATGCGCGTGCGCCTGGCGATGCTGTCCCTCGGAGCCGCGCTGGCCGTCTCGGCCGGTGCGGCGCGTGCCGACTCCGAGCCAGGATCTGCCGGCATCGGTCTCGACAGCCGCGCGGCGGGTCCGTTGTGGGAACTGGGCATCGGGGCGGCGGCGGTGCGGCTGCCCGACTATCGCGGCTCCGACCAAGGGCGCAGCTACCTCCTGCCGCTGCCGTACGTCGTCTACCGCGGCAAGATCTTCCGCGCCGACCGCGACGGCGCGCGCGCGTTGCTGGTGGAGACCGACCGCGTCAAGGTCGACGTCAGCGTTGCCGCGTCGGTGCCGACGCGCAGCCGTGACAACCTCGCCCGCAGCGGCATGGACGACCTCGCCCCGGCGGTCGAGATCGGCCCGAACGTCAATGTCGAACTGCTGCAGTCGGCCGATCGGCGCGTGCGCCTCGACCTGCGCCTGCCGCTGCGCGCGGCGATCGCGGTGCAGCGTTCGCCGCGCGTCATCGGCACGACCTTCTCGCCGAACCTGAACCTCGATTTCAAGGGCGTGGCGGGCGGCTGGCATCTCGGCGTCCTCGGCGGCCCCGTCTTCGCCGATCGCAAGTACCACGACTACTACTACGGGGTCGATACCGTCGACGCGACCGCGACGCGGCCGGCCTATCGCGCCCGCGGCGGCTACGCCGGCTGGCAGGCCCTGGTCGCGACGTCGCGACGCATCGGCCGCACCTGGGTCGGCGCGTTCCTGCGCTACGACAGCGTCGATGGCGCCGTGTTCGCGTCCAGTCCGCTGGTCCGGCGCGATCACGCGGTGAGCGCGGGGATCGGCGTGTCGTGGGTCTTCGCCACATCCGGCAGGCTCGTGCCTGCCGAGGATTGAAACGCGCCATGCCCGCCGTCCTCGATCTGCATTCGCGCGTGCTGCTGTACGCGTTCCTGGTGGTGCTCGGCATCGTCTCGCTCGTCTGGAACCTCGTCGCCTTCCTGATTCACCCGCTGCTGCCGCGCCGCGTCGGCACCGCCATCGGGCGCGCCGTCATCGCCCGCGTCTACCAGCGGTTCTGGGACGCTGCGCAGCTGCTCGGTCTGATGCGCATCGACGCCAGCGAGCTCGATGTCCTGGCCGGCGAGCCCGGCGGACTGATCCTCGCCGCCAACCATCCGACGATGATCGACGCGCTGATCGTGGTGTCGCGCCTTCGCCGCGGCGTCTGCATCATGAAGGCCGATCTGATGCGCAACCCCTTCGTCGGCACCGGGGCCCGGCTCGCGCGCTACATCCGCAACGACAGCGGCCGCGAGATGATCCGCTCGGCGGTGGAGTGCCTGCGCGAGGGCGGCCAAGTGGTGATGTTTCCGGAGGGCACGCGCACCGTGCGCCGCCCGTTGAACCCGTTTCGTGCCGGCATCACCTTGATCGCGCAGCGCGCCGAGGTGCCGATCCAGACCGTCATCATCAAGACCGATTCGCCATACCTGCGCAAGGGCTGGCCGATCTGGCGGGCCCCTCCGTTCCCGGTCGTCATCCGCATGCGCCTCGGCCGGCGATTCAGCCCCGATGCCGACCATCGCGCGTTGCTGAAGCGGATGGAGCACTACTTCGTCGCCGAGGTCAGCGGCCTGCCAGAGGTGCCGAGCGTCGTCGAGCCTGTCGGGGAGCCCGTCAGCCTGTGACCGCTCCCGCCAGTCACCTGGTCCTGATCCCCACCTACGACACCGGACCGAAGGTCTACGAGACGGTGCGCGCCGCGCGCGCCCAGTGGACACCCGTCTGGGTCGTCGTCGACGGCAGCACCGACGGCACCGCCGAAGCACTCGTCGCGATGGCCGCCGGCGACCCGGGACTGCGCGTCCTGGTCCTGCCGCAGAACGCCGGCAAGGGCGCGGCCGTCCTGCACGGCCTGCGCGCGGCGCAGGCCGAGGGCTACAGCCATGCGCTGACGATGGATGCGGACGGCCAGCATCCGTCCTACCTGATCCCCGCATTCATGGCGGCCTCGAAGGCGCGACCGGAGACGATGGTCCTCGGCCGCCCCGTCTTCGACGCCTCCGCGCCGCTGCTACGGGTCCGCGGGCGCAAGGTCTCGAATGGCTGGACCAACCTGGAGACGCTCGGCGCCGGGATCGACGATTCGCTCTACGGCTTTCGCGTCTACCCGATCGCTCCGCTGATCGGGGTGATGGCCGGACAGCGCTGGATGCGTCGTTTCGACTTCGACACCGAAGCCGTGGTGCGCCTGGCCTGGCGCGGCGTCACGCCCATCAACCTGGCGGCGCCGGTGAAGTACCTCACCGCGGCCGAAGGCGGCGTCTCGCACTTCCGCTACGGCCGCGACAACCTCCTGCTGACGTGGATGCACACGCGGCTGATGCTCGGCTTCATCGTCCGTCTGCCGCTGCTGGTCTGGCGCCGCTTCGCCGGCCGTCCGCCGTTCGCGCCGCGGCGCTGAGCACACTGCCGCGGCTGCCGGTGCTGCCGTACTGCGTGACTGCTGTGACCGCCGTGACTGGCGTGACTGGCGTGACCGCCATGACTGGCGCGGCCGCCGCGGCTGCCGAGGGCATCGGGCGACCGGCTCCGTTCATGTCCCCCGCTGTCGGTCTTGCGACCGACAGCTCCTCCTTTACTTCACTGCGCCGGTCGCCCGACGCCCTCGGCAGCTGCACCACTGTGATCCGACGAGGCGGGAGGCGCTGCCGAGCGCTGGCGTTGGAGGGAAGCCTTGGACGTCGTGGCGACGAGGTCTCCTGTGGCGGCGCCAGCGTCGCGTGTCGAACTCCCACAGCACCGGCGTCCTCGGTGGTGAACGGGCGCTGCGGCGGGTTGTCGTGTGGAGTGAAGTAAAGGAGGAGGGGTCGGCGTTCAGCCGGACCCCGGGGGACATGAACGGAACACGGCAACCCGTCGCAGGCGCTCGCGCGCCGACCTCGGCGTTCCGGCTCATTTCGTCGCGTGCCGCCCAAGCTCGCGCTGACCTGCCCGACGGATCCGGATTCAATCCCCGTCCGCCGCGTCGCGGTCCCACAGCTCGTTCACTGCGGCCTCGTAGCGCGCAGCGATCTCGGCCGAGCCCGGGTGGCGATGATCGCGGACGACCCAGCGGCCGCCGACCATCACGTCGCGCCACGGCCGGCCGGGGCTCGAGAAGACGAGGGCGTCGAGCAGATGGTCCGACGGGACGCCGAGCAGGCTCGCGTCGGCACCGTCGACGACCAGCAGGTCGGCGCGCGCGCCGGCGATGAAGCCGCTCGACGCCTGGCCGGCGGCCGCCGCGCCGCCTTCGACGCTGCGTTGCCAGAGTCGCTCCGCGCTCGAAAGCCAATGCCTGCCGCGGTCCTCGCCGGGGGCGACGTTGCGCTCTCGGCGCAGCAGTCGCTGGCCGTATTCGAGCCAGCGCAGTTCCTCGCGCCAGCCGCGGGTGACGTTGCTGTCGGAGCCGATCGAGAGCTTGACCGCGCCGTCGCCGGCGCCGAGCCAGCCCGGCAGGTCGGTGATGCCGTCGCCGAGATTCGCTTCGGTCGTCGGACACAGCACGACGCCGGCCCTGGCGCGGGCGACAGCTTCGATTTCCTCCGTCGTGACGTGCGTGGCGTGCACCAGTTGCCAGCGGGCATCGAGCAGCCCCGGTTGGCTCGCCAGCCACTGCACTGGACGCATCCCGGTGGCGGCCAGGCATTCGTCGACCTCGCGCTGCTGCTCGGCGACGTGGATGTGGATCGGACCGTCGTGGACCTCGGCGAGCTGGCGCAGGCGGGCGATCGAATCCGGCGCGGCCGCGCGCAGCGAGTGGATCGCCAGGCCGGCATCGACGCCTCGACGCTGCGCGGCGGCGATGCGCCGGCTCGCGGCCCAGGTCGCGTCGGCGTCGAGCGCGAAGCGGCGCTGTTCGGCGCGCAGGGCAGGCTGATCGAAACCGGCGCGCTCGTACAACACCGGCAAGACCATGAGGCCGATGCCGGCTTGCGTGGCAGCGTCGGCGAGCGCCCACGACAGCGCCAGCGGGTCGCCTGCGTAGGGCGTGCCGTCGGCCCGATGCTGCAGGTAGTGGAACTCGCAGACCCGTGTATAGCCGCCGCGCAGCAGTTCGACGTAGAGATGCGCGGCGATCGCCTGCAGCGCTGACGGCGTGATGCGCGCTGCGACCGCATACATGCGCGTGCGCCACGACCAGAAATCGTCATGACCGTCGCGCTCGCGCCGTTCCGCGAGGCCCGCGAAGGCACGCTGGAAGGCATGGCTGTGGGCGTCGACGAGGCCTGGCAACGCGGCGCCTTCCAGGCGGGTTGCGCCGGCCGGCGGTGCGGCGACTCCTTTTGCCACCTCGCGCCAGCGACCGTCGGCGCCGATCGTCAGCAGTACGCCGTCGGCCCAGCCATCCGCCAGCCAGGCACGCGGTGCCCACAAGACGGCGGCGGCCGAACTCATGCCGGACGCCACGCCGTCATCGTCTCGAGCAGTTGCCGCAGAAGCGGGCGCACGTCGTCGCCATCGGTCGGATTCCACCGTGCGGGGTCGCGCTCGTCGGCGATGTAGCACGACCAGCACATCTCGAGCTGCACCGCGTGCACGTGCTCGGCGGGGCAGCCGTAGTGGCGGGTGATGTGGCCACCCTTGAAGCGGCCGTCGACGACATGGCTGTAGCGGTCCTGCGCGGCGAGCACGCCGGCCAGGGCATCGCGCAGCGACGGCGCGCAGCTCGCCGCGGCGGACGTGCCGAGGTTGAGGTCGGGCAGGCGCCCCTCGAAGAGCCACGGCAGCTCGGACTTGATGCTGTGACCGTCGAACAGCACCGCGTGACCGTGGGCGTCTCGAAGCCGGTCGATCTCGGCCTGCAGGGCGGCGTGATAGGGGCGCCAGTAGGTCTCGCGGCGCCGCGTGATTTCGTCCGCGTCCGGTGCCATGCCGTCGCGGTACAGCGGTTCGCCGGTGAAGAAGCGCGTCGGCACGAGCTCGGTGTTGTTCGCGCCGGGGTACATCGGCGCGTCCTCGGGCGGGCGGTTCAGGTCGACGACGTAGCGCGAATGGCGTGGCACGATCAGGCTCGCGCCGAGGTCGCGGGCGAAGTCGTAGAGCCGGTCGAGGTGCCAGTCGGTGTCCTCGACGGCGAGCGCGCGCGGCACGAAGCGCGACACCAGGTCGTCGGGGATCGCGCGGCCGGCGTGCGGCAGGCTGACGAGCAGCGGTGCGCTGCCGCGGTGCAGGTGGTAGACGGGTTGATTCATCGGTTTCGTTCGCTGCCGCCGGCGACGACGCGCCGGCAGGGGTTGCGGCCATACCAGTAGGCGAGTTCGTTGGCGTGTTGCAGGTCCCAGACCACGAAGTCGGCGCGCTGACCGGCGGCGAGTGTTCCGCGATCGGCGAGGCCGAGCGCGCGTGCCGCATGGACCGTGGCGCCGCGCAGTGCTTCCTCGGGTGTCATGCGAAAGAAGGTGCAGGCCATGCTCAGCATCAACAGCAGCGACAGTCCCGGGGAAGAGCCGGGATTGTGGTCGGTGGCGATGGCGATCGGCACGCCGGCTTCGCGCAGCGCCTGAAGCGGCGGCTGTTTCGTCTCGCGCAGGAAGTAGTAGGCCCCGGGCAGCAGCACAGCGACCGTGCCGACGCGCGACATTGCCGCGATGCCGTCGGCGCTGGCGTGCTCGAGGTGGTCGCACGACAGCGCCTGGAAACCCGCGGCGAGTTCGGCGCCACCCTGGTCGCTGAGCTGCTCCGCGTGCAGCTTCACCGGCAGCCCGAGGCGCTGCGCGGCCTCGAACACGCGCCGCGTCTGCGCCGCGGTGAAACCGATGCGGTCGCAAAAGGCGTCGACCGCGTCCACCAGGCCTTCGGCGTGGAGTGCCGGCAGCCAGTCGCAGACGGCGTCGATGTAGGCATCGGCGCGGCCGTCGAACTCCGGCGGCAGCGCGTGGGCGGCCAGGCAGGTCGTGCGCACTGTCAACGGCAGCTCGCGGCCGAGGCGCCGCGCCGTGCGCAGCATGCGCGCCTCGTCGAGGAGGCTCAAGCCGTAGCCGGATTTGACCTCGAGCGTCGTCACGCCCTCGGCCATCAGCACCGCGGCGCGCCCGGCCGCGCTGGCGTGGAGTTCGGCGTCGCTGGCGGCGCGCGTCGCCGCGACGGTCGAACGGATGCCGCCGCCAGCACGGGCGATCTCCTCGTAGGTCGCGCCCTCGAGACGCAACTCGAACTCGCGCGCCCGGTCGCCGCCGTAGACGAGGTGGGTGTGGCAGTCGATCAGGCCCGGCGTGACGAGGGCCCCGCCGAGATCGTGTTCGGCGTCGATCGAGAGTCCGCGCGTGGCCGCAGCCAGATCCGCGTCCGCGCCGACCCAGCGCAGCGCGTCGCCCTCGACCAGCAGGGCGCCGTCCTCGACCGTCCCCCAGGGCGCCCGCGCGGCCTCGTGTGTCGCAGTGCTGGGCCGCGCGGCCGTCAGCGTCGCCAGCCGCGCATGCCGCCAGAGCGTGACGCTCATGCCTGCGCCTCCCCGGTCTCGAGCCACCAGGCGGTGGCCGCGGCCGGGCGCTGCTGCGCGTTGAAACGCAGGCTGGCCGGCGCGCCCTCGAACCAGAGCAGCGAATAGGCCGGCAGGACAATGGTCACGCCGTCGACATCGCACTCGCCATCGACCGCACTGAAGAGTCCGCACTGCGCGCGGGTCGGATGCCAGTCGATTGCGTCGGACGCGACCGCCAGGCTGCCGCCGACGCCGCGCAGCATCAGGTTCAGGTCCCGTGTCGGGCCGTCGATGAGGCGGCAGCCCGTCGCGGCGGCTCCATCGAACGCCAGGGGTTCGTCGTTGCGCGTCAGCCGGTGCGGCGCGGTGTCGATCGTCAGTTCGACGCCGGGCCCCTTGAGCACCGCGAACCAGCGCTGCACGCCGGGGAACGACGAGAACGGTCCGTCGCGCTCGATGTCGGCGACGCTGACGCGGACTTGCCACGTCGCCGCGTCCGGCCAGGCGAGCAGTTCGCGCGTCTGGCCGCCGCCGTTGCGCCATGGTTGCGGGGCGACGTCGTCGGCATGCACGCGCCGCCAGGCGGGCGGCGAGGGCGCTGGTGCAGGTACGGGGCGGGCCACGGGCCGCGTCATGGCTTGAAGCGCCCGTCGATCTGGTAGCGCGAGCCGGGGTGGACGAGGCGCGCGATCGTGATCGGCACGCCGCGGCTGACGGTGCGCCGGACGACGACGAGGCACGGTTCGGAGGTGCCGATCTGCAGCAGGCGCGCCTCCTCGGTCGTCGGTAGGCTGGCCTCGATCGAGTACTGCGCCTCCCACAGCGGCGCGACTTCGAGCAGGTAGTGCGTCGGCGTGGTCCGGGTGAAGTCGACGTTCAGGTAGTCGGGGGCACAGGCGGGATTCACGTAACGATCTTCGCACTGCAGCGCGACCCCGTTCTCGTGGTGGACGATCAGCGTGTGAAACACGGTGGCGCCTTCGTCGAGGGCCAGGCGCTGCGCCAGCGCGGCACCGGCGCGCTCGGCGCGGACGATGTGGACCTCGGCGTGGTGACGGTGGCCGCGTTCGGCGATCTCGCCGTGCAGGTCGCGGATGGTCAGGGTCGACGAGACCCGGTGCAACTGCGCAGCGAACGTGCCGACACCCTGCACGCGCTCGACCAGACCCTCCTGCTGCAGCTCGCGCAGGGCCCGGTTGGCGGTCATGCGGCTGACGCCGAACTGGCCGACGAGTTCGGCCTCGGACGGCATCAGCGCCCCCGGCGCCCAGCGGCCCCGGGAGAGCTCTTCCTTGAGGAAGCGCTTGACCTTGGCGTAGGGGGCAGACGGTGCGTCCGCCCTTTCCGTGGGCCGGGTGGAATTGGCCGCGACGCGGTCCGAGAACCCGGGCCGGTCGGGAAAGGCGGGGCGGTCCGTGGGAGCGAATCGGTCCGGGGAAACCATGAGGCAGCTTACTTGACTGTGCTTGTCTAGACAAGTAGAGTTTGCCCGAGCCTGCACCCTTCACGTGCCTCTCCCGCATTACTTCCGCTCGCCACTTCCGGAGCACGCCATGACCGACCTTTCCATCGCCCGACGCCTTGCGCAACCCCATCCCGTGCGCGCCCCGCGCGGGACCGACATCGCCTGTGCCAACTGGCTGATCGAAGCGGCCTACCGCATGCTGCAGAACAACCTCGACCCCGAGGTCGCCGAGAACCCGGATGCCCTCGTCGTCTACGGTGGCATCGGCAAGGCGGCCCGCAACTGGGAGTGCTTCGAGGCCATCCTGCAGAGCCTGCGCACGCTGAAGGAAGACGAGACGCTGCTGGTCCAGTCGGGCAAGCCGGTCGGCGTGTTCCGCACCCATGTCGACGCGCCGCGCGTCCTGCTGGCCAATTCGAACCTGGTGCCGAAGTGGGCCACCTGGGAACATTTCGACGAGCTCGACCGCAAGGGCCTGATGATGTTCGGGCAGATGACGGCGGGCTCCTGGATCTACATCGGCAGCCAGGGCATCGTCCAGGGCACCTACGAGACCTTCGTCGAGGCCGGGCGCCAGCACTTCGGCGGCGACCTCTCCGGGCGCTGGATCCTCACTGCCGGCCTCGGCGGCATGGGCGGCGCGCAGCCGCTGGCGGCGAGCTTCGCCGGCGCGTCGTCGCTGACGATCGAATGCCAGCAGAGCCGCGTCGATTTCCGGCTGCGCTCGCGCTATCTCGACGAGCAGGCCACCGACCTCGACGACGCGCTCGCCCGCATCGAGCGCTGCACGCGCGAGAAGCGCGCGGTCTCGATCGGCCTCGTCGGCAACGCCGCCGAGATCGTTCCCGAACTGGTGCGCCGCGCCCGGGCCGGCGGCATCCGCCCCGACCTGGTGACCGACCAGACCTCGGCGCACGACCTCGTCAACGGCTACCTGCCGGCGGGGTGGAGCGTCGAGCGCTGGCGCGCCGCGCAGGCCGACAGCGCCCAGCACGCCGCGCTGCGCGAGGCCGCAGCGCAGAGTTGCGCGGTGCATGTTCAGGCCATGCTCGATTTCCAGGCGATGGGCGTGCCGACGGTCGACTACGGCAACAACATCCGCCAGGTCGCCTTCGACCGCGGCGTGAAGAAGGCTTTCGACTTCCCGGGCTTCGTGCCGGCCTATATCCGCCCGCTGTTCTGCCGCGGCAAGGGGCCGTTCCGCTGGGTCGCGCTGTCCGGCGACCCCGAGGACATTCGCAAGACCGACGCCAAGCTGAAGGAGCTGTTCCCCGAGGACGGGCACCTGCACCGCTGGCTCGACATGGCCGGCGAACGCATCGCCTTCCAGGGCCTGCCGGCGCGCATCTGCTGGCTCGGCCTGGGCGAGCGCCACCGCGCCGGCCTGGCCTTCAACGAGATGGTCAGGAGCGGCGAACTGAAGGCGCCGATCGTCATCGGTCGCGATCACCTCGACGCCGGCTCGGTGGCCTCGCCGAACCGCGAGACCGAGTCGATGAAGGACGGCTCCGACGCCGTCTCCGACTGGCCTCTGCTCAACGCTTTGCTGAACACCGCCGGCGGCGCCACCTGGGTGTCGCTGCACCACGGCGGCGGCGTCGGCATGGGCTACTCGCAGCACGCCGGCGTCGTCATCGTCTGCGACGGCACCGATGCCGCCGCCAGGCGCATCGAGCGCGTCCTCTGGAACGATCCGGCGACGGGGGTGATGCGCCATGCCGACGCCGGCTACGACGACGCCATCGCCTGCGCGCGCGAGCAGGGCCTGAACCTGCCGATGGTGGGGCCGTCGGCATGACCGTCGCGGCACAGGAGATCCACCTCCAGTACCTGAACCATCCCGACGTCCAGGCGCTGGCGATGACCGACGCCGAGATCATCGCCGCTGTCGAGAATGCGCTGCGCGCGCAGGGGCTGGGTCAGGCGAAGATCGAGCCGCGGATGCACCTCGTGCCGGAGAAGGACTATCCCGGCCACTTCAACGTCCTGCGCGGCTACATCGCGCCGCTGCAGCTGGCCGGCGTGAAGGTCGTCGGCGACTACTACCGCAACTACGAGATCGGCCTGCCTTCGGAACTCGCGGTGCTGAACTTGTTCGACCCCAAGACCGGCGCCCCGGTGGCGATCATCGACGCCTCCGACATCACCGACATGCGCACCGGCGCCGTCACCGCCATCGGCGCCCGGCATCTGGCGCGCGCCGACTCCAAGGTGCTGGGCCACATCGGCGCACGGGGCACCTCGTACTGGAATGTGCGGCTGCTGCATTCGATCTTCCATTTCGACGAGATCCGCGTGCATTCGCGCCGCCCGGAAAGCCGCGAGGCCTTCGCCGTGAAGCTCGAGAAGGACCTCGGCACGAAGATCACCGTGACAGCGGACTGGGAGTCGTGCGTGCGCGGTGCCGACATCGTCGTCGAGGCCTCGCGCCTGGAGAAGCCCGAGCCGAAACTGAAGACCGAGTGGATCCAGAAGGGCGCCTGCGTGATTCCCTACGGGACGATGAGCGCGGTCGAGCTGTCGCTCACCGACATCATGGACAAGATGGTGATGGACGACTGGGGCCAGGCGGCCTCCGGCCCTTTCGGTGCGCTGCGCGCGCACGTCGATTCGGGACGGCTCTCGGCCGCCAACCTGCACGCCGAGCTCGGCCAGATCGTCGCCGGCCTCAAGCCCGGGCGCGAGAGCGACGCCGAGACCAACCTGTTCTGGCACCGGGGTCTGTCGCTCTCCGACATCGCCCTCGGCGCCGCCATGCTGGACAAGGCCAAGCGCATGGGTCTCGGGCAGACGCTGCGCTTCCGCTGAAGCGCCGCTCCCTGGTCTTCGAGCGCGACCCGCCCCACCACCCGCACCCACTTTGCCGATCCACACCACCATGCCGATTGCCAACGCCCGCATGTATTCGGTCACGCCGGCGGCCGCGGCCGACTGGAAGGCGGTGTTCGAATGGGCAATGCGGCGCGCCGGCCTCGACTGGGAAATGATCGATGTCGCGCCCCCGGCGCCGATCGCCGACCTGTGGGCCCGCGACGACCTCGGCGCCGTGATGATGTGCGGCCTGCCGTATTCGCAGCGCACGCCCAAGCCGACGCTCGTCGCCGCGCCGCTGCCGTCGCCGCCGCGCTATGCGGGCAGGGCGCTGTACTTCACCGATCTGGTCGTTGCCTCGGCGTCGCCGCATCGCACGCTCGAGGACACCTTCGGCGGCACGGTCGGCTACACGCTGGCCGAGTCGATGTCCGGAGGCGTCGCCCTGCGCGCGCACCTGGCGCCGTTTCGCACCGAGGCGCGGCCGCGGCTCTACGCGCGCAGCGTCGGCAATCTGATCCATGCGCGCGGCGTGATCGAGGCGCTGGCGGCGGGGACGATCGACGTCGGCCCGCTCGATAGCTACTCCCACGACCTGCTGAAGCAGTACGACCCCGACGTCGCCGCGCAGGTGCGCACCATCGCCACCACCTCGGCCGTGCCGATTCCGCCGATCGTGGCCACCGCTGCCCTCGGCGACAGCGAACTCGCGCGGCTGCGCGGTGCGTTCCGCGCCGCGGCCCGCGCTCCCGAACTCGTCGAGCCGATGGCGCGACTCTTGCTCTCCGGCTTCGTGCTCCCCGCGCCAGCCGATTACGACGTGCTCACCGCGATCCAGCGGCACGGCGCCGTCTCTTTCGAGGAACTTTGACGATGACCAAGACGATGATGACAACCGCCCTCAAACGCCTGCTGCTCGCCATCGCCGTGGCGTCGATCCCGGTCATTGCTGCCGCGCAGGCTTATCCGGCCAAGCAGATCCATATCGTCGTGCCGTTCCCGCCGGGGGGTCCGACTGACGTCCTCGGCCGCCTGGTCGGGCAGTCGCTCGGCGAGACCTTCGGCCAGACCGTGGTGGTCGACAACAAGGCCGGCGCTGCCGGCAACATCGGCGTCACCCTGGTCGCCAAGGCGCCTGCCGACGGCTATACCCTCGGCGTCATCCCGGCGGGCAACGTCGCCGTCAATCCTTCCCTCTATCCGGACCTGACCTACAAGGCGAGCGAGCTCCAGCCCGTGACGATGCTGGCGACGGTCGAGAACGTCCTCGTCGTCAACGCGGCAGCGGTGCCGGCGCAGAACCTCAAGGAACTGCTGGCGCTCGCCGCGGCCAAGCCGGGAATGCTGAGCTACGCGTCGCCGGGCGCCGGAAGCCAGGCCCACCTGGCCGGCGCCCTGATGGAGCTCGCCACCGGCGTGCAACTGCTGCACGTGCCGTACCGCGGCATCGCGCCGGCGGTCAACGACCTGCTCGGCGGCCAGGTGTCGATGATGTTCGCGCCGTTCCAGACGGTGCTGCCGCACATCAAGAGCGGCAAGCTGCGTCCGATCGGCGTCGCCAGCCTGAAGCGCTCGCCGCTGATGCCCGACCTGCCGACGCTCGCAGAGCAAGGCGTGCCGAAGTTCGAGGCGGTGTCGTGGTATGCGCTGATGGTGCCGGCCGGAACGCCCGCCGACATCGTCGACAAGCTGCAGGCCGCGACGGCCAAGGCGCTGGGTCGTCCGGAGATCCGCGAGACGCTCGTCGCGCAGGGCATGGAGCCCGGTGGTGGCTCGGCGATGCAGCTGGCGGGAACGATCCAGGCCGAGACGGTGCGCTGGACCGACGTGATCCGCAAGCGCAACATCAAGCCGGATTGATGCCAGGCACCCGCGGAAATCCACCGATCCTTCCTCCGCATGTATCCATGAGCGCTCCGCTGCTGACCCTCACACCCGGCACCCTGACGCTCGAGCAACTGCAGGCGATCCACGCTGGCGGCGTGCGGCTGGCCATCGACCCCGCCGCCGACGCCGCGATCCGCGGCAGTGCGGCAATGGTGCAGCGCGCCGCGGCCGGGCGCGAGGCGGTGTACGGCGTCAACACCGGCTTCGGCAAGCTCGCGACGACGCGCATCGACAGCGCCTCGCTCGACCGCCTGCAGCTCAACCTGATCCGCTCGCACAGCGTCGGTGTCGGTGCGCCGCTCGGCGCCGGCGTGGTGCGGCTGATGCTGGCCCTGAAGGCGGCGTCGCTGGCGCGCGGCGCCTCGGGCGTGCGCCCGGTCGTCATCGATACGCTGGTGGCGGCCTATAACGCCGGGTTGGTGCCGTGCGTGCCTTCGCAGGGCTCGGTCGGCGCATCCGGCGACCTGGCGCCGCTCGCCCACATGTCGCTGGCGCTGATCGGCGAGGGCGAGATGATCGATGCCGACGGCCGTCGCAGGCCCGCTGCCGAGGCGCTCCGCGCCGCCGGCATCGAGCCGCTGGCGCTGGCGGCCAAGGAAGGCCTGGCGCTGATCAACGGCACCCAGGTCTCGACCGCGCTGGCGCTGCACGCGCTGCTGACGTTCGAGCCGGTGCTCGAGGCCGCACTCGTCGTCGGCGCGCTGACGGTCGACGCCGCGCGTGGCAGCGACGGCCCATTCGACCCGCGCATCCACGCGCTGCGCGGCCAGCCGGGGCAGATCGACGTCGCTTGCTACTACCGCGCGCGGCTCGACGGCTCGGCGATCCGGCGCTCGCACCTCGAAGGCGACGATCGCGTGCAGGATCCGTACAGCCTGCGCTGCCAGCCGCAGGTGGTGGGCGCCTGCCTCGACAGCCTGCGCCACGCCGCCCTGGTGCTGCTGCGCGAGGCCAACGCCGTCACCGACAACCCGCTGGTGGTCGGCAACGACCTCGTTTCCGGCGGCAACTTCCACGCCGAACCGGTGGCGCTGGCCGCCGACGCGATGGCGCTGGCCATCGCCGAGGTCGGGGCCATCGCCGAGCGCCGCATCGCCATGCTCATCGACGCCGGAGTCTCGCGGCTGCCGCCGTTCCTCACGGCCGACGCCGGCCTCAACAGTGGCTTCATGATCGCCCACGTGACCGCGGCCTCGCTCGCTTCCGAGAACAAGTCGCTCGCCCATCCGGCGAGCGTCGATTCGCTGCCGACTTCGGCGAACCAGGAGGACCACGTCTCGATGGCGACCTTCGCCGCGCGCCGCCTGCAGCCGATGATCGCCAACACCGCGCACATCCTCGGCATCGAACTGCTGGCCGCGGCCGAGGGCATCGAGTTCCTGCGCCCGCTGGCCACGTCCGCGGGTCTCGAGCAGGCGCACGCGCTGCTGCGCGCGACCTGCCCCCGCGTCGCCGAGGACCGCGTGCTGGCGCCCGACATCGAGCACGCCACCGAGCTGGTCGCCGGCGGCGCGCTGTCGCGCGTTTTCCGTACTCTCCCGGGGCTGCCGCCGCTCTGGATTGCCGTATAACCTTTCGCACACCCACCGGAGTTCCCATGCAAAAGCTCTTTCGTCTCACCGCCGTGTCGCTGGCTGCGATGCTCGTCTCCTCGCTCGCCGTCGCGCAGGACACCAAGGTCGCCATCGGCATCTCGGGCTGGACCGGCTTCGCGCCGCTGACCCTCGCCAAGGAGGCGGGCCTCTTCAAGAAGCACGGCCTGGACGTGACCATCAAGAAGATCCCGCAGAAGGACCGGCACCTCGCCATCGCCTCGGGCGACGTGCAGTGCGCGGCGACGACGGTCGAGACCTGGATCGGCTGGAACGCCGCCGGCGTGGCGACGACGCAGATCTTCCAGCTCGACAAGAGCTATGGGGCCGACGGCATGGTGGTGCGGCCGAGCATCATGAAGATCACCGACCTGAAGGGCAAGACGGTCGCCGCGAGCCCGCCCGGGACATCGCCCTATTTCGCACTCGCCTGGATGCTGAAGAAGAACGGCATGTCGGTGAAGGACGTGCGCGTCGTCAACCTCGAGCCGCAGGCCGCCGCGAATGCCATCCTCGCCGGCACCGAAGGCGTCGACGCCGGCATGACGTACGAGCCGTACCTCTCGGCGGTGCGCGCCAAGCCCGAAGCCGGCAAGATCATCGCCACCACGCTCGACTACCCGATGGTGATGGACACGGTCGGCTGCACGCCGAAGTTCCTGGCCGAGAATCCGAAGGCCGCCAAGGCGCTGGCCGACGGCTATTTCGACGCGCTGGAAATGATCAAGGCCGATCCGAAGAAGAGCTTCGAGATCATGGGGGCCGACGTCAAGCAGAGCGGTGAGGCCTTCGAGGCGAGCCAGAAGTACCTGCGTTGGCAGGACCGCGCGGCGAACCAGAAGTTCTTCGCCGGCGAGCATGCGGCCTTCAGCAAGGAAGCGGCCGACCTGCTGCTCGAGGCCGGCATCATCAAGTCGATTCCCGACCTGAGCAAGCTCGCCGACACGCAGTTCATCAAGTGAGTTCGCCGGCCCGCCCGCGCTTCGCGCCGGCGGCGGCGAGCGCCCGGTTCGCGCCAGGCGCTGCATCGGCATGAAGCCGCTGACGCCCGTCGCGCCGGCGGCGCGTGCGCTCCTCGGCGTGGCCTTCTTCGTCGTCTTCGTCGGCGTCTGGTCGGCGTTCACGTTCAGCGGCTACGTCTCGAAGACGTTCCTGGCCGACCCCTTGACGATGGTTCGCTCCGGCTGGCTCCTGCTCACCACGCAGGGCTTCGGCTGGGACATCGGCTGGACGGTCTGGCGCGTCTTCGGCGGCTTCATCGCCGCCGCGGTGCTGGCGCTGCCGCTCGGCGTGGCGATGGGCGCCTACAAGCCGGTCGAGGCCTTCTTCGAGCCCTTCATCAGCTTCGCGCGCTACCTGCCGGCGACGGCCTTCATTCCGCTGCTGATCCTGTGGGCCGGCATCGGCGAGGCGCAGAAGCTGTCGCTGATCTTCATCGGCAGCTTCTTCCAGCTGGTGTTGATGATCGCGGTGGTGGTCGGCAACACCCGGCGCGACCTGGTCGAGGCCGCCTACACGCTCGGCGTGGCCGACCGCAGCCTGATCTGGCGCGTGCTGATCCCGGGCGCGGCGCCCGAGATCGCCGAGATCCTGCGGATGGTGCTCGGCTGGGCCTGGACCTACGTGATCGTCGCCGAGCTGATCGGCGCTTCGCGCGGCATCGGCCACATGATCACCGACAGCCAGGCGCTGCTGGCCACCGATCAGATCATCTTCGGCATCATCGTCATCGGCCTGATCGGTCTGGCGAGCGACCTGTCCTTCAAGTGGATGAACCGCCACGCCTTTCCGTGGGCGCAGCTCGGCCGATGAGCACGCTGCTGTCGATCCGCGGCGTCTCGCGCAGCTTTCCGCCGGCCAGCAAGCACGGCAAGCCGACGCTCGCGCTGCAGGCGACCGACCTCGACGTCGCTGAGAACGACTTCCTCACCATCCTCGGCCCCTCGGGCTGCGGCAAGAGCACGCTGCTGCGCATCGTCGCCGGGCTCGACCGGCAGACGGCCGGCGAGGTGGCGCTCGACGGCCGCGCCATCGCCGGGCCGGGCGCCGACCGCGGCATGGTGTTCCAGAGCTACACGCTGTTCCCGTGGCTCTCGGTGCTCGACAACGTCTGCTTCGGCCTGCGCGAACGCGGCCTGCCGCGCGCCCAGCAGATCGAGCAGGCCCAGGCCTTCATCGGCAAGGTCGGCCTCGCGGGCTTCGAGCGCCATTATCCGAAGCAGCTTTCCGGCGGCATGCAGCAGCGCACGGCGATCGCCCGAGCGCTGGCCAACGGGCCACGGATGCTGCTGATGGACGAGCCGTTCGGTGCGCTCGATCACCAGACCCGCGAGCTGATGCAGGAGCTGCTGCTGGGCATCTGGGAAGCCGAGCGCAAGACCGTGCTGTTCGTCACCCACGACATCGACGAGGCTGTCTTCATGGGCTCGCGCATCGTCGTCATGAGCGCGCGGCCCGGCCGCATCAAGCTCGATCGCGAGGTCCCGCTCGCGCACCCGCGGCACTACTCCGTGAAGACGACGCCGCCGTTCGCGGAACTCAAGGCCGAGCTGACCGAGGCGGTGCGTGCGGAAGTACTGGCCGCGCAGCGGCAGAGCGTGGCGGCAGGGTAGGGGAGCGCGATCCCGACGGTCCGGCGTCGGCAGCTCACAGCCCCCGCAACAGCTCGCGCACGCCGTCCCAGACGATCTGCACGCCCAGGCACAGCAGGATGAACGCCGTCAGCCGAAGGAAGACCACCGTGCCGGCCTCGCCCAGCGGGCGCAGCAGTTGCACGGCGTAGCGGAAGGCCAGGTACATGACGATGCCGATCACGCACAGCGCGACAACGCCGCCGGCGAAGGCCGCCAGCGACCGCGGCACGCGCTCGTCGTGCAGGCTGACTCCGATCGTGATCGCCGCGGCGATCGAAGCCGGCCCGCAGCTGATCGGGAAGGTCAGGGGATAGAAGGCCTGGTGCCGGGCGTGCTCCGGGGTGAAGGCCTCGGCCAGCAGTGTCCGGCTGTCCTGGGTGGCATGCTGGGTGTGCAGCAGCCGCCAGGCGTTGGCGGCGAGCAGCGATCCGCCGCCGACGCGCACGATCGGCAGCGAGATGCCGAAGAGGTCGAGCACGTAGGAGCCGACGAGCATGGCACCGACCATCAGCACCACCATGTTGCGCGCGATGCGCCGCGCCAGCACCGTCCGGGTCAGCGGCGAGGCGCCCTCCGTCAGGCCGAGGAAGATCGGCGCGGTGGCCGCCGGGTTCAGGATCGGCAGCAGCGCGGCCAGCACGAAGAGAAAACTCTTGCCGAAGGTGAGCAGCAGCGAGTAGGGATCGATGGGCATGGCGGCGTCGGCGAGCGCCGGACCAGTGTAGGCGAGCTCCGCCGAGGGTCGCCGTCGAGGACGACGGCCTTGTGCCGCGTGCCCGCCGGCGGGGCGCATACTGCGTGGCCGCACGCCATCGAGAGGAGAACGCATGGCCCTCAAGCCCCCCCTGATGGAACTGCCCATCAAGACCGCGAAGCACGGCTTCTACAGCGGCTTCACCGTCAACGTCACCGTGACGGCCAAGCTGCTCATCGGGGCATTGATCCTCTGGGCCATCGTCTTTCCGGTGCGCTCGAGCACGTTCCTCAAGGGCATCAATGCGTACATCCTGGCCGCCTTCGGCTACTGGTATGTCTACGTGGCGGCGTTCTTCCTGATCCTGTGTCTGGTTCTGGCGATCTGGCCCGCGGCGGGGCGATTGAGGCTCGGCTTGCCGACCGACCGGCCCGAGTTCTCGAATTTCTCCTGGTTCTCGATGATGTTCGGCGCCGGCATCGGCATCGGCATGCTGACCTTCGCGACGGCCGAACCGATGTACCACTTCGCCAAGAACCCGGCGACCATCCAGGGTCTCACCCAGCCCAGCACCCTGGGCAACGTGCGCGACGCCTATATCTGGTCGTTCACGCACTGGGGCTTCGTCGCCTGGGCGGCGTACGCCATCGTCGGCCTTTCGCTCGGCTACTTCTCGTACCGCCGCGGCCTGCCGCTGACGATACGCTCCGGCCTGACCCCGCTCTTCGGCCGGGCGATGTCGGGCTTCGCCGGACACGTGGTCGACGTCGTGGCGGTGGTTGCTACCGTCCTCGGCGTCTCGCAGACCCTCGGGTTCGGCGTCGCGCAATTCGTGGCGGGCATGCACCGCATCGGCGTCGGCGACTGGCTCTACGACACGGCCGCAGACGGCACGCGGGCCGCGTCGATGGCGGCGATCGTCGTCGCCCTGCTGGTCATCATGGGCGCCTCGACCCTGTCCGCGCTCTCGGGCGTCGGCAAGGGCATCAAGTGGCTCTCGAACATCAACATGGGCCTGAGCTTCTTCGTCCTGGCCTTCTTCCTCGTCTTCGGCTCGACGCTCTTCGGGCTGCAGGCGCTGTTCGTCGGCATCTGGGACTACGTCCTCTCGATCCCGCGCACCCTCTTCACCGTCTGGTCGAAGGACAACACGCCGGTGGGCGACGCGCTCGCCGCCTGGCAGGGCAGCTGGACCATCTTCTACTGGGCCTGGTGGATCGCGTTCGCGCCGTTCGTCGGCCTCTTCCTGGCCCGCATCTCCCGCGGCCGGACCGTGCGCGAATACGTGCTCGGCGCGATGGTCGTTCCGTCGCTCATGTGCTTCATCTGGTTCGCCCTCGTCGGCGGCACCGCCATCGACCTGGAACTGACGGGCAAGGCGCAGGGCGCCATCATCGCCGCCGGGCAGGAGTCGCAGCTCTTCGCGATGCTGGGCGTGCTGCTCAACCCGGGCCTGGCGTGGGCCATGTCGATCGTCGTGGTCGTCCTGCTGCTGACCTACCTCGTGACCACCGCCGACAGCGCGGTGCTGATCATCAACACCATCAACGCAGCCGGCGACGAGGGGCCCAAGGCCCGGCCGCACATCCTGTTCTGGGGGATTGCGCTGGCCCTCGTCGTCGGCGCCCTCATCGTCGCCGGCGGGCTCGGCGCCATCAAGACGGCGATGGTGATCGGTGCGCTGCCGTTCAGCCTGGTCATGGTGCTGATGGGCATCGCGCTCATCAAGGGCATCTGGCTGGACAGCCTGCGCGAGAAGCGAGGCATGCAGACGACCGTATAGGTCGCGGCCCGCGCGTGTGCGGTAGTCGGCCGACCGGGTTCAGCGAGCTTCAGCGAGCCCTGGGCGTTTCAGCGCCGTGACCTCGATCTCGATGCGCATCCGCGGATCGGCGAGCCCCGCGGAGATCATCATCGCCGCCGGTCGGACATCGCCGAAGTGCTGGCGCAGCACCGGCCAGCACTGCGGAAATTCGTCGCCCTCGGGCAGTACGTAGGTCACCCGAACCACGTCAGCCAGGCTCGATCCGGCCTGCTTCAGCGCCGCGGCGATGTTCCGCAGGCACTGCTCGGTCTGCTCGACCACACCGTCGGCAATGGTCATGTTCGCGTAGTCGAAGCCCGTGGTTCCCGATACGAACACCCAGTCGCCGGCGACCACGGCGCGCGAATAGCCGATCTCGGCCTCGAAGCTGGATCCGGAACTGATGAGTTGCCTGTTCATCGCCATTCCTCGTGGGTTCGTCGTGCAACGATCCTAGCCTGGGGCGCGCTCCACCTGCAGGTCCTTCCACCAGTGTCCCGGCGTCAGGAATCGACTTTCGTCTCCCGGTCTCTCGGCTCTCCCCGATCGCATTTGCGACAGTCGAGCATCCTGCCCAGCGTCCTGCTGCGCCCGGCGGCCGTGACGACCCAGGGGCGACTTGTCCACGGAGGATCGTGACGCACGTGCTGGTTGTGTCCGCACGCCAGCTCGGCGACCCAGTGCCGCTCGTCGTCCTGGTGAAAGCCGACGATGGGTTGCTCCATGGCTCCTGGCTCGCGAACGGCTCGACGGGTTTGATCCGGTCGGGAAGAGGGCTGGCTGATGGGCGCGGGCGCGAGGGTCATGCCGGCGGCGTCGCCGCCTCGCGCCGGCGCGTCGCCTGCATCACGCTGCGGCGCCAACGCACCAGGCCGACCGCATAGCCGAGGAAGTAGCCAGCGAGCAGGCCGAACGCAAGAACCGTCGCCGGGCTGCCCATGAACTCGGACGCGCCGTGCGGCGTCGCGGGAGCCAGAACGTACACCTCATAGACCCGATAGGCGATCCGCGCCACCAGGAGCAGTGACAGCACCAGTCCGATGTGGGCGTTGGGCGTGTAGAACAGACCCACGCCGCGCACGGCCTCGAATCGCGTGAGGCGCAGACCTGCGGCGGACAGTCCCAGACCCAGCGCCAGGCTTCCGGCCAGCCACCACAGACGCTCGACGTGGTGCGACGCGGCGCCCGCGACGGCGAGCACCAGCAGCGAATAGATCACCAGGGTGATCCATGGCCGGACCCGCGAGAGTCGCTGGCGTCCGAGCATCCTGCGGAACCGTGCATAGACACGCCACGCGATCAGCGGGACCAGGACCAGCAGCGTCACTGTCGATGAATTCGGTGCATGCATGAAGCGGGCTGTGGTTTCGCGGCGTTCAGCCGGAGCCGTGGAAGCGAGAGCGCGTGGCGCGATGCAGGATTGGGCTCGACGACGCTGCGGCGCTCACGACGTTCGTCCGGGATAGCGGTGGTACATGTGGAACTGGCGGTCCCGAGTCCAGCCCCGCTTCTCGTAAAGGGCCTGGCCTTGCGCGTTGTCGTTGGCGACATTGAGGGTGACGCGGACCGCCCCGAGCGACCAGGCGTGGCGTTCGACGGCCGCGAGCAGCTGCGAGGCGACACCCTTGCGGCGGACCGAGGGGTCCACGAACAGGTCGTTGAGGATGAACACCCGGGCGAGGGACACCGACGAGTAGCTCGGATAGAGCTGCGCGAAGCCGGCTGGAGCATCCGCCACGTGCGCGACGAAGACGAACGACTCGCCGTGATCGAACCGCGCCTGCAGGAAAGCCCTCGCGGCGCCCGGGTCGCTGGCCTCTTTCTGGAATTCCCGATACCGGTCGAAGAGCGGCACGAGTTCGTCGAGATCGGACAAGGCGGCCTGGCGCACTTCGACAGGGCTCATGCGGCGCGTCCCGGTGGGGGCTCGATGGAAGGCAGAGGCATCGTTTCTCGAGGCTTGTGCCCGCCATTTCAACTCAGGCGCCGGGAACCGGCAAGCACTCCATCACCTCGACCGATTCACCGGGGAAGATCGAGAAGTGCGGATGTCCTTCGAAGAGCCTGGCCGCGCTCTCGTGCGATTCGGCCGAGACGACGACGTAGCCGCAGATGCTGTTCGTGGCGCTCTCGATGCCGGCAGCCGAGACACGCCTGGTCTTTCCGACCGGGCCCCCCGACACGGAGACCTGGTTCTTGTGGGCTTCCATCCAGGCATGCCATGCGTTCATGCCGGCCAGCGTCCGCTCCTGTCGCGCGGCTTCGCTCAACGCGTTCCAGCCCGATTTCTCCATGGCTTGCGGGGTGCCGGTGAATACGGCGAGAAAACTCTTCATGAGGTGATCCTTCCACGTGACTGTGGGCCTTGCACTCCGGATCGAGTTGCAACCCCACCTTCGACGACGAACGGGACCGCACGAGATCGACAAACGCCGCCGATGGAGCCGCGCGCGCGCCCTCGGAGGAAGTCGCGCGTCTCGCCCGTTGCGTAGGACTGCGCCGACATTCTCGCTGCTCGTCGAAGCTACTCGCGCAAACCCTCCTCGCAGGCGCTGGCGGCGCGACCTATCCTGAAATCGGTGGCGCACTCCGGCTTCTTCACGGCGGGCCGCGCTCGTCGTGCATCCGCGGCCGCGACCGCGGGAAAAAAACAGGAGACATTCGTGATGCGCATTCGGACATTCGCCGCGACGATCGCGGCGGCGGGGCTCGCCCTCGCCCTTACGGCTTGCGGCGGCGGCGGCGGCGATGCCCCGAGGCCGACCGTCCAGACCCTCTCGAACCGGGCCGACCTCGTGAGCGGCGGTTCCGCGCTCGTCGCGGTCGACGTACCTGCAGGCGGCGACACCGCGAAACTGCGCGTGGACGTCGACGGCACCGACGTCACGTCGGTGTTCAAGAACGTCAATGGCCGCATGCTCGGCGTCGTGCCGAACCTGAAAAACGGCAGCAACACCGTCACCGCGAAGGCGTCCGACGGCTCTTTCGGCCCCGCCCGGCTCGTCGTCACCAATCACCCGATCGGCGGGCCGGTTCTGCTCGGCGCGCAGACCACGCCCTGGGTGTGTGCCACGCCGACGCCGGTCCCGGCCGCAGGCAACACGCCGGCTTCGAACGCGAGCGGGCTGACCACGGTCGCGATCGATGCGAAGTGCAACATCGCGACGGAATACAAGCTCTTCTACCGTACGACGACGGCAGGCTGCTCGACGGCACTGCCCGACCCGAGCCCGCCGGCGGCGCAGCCGACCAACAACTGCTTCAAGCCGTACACGCCGGGCACGACCCCGCCTGACCTCGCCACCACGACGACGACGCACAACGTCACCGTGCCCTACATCGTCCGGGTCGAGCGCGGCACCATCAACCGCGGCATCTACGACATCGTCGTGCTGTTCGATCCGACCGCGCCTGCGTGGACGGCGCTCGCGGCGCAGCCGCAGTGGAACGGCAAGGTGGTCTACAGCTTCGGCGCCTCGACCGGCCAGCCGCGGCTGCAGTATCGAACCGAGCAGAACTGGGCCGACGACGCAGCGCTCTCGCGCGGCTTCATGGTCGTCGACAACAGCCTCACCGACTCGCTCTACAACTCGAACCGGGTCCTGGTGAACGAAACGCTGATGATGATGAAGGAGCACATCGTCGACAACTATGGGCCGATCCTCTACACCCTGGGCAATGGGTGCTCGGGCGGATCGATCCAGCAGAACACGGTCGCGTCGACCTACCCGGGTCTGCTCGACGGCATCCAGCCGAGCTGCGACTACCCCGACTCCATCACCACCGGGATGGAAGTGACCGACTGCGTGCTGCTGGTCAATGCCTACCAGTCGCCGGAATGGCTGGCGCTGCAGACCGGTCTGACACAGGTGCAGATCAACGCCAAGAAGACCGCGATCAACGGCCATCTCGACCATGTCGGCTGCCAGTCGTGGAACAACGCGTTCGGCTTCAACAACAAGCCGGGGAACTACACGCGCCTGCTCGTCGCCGACCAGACGACAGGAGCGCTGGCGGTCGACCCGAGCGGCCCGCGCAACAACTGCCTGTTGCCCGCAGCCCTGGTCTACGACCCCGTGACCAACCCGACAGGCACGCGCTGCGGCGATCCGGACCTGGCCGCTTCGGTGTGGGGCACGACCGCGGGCATCGCCGCGGGGAGTACCCGGGCGCTGTCGACGACCGACAACGTCGGCATCGAGTACGGGCGCGGGGCGCTGCTCTCGGGGGCGATCTCGCCGGAAGAGTTCGTGACGCTCAACGAGAAGATCGGCGGTGTCGACGCCGACTCGAACGCGACCACGGCGCGCGCGGTGGCCGATGCCGCCGCCCTCGACATCGCCTACAAGGCCGGCATCGTCTCGAGCGGCATCAACCTCGGCAAGCTGCCGATCATCGACTCGCGCGGCTACGACGAGCAGGGCATCCACTACATCTGGCGCAGCTTCTCGGAGCGCGCCCGGATCGATGCCGCCTACGGCGACCATGGCAACCACGTGATGTGGCGCTACGGCACGGCGCTGCTCCCCGCGACCGCTGCGCAGGTCGCGGCGGTGACGGTGCCGTCGCTGTTGACGATGGACACCTGGCTCTCCAGCCTCGTGGCGAGCGCTCCGAAGGCGTGGATCAACGACGAGCGCACGCACGCCCAGGTCGTCGCCGGCAAGCCGGCCGGGGCCGTCGACTTCTGCTTCCTGACGGGCGACACGACGTTCTCGACCAAGGTGTTCGACCAGGCCACGTGCGATGCCGACGCTCGTCTGGTGAAGCATGCGTCGCCACGCCAGGTCGCCGGCGGTGCGCTCGCGGAGAACGTCCTCAAGTGCCAGCTCAAGCCGTTGTCGTTCGCCGCCTACCCGGGCGTCACCTTCACGGCCGGCCAGCAGGGCCGACTGCAGGCGGTCTTCCCGAACGGTGTGTGCGACTGGAGCAAGCCGGGCGTCGGCCAGCAGGCCCCGGTGGCACCGCTGACGTTCGAAGCCGGCCCGGGCGGTACGCCGTTGCCGGCGCGTCCGACCTCGATGCCAGCTTGAGGATCCGTGCGAGGAGCCGGCCCGCATCCGCGGGCCGGCTTTGTTTGTCCCTGCCCGTGAGCGCCCGTCCGGTGGAGAAACCGTGCTCTACCGCGCGAAGCGCTTTTGCAGCTTGGTGAGCGTGTAGGCGTTGCCGCGCTCGAAGAACACCTTCATCTTTTGCGCCCGCTCGCTCGGCGCGAACCCCAGGCCGACGATCCGGATGCGTGTCCTGGCCTCAGGCAAGGGCTCGAAGTACAGCACGGTCCACATGTCGGTGACCTCCTCCTTGAAGGGAAAGTCCACCGGTGCCCGCGCGACCCGGATGGAGAGCATGCGCTCGGGTTCGAACGACAGGATCCTGTTCTCGATCGTCGAAGCATCGCCGAGCTTGCCGTCGGGGCTGTAGTTCGCCCGCATGAGGCCACCGACGCGAAGCTCGATGTCGGCGTGCGGTGCGAGCCACGCCTGCAACCCGGCGTCGGTGGTCCAGGCAGCCCAGACTTCGGCAACGCTCGCGTCGACGATCCCCTCGGTCGCGATGGCGTCGTCGGCGCGCACCGGGCCGAGTGCCGACAGACCCAGGACGATGGCGAGAAAGCTCCGGCGTGCATTCATGGTGTCGTCCTAGTTCACGTGGTCCGTAGAAGCGAACACCCGCAGCCCGTCCTCCGACCGGTGCAGGTTGTACGACTCCCGCCAGCGCTCCAGGACCGCCCCGCCTTCGGCCAGCAGTTCCCAGGTGACGCTGGCGAGCAGGCTCTCGGTGCCGATCGGCACGACCGCGAGGTCACTGTGGCGGCACGCGCGGCAGCCGCCGTCGCGGTAGGCATCGAGCACGTGCTGGAAATAGATGGCGATCTCGTCGCGCGACTGGAACGATTCGGCCCTGCCACGCGCGTGGAACGCGAGGTACGGCGCGACGTAGCGCGCGGCGACCGCGGAGCCGTCGAAGGTGCCGAACGCGACGACGAACTCGTCGAAAAACGTGCGCGCGGCGGACTCGAGCTCAGGTGGCGTCATGGAAGTGCGGACGGCGGCGAACCGCCCAGAGCGGCGAGGTCGACTTCAGCCGTCTTTGCGGTGGCGTTCCTGCGCCCTGGATAGCTCACCCATTTCAGGGTGAGATTCAGGTCGCGGACCGAGTCGGCGGCCTCGATCTTCGATCCATCGTCGAGCGCCATGGTCTCGGTGGTGTGCGCGTCTTCGAGGAGCGTCAGGTCGTAGCCTCGATCGAGCGCAGCGTAGGCGGTGGCGCGTATGCACCAGTTCGTCGCCGCGCCGGCCAGCACGATGTGCGACACGCCGAGCGCCTCGAGGCGGGACTCGAGCGCGGTGTCCTCGAACGCTGAATTGAACTGCTTGTGGAACAAGGCTTCGTCATGCGCGGGAACGAGCTCAGGCACCCATTGCCATTCCGGGCTGCCCCGCACCAGCTCGTCGTCGGAGTGCTGCACCCAGATCACCGGCAGTCCCCGGGCGCGCGCCTTTTCGACCGCGAGCGCCACGTTCCGGATCACGCGCCCGGCTTCCCAGGCCGCCCGGACCACGCCCACCTGGACGTCCACCACGACGAGTGCGCCCTGGGTACCTTGCCGGATCGTCGCCATGGCTTTCCGCTTTCGTCGTGATCAGCTCAGTGCGAGCCTTCGTCTTCCGCCCGACTCGCCGGCTGGGTCCAGAAGCGCTCCATGGAAATATAGGCGAACGACGCGGACCAGCCGATGAGCAGCAACCCATTCAAGGCCTCGGCGCCGGCGAGCAGGCGGACGGGACCGTTGGGCGTGATGTCGCCGAAACCCAGCGACGTGTACGTTTCCGCCGAGAAGTACATGCACGTGGCCAGGGAGAAGCCGGCGCTCGCGTTCAGGCTCCCGGCATCGAGCCAGGCCACGAGGACATACAGGGCGACGCCATAGAGCGCCATCTCGGCGGCATGGGCGGCGAAGGCGCCCAGGATGACGATGACCAGCTTCGCGCGACTCGGGATGCGCAGGAACGGGAGTCCGACATTGAGACCGCGCAGGACCTCGTAGTGAAGCACCGTGGTCGCGACCACGAGGACACAGCAGGCGAAGATGACGATGGGCATGGGTGCGAGAAGTTATTGACGGTCGGGCGACCGCGGCTTCGGCATGTGCGTCACGAGGCCAGCAGGAGGCCAGCGAACGCGTACGTCGGGACCAGGACGAGCGCCTTGTGCCCGCTACAGGTCCGGCGCGTAGCGTCGTTCCATGTCCTCGCGGGTTTCGGGCGCCACCACGATCCCGGTCTGGTCGCTGATCATCTGGCCGGAGGTGGGCATCGCGTTGCGGGGCACCTGCGCCTCGGCGCTCCACAGGCGCGACCGCAGGAAGGCCTTGGCGCAGTGCAGGTACGCGGCCTCGACCGTGACCCGCACGACGAGCTTCGGCGTCCGGCGCTCGTCGGCGCACAGCGCGATGTCGTCGGTCGCCGTCGACAACGCGGCGCGGCCGTTCACCCGCAGCGTCTCGTCGAACCCCGGAATCAGGAACAGCAAGCCGGCGCGTCCGGTCTCGATGATGTTCTGCAGCGAGTCGAGGCGGTTGTTGCCGGGCGAGTCGGGGATCAGCAGGGCGCCGGTGGCATCGACCTTGATGAACCCGGGAGAGCCGCCGCGCGGAGACGCATCGAGGTTGTGGGCGGCGTCGGTGGTCGCCAGGACCGCGAACGACGACAGCGCGATGAACCGCCGGCAATGCACGTCGAGGGCCGCGATCTGCTTTTTCGCGGCGCGCTCCTGAGGCATCGCGTAGAGCGCGCGCAGTGCCTCGAGGGTCGTGATGAGCGTGGGCGGTCCACCGTCGATGGTCGGCATGGCGGTCTCGAGGCCGGGCTGGGACATGCCGCCATGGTACGTCGCCCCAGGCGACCGGCGCGGCTCAGCGCTGGCCGTACTCGTCGTGGCGACGCCACCAGATGCCGCTCTCGTTGCGGCCTTTCGGGGCGCGGTCGAGCCACTGGTACATGCCCCACAGGCCGTCGAGTCCGCGCGCGTAGGCGGAGTAGGTGTGATAGACGGCGCCGTCCTCGCGCACGAAAGCGCTCATGCCGGGCCGCTCGCGCGTGTACGCGGCCACGTCGGTACCGGTGCTGGCCGCGATCTGCGCCACCGGGCTCTGCTCGCCCGCTTCCTGCCAACCGGCAACGGTCTTGCCGGCGAGCGGCTCGTCGGGGGTCGGCTTGTCCGCGGCCGGCCTGTCCAGGCCTGGTTCGCGCCGGTAGTTGTATTCGATGCCGCCGCGCTGCTGCTCCGCCGTGAACGAGGCCTCGAAGTCGAAGTTGAAGTCGCCGCCGAAGGACGACGCCCACGGGAACTCCCAACCCATGCGCCGCTCGTAGACCTGCAGCTTCGCGAAGGGGGCCCGCGACACCGCCCAGAACGCGACGTCGTGGTTCGCCAGGTGAACGGCGCAGCCGTCGAAGCTGTCGGCGATCGCCGAGCACGAGGGGCATCCGGCGGTGTAGTCGGGCCCGAACATGAAGTGGTAGACGAGGAGCTGCGAGCGCTCGCCGAAGAGGTCTGTCAGCGAGGCGCTGCCGGCTTCGGTCTCGAACCGGTACGCCTTGTCGATGCGGACCCAGGGCAGCGCCTGGCGGCGCTGTGCCAGCGCGTCGCTGCGGCGCGTGTGCTCCTTCTCCTCATCGAGCAGCGCGAGCCGCGCTGCTCGCCACTCCTCCCGACTGGCCGTGGGGTGTTGCATGATCGAATCTCCTTGCGTAGAGGGTTCAGGCGCGAAGCCAGGCGCCGAGCTTGTCGAAGAACGGGGGCCAGCCGCGGGCATGGTTGTCGCGCGCCGTGACGTCGAAGAAGCGGTCGTGCACGAAGCTGAGCGCGGTGCCTTCGGCGACGGGCTGGAGCTCGATCGTGACGCGTGATACCCGCTCGGGCGTGCCCTTCCAGGCCCAGCTGAACACCAGCCGGCGGTTCGGCACCACCTCCTGGTATTCGCCCGAGGCCTCGTGCGTCTCGCCACCCGGAGCGCCGAAGGCGATGCGGAAGCGGCCGCCGACGCGAAGGTCGATTTCGGCGACGCTGACCGAGGCGTTCTCGCCCGGGCCGAACCACTGCTTCAGCGCTTGCGGCTCGGTCCACGCGCGCCAGACCTTTTCGGGGGCGGCGGGGTAGGTGCGCTGGATGCTGAGCTGGGTGGCTTTCGCGTCCTGGGTGTTCCGGGTGTCTTGCATGGTGCGAGTTCCTCCTGGTGGTAGAGATAGCGGCCGAGCGCATCCAGCCGCTCAGTCCAGAAACGTTCGTAGTGCGAGATCCATTCGGCAGCCGCCCGCATCGGCGCCGCGTCGAGCTCGCAACGCACTACGCGCCCTTGCTTCGAACGCGCGATCAGCCCGGCGGCCTCGAGCACGGCCAGGTGCTTCATGAAGCCGGGCAGCGACATCTCGTGCGGCAACGAGAGCTCGGTCACGGTGAAGCTGCCGCCTTCCAGCTGCGCCAGCACCTCGCGGCGAGTGGAATCGGACAGGGCCGCGAAGACGAGGTCCAGCTCGGGGTCGGCTGCATTGTTAACCATAAGGTTTAGTATCGTCCAGGCCGACGGTTCTGTCAACTAAGCACAGTTGGCGTCACCGGTTCCCATGAGGATCGATCGATCTGGATGGGCCGGGCGGTGACGCCCGGCGGAGGGGCGTAGGCGGAGCCTTACGCCTGCAGCGCGTTCCGGCCGATTCCGCTCTCGCTGCGCCTGCGGACCATGGTGGTTCAGGTGCAAAAGGAGCATTCATGCCTACGACCCCGCAAACCCTGTTCGACCTGGAGAAGAAGTTCTGGCAATCGATGGTCGACCAGGACACCGACGCCGCGCTGGCGCTGCTGGACGAGCCGGCACTGATGGTGAGCTCGCACGGTTCGATGCAGTTCGACCACGGCGGCTACCGGAAGATGGCAGAGCAGGGCACGCAGGTCGTCACCGCCTTCGAGCTGAGCGACATGCAGGCCCTGTTTGCGAGCGACGACATGGCGATCCTGACCTATCGGGTCAGGCAGTCCGTGGCCGCCCGCGGCGCTGCATCGGGCAGCAGCAAGACCGAGGTCATGACCGACACCTCCACATGGGTCCGCAAGGGTGCCCGGTGGCACTGCGTCGCCCACACGGAGACTCCGGCAGCGAAATAGGACTGCTCACCGGCGGCGGGCGCCGCAGGTGCGCGAGAGGGCGGATCAGGCGTCTGCCGCCGCGGGCACCTCGTGCGCGCCGAGTGAGTAGGCCAGCGCATACCGGGCGGTCGTCAGTTCCCGGGCGCCGCGCCCCGGCAACTGCTCGACCAGCAGGCTCGACTCGGCCAGGCGAGCCAACGCCTCCGGGTCGTAGCCGGTCACCAGCAGCGCGCAGTCGACGCCGGCGTCGGCGCCGCGTATGCGTTGCTCGACGGTCATCTCCGCGGTGGCCGCGCCGACAAGAAGATGGGTGCTTCCCAGTCCCGGCTTCGAGGCGAGCTCCGGGAGGACGTCTCCGCACAGCCACTGGCGCAACGTCGCACCGGCCTGGTCTGCCGGCCTGAATCTCACGACGAGACAGGCCGCGCCCATTCCAGAGCCGAAGCTTCCGGCGACGGTGCAAAGGCCCCGCGTCATGCCGCGGTAGCTCGGCATCATCTTCGCCGTCCACGGGCTGGGATTGTTCAACCGCTGCAGGTAGGCGGCCGACGTCAGCGTGGCGACCTGTTCGACTTCGTAGATCACCAGGTAGCGGGGCGCACCGTGAACCGCGGCCCACCGGCTGCCGCGGAGGAAGCCCGGAATCGAGAGACGCTCCGGCAGGTGTTCGTGCGTGTGCCAGTCGTCATGTTCGGCGATCGCCTCGGGGAGGAGGTCGAACGACAGCAGCAGGGCGGCATGACCGAGAAGAGGCATGGTGCGCTTTGTATCACCGTGAACGCCTGCTCGCCGCGACATTCGAGCCCCGGGGCGACGACGACAGGGCGTCGGGCTCCCTGCGAGCCTTGCGGGCCTGACGAATCAACCGGCGCGGGACCGTTCGCGGAGTGACAGCTTGCCCACCGCCACGAGCGCAAGGAATGCGCCGCAAGCCCCGACGGAGGTGAGAAGCAGCTTCGGATCGGAAGGGAAGATGAACACGTACCCCTTTCCCTTGATGAGCGTCGAGAAGCTCGAGACTGCAAACGGCATCAGGAAGAGACGGAAGATCTGCCAAGCGTCCGGTGCGTTGCGGTTGTCAGCCTTGCCTGACACGTTCAACAGCAGCGCGAACCCGATGATGGCGCTGAGGCCGACGGAGTTCATCCAGATCTGCGGCGTGGGATCGAAGAGCGCGATCGCGTTCACCAGATACCAGACGAGGTAGCACCAGAGCACCGCCTTGCCCGGGCGCAGCGTCGCGAAGTATTGGAGCGCACGCATCGGCCGGCCGCCCAGCAAGCCGAGCATCAGCAGCGACTGTTCGCTGGAACGCCAGCGACCGGATCGGGCTGCCGACTTGTCGACCGCGTAGGCCAGGAAGCACACCGCGCTGAGAGCGAGGTAGGCCAGCGCGAACCAAGGTGAGACCCGGTGCTGGCTGGCCACTGCGAGGTAGAGGACCGCGAAGGCAGGAATGGCCGACGCGCTGGCCAGGCTCCACTTCGCCGGCGCTTCATGCCGCGCGCGGGCACGCGCCCGCCGCGGCTCGGGCACGCCGATGTTGGCCGCGCGCTTCTTGCCATCCCGGTTGAGCTCGATCTCGAAGGTGAAAGCCTGACCGGGCTTCGGCGGACGAAAGCGCGTCGGCACCGCCGAGAGATGCACGAAGACTTCCTGGCCACCGCCGTCGGGTTCGATGAACCCGAACCCGCGTTCGGTGTTCCAGGGATTTCAGGTGGCCGGTGAAGCGCATCGGTCCCTTCCAGCTACTGACGTTTGTCGATTCATGCCTGGTTCGATCGTCGTGTGGGTGGAGCGCCACGAACGTGGACACTTCACGCCCGCCGACAAGCAACCAGGAAGCCCTATGACAAAGATGATATTCGTCAGCCTGCCGGTCACCGACCTCCAAGCCTCGATCCGCTTCTACAAGGCTCTGGGATTCGAGCAGAACCCGCAATTCAGCGACGAATCCTCTGCCTGCATGGTGTGGAGCAAGGCGATCAGCGTGATGCTGCTCACGCACGCCAAGTGGCGCTCATTTACGCAGCGACCGTTCCCGGCGGCGGGAAGTTGCGCGTTGATGCTCTCGCTCGTGATGGACAGCCGCGAAGCCGTGGACGCGATGAACCGCGCTGCAGCAAACCATGGTGGGCAGGCCGACGTGAATCCGGTTGACGATCTGGGCTTCATGTACACCCGCGACCTCGCCGACGCTGACGGGCACATGTGGGCTGCGCTCTGGATGGATCCGGCTGCAATTCCGCACGGTGATCAGCGCTGAGGGTCTTGGCTGTTCCGCGCGCCGGCGGGCGTATTTCCAGTCGGCACGCTGCACTTCTTCTCTCTGATGCTACGTTTGGGTTGAGCCGCAGATCACGGTACCCCGGGGGCTGTCGGTTCGAACGAATGGTTAGGCCTCACGCGCGGTGCCCGCCTGCTCGGGGGCACCAACGGCGCGTACGAACTCCTCGGACGAAGACGTCCAGCCGAGCAGTACCTGAATAGTCAGCAACGAAGCGTCGTGGTTGCTCCGTTGCAGATCGTGACCGATGGGCTCTCCCGTGCAGTCTTCCAGGAGTACGCAGGAATAGTCCCTGAACATGGCGTCGCGGATCGTTGCTTCCACGCAGATGCTTGTCGTGCAGCCGGTGACGATCAGATGCCTGGTGCCCAACTGCCGCAGGATGGCGTCCAGCTCGGTTTCAAAGAATCCGCTGAATCGATGCTTGTAGAGCACGATATCCGAGGCGTGCGGTGCCAGCGCAGCGAGGATGTCCGTGTTCCAGGTGTCACGGACCAATATGCGGCTCTCGCGGCCATCGGGTGCCTGCACGACCGTACCGATACCCAGCATCCGATGCCTAGCGTAGTTGGGACTGTCCACGGGCCCCGCGTCTGATAGATCAGGCTTGAACGCCATCTTCAAGTAAATGACAGGGATGCGACTATGTCGAGCTGCGGCAATCACCTTGCCAGTTGGCGCCACGGCGCGTTGGATCATCGAGATATCGATGCCGGCGCGATGAAACATTCCGCCTTCGGTGCCAAAGTCGTTCTGCATGTCAACGACGATTACCGCGCACGTCGCGACGTCAATCGCAACGGCCTGCGGCTTTGCTTGGATCGTCGCGCGCCGGCTCTGAGCACGTGGCATGGCCTCGGTCTTCATAAACGAACTCCTTTGAGAGCGGGGCTGGTGAGGCCTCACGTTCGACATGAGGCGCAGAGCAAAGCGCGCGAAGCGGACTTTGGTCTGCGCCTCGATGGAGGGGTTGGGGTTCACGTCGGCAGCTCGCGTTGGCAGCGTAGGTCACTTCATTTGGATGGAAACTGCCACCAAGCACCAAACGATGACCACAAGCTGGACCAGGTTCGCCACGATGGCAGTGACGTGAATGCGACGGAACCCCGGAATGGCGGCGGTCTCGTTTACCCGCATCTGCTCGCGAAGCAAGTCCATTCTTGGGATGACGAGGCGACGCAGGCCATAGGCCAATAGAGCAACGACGGCGCCGCCGGCCCCGAAAACCGGCCGACCTGCAAGCGCGTAGCTAACGGCGGTTGCACCCGCAGTGAAGATAGCGGCCCAATAGTAGGTATTGAAGAAGCCGCGGACGAAGTGGGCGTCCATTGGTGTGTCATGCTTGAGAATCAATAGCGGCACAGAACCCATGATGAAGTACGCGGTGATCACCAGCAGGGCCATGGTGAAGAACAGTGCCAAGACAAGTGCTGCGGACATGATCACCGTGGCGTAGTGGCGCGGGTTGTGTGGGACCTAACGTTGGACATGAGCGGCAAGCGGAAGCAGGCGAAGCCTGCTGTAGCTTGTCGGCTCGATGGGAATGCGAAGGGACTTCCCACCTGCGGGCAACGGCGTACATGCGCCAAGACTGGTGGTGTCTGAACTCATCGATCTCAAGCCATTGAAGGGGGAAGTCCGTGGACAAGGCTATCCGAGAAGGAGCGGTGCGGGTAGGGGTGGATCTGGCCAAGCGCGTGATCCAGGTGCGAGCGCGCACCACTGGGCCAGAAAGCTCGTGGCGCTCGCCTGGACGCGCGGATCATCTCGGGGCAGCTGGTCGAGCCCTACCGGATGGAGGGCCCGAGCGGCAAGAACGCCAAGTCGGCGCTCATGACAGCGCACAAGAGCCAGGACAAGCTCCTCGTGGGTCGCCGCGTTGCGCGAGCGCTCAGGCTGGCAGAAGGCGGTCGTCGCGTCGGCCAACAAGAACGCCCGGATCCTCTGGGCGGTGATGACCCGAGGCGACCCTGGGTGGCACTCGATCGGCAGCGACCACGCGATAGGAATGGAGCCCCGCTGAGCGGTTCGCATCTGGGTCCGCACCGGCAGCGCTCACGCGCTACGCGTGCAACAAGGCCGTCTGTAGAGTGGCAGTCTGTTCTCTGTCCAGCTCAGCTTCGACATCACGTCTCATCGCAAGCAATGCAATGCCAAGACGCTATGTGTTGACTTCTTCGGAAGTCCCTGTAAGGGGTTAGGCGTCACGGTCGCGGATCCCGTCTTAGCAGCCAGGTCAATGCTTCGTCTCGACTGCTGAAGATCTCGATGCGGCTGCTGTATTCCGCGAAGACTTGATACTGCCGACTCATTCTGAACTGCTGAACGCTCTGAACAAGTATTGCAGTTATCCAGTCGCGGCCAAGTCGACGGGGGAGAAGAACATTCCGGACCGCCGCCTGCAATTGCTGCGGAGTGAAAATCGGCTTGGCGTGACGCACATCCGCGAGGGAACGTCGAATGACTTGCGCTTCCTCGCTGCCATCGACCTTTGTCCAAAATTCCACGACGTCATTGATCTCGATGTCACCGGTCCAGATCTCTTCCATGAAGCCCAGCGCTTGGTCGAATTCGTAAGAGATTGGCATATTGCGACTTGCCTTCGAAGGGTTCTCTCGGTAGCTCATGTCCGCTGCGGCTGACGGAATTTTCCAGAGTAGTCGAGTGACGTCCAACGTTTGACATGAGGCGCGGCGCAAAGGGCGCGAAGCGGCCGTTGGGACGTCGCCTCGATGGAATGGTCAGGTGCCACTTTGCGGCAGTGGTTTGATGAGGTTGAGGCTGGAGACTTGGTAGCCAAGCGACCGATATAGCGCGTTGGCACCCTCGTTGTGTGCGAACACGTGCAGCGCAAGGCCGGAGAGCCCTTTCGACTGAGCAATTTCCTGGACGGCTTGCAGCGCTGCGCGGGCGTAACCCTGACGGCGATGGCCGGGCTCGATGAGCACCTGACAGACGAACGCAATGCGAGCACTCCCACGCTGCATCTCAGCGAACCATACATAGCCGACAAGCTCTTGATCGGGCTCGGATTGAACACTGTACAAGTAGTTTTCAGGGGTGGCGATGCCCAACGGCAGGAGCCGATTCGTTTCCGCGCGCGCGAGTGCCAGTGCATCCTCTGCTAACCATCGACCGCCCAACACGTTCTCTTCCGCGTAAGTCGCCGCGGCGAGTTCGAAGAAGACCGAAAACTCGTCCTCTCTCAACGCGGCAAGGATGGTCATGGTTGCTCGTGGGAACTAAAGTTCGACATGAGCGCAGGCCAAAGGGCGCGAGGCGGCCTTTGGATCGTCCGCTCGATGGAGGGTTTGGGCGTCGAAGTCTTCGGCGTTACGGACTTCAAGCGGCCCTGCCAAATAGGGCTCCAACTCCAGCGGTCAATGCCATTGCCAAAGCGCCCCAACACGTGACGCGCGTTACAGAAGCAACCACGGGTGAACCGCCTGCGCGTGCCGCGAGAAGACCCAATAGCGCAAGAAAGAAGAGAGAGCTCCCGGCGAGACCCCAGATGAGTAGAGAAACTGGAAGCAAGAGAACCATCACGAGAGGAAGCGCTGCGCCCACCGCAAATGTGCCCGCCGAGGCGAATGCGGCTTGTACTGGTTTCGCAGCCAACGTGTCCGATATGCCAAGCTCATCTCGCGCATGTGCGGCAAGTGCATCATGCTGCATCAATTGAGTGGCAACGTTCGATGCCAGGGTTTCATCCAGCCCGCGCTTGGCGTAGATGGCCATAAGTTCTGCGTGTTCCTGTGTGGGATTCGCGGCTAACTCCGTGCCCTCCCGTGCCAGATCCGCGCGCTCAGTATCAGCTTGCGAACTGACCGAGACGTACTCGCCTGCAGCCATTGACATGGCACCAGCGACAAGGCCAGCGACGCCTGCAACCAGAACGCCCTTGGTATCTGCGCCTGCCGCAGCGACACCCAGGACAAGGCTAGCAGTAGAAACGATACCGTCGTTCGCGCCAAGAACGGCAGCGCGGAGCCAGCCTGTCCGGTGAGTTCTATGTCTCTCGCTGTGTCGCATAGCGTCTACCTCGTGACAAGAAGTTTGTTTCGGCGCCTAACGTTTGACATGAGGCGCGGCGCAAAGGGCGCGAAGCGGCCTTTGGAACGTCCGCTCGATGGAGAGGTTAGGCGTCACGGCGAGCGAGTCTGGAACGTGATTCGAAACGGGAATTGCATCTTGCAGGGAATGCCGCCACAGGATGCTGGCTTATATTTCTGGAGCATCAGCACTGACGCCACAAACTTGACCATCTGAGGATCGGGCGACCGGAGGACAGACACCGATGTCGCTTCGCCTTGATTGTTGACTTCGACTGCTACGGTGAGATTGCCGGACACGAGGAGCTTCTGTTGAGCAGCCGCGATAGCCTTATAGATTGGCCCGAGACCATCGATCGGAAACGGCGGCTCATCGTTCGGGCCCAGTTGTTCGTACTGTGACTTTACGAAAGCCTGTTGTTCTGGAGTCAGTTCCGAGTAGCGCTTATCAAGGGGAATGACGCTACCAGCGACGACGTCGCGCCTGATGTTCGAACCTGTGTCGGCCTGATCCTGCTTGAGCGAATATCGGGGGGCGCTCTGATCTTGGGCACGCGACGCGGCGCTCGCTGAGGACAGCACCAAGAGAGCCGCGAAAACGGTCAGGAAACGCATAAAGCAACTCCGTAGGTTCGTGACGTCTAACGTTCGACATCAGCGGCGGCCGGAAGACGGCGAAGCTGGCTGGAGGACGTCCGCTCGATGGAGGGGTTAGGCCACGCTCTACGCTGGCTCATGATGTGGAAGACGAAGCCTTGGCATGAGAGCGAACACTACCAGCATGGCGAGATAGACGGAACCGGAGACCCGGTCTCGGCTGGCCAGGTATTCGCCCAGCGTTTGGCTTTGAAGGGCAACCGTGAGCCCTAGCTCTGTACCTACGGCAAGCGCCAGGGCAAGGAACCCCACCAACAAGGAGCGGCCATGCAGACGAATTGCGGGGAACTTGCGCAATACGTAGCCCGCAGCGAAGAAGATGACGGCTGCCATGAAAGGCATCTCAGCCAGTTCGGCCCAACGCTCACCGATGCGCGGAACGATGAATGGAACCCGGACAACACCGAGCAAGAACCCCGTACCGAGCACGAGCGCGAAGTAAACGAGAGCCGCGCGAATGGTGCCGAGCATGACTTGTGCGTAGATGCGGCGGCGTCTAGTGGGGCCTAACGTTCGACATGAGCGACGGCGCAAAGGGCGCGAAGCGGCCTTTGGGACGTCGCCTCGATGGAAGGGTTAGGGCTCACGCGAGCGAGGCGGAGTGAAACCCGACTCCCGAATTGAACAAGATGTCGGGATTGTCCTTCCGCGCAGCGTCTAGTGCTCGGATGACAGCCTCAACGTCTGCACGCGAGCGCTCGGCGAACTCCGGCGACTGGATCCGATTCTCCCAGTCGGTGCGAATCTGTGATCGCACGAGATCGGCGTGTTCTTTCTCGAAGTCAGCAGCCGACTGGTGTTTTTCGACCCGCAGTTCGACCGATCTCCCGTGAGCTAGCGAAACACGGAAAGCGAAAAGCTCGGAGATAGTTTTCAGGGGACGGACACTTTTCCCGCCTGGAAACGAGACGCCGAGAGTCTTGCGAAGATGGTTGAATTTGGACCACATTGCATAGCGCTCTCTTACCGCCCAATCAGCGACGATGCTCGGGCCTATGTGATTCAGGTATGCCTCGAATGTGAACGCTGTGAGTACGGACGAAGAGAGGAACTGCCAAGAACTCCCTTTCGGCTCTCGTAGGCCGACCTCAAGCACGCAATGCGACGCGTGCCATAGCTCGGCGTACGCATGTACTGGGCGCTGCTTGTTGACGGTGAGCTTGTGACGACCGTTCACCAGTGGGCCCTAACGTTGGAGTTCAGCCGCCGCCGAAGGCGGTCGGCTGAAACGACGGGTTAGCCGGCATGCGCACAGATGTACCGCCGGCCGCTTGGCTTCGCCTACGAAGGCAAAAACTCGAGGCCGTACTTCGTTGCGATTGCCTTGGCGTCGTCCGATGCTTGGCGTGTGGGGCTTCCCGTATCAAGCATCGTGACTTCAGCGATCATGGCGTCGAAGACGCCTCCGGGTGAACTGATGATGATTTGGCGACCTAATTCGGGCCCCGTGCTTACGAAACCGTGCGCGGTTCCACGCGGAACGAATACAACGTCGCCCGGGCCAAGCTTCAACACCTCTCCATCTAGGCGGAAGTCGTAGCTCCCTTCGCAAATGATGAACGTCTCATCGTAAGTCGGATGTCGGTGGTAGCCAGCGCCGGACTGGGGAGGTTCTACCGCTTCGCATACCGTGTACGCGTTCCAATTCTCGCCTGCGGTTGTCTTGAATGTCATGGTCATTCGGCCAATCTTGAACGTCTTGCCTTCTCCTGGAGGGAAGTGCTTTGGCTCTATTGCATTCGACATATTGATCTCCGACTGAATCAGACCACTGTTGCAATGTTTTGCGGCCATCCGGTGCAGCGGACCTGCACTTTGACGGCTAACGTTCGACATGAGCGGCGGCCAGAAGCAGGTGCAGCCAGCTGGAGGACGTCCGCTCGATGGAGGGGTTAGGCGACTCGTTCATGAGCGCGACTCTTGAAGCGTGGCGGAAAGTACCACCAAGTGGCGAGCACGAGCAAGGCAAACAAGGTGTACACCGCAACGAACACCCAAGGAGGCGCGCTGTAGTAGAGCAACTGTTGCAGCCAGTGCTCGATGAAGCCGCCACCATACGACGCCTCGCCAGCGCCAGCACGCAGCCACATTTCGAGGGTGGTGAGAGGACAAACGAAGTCGAGCCAAGACTCCGCGACGACGATTCCAATGGCTGCAACGTGAGCGATGCGAAACCAGGCGTTGTTCACCCAACCCCAGTGCTCCAGATTGCCTACGATGACGAGCAGCAACCCTGCGACGACAAACGCCGCAATCCCGACGTGGACGACCAGCACAGCGTTGGC
>JBBQCD010000026.1:0-57058 GCA_038318385.1 Burkholderiales bacterium | reverse complement strand
GGCCGGCTTCGCCGGCGTGCTGGCCGCGCGCGCCGACGCCAAGGCCGTCGTCACGCTCGACCTGCCGGGCTGCGGCACACGTCACGCCGAGCGCAGTCCGGTCGACATCGACGCCATCGTCGCGGCGAGTCGCGCGAAGCTGGCCGAGCGCGGAATCCGGCCTCCGTACCGGTTCATCGGCCTCTCGCTCGGCGGGATGGTCGCGATCGCCTGGGCCACGCGGCAACCGCAAGACGTGCTCGGCGCGGTGCTTGTCAACACCAGCGTCCACGGCTTCGGCGCCTGGCACGAGCGCCTGCGCCCGCACTGCTACGGCCCACTGCTGGCCGCTCTGCTCTCGGGCGACGCGGTGGTCATGGAACGGACGATCCTGCGCCTGACGTCGCGGCGGCAGCACGCGGATCGGCAGGGTCTCCTGTCCGAGTGGCTGCGCTGGCGTCGCGAGCGCCCGGTGTCGCGCGCGAATGCACTGCGCCAGCTCGTCGCGGCCGCCCGCTACCGGATGCCGGCGCGCCCGCCGGTGCCGCTGCTCGTGCTCGCCTCGACCCACGACGAGCTGGTCGACCCGATCTGCTCGCGGCGCATGGCCCGAGCCTGGCACGCCGACATCGCGTGGCACCCGACGGCCGGCCACGACCTGCCGCTGGACGACGCCGACTGGCTCGCCCGCGAGGTGGCGGCGTGGCTCGAGCGGGAACCGCGGGGCGAAAGGGGCGGCGGCTCTGCGCGCAACGCCTGAACCGCGTCGGCGTGCAAGCCCGTTCAGCCGCCGAGGAAGTGCCTGCGGTAGCGCACCGGCAAATCGACGAAGCGCATCAGCAGCGGCAGGTCGGCACTGCGGAAGTCGGGATCCCACGCGGGGGGCCCGAGCACCTTGGCGCCGCAACGCAGGTAGCCCTTGATGAGCGCCGGCACCTCGGGATCGAGGTCCTGGCGCAGCGCCTCCACCGGCAGCGGCACCCGCGGCGTCGCCTGCCACTCGGCCGGCGCAAGGTGGGTCCGGCGCAGCCTCGCCCACAGGCTCGCCGCCGCGTGACCGCCGTCGCGCAGGCTGACGCTCGCGCAGCCGACCATCGTGTCGAGTTCATGGGCGAGCATGAACTCGCCGAGTGCGCCCCATAGAGCCATGACGACGCCGCCCGAGCGCCAGGCCGGGTGCACGCAGGAGCGTCCCAGCTCCACCGCGCGCCCGAGCTGCGGGCGCACCCGCGACAGGTCGAACTCGGTGTCGGTGTAGAGCCCGCCGGCGCGGCGCGCCGCATCGGGCGTGAGCACGCGATAGGTCCCGACCACGTCGCCGGTCGCACCGCTCGACGCCACGGTGCGCACCAGCAGGTGCTCGCAATAGGCGTCGAATCGATCCACGTCGTGACCGGCCGGCGCCCCCGGGCAGGGCGCGATGCGCGCGCCCATCTCCTCGGCGAACACGCGGTAGCGCAGGCGCTGGGCCTCGCGCACGTCGGCCGCATCGACCGCCCAGCCGACCTCGAAGGTCTGCTCGACGGCCGGCGATGCGGCGCATGCCTGCGCCGTGCGTGCGACCGCACGCGGCGGTGCTTCGATCGTCTCTGTCGGACTCATCGTGCCTCCCGTTGCACGCGCGCATCGTCCCGAGCCCGGATGACAATGCCTTGAACCTTGCGTGACGCGACGATGACGTGGTGTCACCGCGACGGCGTCGCCTCACGCGCGTGTCACGAAGCCCCTTGACACTCCCGCGCATCGGAGGACGACCCCATGATCTACCCCGAACTCTTCAAGCAGCTCGAAGCCGTGCGCTGGAGCCTCGACGACATTCCGTGGGTCCGGTTCGATGTGAGCCGCCTCACCGAGGAGCAGGCGCAGACCGTGAAGATGAACGCCATCACGGAATGGGCCGCCTTGCCGGCCACTGAGATGTTCCTGCGCGACAACCGGCACGACAGCGACTTCAGCGCCTTCATGAGTATCTGGTTCTTCGAGGAGCAGAAGCACGCGATGGTGCTGATGGAGTACCTGCGGCGCTTCCGGCCCGAACTGTGTCCGACGGAAGCCGAACTGCACGAAGTGCGCTTCGAGTTCGACCCGGCGCCGCCGCTGGAGACGCTGATGCTGCACTTCTGCGGCGAGATCCGCCTGAACCACTGGTACCGTCGCGCCGCCGAGTGGCACACCGAGCCCGTGATCCGGGCCCTCTACGAAACGATCGCGCAGGACGAGGCGCGCCACGGCGGCGCCTACCTGCGCTACATGCGCCGTGCGCTGAGCCAATCCGGCGACGAGGCGCGGCGGGCTTTCGCCAAAGTCGGCATGCTGATGGCGAGCGCGCGCCGCACCGCCCAGGCCCTACATCCCACCAACCTGCACGTCAACGCCGCGCTGTACCCACGCGACACGGTGCAGAGCCGGCTGCCGGATCCGGCGTGGCTCGAGGCCTGGCTGGACGAACAGATCCGCTTCGATGCGACCTGGGAAGCCAGGGTCGTGGACCGGATCCTGCACAACCTGTCGCTGCTGCTGGAGCACCCGATCCGCAGCGTCCAGGACTTGAACCGGTACCGCAAGCAGCTGTCGCAACCTCGCGACGAACGCGCCACCGAAGACTCCATGGCGTGACGGCGAGGGCCGACGGAACGGATTCGCCGACCGCGAGGCCGGCGAGATCCCAGGCACCGGCGCCTTTGCGCCGGCGGTCCGCTCGGCCTCAGGCGAGGACGGGCAGCCCGGTGAGGTAGCCCACCGCGGCGCCGTACCGGTCCTTGTAGTTGGCGCGGATCAGCGGGTCCAGCGTCAGCTTGACGATGTCGTGCAGCGGCGTCTCCCAATCACCGGGGTGCTGGAAGTTGCTGGTGATGTAGGTGTAGCCGTTGACATCGTCGGCGGCTTGCAGGCCCGTCGACTCGGCGCCGGCCGGGCACGACAGCAACCGGCTGAGCACCTTGGTGTCGACGTTGTAGGCCCAGAGGAAATTGTTGACGTGGGTGTTGCTGTCCTCGCCGATGAAGAGGGTGCGCAGCTTTTCCGAGAACTTCAGGTTGTCGGGCGTCGCGATCTTGTCGGGGTTGGCGTAGTTGCCGAGTGCGTCCTGCGCCTTGAACTTGCCGCCGCCGAGGTCTTCGCTGACGAGCGCCGGGACCGCCGCCATGTCGACCGGCACCCAGGCGCTGGCGATCGCCGCGCCGCCGGTGTCGACCTGGCCGCTGCGCAGGTTCTGGGCATAGACCGCACCGGAATACGGGCCCTGGACCATGACATCGCCCGAACCGTTGAGCATGCTGCTCTCGATGCGCGACATCGCGACGTAGGCGATCTTGTCCTTGACGTTGACGGTCGTGCCTTCCCACTTCGTGAAGCCGAGACTGCCGCCCTTCAACGCCGCGTAGCGATGGGTCTCTAGGAAGCAGGCCGCTTTGTCCATGCCGGGCATCACCTTGACCCAGTTGAAGCCGCCGGCGAACGGGATCTTCGTGAAGGTCGGGTCGACGGGGTCGGTCTTCCTCACATCCATGATCTGCGTCGCGGTGATGCCACCCGTCACGAGCGCCTTGATCTCGGCGCTGGTGGCGCTGCCGAGCTTGATCCAGGTGAGCGTCGCCGCGCCGGGGCCGGTGCCCGACGTCTGCGTCCACTTGCCGACGTAGAGCGTGCCGCTCGACAGATCCTTCGCGGTGTCGGCGATGAACATGAAGGCACCGCCATTGGTGGCATCGTCGCCCATCAGCACCGTCTTCTCGTCGGGCATCACCTGCACCAGCTCGTGCGAGAGGCGACCGAGGCAGTAGTGCTTGACGACGGTGCCGGTGCCATCGGGACGCACGGTCACCTCCGGCAGGTGGCCATAGTTGTACGGGCTGGCCTGGGTCGGGTTGCCGTACAGGTTCTGGCTGAAGGCTTGCAACTGGGCGTTCACGGCGATCGTGGCGTCGGGCTCGTACTCCTCGCTCGACAAGTGGGTTCCCCAGGGCGAGAGGCTCGCGCCGCAGGGGATCCACAGGCCGCCGACTCCGCTGGTGTCGACGTTGTGATACTTCACCAGCGTCAGCTGGCCGGTGGCCTTGTTCTGGTCGAGCGTGAGCACCGCGATCGGCGACGGCAGCAGGCCGTACATCGATGTCCCGGCAATGTTGCGCGAGGTGTACTCGAACTGCACGACGGCGAAGACGGTGTTGCCGGTGACGCCGGCGACGGTCGGGTTGGCCACCGTCAACAGCGACATGCCGTCCGGCGAGTCCGAGAAGAACTGGCGCATGCCGGGGTCGGTGGCATCGCGGATCGGCTGGTTCGCAGCGTTCCAGTAGCCGCCGGCGACGAGCGTCGCACCATTGCCGGCTGGCACCGCTGCGCCGGTGACGAAGAAGGCCTGGTAGCCCAGGGCGTACGTCTGCGTCGAGCCGTCGCTGTAGGTCGCGGTCAGGCCCGAGGCGACGGTCGTCGTCGCCATCGCCGCGGGCGAGGCCAGCGTCGGCGCCGCCATCGCGTTGAAGCGCGCCGCCGACAAGGTGCGTGCCGGAGCGTCGTTGCTGCCGCCACAGGCGGACAAGGCGACGAACAGCGGCGAGGAGGCGAGCGGCAGTAACGGCGCGGCGCCCAGGAGCTTCAGGGCCTTGCGGCGCGCGAGAACAGGAAGGTTCGTCATGGACAGAAATCTCTCGAAGTGCAATGGAAGCCACGACGGTAGAGATCGAATGTGAAGGTTTCTTGACAGTTCGCGCCGTGCGCGATTCACCGAAGCGTCACGACCGTGACGCCGGGCGGTCACGAGGCGACGCCACGATTGCGGTCCATGGATCGCGATGCCTCATTCCTGCGCGCCTGGGCCGAATCGGCGGTCGTCACGCCATCTGCGGAGGGGCTGGAGCCCGGCTGTCGGCGCTACCGCAGCGTCTGGATCTCGGACCTGCACCTCGGCACGCCAGGCTGCCAGGCGCTGGCGCTGCTCGACTTCCTGAGGTCCATCGAGTGCGACACGCTGTTCCTGGTCGGCGACATCGTCGACGGCTGGCAGCTGCGACGCAGCTGGTACTGGCCGCAGTCTCACAACGACGTTGTCCAGAAGCTGCTGCGCAAGGCACGCAAGGGCACGCGCATCATCTTCGTGCCGGGCAACCACGACGAGTTCGCGCGCCGCTACGTCGGTCACGAGTTCGGCGGCATCGAGATCGCGGAGGACTGGATCCACGTCACCGCCGATGGCCGGCGACTGTGGGTCACGCACGGCGACCTGTTCGACGGCGTCGTGCAATGCGCGAAGTGGCTGGCCCACGTCGGCGACCGCCTCTACGAGTTCACGCTGCGCCTGAACCGCCACCTCAACTCGCTGCGGGCGCGCATGGGCCTGCCCTACTGGTCGCTCTCGGGCTACCTGAAGCAGAAGGTCAAGCGCGCCGTCAGCTACGTCGGCGACTTCGAGGCTGCGGTGGCGCGCGAGGCACGCCGGCGCGGCGTTCAGGGAGTCGTCTGCGGCCACATCCATCGCGCCGAGCTGCGCGAGATCGAGGGTATCGTCTACGCCAACGACGGCGACTGGGTCGAGAGCCTGACCGCGCTCGTCGAGCACGGCGACGGCCGGCTCGAGCTCGTCGACTGGTCCCTGCCGGCGAGGGCGCGCGACACGGCGCCGCTTGCGCCGGCGGTCGTGCCGGCCGGCGAAGTCGCCGCCTGAAGACGCCGGCCGAGCCGAGCCCGGGCACGGCGCTAGAGCGCCGAGCGGATGGCCTTCAATGCCGCCGCCACGCAGGGCGGCCAGTCATCCGTCAACTCGACCATGAAGGCGAGGTTCTCGTCGATCGAGGCGATCTCGCGCAGGCTGGCGCCGCGCTCGAAGGCTGCGGCATAGAGGACCATCGCCCGCTCGGCGCGTGCGCTGCATTCGGCCCCGTTGCCCGCGGCCAGCAGCAGCCGCACGATCTCGGTGTCGGCGAGTCCCGTCATTCGCCAAAGGCTCGGATCCTCCTCGGACAGCGCCAGCGTGGCCTGGGCCTGGCGCTCGCACATGTCGACGAGCGCCCCGCGCCAGTCGCCCTTCTCCCAGGCCGGATCCATGCTGGCCAGCAGCAGGCAGGCGACGGCCCAGTTGTTGAACGCGTAGCTGTCGTCTTGGCCCCTCAGGTCGTAGGCACTGCGGTAGTACTGCGCCATCGCCAGCAGCGCTGCCAGGCGTGGTTCGCGGTCGGTCTCGACCCACGCCAGGCGCTTGCACGCGCTGCCCAGCAGGCCGAGCCTGTCGGGCGTGCTCGCGCGCCGGTTGATGTTGTCGAGCTCCGCGATCGCCCCCTCGATGCGTGCTGCCAGCGTGCGCTGTCGTTCGCGCATTTCGCGCAACCGCGCCGCACCGGGACGCTTGCCGGCAGCAGCGCGCAGTTCGGCCCATTCCTGGGCGGCCTGGCGAACCTCGAAGTTGGCGGACTGCTCGGCGGCGCGGATCGGGCAGTCGCCCGTATCCGAGCGCATGGCCCGATTCAGCCACTCGATCGCCTCGGTGAACTGGCGCCCCTCGCCGTAGGCGAAGCCGACCGCCGCGGCGACGTCGGCGCGGTCGAGCCAGCCACCGCAATCCGTCCCGTTCTCGTGGGCCGGGATGCGCTGCAGCAAACCCTGGATCTGCGTCTTCAGCCGGGCCACGATCTCGACGTCGTCATCCTGCTCCTTGGACGTCATGCGCACCGATTCGGCAAGGTTGCGCAGATCGGCCACCAGTTCGCCCGGGGCGAAGTAGCTCGACGGCGCGGTCGCGACGTCGCCTGATGCATCGCGCAGCAGTCGGTAGGAAGGGTCGCCGTAGCATTGATACGCACCCCAGGTGTTGGCGCCCGGATGCCCGACCCACGCGGCCTCGCGCGCGACCTGCACGGCTTCGCCGAAGGTGTCGCCGCCGAGCAGGCGCCGGTAGAACGTCTCCGCGAAGGTCAGCGCGGCGCCGTCGTCGACCGCCCAGCCGGCCGCGACGACGGCCTTGACCCCCATGCGGATGAACTGCACGCCGAGATTGGCAGCGAGCTGGTGATAGCGAGGCCGCGCGGTCGTCTGCGTCCGCCCGAGGTAGCAGCAGTTGATGAAGACCAGCTCCGGAACGTAGCGCACCTGGTCAACGTCGCCGGGGGTGAGGAAGGTGTCGCGCCCGATCACCATGCCGGAGACGGGTTCGGCATCGGCGTCGCTGCCCGCGGCCGGCGCATCCAGCCTGAACTCGTGCGCGCCGTGGCCGGCCAGGTGCAGCACCCGCCAGGGCTTGGCATGCAGGCCGCCGAGGATGGCCTCGGCGTTCTCGTCGACCGACGCGAGCGTCGCGTAGCCCTGTGCCGAGAAGACGCGGCCGACGAGCTCGGCCTCGCGGCGCGCGCCTGGAAGGTCCGGAAAGACGTCCCAGCCATCGAGATTCGGGTTGCCGACCACGAACGCGGTGTTCTCGTAGGCGTGGCTCGCCGGCGTGGTGCGGAACTCGGCTTCCTTGAGCTGGCGAAGCATGCCGCCGGCCACCGCCGGCGGCCGGCCGGTATGGCTCCAGCGATCCTCGAGCATCTCCCAGGGGAAGCGCGCCGAGTCTTCGTCGAGCAGCAGCACCACATCGCGCTGGTCCGGCGAGGTCTCCTTGAGGCGGTTCGGCACCAGCATCTCGAACAGCGTCTTGGCGATGTCGGCGTTGCTGACCGCGCTGCCGCAGGCCTGGGCGATGAAGGCATCGGCCAGGCGCAGCTGGCCCGCGGCCAGCGAGACCTCGGCCCGCGCCTTGTCGGTGGTGGCGATGAAGCGCAGCCGGTCGCCGTGCGCATCGAGAACGATCTCCAGGCGCTGCCACCACGACAGATCCGTGCCGAAGCGCAGGCGTTGGCGCCGGCCTTCGCCTTCCTCGATGCAGCGCCGCTCCCAGCGCAAGGAGGGTCCGAGGACCGCACTGTCGAGCACCGCGGCGAGCTCGCGGGCCGCGCTCAGGGCGACGTCCTCGTAGACCTCGAGGATCTCGAGGCGATCGATCAGGACCCTCTGGTCGAGCTCCGCGGCCTCGAGCTTGCGATTGGCGGCGAGCGCGCCGCGCAGCATCGCTTCGATCGAGTCGCGGACGCGCAAGGCCCCGGCCCCGGTGCCCACCAGCAGACAGCTCGCTCGCGCCCGCCGCGGGCCGCCCTGGGGCTGGGGATTCTCGGGGGGCCGCAGGTCCGGACGGTGGATCACCTGCAGCGCGTACTCGAGCAGCGCATCGCGCACGCCATTCTCGAGCTGTCCGGGAGAGAGCTCGCCGACCTGGCCCAGGCCGACGACGAGTGCCCCGACCGGCTTGGCGTCGGCGCCCTCGTTGAAGAAGACCGCGTAGCTGCCGGTCGCGCCCGGGTACAGCCCGAGGTCTCGGCGCCGCGTCAGCGCCCCGCGCAGGCGCTTGTCGAGCGCGAGTTCGGCGCTGACGATGGTGTCGCCGAGATAGTGGCCGACCAGCACGGCGTGGCGCGCATAGGCGAGGTCGCCGTGACGCAGGCTGACCTCGATGACCGAAGACAGCGGCGCGGCCGCGGTGGCAACACGGCGTGCCGGAGCCGCGCTGCCCAGCCCGAACGTCGCCACGGCGCGCTCGTCCGGCAGGTCGTCGGTGACCGGCAGCGGTGGCAGCACGAAGGTCCGCGCCTCACCGTCGGCGGCGCGCGCGACGGCGGGCGGTGACGCCGGCAGCTGGTCGGTGTGGCCGGTCGTCAGCAGCTCGACATAGCCGCGGAAGATCCGCCGGTCGACGTCGTTGCTGCAGAGCTCGTCGTGCGCGGTGTCCGGGGCGTAGAACATCGGCACGCCGTCGAGGCGTCCCGATGCCCAGGTGACCGTGCCGTCGCCCTGCGACGTGGCGAGGTACTCGATGCGCTTGCGCGGGCTGCGGGCCTCGTCGTCGACGACTTGGTAGTCGGTCACCGTGGCCTTCTGGCAGCCGGCGACATAGACCATCGCCTTCGGATCCGGCGCGGCGCCGAGCAGCAGCGACCAGGTCGCCGCGGCGTTGCGCAGTTCGGTCTCGTCGACGGTCGGCCAGCCGGCGCCGAGTTCGGCACGCAGCCGCTTCCAGAGTGCAGCCTGGGCGTACCGTCCAGGGTCCTCGAACGGCAGCAACTCCACCATGCCGGGGAAGCGACGCACGATGTCGATGATGCCGTTGACGTCGTGAGCCAGGTCCAGCAGGGTGAGCTTGGCCTCGGTCGGGTTCGACCCGGTGAGCCAGCGGACCGCTTCGTGCGAGCCCCGGTTCGGCGTGCCCAGCATCAGAAGGCGGCTGCCGGTCAGCGCGGTCATGCGCCGCCATGCCGCGGCGCCACGGCCGCCGTCGGCGATCATCGCCCGGCTGACGAGGCCACCCATCGAATGGGCGACGATGTGCACGGCCTGCCCGGTGCGCTCGGCCTCCGGCAGCACCGCCTCGAGGCGGTCGGCCAGGCGCTTGGCCCCTTCGGTGACCGACTGGCGCCAGTCGTAGGGACAGATCTCGACGCGATGCGTGCGCGCAAGATGCTCGAGCAGAGGTCCATAGAAGTTGCCGAGGATGTCGCCGACCTCGACGTCGGCCGTGCCCCAGCCGACGTCGCCGAGGCCGCCGCGCAGCAGCGACCAGTACGACAGCCAGACCGAGCGACCGCGCACCGAGAGCGCGCTGCCCATGGTTCCGGGGACGACGATCGCCGTCGGTCGGGGAGTCGTCGCGGCCCGGCTCTGGCGCACCGCCGCGCGCCAGCGCGGCTCCTCCTGCCTGGCCTCGGCGATCGGCGCGTAGCCACCGTCACTCCCGTCCTCGCGCACCAGGCCGTTGACGAGCCAGGCCACGGACTTCGGATTGGCGAAGTAGTTGAAGTGGGTGACGCGCTCGCCCTGGTCGCGCAGGAAGCGTGCGCCGCCTTCGGGCCGGCGGATGCCACCGACCATCGAGCCGGTGTTGACGACGAGGTCGTGGTCGCTGCCGTAGAACCAGTCGACCGCCAGCAGCTTCAACTGGCCCCAAAGCCCCTCCCCCTCGACATCTCCGGCGATGACGCTGAGGTCGGCGTTCGTCACCAAGGCCGGATGCTGCAGCAGTCGCGTCAGCGCCGAACCCGGCAGCATCGCCTCGAGCCCGGGCAGGGTGCGCGGATCGGTGCGCTCCTTGACCACGGCGAGCAGGAAATCCGCGGCGTCGGCGACCAGGCCATTGCCGGTCAGCAGGTTGATGACGCTCAGCCAGCGGTCGAGCCGACCCGACGTCAGCGTGGTGCCGCGCGCCGGACAGGCGACGCGGACGAAGCGCTGCACGCGGATGCGGCGCTCGTCCAGCAGCGCCAGCAATTCGCGCAGGCGCTTGCGGTCGTCGTCGTAGCCGCGATCCCGCGCCTTCGCCGCCGCGCTGTCGAGCCGGCCGAGCCCGAGTTGCTCGGCCAGGGTTCGATCGGCGGCGAACAGACCGTCGAGCTCGGCGCCGCGCAACGGATCGTCCTTGCGATCGCGCTCGGCCAGGCACAGCAGTTCGCCGACCAGCCCGCCGCGCGAATGCGAGACCAGGTGCAGCTGCGCGCCGACCGGAAGCGCGCGGACGAGGTCGAGCGCGTTGCCGATCGGACTTTCGGTCAGCGACCGGTGTTCGAGCGCGTAGACGTCCGTGCCGTAACGCGCCGCGAGCGTGCGCCGCGCCAGGGCGGCAGCCTGGCCGCCGGCATCGTCGGCACCCGACCACAGGTCGCCGAAGCTGCCCATCAGGCTCGACATCGTGCCGTGGAGGAAGACCAGCAGCGGCCGGTCGGCCAGCAGCGTCGTCGGTCCGTCGTCCACCGCGACCGGCACCGCGCCCGGCTCGAGGCGGCAGCGGTACAAGCCCGGCGCACGGCCCTTGAGCTGGCGTTCCTCGAAGGTGCGGCCGAACAGCGCGGCCGACTTCTGCTTCAGGTCGACGCCGAAGAACTCGAGCACCTTGATGCCGAGCCCGACCATGCCGCGTTCGCCGCGTTCGGCGCTGTCGCGCTGGGTGATGCCCGCACGCGGCGCCGGATCGATGGTCCAGACGGCGCCGGACCCGTCGCGCGCGACCGCCTGGCGGCCGCGCTCGCGCAACAGGTCGTCGGCGCGCATCCACAGGTGCAGGCCGTTGTCGAACTCGACGCGCACGACATCGTCGGGTGCCGCGGCGACCGGCACGCCGGCAGCCTCGCGGGCGCCGCCGAGCTGAACGCGACGCGCGATGCCGACGATGCCGACCTCGCGCGTCGGTGGCGCGGCCGCGCTGCCGACCGCGGCCACGTGCAGCAGGAGGACTGGTTCGCTCATCGGGTCGATGGGTTCATGGTGGCCTCCACACGCTGCCGTGGCGGGTTCTCAGACGCTGAACGGAGTCTGGGCGAGGAACGTGCCGGCAGCGCCGAGCGCGAAGAGGTTCGGCGACTGCGTCGCCGGCATGCGGGCGCGCACGCGGGCATGGAAGTTCGCGTAGTTGCCGACGAAGCGACCCTGGTTCCAGACGTTGAGGACCTGCTCGGTGAAGGCGCCGTTGTGGTCGCCGTCCATCGACGTCTGGTTGTCCTGGCAACCCGAGATCAGGACCAGCGAGGCATCGAACTTGGCGGCGATCGCCGACAGTCGCCCGCTCACCGCGACCTGCGCCAGGGCGGTGTCGGGATCGACGACCGGCTTGCCGGCCGCAGCGGCGACGTCGCGCTGCAGCTTGTCGTAGAACGCCTGGTGATCGCGATAGGTCCGCATCGCCACCGATTCGGGCATCAGCTTGGGACGCTGGTGCGGCACGGTCTCCGGTTGCAGCGGAATGCCGCGGGCGACGGTGCCGCTGTGGCAGCTGTCGGACAGCACGAGGATGCGCACGCCGGCGGCGAAACGGGAGAACTCGAGGTAGAGCTCGTCGTCGATCACCTGGCCGTCGTAGAGGCACCAGGTCTCGTCGCGCTTGTCGACCTCGTCGCCGTTGACGTCGGGCACCTGGCCGCCATGGCCGGAATAGGTGAGGAACAGCAGGTCGCCGGCGCGCAGCGCCTTGGCGGCGGCGCGCAAGGCGGCCAACGCCCGGGCGCGCGTCGCCTTCTTCGTCAGCAGCACTGTCGGCCGCATGCCCTTGGCCTTGGCGATGGCCGCCATGTCGTTGGCGTCGAACTCGCACGCCGCCAGCGGGCCGGTCCAGCCGCCGTAGGCTTCTGCGCCGACCGCATTGAGGCCGATGTGGATCGAGTGGGCCCGCGCCGGGCCTGCCTTGCCGGTTGTCTTGGTTGCCGCCTTTTTCATGCTGCCTCCCTGTTGCCTGTTGCCGCGTGGCGGGATTCCTCGAAACTGCGCCACGCTGCAGTTTCCCCTCATAACCGCCGCGCGTCCAGCCAGATCACCGGCAGGCGCAGGCCGCGCACGGCCTCGACCAGATGGGCCGTCCCTCCCGGCCCTCCGGCCGGCGCGCCGTCCCAGAGGCAGATGAATCGCAGACGCGACGGCCCCCAGGCCAGTGCGGTCTCGAGCATCCAGAGATTGCAGCGCTCGAACGCATCGGCGACGGCTGCATCGGCCGGATCGCGCCCGGCAAGGACCTGCGGTGCGCGGCCGGTCTGGTTGCGCACCGCGCGATAGCGGCGCATCCAGTCGTCACCGTCGACCGAGGCGCGCACGGATTCCTCGACGAACGCATCCTCGGCCTTCGGCTGCATCAACTGCAAGGCCACGCCGCGGCTCAGGCAGCTTTCGCAGAACAGCAGGTCGGCGCCAGAGCTTCCCTGCGTCAGGGCAAGGTCCGCGGGGCCTGCGCCGAGTGCCGCGACGGCAGCATCGATCACCTCTGCAGCGCGGACCACCTTGGCGACGGGGAAGCGCGGCGGCACCCGCCCGGGCAGGTCGACGCGATGCCCGGAGAAAAGCAGCACCTGGCGCGGTGCTTGAGGGCTGGGGTCCTTGTCTTGCATCTCAGGCGCGCCCTGGATTCGCCGCCGCAGACCGGCTGGGTACGAAGAGCTGCCGCAGCACCCGATGCGCATGGCGGCGATCGATCCGCGGCGTGTCGACCCAGACGAAGCGATCGGCCGGAGCCCCGTGGCTCGCGAGGTCGGCGGCGGCGCGGTCGGTCTCGGCGTCGACGAGAACGACGACGCGTGCGATCCGCGCGGCACGGGCGAGTGTGGCCAGTTCGTGGGCGCAGCCGGCGTTGCGCGCCTTGAAGCCGCGCAGGTCCATCAGCACGACGTCGCTGCGCTCCACCAGGGCAGCGAGGGCATCCTGCCAGGTCGTGTCGTGGCAGTAGCACTCGTTGACGCGATAGCGGCCGTCGTGATCGCGGAGCCAGTCGAACGCGGCGATGTGCGCGGCGACGTCGGCGCGCGCGGCGATGAAGCGCGTCGACAGGCGCCCGTCGAGGAAGGCGAAGATGTCGTCGGCACCGAGCGTCCGCTCGAGCAGGTCGGTGCCGGCGATGAGGACGGTATTTCCGCTGACGCGCCAGCGCTCGATCACGGTGTCGAAGAGGTTCTGCACCTGCGCATCGTGCTGGAACACGCGCAGGACCAGCAGGGTCGGACCGCGCGGGGCGGAGCGGAACCACACGGTGCCCCATCCGGCGGCGGCGACGATCCAGCCGAAGGGCAGCAGCACCAGCGCCCCGGCGGGCCCCTCTCGCGACAGCCCCGACCACTGGTAGAGCATCGAGAGTCCCCAGACGGCCGCGAGCACCATGCCGAGTTCCGAAACGTGCTTGCGCTCGTAGGCGCGACCGAGAGCACGGCCGAGCGCTCGCAGCGGCCACCACGCGAGCAGCCACGGCAGCACGAAGGCGAGGAGAAAGACAGGCGTGGCACCGATGCCGCCGGTGACCCGAACGAGAAGGTCGAGATGGCGCTCGACCGCGAATCCCAGCAATTCGCCGCCGACGAGCGAGGCGAAGGCGAATCCGAACATCAGCGGCAGCAGCCACGGCGCAATGGCGCGCGTCGCATTGCCGAAGTAGAGCGCGGCGATCAGCAGCATCGGTGGCCCGATCTCGATGGCCAGGAACGCGAGGATGCCGGTCGGATCCGGTGTGATCGAGCGCCACAGGGCCAGGCCGAAGGCCACCACGAACCAGGCCGCCAGCAGCGTCACGATGCGCAGCCGCGACCAGCGCCAGACGATACCGAGCACCGGCAGCACGGGCCACATCTGCACGACCACGAGGATGGCGACGCGGCGGATGGAGAACTCGCCGTGGAACATCACCAGATGCGCGATCGACGCCATGCTGGCCGAGATCAGCAGCGACAGCCCGATGAGCACCCCCGTCAGCAGCCAGGCGGCACGCCGATTGTCGGCGGCCGAGACGGCAGCCCGCGGCTCGGCAGGCCGGACCCCCGGTGCGGCCGGGAGGGGGGACACGGTCGTCCCGGCGGCCCCTGCCGATGCCCCTGCCGATGGCCCTGCCCCTGCCCCTGCCGAACCTCGCGGCGGCGGGGCTCCCGGCACGGCGTCGCCGGGGGACGGTGCCCCCGATGCGGCAGGCGGCAATGGCGCGCTCATCAGCCGGCGCATCGCCGCGCGATAGCGGTAGGCGATCAACCAGGCCCCGACCATCGACAGCAGCACTGCCAGCACGACGGCGGTGATCAGTTTCGCTTCGACAAAGGCCATGCGCGGCGACCTTCCTGCTGGTCAGCGGCGCTCGACGATCAGCGGCACCAGTTGCAGTGCGGCGCGAATGCTCTCGGCTGCCTGGCGGGCCTGATCTCGATTCGGGTACGGGCCCGCCTGCAGGCGAAACAGCGTCGAGTCCGCGACCACCGCCAGCCACGGCGACAACCAGTCGAACTCGCTGGCGATGCGCCGCTGGAATGCCACCGCACCGTCGCGCTGCCGGAACGCGCCGAGCTGGACCCAGAAGCCGCTGTCCGGGGGGGCCGCCGGGGCGGCGCTCGGCGCGATGACGGGTGGGGTCGGCTCGGCCGCTGCGCCCGCTGCCGTTGCGGCCATCAAGCTGCCGGGAGCAAGGCCGACCTGCTCCGTCGACAGCGGCGCGACGGGAGCGGTGTCGACCGGTCCAGACTCCGCGACATAGGTGGACGCGGAGCGCCGCCACGTGCCGGCGCGGATCTCCTCCGGCGTGATGCGTTCGACCTCCACCGGCGCCACGCCGCGCAGCAGATCCAGCCGCAGTGCGGCGGTGTAGCTCAGATCGATGATGCGCCCGGGATGGAAGGGCCCGCGGTCGTTGACGCGGACTACGATCTCGCGTCCGTTGGCCGGGTTGCGCACGCGCGCATAGCTCGGCAGCGGCAGCGTCGGATGCGCCGCGGTCATCGCGTACATGTCGTACGGCTCGCCGCTGGACGTGCGGCGCCCCTGGAACTTGCGTCCGTACCAGGAGGCCAGACCCCGTTCGACGAACGGCCGTTCGTCGACGAAGGGGACATAGCTGCGGCCGAGAGCCTCGTACGGCTTGTTGGGCCCTCCGCTGCGGATCGGCTCCACGCGAGGCGTGGCGTCGGGTACCTGGTCGAGGTTCGGAGGCGGTCTTGCATCGGCGCCATCACGACCGTCCTGCGCGATGAGCGCCGGCGACACCCCTCCGGACGACCCGGCTTTGGGAGGCGCAGAGGCACAGCCCGCCAGCAGCAGAATGGCCACCGCACCCCATGGGCCGATCGAAGCCGGAAAGCTCCGCAGCGTCAGTCGCATGGCGCCGGACGTTACACGAAGCGCTTGCTGCAAGAAATACCCCCGACCGACTCGTTCGGTCGCCCGGTCAGGCCGATCGGTCCCCGACGTCGACCCACGCGCCGGCCATGCGGCACGCCGCTTGCTGATGGAATTCACCCGCCAAGACAGAGGCGATCAATCCGCGGCGTTCAGCCCGCGGCTGTGATCGCCTCTCGCCGAAGCCACAACAACAACGACATGCCCCGAGCACACCCTGTCCGATCCGTGCCCGAAGCCGGGAGCCGCCCCAGCGTCCGTCGATGCGACGCTGCTCCGGAGTCGTCATGACGCACCTCGTCGTCTTCTCCCACTTGCGCTGGAATGGCGTCTACCAGCGCCCACAGCAGCTGCTCACCCGCTTAGCTACGCGCGGCCCGGTGATCTTTGTGGAGGAACCGGTCCTCGACGCCGGCCCGGCGCGCCTCGTCCGCCGGACGCCGGCGACCGGTGTGGAGGTGCTGATTCCGCACACGCCGATCGACGCCGGCGGTTTCCACGACGACCAGCTGCCGGTCTTAGCGCCCTTGCTGAAGCGCCGGTTCGCCGAGGATGGCAGCGACGACTGCGTCGCGTGGCTGAACACGCCGATGGCGCTGCCGCTGCTGAACGAATGCGTCCCCCGTGCCATCGTCTACGACTGCATGGACCAGCTCGCAGCTTTCGAGACCGCGCCCCGTCAGATGTGCCAGCGCGAAACGGCGCTGCTCAAGGTGGCGGACCTCGTCCTGGCAGCGGGGCCGAGCCTGTACGAAGACAAGCGTGCGCTCCACCCCAACGTGATGTGCCTGCCGAGCGCCGTCGACGCGGCCCACTATGCGCCCGTCGATGCGGTGGCGCGACCCGAAGCGATGGCGCTCGCGGAGCGTCTGCAGGGCCATGTCGCCCGTCCGCGCCTGGGCTTCTTCGGCGTCATCGACGAACGCATTGATCTCCAGCTGCTGGCCCGACTGGCCGATGCCCAGCCGGGCTGGCAGATCGTGATGGTGGGTCCGGTGGTCAGGATCGATCCCCAGCGCCTGCCGCGGCGGGCCAACATCCACTGGCTCGGCCAGCAGCCGTACGAGGTCCTGCCGCAACTCGTCGCGGCCTGGGACGTTTGCCTCATGCCGTTCGCCCTCAATGACGCGACACGATTCCTCAGTCCGACCAAGACCCTCGAGTACATGGCCGCCGGCAAGCCCGTTATCTCCACTGCGCTGCATGACGTCCGCGCGCTCTTCGGCGACATCGTCACCGTCGCCACCGACGGCGGCGCGTTCGTCGAGGGTTGCCGCGACGCCCTTGCAGAATCCCCGCACCAACGTGCCGATCGCATCGCGGCGATGTCGGCCTGTGCCTGGCGGTATTCCTGGGACGACACCGCCGCTGCCGTGCAGCGCGCGCTCGGGAGGATCCTGGCAACGGGCTCGCCAGGAACGGCGCGCCTGGGTTTGCCGACAACGGCGGCCCCCGCAGTCGAAGGCGCGACGGAAGCGATCGTGGCCATGGGAGCGGAGGCCGCGAATGTACTTCCGCCGACGCTCGTGACGACGACGGTCGCCAGCGCCGCCTGAGCGTACGCGCCTCTGCTCACCATGGACTGGATCGACTGGCTTCAATGGCCGGCCATGGCCGTCACCGTGCTTGCTGCATGGCTTGTGGCCTCCGAGCACAAGTCGCGTCGCGAAGTCGGCTTCTGGGTGTTCCTGGTCAGCAACCTGCTGTGGGTGGTGTGGGGCTGGCACACTCGCGCCTATGCACTCATCGGCCTTCAGTTCTGCCTGGCGGCGATGAACATCCGCGGCGCGCGCAAGGCCGAGAAGCCATCGCCGCCTGAGGCGGCGGGGGCCGACTGAGCGACTCGATTTGCCCTCGTCGATCCGACGTCACGGAGCGGTGTCGTCTGACAGTCCGCGGACGCGACGACGGCTCAAATGGCACCACTCAGGATCGCCCTTCGCCGACATCGTGAACACGCGTCATCTCGCAGCCCCCTCAGGAACCACCGCCGCGCTCATCGGCGCGCTGCAGTCGCGTGGCTTCGAGGCTCGTGACTTCGAACTGGAAGAAGCCGCGTCCCGCGAGCTGTCGGACCTCCTCGGTGGAAGCGGCGGCATATTGCGGGTGCGTTGCTGGTCGACCGGCGAAGAACGCAGCTACACCACCGGATCCGGATCCGCCTGGTTCGGCGCGTTCCTGATGGACCTCGGCCGCGGCCACTTCAGTCATGCCGCGCGCGCCTCGAGTCCCGCCTACGCACCGGCCTCGCAACCGATGCCGCGTCTGCTCCACGCTTGAGCGGGACGAAACCGCAGGGCGAGGGGTCAGGTCTGGGCGTTGATCCAGCGCTCAGAACCTAGGGCAGATCGCTGGTCCCGCGTGGCAGCAGCAGTTCGAACACGGTGCCATCGGGCGATCGTGAACGGCCGACGACGGAGCCGCCATGGGCGCGGACGAAGCGATCCTCGGCGTCGAGCCCCAGGCCCAGCCCCGAGACTTCGCGTCCGGCCACGTTCGGTCGCGGGACGTAGAGCCGCTCCTGCTCCTCCGACGAGATCACCCCCGGAACCGAGACCCGCAAAGTCAGGCGGTCGCGATGTCTGCCGTCGCCATGCACCGACACCCGTCGATCTGGCCCTGCATGGGAGACCGCGGTGCCGACGAAGTTGGCAATCGCCCGATGCAAAAGCCCCGCATCGAAGAGCCCGTGGAAATCGCCGTCGCGCGTGACTTCGAACTGCACATCCGGATCGCGCCGGCGAAACTCCTCCAGAACACCGTCGGCAATGCGCATCAGGTCTGCCGAGGCGAGTTCGAGCTCGGAGACGTCTTCACCCACACGCGAAAGGTTGACCAGGTGATCGAACACGCGAGCCATCTGATCGCTGCTGGTCCGGATGCGTCGCGCAGCCTGCTGCACGGCGGTGTCCTGGGTGCGCGCCAGCGCCACCTCGGCGCTCAGCTTGACCGCCATCAGCGGCGTGCGCAAGTCGTGAACCAGGCCTGCGACCAGCAGTTCGTTCAGCCACAGCAAGCGCTCGCTGCGTGCCAGCCGCTCGCGCAGCAGGCGGGTTTCGGCGTCAGGTTCGGTCGCGGCGGCAAACATGGTGAATTCTCTCGGTCCTGCTCTGCGCAGGAGAGTCTGCCTCGCGGTACGAAGTCCTACAACCGGGTTTTGCCTGCGCCGACAGACGGCGCTCGGCTCGCGGGTGAAATTAGCACGCGGGCATCGCTTTTCGTTCCTCACCGGAATGGCCCGACAAACCCACGTTAAAAATTCTCGAAAGGAATCGCAATGAACAAGGATCAAGTCAAGGGTCGTGCCGAGGAAGCCAAGGGATCCGTGAAGGACGCTACGGGCAAGGTGCTCGGCGACCGTGAGATGCAGGCCGAAGGCAAGGTCGACAAGGCTGCTGGCAAGGTGCAGGCGACATACGGCGACGCCAAGGAAAAGGCCAAGGACGAGGTCAACAAGCGTTGAGTTCGCACGGTCGCGCCCGAACCGGCGTGACCGTGTTCCATCCGGTCGCGCTAAGTCCAGCGCGACCGGATTCGCGCGTCCAGATCGACCGTCGAGGTTAAAGCGCCCGACCGCTCTGCGGCACCCGCGACCGGACCCGCGCGAGCGGGCACCAGGCACTCGAAGCAGACCTGCATCGTTTCGGGAATGAAACGGCTGAGCGTTGCGTACACGTGGCGATCGCCGTAGGCGGCCTGCTGATGCACGTAGAAGCGCTGCGGCACCATCAGACTCAGGTGATCACGCGCCCGTGTCATCGCGACGTAGAGAAGGCGGCGTTCCTCCTCGATCTCGGCGGCCGAACCGGTTGCCATGTCCGAAGGCATGCAGCCGTCGACGACGTTGAGCACATAGACCGCGCCCCATTCCTGACCCTTCGCGGAGTGGATGGTCGACAGGATCAGGTAGTCCTCGTCGCGCTGCGGTGGGCCAGCCTCGTCGCTCGTCGCATCAGGCGGGTCCAGCGTGAGCTCCGTCAGGAAGCGTTCGCGCGAGCCGTAGCCGGCGGAAATTTCCGCCAGGCGGGCGAGGTCGGCCGCACGCGCCGGCGCATCTTCGTACAAGCGCTCCAGATTCGGCGCGTACCAGGCGTTGACGCGTTCGAGCTCGCCGGTCCAGCCGACCGAGCCCGACGTCAGGCTCGCAAACAGACTCGCGAATCGCGTCCACGCGTCGACTGCGGACGCAGGCGCACGAAAGGCCTGCAGCGCCGCCGCAGGATCGGTCGCTGACACCATCGCGTCAGCAAGTCGACGCGCGCTCGCCGGGCCCACCCCGGCCACCAGCTGCGCCACTCGCAGGCAGGCCGACTTGCAGCGGGGGTTCTGGATCAGCCGCAAAACCGCCAGCACGTCGCGGACGTGAGCCGCTTCGAGGAACTTGAGGCCTCCGAACTTCGTGAATGGGATGCCGCGTCGCGCCAGCTCGAGCTCGAGCGCCGTGCTGTGATGGGCGGTGCGAAAGAGCACCGCCTGCGATTTCAGGGCAAGACCTGCTTCGCGCTGGCGCAGCACCTCATCGGCAACCCAGGCGGCCTGCTCGGCCTCGTCGGCCACGAACACCAGCGCGGGCCGTTGCGTCGAGACGCGCTCGCTCGTCAGTTCCTTGGCATGGCGCTCCAGTGCCAGGGCGATGACCGCATTCGAGGCCTGCAGCAGCAGCGGTGTCGAACGGTAATTGCGCTCCAGCGTGACGACGCGCGCGGGTGGGTCGAAGCGCCGCGGGAAATCGAGAATGTTGCGGACCTCGGCGGCGCGAAAGGAATAGATCGACTGTGCGTCGTCACCCACCACCGTCAGCCCGCGGCCGTCGGGCTTCAGGGCGTGCAGGATGTCGCTCTGAAGGCGATTGGTGTCCTGGTATTCATCGACGATGACGTGATCGAAGCGTGCGCCCGCTTCGGCGGCAAGCGACGGATCGCAGAGCATTTCCGACCAGTACAGCAACAGATCGTCGAAATCGAGGACGTGCTGGCGCTGTTTTTCCCTGGCGTAGGCGCCGAAGAGGCGCTTCAGGGCATCGTGCCACGCAGCGCACCAGGGGAAGTGCTGCTGCAGCACCTCGGCCAGGCCGGCCCGGCTGTTGACCGCGCGTGAGTAGATCGCCAGGCAGGTTGCCTTCGTGGGGAAGCGCTCGCGCGTCGCAGCCAGGCCGAGGTCCTGGCGCACCCATGCCAGCAGATCCTCCGCGCCGGCGCGATCCTCGATGGTGAACGCGTCGCTGAGGCCGATGCGCGGCGCGTACTCGCGCAGCAGCCGCGCTCCGATCGCGTGGAACGTGCCGGCCCATGGCAGTTGCGGCGGCCGCTGCGTCGACGAGAAGCCGAGCGCCTGGTGCAGGGCCCGCCCCACCCGGCGCTCCATCTCCAGCGCGGCGCGGCGCGAGAACGTCAGCAACAGGATTCGCCGCGGATCGGCGCCGGCCAGCACCAGTCGGGCGACGCGCGCGGCCAGGGTCAGCGTCTTGCCCGATCCCGCGCCGGCGATGACCAGCAGGGGCCCATCGGCGCCGCCGCCTTGGCCATGTTCGACGGCGGCGCGCTGGGCCGGGTTCAGGGCGGAAAAGGGGTCCGCACGCGGCGTTCTCCCAGGCTGGGTACGGACGGCGGTGGGGGCTGAGACTTCCATCGGAAAACAGGCGGCGGATCACGGACTGTAAATCCATCCAGCCCCGTTCCCGCCAAGGCTGCGGCGCTTCGCAGGGGATGCATCGCGCCGTGTTTCACGCTGCCGCAAGCGCCGGCTTCACTTTCGGCGCAATCGGCCGAAATCCGCGTACGTGGGCCTTGCCAGCAAGGCGGCACGACTGCGCTCCATGTACCGACAACCGCCCACGACGCCCAGACGCAACGCCACCGAGTGGGGATTGCTGGCGCTCGCGCTCTTCGTCGCGGCGGCGCTGATCGGCTACGAGTTGCAGCAGGGACGCTCGGGCCTAGACGCCACGGAGCGAGACCGCCTGGCCGTGCAGGCGCGCGTGATCGAGGACAACCTCTCACAGCAGTTGGACGGCATCAACAAGGCCCTCGGCAGCCTGCGCGAAGAGTACGCACGCCCTGCCGCCGAACGTGCCGGGCAGACTTCCGCGCGCCTGAAGATCCTCAGCGACGCGATTCCCGGTGTGCGCAACATGTTCATCATGGATGCTTCCGGCAAGGTGACGGCTTCGAGCGAGGCCGCCCTGCTGGGGCGCAACCTCAAGGATCGCGACTACTTCGCGGCCTCGAGCCGAACCCGCATCGGCGAGACGCTCTACATATCGCCGCCGTTCGTGTCGGTCCTCGGCAATCGGGTGATCGTGGTCGGGCGAGTCCTCCACGGCCCTTCCGGAGAGTTCGAAGGGCTGGCCGCCGCCGCGCTCGACGGTCGCTACTTCGAGGTCGTCATGCGTTCGGTGATGTACGCCAAGGACATGCAGGTGGCGCTCGCGCATGCCGATGGCCAGGTCTTCATCGGCCTGCCACGGGCCACCGCACCTCGCGACATCGCCGAGATCGCCGCGCAGATCGCCGTGGACACCGGCCACAGTGGCGACACGCCGCAGATGACCCTGGTGACGCGGGGCGACGCCCCGTTGATCGTCGCGGCGCGGGAGGTCTCGCCGGCTGCGCTCCACATGGACAGGCCGCTGGTGGTCGTGGTGAGTCGCCGGGTCGACGCGGTATTCCTCCCCTGGCGCCAGCACGCCACCGAGCTCGGAGGTTTCTTTCTCGTCCTGCTGGTCGCGACCGCTGCAGGACTGCGCAGCAGTCAGTGGCGACGCCGTGAATTCGACCGCCTCGAGGCGATGACGGCGAACGAGCGGCGCATCGGCGCCGAACGCCTCGAACTCGCGCTGCGCGGCGCCGAGCTCGGGTTGTGGGACTGGGACGTCGAGAACGATCGTTTCAACCACAACGAACTCACCCGGCTCCAACTCGGCTACGAGGTCGACGAGATCGGCCTGGGCAGAGGCGAGTGGCGCGCCCTGTTCCACCCCGACGACGACGCCCGTGTCATCGAGACCATCGAAGCCCACTTCCGCGGTGAGACCGAAGCCTACGAGTGCGAATTCCGGGTCCTGCACAAGGCGGGTCACCCGGTATGGCTGCTGAGCCGCGGCAAGGTGGTCGAGCGTGACGCCACGGGAAAGCCGATGCGCATGGCCGGTACGCACATGGACATCACCGAGCGCAAGCGCATCGAGCTCGAACTGCAGCGCCTGAATGAACGACTGACCCAGCTCTCGACCACCGATGGGCTGACGGAAGTCGGCAACCGCCGGCTGTTCGACCAGACCCTGAGCGCCGAGTGGTCGCGCGCCGCCAGAAAGCACGACCGGATCGCCCTGCTGATGATCGACATCGACCATTTCAAGGCCTACAACGACAGCTACGGCCACCCCGCGGGCGACGAATGCCTGCGCAAGGTCGCGCGCCTCATCAGCGAAACCGTCAAGCGCGAAGGCGAACTCGTGGCCCGCTATGGCGGCGAGGAGTTCGCATTGCTGCTCCCGGGCACCGATCTGTCCGCGGCGCGGGTCGTCGCGGAGCGCTGCCTGGACGCGCTGGCCGAGGCCCGGATCGAACACCGCGGATCGACGACCTCGCCCTGGCTGACGATGAGCATCGGCATCGCCGACGCGGTCGCAGCGCCGGGCACGCTGCCGTCGGCACTGGTCGAGGCGGCCGATGCCGCGCTCTATCGCGCCAAGCGTGCCGGCCGCGTTCGTTGTGCCGCCTGAAATGACGATTGCCGCCGCGCCGCAGCACCCCTTTCCACCCCTTGCAAGGCACAGACGATGAACGACACGGGCGACCTGCAGCAGAGCCTTGCGGCCATGGGCCTCGTGGAGATGGCGCTGGCCCTGTTCTGCCTGATCTGCTATTGCCTCGTTCTCAATGCCGCCGTGGCGCCGAAGGTGCGCCGCGTCGCCGGCCCGCTGGCGATCGGCGCCGCGACGTTGCTGGTGGTGGCGACCGAGCCGTGGACCAACGGCGTCATCCTGGTGGCCATCGGTGTCGCCGCGATCGGTGCGTTCGTCGTCGCCGCCTGGGCGGTCAGTGCCGCCTGCGATCTGGCCGCGAGGCGCGAGTCACCCCCGGGATCGGTGTTCGCGGATGAATCACCGACCTCGGCATTGGCGCCGCTCTCCACTGCGGGCCGGCCGGCCTCGATGTCGGCAGGATCCCGCCTCAAGACACGGCGATGACCAGGGCAAGCGCGATCGCCGCCGGCAACGCCTGGATCCAGAGGATCTTGCGACTGGCAGTCACCGCGCCGTAGATTCCGGCGATCAACACGCAACCCAGAAAGAAGAGCTTGATGGGGTTGCCGCTGGCGCCCAGGCTCAATCCCCAGAACAGTCCCGCGGCGAGAAAGCCGTTGTAGAGCCCCTGGTTCGCCGCCAGGACCTTCGTCGCCTCGGCCTTCTCGACGCTGTTGCCGAAGGCGCGACGCCCGCGCGGAGTGGTCCACAGGAACATCTCGAGGACCATGAACCAGACGTGCAGCAGCGCGACGAGCGTGACCGCGATCTTGGCGAGCATCGACATGGCCGTTCCCCGGTCAGGCGGCACATACCGCCCGTGCAGTCTAGCGAGAGGACGGCCGGGTTGCCGTCGCCAGTGCCGTCAGGTCGCTGCAGCCGCCTGGTTGCGAAGGTTGCGGATCAGATCGTGGTTGCGCTTGACGCCTTCGTACTGCGACTGCACGACGGTCTTCACGTCAACCGGCAACGGTTGCTTCAGCGCTGCCCGATAACGATCGAGCGCCACATCCTCGCCACGCTCGCATTCGTCGAGCATGGCCTTGTCGCTATGGCCGCGCAGCGTGCCGACCACGGACACCCAGCCCCGGTGCAAGGCGCCCGCCGCAGTGCTGTGGGTATCGGCCTTGCCGCCGAGCACGCCAACCAGGCCCTGCAGTTCGGTCGCGCCGCGCTGGCACCCCGCAGCCCGTTCCAGGAAGACCCTCTTCAGGTCGGCAGACTTCACGTGCTCCGCGCAGGCACGAAAGCCATACTCGCCGTCCAGACAGGTCTCGATCAGCTTGTTGAGTTGATCGATGGTGTCTCTTGTGTCGTTCATGGGTCAAGTCTCCGGGGGACGAAGTGGCGGGGACTGCACACCGGCGGTCCGCGAGTCCGATGGGCAGGGGCGCCAGCCGCAACGACGGACATCGACGCATGCTCGGCGGGCCGGTGACGACGACGCAAGCGGCGTGAATGTCACCGGACCCTGATTGCCTGAGCGCAGGTCGCGCGTCATTGCAGACTGGCTCAACGCCTGCGGCAAGCGGCATTCCCGCTGGTCGCCGTAGCATGCGGCAACGCGCTGCGGCGCATCGGAGAGTCTTGATGAAATACCTACAGGCCACCCTCGGCGCCGGCGTCCTGCTCGCGATCACTGCGGGCGCGGTGGCCGAGCCCATCGGCTCGGTCGACACCGTCTTCAAGTTCATCGGTCCCGATCACAAGATCGTGGTCGATGCCTATGACGATCCCAAGGTCGGCGGTGTGACGTGCTACGTCTCGCGCGCCAAGACCGGCGGCATCAAGGGGGCGCTCGGCGTGGCTGAGGATCTGGCCGAGGCGTCCATCGCCTGCCGGCAGACCGGTCCGATCGCGTTCGCGAAACCGCTGCCTGTCCAGGAGGAAGTGCTCAACGAGAGGCTGTCGATCCTCTTCAAGAAGCTGCGCGTGGTCCGCATGGTCGACACCAGGCGCAACACGCTGGTCTACATGACCTACTCTGACCGCGTCATCGAAGGGTCGCCGAAGAACAGCCTGACGGTCGTCCCGGTCGACCGGGCCATGCCCATTCCGCTGCGGTGAAATGAAAAGAGCCGAGCGCGTGACCGCTCGGCTCCTGGGCCCGCATGAGGCGAGCCTTCGAACAGCCGGCGCAAGGCCGGCAGCCGCAATTCGTCGCGCTTTACCGGACGCTGCCGCGGCGGAACAGGTTGACGATGGCCAGCAGGATGACCGCGCCGATCAGCGACGCCAGCAAGCCCATGATGCTGAAGTCACTCTGGTTGATCGTGCCGGTACCCAGCAGCGGGGCGATGAGCCACCCACCCAGCATCGAGCCGACGATACCGACGACCACGTTCAGGATGACGCCCTGTTGCGCGTCCGTACGCATGATCATGCTGGCGACCCAGCCGATCAATCCACCCACGATGAGCCAAATGATGAAGTTCACGATGAATCCCCTCTAGGTTGTGAATTGCGGGCTGGGCGATCGGGACGAACGCTTCACTTCGCAGGACAGATCATGCTGAGTGCCGCAGCCCCGGCGTGTAAGAATTCGCCGAGGCTGCCGTCAGCGGTTGGCGCAAAACGCCGAATGGTCATGCGCTTCAGACGGCCGGTGGATCCATCTCGCGAGCGAAGTGGCGATGAGCCGCCACAGCCGCTAGGAACGCCGCGCTCGAGTCGACGGGTGAGCCGTCGCCGGACGCCCCCCCTTCCCCGTTTTCGATGATGATCCCCGGATCGGGGCGGCCATCGGCAAGTGTGGCGCCGATGCCCGCCGCGTCGAGGAACGTCGTCGCTCCCCCGAGGACGAGGAGCGGCTTGCAATGCCGGTACTGCTCGCGCGCGAACTCGAGCGCCTGCCCGAGCGCGGCAAGAGTCTGTTGCGCCACCTCGCCGCCCGGCACCACCATCGCGTCCCACAGCACGGCGGGCATCGTCTCCAAGGTGACTTCGGCCTGGATGGGCTCGCCGTCCTGGAGCTTCACGGGCCCAAGCCGCGCCCCGACGAAACGGGGCGCCGCACCGGCCTTGGCCAGCGCCGCATGGACCCTGCGCAACGAAGCACCGTCGGCCCCGTCGCAAACGAGCAAAGCGACTCGTCGCCCGCCGACGTCGCCATTGCCGGGCCGGGCCATCAGCGACAGGGCCGGCGAGACCTCGACTTCGGGCTTCGGCGGGTTCAGCAGCACCCTCGGCTGCGCCGCGGGCAGCTCCATCCCGAGGCCGTCGGCCACCCGCTGCGCCAGCTCGGGGTCGACATTGACGAGCATCGAGACGATGCGCTCACGCACTGCCGGCGTCTGCACCCGCGTCAGCTCGAAGCGGTAGGCGCCGACGATGTGGTCCCGCTCGACCGGCGTCTGGCTCTTCCAGAACAGCGTCGCCTGGGTGTAGTGGTCGGCGAACTTCTCCGGCTTGCCTCGCACCTTGTCACCGGTGATCGGCTGGGGGAAGGGCGTGTAACCCTTCATCGCGCCGGCCTGGAACGGGCAGCCGCCGCCGAGCGAGTTCGGCTCGTAGTTCACACGGCCACGCGGGATCGCCTGCCGGTGCATCGCATCGCGCTGGTTGTTGTGGGTCTGCACGACCGGCGCGTTGATCGGCAGTTCGTGGAAGTTCGGTCCGCCCAGACGGCTGATCTGCGTGTCGAGATAGGAGAAGTTGCGGCCCTGCAGCAAGGGGTCGTTGCTGAAGTCGATGCCCGGCACGACGTGCTGGGTGCAGAACGCGACCTGCTCGGTCTCGGCGAAGAAGTTGTCGGGATTGCGGTTGAGCACCATTCGGCCCACCGGGCGCACCGGCACCAGTTCCTCCGGCACGATCTTGGTCGGGTCGAGGACATCGAAGCTGAATCGCTCCGCCTCCTCCTCGGTGAAGACCTGCAGGCCCAGCTCCCATTCCGGGTATACCCCGGCCTCGATCGATTCCCAGAGGTCGCGCCGATGGAAGTCGGAATCGGCCCCGTTGATCTTCACGGCCTCGTCCCAGACCACCGAATGGGTCCCGGCCAGCGGCGTCCAGTGGAATTTCACGAAGCGCGATTCGCCGGCGGCGTTGACGAGGCGAAAGGTGTGCACTCCGAAGCCCTGCATCATCCGATAGCTGCGCGGGATGGCCCGGTCCGACATCGCCCACATCAGCATGTGCGCGGATTCCGGCATCAACCCGACGAAGTCCCAGAACGTGTCGTGGGCGGTGGCGCCCTGCGGCATCTGGTGATGCGGCTCGGGCTTGCCGGCATGGATGAGGTCGGGGAACTTCATCGCGTCCTGGATGAAGAACACCGGCATGTTGTTGCCGACCAGGTCCCAGTTGCCCTCGTCGGTGTAGAACTTGACGGCGAATCCGCGCACGTCGCGCGTGACGTCGGCCGCCCCGCGCTCGCCGAGCACGGTGGAGAAGCGCACGAACACCGGCGTGCGCTTGCCGACTTCCGCGAACGGCGCCGCGCGGGTGATCGCCCCGAGGGCGTGATCGCATTCGAAGTAGCCATGGGCAGCCGATCCGCGGGCATGGACCACACGCTCGGGAATGCGCTCGTGGTCGAAATGCGTGATCTTCTCGCGCAGGATGAAGTCCTCGAGCAGCGCCGGACCGCGCACGCCCACCTTGAGCGAGTTCTGGTTGTCGGCGATCGCCACGCCCTGGTTGGTGGTGAGGTGGCGGCCGCCCGAATCGACGCGCGCCCGGTCGAGTGATTCATTGCCGGGGTTGTAGCCAGCACGTACGGCCCCGTCGCCGACCTTGTCGGAGGCGACGTCTTCGCTCACCGTGCTGGCGGCATCGATCGGCGCCGGTGGCGACACCGGCTTGCCGGCAGGCGCCTGCATCGGATCGTCCCCGATTTCGCCCGGCTTCAGCGGATTGCTGGGCACCGCCTCGGCCACTGCCTGCGCGCCCGCCTTCTGGCTGGCCAGGCGCCGCTGCGATTCGGTTGCGTAGGCGCCCGCGTTCGGACCTGGCACGCCCGAAGCGGGCCCACCGACCGTGGAGAGAACCGTACCGACGCTTTCCGTCGGCACTCCGGCCGGAGAGGCTGGGGACGACGAACGGGATCGGGGAGCTTTGCTGCGGGTGGCCATGGGAGAAGGATTCCTGTGAGTAGAAGGGAGCGCCGGGGCCTGCATCGACCCCACGCCGCCCTCGGGCAAGCCGCGTTCCCGCTCGCAGCGGCGGACAAGATCCAGCTTCCTTGTAGGCGGTTTCCCCTTTCTGGCCGCCCGGTCTGACACCGAAACCCATCGCCCCTAAGCTGTCGTCCAACATTTCAGGCATGCTGGACGAAGCAATCAGAGGAACTGCCCGTGACCACGAACCGAGCCGCGCTGCCGATGCGCACCATCGACCCATTCTTGAACGAGCTGCGCCAGGCCCAGGAAGCGGGCCGGCAGGTGCTGGCCGCGGCCCAGCGACGCAGTTCAGGTCACCGGGGCGGGATTGAACAGCACGAGCGCGTTGTGCAGCTTCCAGTGCTCGGCCCAGGTCCTGCGGCGGCCGCTGGCAACGTCCAGCATCAAGCGGAATAGCTCCCAGCCCACCTCCTCGATCGAGGCGTTCCCGGTCGCGATGCGGCCGGCATCGACGTCCATCAGATCGTGCCAGCGCCGCGCCAGGTCAGTGCGCGTTGCGACCTTGATCACCGGCACCGCCGCCAGACCGTAAGGCGTGCCACGCCCCGTGGTGAAGACGTGCAGGTTCATGCCGGCGGCCAGTTGCAGCGTGCCGCAGATGAAGTCGCTGGCCGGCGTCGCGGCGTAGATCAGGCCCTTGCGGTGCAGCTTTTCGCCCGGCGCGAGGACGCCGCTGATCGGCGCGCGTCCCGACTTGACGATCGAGCCCATCGCCTTCTCGACGATGTTCGACAGCCCGCCCTTCTTGTTGCCGGGGGTGGTGTTGGCGCTGCGGTCGACCTGGCCGCGCTCGAGGTAGCGGTCGTACCACGCCATCTCGCGGATCATCGCCTGGGCCACCTCGGCATCGACGGCGCGCGCCGTCAACTGGTCGATGCCGTCCCGGACCTCGGTGACCTCGGAGAACATCACGCTGGCACCGGCCCGAACCAGCAGGTCGGTGCACCAGCCGACCGCCGGGTTCGCTGTGACGCCGGAGAAGGCGTCGCTGCCGCCGCACTGCACGCCGACGACGAGTTCACTCGCCGGCACCGTTTCGCGGCGGCGCGCATTCAGCCGCGCCAGATGCGACTCGGCCTGGCGCAGCACCGATTCGATCATCGACATGAAGCCGACGTGAGCCTCGTCCTGGAGGACGACGATGTCGAGGCCCGGGTCGGCCGCGCCGCGATCGTCGCGGATCGGCACCGTGCCCGGCGGCAGCAGCCGCTCCGGCTGCAGCTTCTCGCAACCCAGGCTCACCACCATCACCTCGCCGCCGAAGTTCGGGTTCAGGCTGATATTGCGCAGCGTGCGGATCGGCACCACCGCATCGGGCGCGTCGATGGCGACGCCGCAGCCGTAGCCGTGCTCCAGGGCGATGACCGCATCGACGTTCGGATAGCGCGGCAGCAGCTCGCTGCGGATGCGCTGAACCGCGAAATCGACGACGCCGGCGACGCACTGCACGGTTGTCGTGATGGCGAGGATGTTGCGCGTGCCGACGGAGCCGTCGGCGTTGCGGTAGCCCTCGAACGTGTAGCCCTCGAGCGGCGCCATCGGCTCCGGCCGCACGGTGGCGATCGGCAGGCCGTCGAGAGACCGGGCCTCGGGCAGCGCCAGCAGCCGCTCGTGCACCCAACTGCCGGCCGGGATGGCGCGAAGCGCGCGGCCGATGACGACGTCGTAGCGGCGCACCTCTCCGCCTTCTGCCAGGTCGCAGAGCGCCACCTTGTGCCCCTGCGGCACGCGATCGCGCAGCACCAGGCCGTCCGGCAGCACCGTGCCGGCCTCGAGGCCGCCGTCGTTGGCGACGATGGCGACGTTGTCGCGCTCGTCCATGCGAATGACGAGCGGCGCGCGCCCGGGCGCGGCCTGCGGCCCCCCCGCTGCTGCGGGGCCAGGGTGGAGCGCCACGGGACCGATCGGAGCGGCGGAATCGAGGGGAGTCGTCATCGGGATCGAAGGCGACCGAGGGCTGTCGCCCGTGACAATGGGCAGGTCTTTAGTTTACGGTTCGAACTTCCTCGTCACGCGCCTACTCCTTCATGCCCAAGCCCCGCAAGACCTCCGAAACGCTGCGCTCGTGGCGCTGGTACGGCGCCCAGGACCTGCGCGCCTTCGGCCATCGCTCGCGCACCGCGCAGATGGGCTATGCCCGCAGCGACTACGCCGGCAAGCCGGTCATCGCCATCGTCAACACCTGGAGCGACATCAATCCCTGCCACAGCCACTTCCGCCAGCGCGCCGAGGAAGTCAAGCGCGGCATCTGGCAGGCCGGCGGATTCCCGGTGGAGATGCCGGCGCTGAGCCTGTCGGAGCCGTTCCAGAAACCGACGACGATGCTCTATCGCAACCTGCTGGCGATGGAGACCGAGGAACTGCTGCGCTCCTATCCCGCCGACGGCTGCGTGCTGATGGGCGGTTGCGACAAGACCACGCCAGCGCTGCTGATGGGCGCGATCTCGATGAACCTGCCGACGATCTTCCTGCCGGCCGGGCCGATGCTGCGCGGCGACTACAAGGGCCAGGCACTCGGCAGCGGCTCCGACACCTGGAAGTACTGGGCCGAGCTGCGCGCCGGCAACATCGGCGAGGACGACTGGCGCGAGGTCGAGGACGGCATCGCCCGCTCACCCGGGCACTGCATGACGATGGGCACCGCATCGACGATGACCAGCACGGTCGAGGCGATGGGGATGACGCTGCCCGGCGCGGCCTCGATCCCGGCACCGGATTCGCGCCATGCGCAGATGGCTTCGCTGACCGGCCGGCGCATCGTCGAAATGGTGTGGGAGGACCTGCTGCCGTCCGACATCCTCTCGGCGGCGAGCTACGACAACGGCGTCGTCACGGCGCTGGCGCTCTCCGGTTCGACCAACGCCATCGTCCACATGGTCGCCCTCGCCCGCCGCAGCGGCATCGACCTGAACATCGACCGCTACGACGCGCTCGCACGGACGACGCCGGTGCTGGCCAATGTCCGGCCGTCGGGCAAATACCTGATGGAGGACTTCTTCTACGCCGGCGGCCTGCGCGCGCTGCTGCGCGAGCTCGGCGACCTCATCGACACCTCGCGTCCGACCGTCAACGGCAGGACGCTCGGCGAGAACATCGCCGGCGCCCGTGTCTGGAACGACGACGTCATCCGCAGCCGCGCCAACCCGCTGGTCGCCAACGACGGGCTGGCTGTGCTGCGCGGCAACCTCGCGCCCGACGGCGCCGTCATCAAACCGCCGGCGGCGGCGCCGGAACTGCTGGTCCACACCGGGCGCGCGGTCGTGTTCGAGGACTACAACGACATGGCGGCGCGCATCGACGACCCGCATCTCGACGTCGACGCGAGCAGCGTGCTGGTGCTGCGCAACGCCGGGCCGCAGGGCGCTCCCGGCATGCCGGAATGGGGCCAGCTGCCGATCCCGAAGAAGCTGCTCGAAGCCGGCGTGCGCGACATGGTCCGGCTCTCCGACGCGCGCATGAGCGGCACCAGCTACGGCGCCTGCGTGCTGCACATCGCGCCGGAATCGGCCGTCGGCGGACCCCTGGCGCTGGTCCGCAGCGGCGACCGCATCGCCCTCGACGTGCCCGCGCGCCGCCTCGAACTGCTGGTCGACGAGGCCGAGCTGGCACGGCGCCGCGCCGACTGGGTCGCTCCGGCACCCAAGTTCGATCGGGGTTACGGCACGCTGTACCTCAAGCACGTCAGCCAGGCCGACAAGGGTTGCGACTTCGACTTTCTCGAGCCCCTCGCGGCCTCGACCGCGGCAGCCGGCGGACCGCCTGCCGCCGGTGCTCCCGAACCCGAGATCCACTGACCGCGCCGCCCGGCGCCCCAACAGAGCCCATGCCATGAAACCGACCCCCTACGAGGCCCTGCCGATCAACCCGTTTCGCCGCGATATCCGCGCCGGCAAGCTGCTGATCGGCTGCTGGCAGAGTTTCAACAGCCCCTACACCGCCGAGATCCTCGGCATGGCCGGCTTCGACTGGCTGCTGCTCGACGGCGAGCACGCGCCGAGCGAGGTCACGACCTTCATTCCGCAGTTGATGGCGCTGAAGGACAGCGTCAGCGCGCCGGTAGTGCGGCCGCCGTGGAACGACACCGTGATGATCAAGCGGCTGCTCGACGCGGGCTTCTACAACCTGCTGATTCCGTTCGTCGAGACCGCCGAGGAGGCACGGCGCGCGGTCGCCGCGACACGCTACCCGCCGCAAGGGGTGCGCGGCGTCGGTACCTCGCACCGCAACAGCCGCTACGGCTCGGTGCCGGACTACTTCGGCATCGTCAACGAGCAGATCACGGTGCTGCTGCAGATCGAGAGCGCCAAGGGTGTCGCGGCGATCGACGAGATCGCCGCGGTCGACGGCGTCGACGGCATCTTCATCGGCCCGTCGGACCTGTCGGCCTCGCTCGGCCACATCGGCCAGCCGAACCACCCCGAGGTCCAGGCGGCGATCCGGCATCTGTACGAGAGCACCCGCGCGCAGGGCAAGGCCGTCGGCACGCTGACGCCGAACCACGAGGATGCCGATCGCTACATCGCGATGGGCATGCAGTTCGTGGCCGTCGGCTCCGACCAGGGCCTGTTCCGCAACGCCACCCAGGCGCTGCGCGACCGCTTCATGAAGAAGGGCTGATCAGGTTTTCCGCAGGAAGACATAGAGCCCGGCGACGGCGCTGCGCTGGTCTTCGCGCAGCGGCGCGGCGACGACCTGCACGGTCTCGAAACCGTGGCGGTCCGCCAACTCTCGGAGGTGGCGCTCGGAGTGGGCATAGCGCAGGCTCGGCAGCAACCTGAAGTCCGCCTCCGGCGCAGCCGGCTCGGCGGTGAAGCCGAAGATCCCGCCCGGCGCCAGCGCCGCGGCGGCGGCGTCGAACAGCGGCTCGAGATCGCCGATGTAGATGAAGACGTCGGCCGCGAGCACCAGGTCGAGCGGGACCTCCGTGGCACGGAGGTGCTCCACCGCGTCGGCCTCGAAGAGGTGGTCGTAGATGCCGAGCGCGCGCGCCTGGGAGAGCATGCCGGCCGACAGGTCGACGCCGTCGAGACGGCGAACCAGCGGCCGCACGAGCGGTCCGCACAGGCCGGTGCCGCAGCCCAGGTCCAGCGCCATCGGGTAGCGCCGCGCCGGCTCGAGCCGGCGCAGCTGCTCGATGAGCGCCAGATGGCCCCGGTAGTGCAGCGTCTGGACGAGGTGGCGCTCGAAGTTCGGGGCGTAATCGTCGAACAGCGGCCCGACATACGCGCCGGGCGCTTGCCCCGGCACGTCCCGTCCGGTCACGGCGGCGAGAAAGTACCCGTTCAGCTCGGCGTCCGCGCCCTGGTCGATGGCGCACCGGTACGACAGCGCGGCTTCGTCGAGTCGATTCGAGTCGCGCAGGATGCCGCCCCGGTTGCTCCAGGCGTCGCCGAGTTCCGGGTCGAGCGCGAGCGCGCGGTCGTAGGCAACCAGGGCGTCCTCGTGGCGCTCGAGGAACTGCAGCGTCTGCCCGCGCCGGAACCAGGCCGCGGCCGCATCGGGCTCGAGGGCGAGGGCGCGGTCGTGTGCCACCAGCGCTTCGGCGTGCCGTCCAAGAGCGCCCAGGGCCAGCCCGCGTTGCAGCCAGTTCGCGCCGCGCCGCGGATCCCGTGCCAGCACGCCGTCGTGGCATTCCAGCGCCTGCGCATGGCGGCCGAGTGCCGCCATGACGACGCCCTTGTGTGACCAGGCCTCGAGATCCGCGGGCTCGACCGCGAGGGCCTGGTCGAGCGCGTTCAGCGCCCCTTCCAGATTGCCGAGCGCCAGGCGCGCGGCGCCGAGGTTGGCCAGCGTCGAGGCGCGCCCCGGCACCAGTGCCAGCGAGGCCTGGAAGCTGGCCTCGGCCGCCGCGTGGCGACCCGCCTCGAAGTGGGCATTTCCCTCATGGAAGCGGTCGCGGGCGCGCTCGAATTCGGTCGTCATCGCCGGATTCTCACAGGCCCCGGAGGGTGTTAGGGTTGGGTTCGCCCCTCAGTCGAAGGATGCCAGTCGCCGGCGCTCCGGTCGCGGAAGGAAACGATGATGGACGCGAACGATCCCGACGCAGCGGCCTTCGACGAGACCGGGCGGCGCGCGCGGATGGTGGAGCGCCAGCTCGAGGCGCGCGGCATCGCCGATGAGCACGTGCTCGATGCGATGCGGCGCGTGCCGCGCGAGGAGTTCGTCGCCGTCTCTCTGTGGCGCGACGCGTACGCGGACTCGCCGCTGCCGATCGGCAAGGGCCAGACGATCTCGCAGCCGTACATCGTCGCGTTGATGGCCGAAAGCGCGCGTGTCGGCCCGACCGACCGGGTGCTCGAGGTGGGGGCCGGATCCGGCTACGCCAGTGCGGTGCTGAGCCTGCTGGCTGCGCAGGTCCATGCGATCGAACGCCATGCGGACCTGTGCGCTGCCGCGCGCACGCGCCTGGAGCGCCTCGGCTACCGCAACGTCGAACTGCGTTGCGGCGACGGCAGCGCCGGCTGGCCCGAGGCCGCGCCGTTCGACGCCATCCTCGTCGCCGCCGGGGGCCCGTCGATACCGCAGGCCCTGCGCGAGCAACTCGCCGACGGCGGCCGCCTCGTCATGCCGGTCGGCGACATGCGGCACCACCAGGATTTGGTCCGGGTCACGCGCCACGGTGCGGTCTATCGCCAGGAGACGCTCTGCGGCGTCAGCTTCGTGCCGCTGATCGGCGCGCACGGCTGGCCGGCGTAGCACCGGGGTCGCGTCGCGCGGCCTCTGTTGCCGTCGTGCCGGCGGCGCCCGATCCACGAAGACCGGCGTTGGCACCCCTCCTTCGGCAGTTCGTCGCAAGTCGATGGTGGCGCACCGCGCAGCGATCTAGCCTGCGTTGGAGTTCCGCCCGGCACGGCCCCTCGACGGCGATCCGGCGGGACTCGTTCCGTCCACCCACTGGAGACTTGCCATGAACCAGGCCTACGCTCTCGCCTTTGCCCTTGCCGCCGCGGCTTGCACCCTCGGGTCGCAGGCGACTGCCGCCGAATCCACGCCGACGGTCGAAGTTGCCGTGGCAGCCGCTGCGCCTGCCTGCGACCCCGCGCAGCGCGGGTTCGTCGAGCGCCGCATCCTCGCCAAGGCCGAGCAGGGCTTCGATGCGGTGCGGGGCTATGTCTATATCACCCGCTCGATCCACCAGCTCGACCTGCTGCAGACGCTCGACTGGATCGTCGCCCAACGGGCGGGACGCGGCACCTGCACCCTGGCCGTGGCGGCAGCGGAGCGCTAATGCGCGCCGGGCCCCGGCGGCGTCACGACTTCAGGTCGAACTCGACGTGGATGAAGTCGCCACGATAGGTGACTTCGGCGAGGTAGATCACGCGCCGCTGCGGACCGGTGAAGACCCGCCGCACCTCGGCCACCGGCGCGTTGACGTGGATGCCGAGGTGGCGCGCCACCTCGAGATCGGCGGTCGAGATCGTGAGCACCTGGCGCGCGGTGGCGATGCGCACCGACGGCATCGCCAGCAGCAGCGGAATCACCGTCTCCTTGCGAAAGCGCGCCGGATGACGGGCGAAGATCGCGGCGTCCAGGAAGATGCCGATCACGCAGTACGGCCGGCCCTGGTGCGTGTGGACGCGCCGCATGTAGACGTACTTCTCCGCGGGTACGCCGTCGGCCTCGCCGAGCCGCGGGCTGCGCGTCGACTCGTCGATGTTGAGGATCGTCGGGTGGGTGTCGCGGTAGACGTCGGCCAGGTTCTGCAGGGTGGTCTCGACGCGCAGCCAGCGGTCGTCGCGCGGCGCGCCGGTGACGAAGGTGCCACGGCCGCGCTGCGGCAGCACCAGTCCGTCGCGCGTCAGCCGGTCGATCGCCTGACGCACGGTGACACGCGCGACCTCGAACTCCTCGACCAGCTTCTCCAGCGAGGGCAACTTGTCGCCCTGCTTCCACACGCCCTTGAGGATGCGCTGGCGGAACAGGTCGGCCAGCTGGATGTAGAGCGGAACCTGGGCGTTGTCGAGAATCATGCCGAAGCAGTCTCGCGGCGTGCGGCATACGCCGGGCCGCCGCGCTCGTCCTCGAGGATCATGGCCGCGCCCTTCTCGCCGATCATGATCGCAGCCGCGTTGGTGTTGGTCGAGACCATCCGCGGCATCACCGAAGCGTCGACGACGCGCAGGCCGTCGACGCCGCGCACCCGCAGGCGCTCGTCGACCACCGAGGCGGCGTCGCCGCCCATGCGGCAGGTTCCGACCGGATGGAACACCGTCCCGCCCTTGGCGCGCGCGAAGGCCTCGAGCGCGGCGGGGGTGTCGACCGCGCGGCCGGGCAGGTACTCCTCGCCGGTGACGAGCTTGCGAAACGACGGCTGGGCGTAGATCTCGCGCAGGATGCGCAGGCCCGACACCAGCACCCTGGCGTCGAGCGGGTCGGTGAGGTAGTTGGCACGGATGCGCGGCGGCGCGAGCGGATCGGCCGAGCGGATCTCGACGGTCCCGCGCGACAGCGGCCGGCACTGCGTCGCCGAGGCCGAGAAACCTGAGAAACGGTGCAGCGGGTCGCCGGGCTTGTCGACCGAGAGCGGCATGACGTTGAAGAGCACGTCGGGACGTTCGCCGTCGGCATGCTCGGTCGCCACCAGGCCGCCGACCTGGCCGGCGCCCACCGTCAGCGGCCCGCGCTGCTGCAGCAGCCACTGCGCGCCCATGCGCATCAGCTTCAACGGATTGCGGACGTCGTCGTTGAGCGACATCTTCTCCTTCAGCTTGACGATCACGCGGGCCTGGTAGTGGTCCTGCAGGTTGCGCCCGACGTCCGGCGCGTCGACGGCGACGTCGATGCGGTGCGCCTTCAGCAGCGCCGGCGGGCCGATGCCCGAGAGCTGCAGCAGCTGCGGTGACTGCAGCGCGCCGGCGGCGAGGATCACCTCCCCGTCCGAGCGCGCCGACCTGCGCTCGCCGGCCTGGACCCACTCGACGCCGACGGCGCGGCCGCCTTCGATGACCACGCGCGTCACCTGGGCGCCGGTGACCACGGCGAGGTTGGAACGTCCGCGCGCGGGGGCGAGGAAGGCGGTGGCCGCATCGCAGCGCCAGTGGCCGCGCAACGTCAGCTGGTAGGCACCCAGGCCGTCGGAACGCTCGCCGTTGAAGTCGGCGTTGCGGCGATAGCCGGCCTCGACACCGGCCTGGATCCAGGCTTCGCAGTAGGGATGGTCGTTGCGCAGGTCCGAGACCCCGAGTTCGCCGGACCCGCCGTGCCAGGGGGTCTCGCCGCCCTCGTAGCGCTCCGACTGCCTGAAGTACGGCAGGACGTCGCGATAGCTCCAGCCGCGTGCGCCCAGCGCTGCCCAATCGTCGTAGTCCTCGCGCTGGCCGCGGATGTAGAGCAGGCCGTTGATGATGCTCGAGCCCCCCAGCGCCTTGCCGCGCGGCCAGACGATCGAGCGCTCGCCGGTCGAGGGTTCCGGCTCGAGCGGGAACTGCCATGAAAAGCGCGGGTCGTAGATCGTGCGGAAGTAGCCGACCGGAAGCCGCAGCCAGAAGTTGCGCGCGTCTCCACCGGCCTCGAGCAACAACACCTGCCGGCCGGGGTCGGCGCTCAGCCGGTTGGCGAGAACGCAACCGGCCGACCCGCCGCCGACGACGATGCAGTCGAACGCAGCGTCGCGGCTCATGGCAGGCACCTGCGACCTCAGGCCTTGATCGTCTGCAGGTAGGGCTGCGGGTCGAAGTACTTCGACGCCGGCACCGGGCTGGCGATGTTGCCGGCCGTGGCGAAGAAGTCGGTCACCTGCTGCAACCACTTGGTCGCCGTGCCGTCGGCATAGAGCTTGCGCCATTCGGCCGAGGTGTAGTACTTCGAGAACTTCATCGACTCCTTGAAGTCGGCGAGCGGCACCTCCTTGTACTGCGTCTTCTGCAGCGTCTCGGCGGCAGCGTCGAAATTGGCGAGCAGGGCGTCGTTGATTTCGGCCCAGGCCGAGATCAGCGCGGTCAGCGCCGGCTTGTTGGCGTCGTAGAAGTCGTTGCGGGCGGCCCAGCCGCCCATGATCGCCGCCTCGGGGAAGAACGCCGACGCGTCGATGATCTTGCGGGCGTTCGGGACCTTCTGCTTCACGGTCTGGTCGAACGGCACCCACAGTGCCACCGCGGGCACCGCCCCGGAGACGAAGGAGGTCACCGCCTCCGCCATGCGCTGGTTGACGATCTGCACGTCCTTGGCCGGATCGAGCTTGGCCGAGCGCAGCGCGCGGTCGAGGAAGACATGCGCGGTGGTGCCGGTCGTCGTCGAGATCTGCTTGCCCTTCAGGTCGGCGAGCGACTTGATCGAATCGTCGCGGACCCAGAGTTGCGCGGTCGCGTACTCGATGTTGTTCAGCAGGAAGACCCGACCCTGACCGCGTGCGGGAAAGTTCGAGACGACCGCGCCGGTCGACAGCACGTCGAGGCTGCCGCCGATCATCGCCTGGAAGAGTTCGAGGCCGGTCGTGAACTGGCGCAGCTCGAGCTCCAGGCCGTGCTTGTTCCAGGCACCGGACTGCTGGCCGAGCCAGATCTGGCCGTCGACCGCCGGGGTGTGCAGGTAGCCGACGCGCAGCTTGGTGCGCGCCTGCGCGAACGCGCCCGGCGCGAAGCCCGCGAGCGTCGCGGCGGCCGAGGCGGCGGCCCCGACCTGGAGGAGGGTTCTGCGGCGTAGTGTCATGGTCGTCTCCGGTTGGTGCGGGTCTCGGGCCCGCGGTTGGGCATTGCTGCTGTCAATCAGCGGTCACGCGCATGGCCTGGCGGGCCTGCGCCTCGTATTCCTCCATCACCAGCGCGCGCACATGGGCGCGCAGCATCGCGAAGCGCGGATCCTCGTGGACCTTCTCGGTGCGCGGATAGCCGAACGGCACCTCGATCACCGTGCGCACACGCGCCGGGCGGGCCGTGACGACGACGATGCGCGACGAGAGGTAGATCGCCTCGTCGACCGAGTGCGTGATCAGCAGCACCGTCTTGCCCTCGGTCTGCAGGACCTCGAGCAGCAGGTCCTGCATCGCCGTGCGGGTCTGCGCGTCGAGTGCGCCGAACGGCTCGTCCATCAGGAGGAATTCCGGCCTGACCGCATAGGCGCGGGCCAGCGCCAGGCGCTGCCGCATGCCGCCGGACAGGTGCTTCGGGAAGTGATCGGCGAAGTCGGTCAGGCCCATCAGCGCCATGTAGCGCGTGCAAATCTCGCGCCGCTCGGCCGCGCCGACGCGGTTGGCTGCGAGCCTCAGGCCGAACTCGATGTTGCCGCGCACCGTCAGCCACGGGAAGACGCCGTATTCCTGGAAGATCACGCCGCGGTCCGGACCCGGTCCGTCCACCGGGCGGCCATCGAGACGGACTTCGCCCGACGTCGGGCGGACGAAGCCGCCGACGATGTTCATCAGCGTCGTCTTGCCGCAGCCCGAAGGTCCGATGATGGACACGAACTCGCCGTTAGCGATGTCCAGGCTGATGCCGTCGACGACCCGCATCGGCCCGGCGGCGGTCGGGAAATCGACGACCACGTCGTCGAAGCGGATCCGCACCGACGCGGGCGGCGGCGTGACCATGGGCAGGGTATCGGCAGACATGGGGCTCTCAGGCAATCCGGTCCTGCCAGGCGACGAGTCGTCGGCTGGCGGCACGCAGCAGCAGGTCCATCATCAGCGCGATCAGGCCGATGCAGATGATGCCGACATAGATGATGTCGAGCTGGAAGAACGACGACGCGTTCTGGATCAGCGCGCCCAGGCCCTGCTGGGCCGCGATCAGCTCCGAGGCGACCAGCGTCGCCCAGGCCACGCCGAGCGCGACCCGGATCGCGGTGAGGATGTGCGGCACGGTCAGCGGCACGATCACCTTGGCGAAGATCTCGACGTCGCGGGCCCCGAGGGTGCGCGCGACGCGCACATAGATCGGGCTGATCTGGGCGATGCCCTCGTACATCACGATGACGCCGGCGAAGAACGAGGCGTAGAACAAGATGACGGTCTTGGCGAGTTCGCCGATGCCGAAGTAGACGATGACCAGCGGGATCAGCGCGATCGGCGGCAAGGCGCGAAAGAAATTGATCACCGGATCGATGAAGGTCCGCAGGCCGCGGTACCAGCCGAGGCAGAACCCCACCGGCACGGCGAGGGCCACGCCGAGGGTCACGCCGACGAAGACGCGCTGCGTCGACATCCAGACATCGAGCCAAAGCCGGCCCTGGGCGAGCTCGACGAACTTGGCCAGCACCGCGTGGGGCGCGGGCACGAGGGTCGCATTGACGAGCCCGCTGGCGCGGATGCCGTACCAGAAGGCGATGATCAGCAGCCAGGGCGCGGCGATCAGCAGGGGACGCGCGATGGCAGAGGGAAGACGCATGAGGGGAAGAGGGACGGAAGAAAGGAGGGATGGGAAAAACCGGACTTGCGGTGGCCAAGTGCCAAACGTACAGTAGACCATACGTTTATAGCCTCCCCATGCGCGTCGTCCATCCCGGAAAACCCCCCACCCCGCTGGCCGCCGGCCGGGCGATCGCCCGGCTCGAGGCCTTCGTGCTGCGCTGGCCGGTCCGCGAGCCGGTGCGCACTTCGTTCGGAACGATGCTCGACCGACCGGCGTTGCTGGTGCGCGTCGAGGATGCCGATGGCGCGCACGGCTGGGGCGAGGCCTGGTGCAACTTCCCGTCGTGCGGTGGCGAACACCGGGCGCGGCTGATCGAGACGGTGCTCGCGCCGCTGCTGGTGGGGCGGGCGTTCGTGTCGCCGGCGGCAGCGTTCGACGAGCTGAGCGCCCGGACCGCCGTCCTCGCGCTGCAGTCCGGCGAGCCCGGGCCGCTCGCCCAGGCGATCGCCGGTGTCGACATCGCCCTGCACGACCTGACGGCGCGGCGCGCCGGACAACCGCTGTGGCGAGTCCTGCGCGACGCGGCGACGACGTCTGCGCGTCGCGACGGTTCCGACGACGATGGCGCGTGTTCCACGACGGTTCCGGTCTACGCCAGCGGCATCAATCCGGACGATCCCGCGGCGACCGTGGCGACGTTGCGGCGCAGCGGCTACACCGCGTTCAAGCTCAAGGTTGGCTTCGGCGCGGAACGTGACGTCGCCAACCTCGCGGCGGTGCGGGCTGCGGTCGGCGACGGCACCCCGCTGATGGTCGACGCCAACCAGGCCTGGGACCTGGAAACGGCGCTCGGCATGGCCGGTCGTCTCGCCGAACTGCGGCCGGCGTGGCTCGAGGAGCCGCTGCGCGCCGATCGGCCGTGGAGCGAATGGCGCCAGCTCGCGCAGGCGGCGCCGCTGCCGCTGGCCGCCGGCGAGAACGCCATCGGTGCGGCCGGCTTCGACGCCCTGATCGCTTCCGGCACGATCGCCGTCGTCCAACCGGATCTGGCGAAGTGGGGCGGCATTTCCGGCGTGCTCCGGGTCATCGACCGCATCGCCGCCGCCGGCCTGCGTTACTGCCCGCACTTTCTCGGCGCCGGCATCGGACTGCTCGCATCGGCGCATGTGCTGGCCGCCCGCGGCGGCCGCGACAGCCTGCTGGAGGTCGACGCCAACGAGAACCCGCTGCGCACACTGCTGTGCCCGCCTCTGGCGAGCCTGGCGACGGGTTGCATCACGCTGACCGACACGCCGGGGCTCGGCAGCGAGCCCGATCTCGCGGCCCTGCGCGCGCTCTGCGCCCCGGGCTGAGGGAGCGCTGCCGGACCTCGCGCACGAAGCCGCGACCCTGTAGATTCCGTGGCGCGGGGCCGCCTGTCCGGCCCGATTCGAAGGACCGTCGTGACGATCCACCGGTTCCCCGGCGTGGAAGTTCGAAGCATCGAGCGCGAGCTCGTCGTCGACGGGCAGCCGGTCGCGCTCGGCGCGCGGGCCTTCGATCTGCTGCTCGCGCTGATCGACGGCGGTGAGCGCCTCCTGGCCAAGAGCGAACTCCTCGATCGCGTCTGGCCGGGGCTCGTCGTCGAGGAAAACAACCTGCAGGTCCAGATCTCGACGCTGCGCAAGGCGCTAGGCCCGCATGCGATTGCAACCGTCCCGGGCCGCGGCTACCGGCTCGCCCTGGCGCCGATCGACGCACCGCCTGTGAAGATCGCCTCTGCAACGCCGCCAGCCGTGCCGCCGCAGCTGGACGCGGTCGTCGGCGTGCGGAGCAACCTGCCGGCTCACACCGCGCCGCTGTTCGGCCGCGAAGCCGACGTGCTGGCGGTCGAGGAACTGCTCCATCGCCACCCCCTCGTCACCATCGCCGGCGCCGGCGGAATGGGCAAGACGCGCCTCGCGCAAGGCGTCGCCACCCGCGTCGGCGAGCGTTTTCCCGATGGAGCGTGGTGGATCGAGCTGGCGGCGCTCGGTGCCAGCGACCTCGTCGGCCCGGCTGTGGCCCGCGTGCTCGGCGTGCACATCGGCGGCGAGCGTTCGCTGCGCGATGGCATCGTGACCGTTCTGAAGCCGCAGCACGCATTGCTGGTGCTCGACAACTGCGAGCACGTTCTCGACGAGGTGGCAACGCTGGTCGACGCCATCTGCGCCGGTGCTCCCCACGTCCGCCTGCTGGTGACGAGCCAGGAACCGCTGAAGACCTCCGAGGAGCACGTCTATCGCCTGGGCTCCCTCGCCGTGCCGTCCAAGGGAGGACCCGTACGCGCGGATGATTTCGGCGCCCTGGAACTCTTCATCGCGCGCGCCCGGGCGGTCCTTCCGCGCTTCGAAGCGGACGCCCGGGCCCTGCCGGCGATCGCCGAAATCTGCAGCCGGCTCGACGGCATCCCGCTGGCCATCGAGCTCGCGGTCGCCCGCCTGCCTCTGCTCGGCCTGGAAGGGCTGCGGTTGCGCCTGGACGAACGCTTCAAGGTGCTGACCGGGGGCTCGCGGATGCTGTTGCGGCGCCACCAGACGCTGCGCGCGACGCTCGAATGGAGCCACAACCTGCTGGCGCCCCACGAGCAGGCGGTGCTGCGCCGCCTGGGGGTGTTCGCCGGCAGTTTCACGCTCGACTCCGCGCAGGCGGTTGCACACGATGCGGCCATCGACGAATGGGCGGTGCTCGAAAGCCTGGGCGCCTTGGTCGACAAGTCCCTGGTGCTGGCCGAGGGCGGTCACGCGCCGCGCTATCGCCTGCTGGAGACGACTCGCGCCTATGCCCTCGAGCGCCTCGGCGACGCCGGCGAAACCGCGACCACGCTGCGGCGCCACGCGCTGGCGCTGGCGACGCTGCTGCGCCGATACGAGGACGACGTCAAACGCTGGCGGCCCATTCCCGAGGACCGCGCTGCACTCGCCGCCGAAGTCGACAGCTTGCGCGCCGCCATGACGTGGGCGCAGGAGGAGGACGCGACACTGCTGCTGGAACTGGCCGCGCATTCGTCGAACGTCTGGATCTATGCCGGCCTCAACGTCGAGGGCATGAACCGCTGCGCCGCCGCACGCGAGTGCCTGCGGCCCGAAACGCCGCTCCCCGTGCAGGCGCTGTTCTGGCTGACGAGCGGGCGGCTCGGGATCGTCACCGGGCGGAAGGATTGCTTCGAGGCCGCCGGTCGCGCCATCGAGCTGTACCGCAAGATCGGCGACGAGTCCAGGCTCTATGACGCGCTCGCCACTCGCGCCTCGGTCGGAGCCGAACGTCTTGAGGTCGAAGCCGCCGGGGCGGCCATCGCGGAAGGCGAAGGACTCGACGGTGCGCCGCGTCCGCCGCGCCAGCGCGCCACGTTCATGTGGGCCAAGGCACGCTGGCTGCGCGCCGCCGGACGCCTCGACGATGCGCTGGCGGCAGTCCTGCAGCAGGCCGCGATCTACCGGGAAGACCGGTTCGAACTCGGCGAAGCGATCGCTCTCGGTGCCAACGTCGCGGCCTACGAGATCCAGCTCGGTCGCGCGGAAGAGGCCGAGGTGCGGGCGCGCGCGGCGCTGGCCACGGTCGATCGCCTCGGCGCGAATGCCATGTCAGGCCACATCCGCCATACGCTGATGCTGGCCCTGGCCCTGCAAGGCCGCAGCGAGGAAGCGCTCGAGCAGGGTCGGTTGGCCTTGCCGCTCCTCACAGCCGAAGGCGACGAGATGCGTCTCCTGGAAGGCCTCGCCCTGGTGGCGGCCCAGCAGGGCCGCTTCCGCGACGCCGCCTGCGTGATCGGATTCGGCGACGCCACCCACCAGTTTCGCAACCTTCCCGGCGCCGTCACGCGCCGCCATCGCGAACGCGTCGACGCCTTGCTTCGCGACGCGCTGCCGGCCGCAGACGCTGCCGCCTGCAGGAGCCGGGGCGCTGCGCTCAGCGAGGCAGACATCATGGAGGTGGCTCTCGGCGACGCTGCAGGCGGCGCCTGAGCGGCGCGGCTGGGGTGCGCCGGCGAGAGCCGCGCAGCGCGCAGGGCGCAGGGCGCAGGGCGTAGCGTCCAGGGCCTAGGGCGCAGGCGCAGGGAGGCGGCTCCTCGCTCAGTCGTCTTCCTTCTCGCGCGCGACCTCGATCAGGTTGTAGACCATGGCCGCCACGCCGATCAGGAGGACGATGATCAGCGCCGGGTCCTTCAGCTTCAAGGCCGGAGGCAGGAAGAACAACACCGCCAGCGTCACGGCGAATATGCCCATCAGGATCTTGGCGATTCTTCGAAACATGCTCGTCCCCGTGGTCAGCCTGCGCTGGTTTCAAGATCCCGCGCCCATCGCACCAGCCAGCGCGCCGTGCGCAGGAGGCGCGCGTCGTCGCCGCGGCGGCCGACGAGCTGGATGCCCATCGGCAACCCGTTGCCGGCACTCAGCAACGGCAGCGTGATGGCCGGCATGCCGGCATAGGTCCACAGCGTGCAGAAGCCCGGGTTGCCGGTGGACGCCAGCCCGCGCGGCGCCGGACCCGCGGTTGCCGCCGTGAGGATGGCGTCGCAGCGATCGAAGATCTCGTCGAAGGCGGCGCGCGTGGCCTCGATCCGGTCGACCGCATTGTTGTAGTCGACCGCGCTGACGCGGCGTCCACGCTCGATCTGGCCGCGCAGCGATTCGCTCATGCGCTCGCCGCCCCGCTCGTAGTCATGATGGAAGTTGCGGGCGATGTCGGCTTCCATGATCGTCGCGTGCCAGGCCCAGGCATCACGGAAGATCGCCGGGACCTCGAACGGAATCGAGTGCTTGCCCAGCGCGACCGCCACCTCGTCGAACGCCTGGCGGGTTTCCTCCTCCGCATCGGCCCAGTTCGGCGTCCGCGTGAAGGCGAACGTCGGTGGCAGCGGGGGTTCCTCCATCGCCACGGCATGCAGCCGGGGGCGCGCCATCGGGCGGGTGTCGGGATCGCCCTCGTCGTAGCCGATCAGGGCCTCGGCCAGCAGGGCCACGTCCTCGACGCTGCGTGCCATCACCCCCACCTGGTCGAGGGCGCGCGACTGCAACAGGATGCCCTGGCGAGGGATCCAGCCGAAGGTCGGCTTGTAGCCGACCACACCGCAGTACGCCGCCGGGCGGATGACGCTGCCGTTGGTCTGGGTGCCGATGGCCCCCGGCACCATATGGGCCGCGACGGCAGCGGCCGAGCCGCTCGACGAGCCGCCGGGCGTGTGCTCCGGATTGACGGGGTTGCGGGTCTTGCCCGCAGCGTAGGTGGCCATCTCCGTGGTCACTGTCTTGCCGAGGATGATCGCCCCGGCCGAACGCAGGCGCTCGACCACCGTCGCATCGTGGTCGGGCGCGCGACCGGCATGCAGCACGGTCCCGTTCTCGGTCGGCATGTCGGCGGTGTCGATCACGTCCTTGATCCCCACCGGCAGCCCGTGCAGCGGACCGGTCGCATGGCCCTCCTTGCGCACGCGGTCGACGTTGCGGGCCTGGGCCAGCGCCCGCTCGTCGTCGACATAAGCCCAGGCCTGGACGCGGCCGTCGTCGGCGCGGATGCGCGCCAGGCAGCCGGTCACGAGATCGACCGCGCTGGTGCGCCCTTCGCGGAGCGCGGCGAGGCACTCGGCCACGCCGAGCGAGGTGATGTCGACGAGATCGTCTGCCTTCATGGGAGCGCCGGGAAATCAGTTGCCATAGAACAGGTTCGGGAGCCAGTAGACCAGTTGCGGGAACACATAGACCAGCAGCATCGTCACGAACACCATGGCCAGGAAGGGGAAGCAGCCCTGGAAGATCGTCCAGAGCAGCACGAACTTCGGCGCGATCCCCTTCAGATAGTAGGCCGACATCGCCATCGGTGGAGTCAGGAACGAGGTCTGCAGGTTGAGCGCGACGAGGATGCCGAAGAAGAGCGGGTCGACGCCGAAGTGCGGCAGCAGCGGCAGGAAGATCGGCACGAAGATGATGATGATCTCGCTCCACTCGAGCGGCCAGCCGAGCAGGAAGATGATCGCCTGGGATAGCAGCAGGAAGGTGATGGTGTTGAGGTCCATCGCCAGGACGAATTCCTTGATCAGCCCTTCGCCACCCAGGTAGGAGAAGATCGAGGAGAAGGTCCAGGAGCCGACGAAAAGCCAGCAGACCATCGCCGAGGTGCGCGCGGTCAGGAAGACCGCCTCCTTCAGGCGCTGCCAGGTGAAGGCACGGTAGGCGATGGCCAGGAGCATCGCGCCGAGCGCGCCGATGGCGGCGGCCTCGCTCGGCGTCGCCAGGCCGAAGAGGATGGCGCCCAGCACCGACATGATCAGGACCGCCAGCGGGAAGAACGCCTGCAGCAGCAGGAGCACGACCTGGAACCAGGGGATGTCGGTCTCGGACTTCGGCAGCTTCGGCGCGAGCTTGGGATTGAAGGCGACCCGAGTGACGACGTAGACCATGTACAGCCCGGCGAGCAGGAAGCCGGGGACGAGCGCGGCGGCGTAGAGCTTGACGACCGAGACCGCCGAGGTGGCGCCGTAGACGATCAGCATGATCGACGGCGGGATCAGGATGCCGAGCGTGCCGCCGGCGCAGATCACCCCGGCCGAGAGCTTCTGGTCGTAGCCGGCCTTGAGCATCGCCGGGAATGCCAGCAGCCCCATCAAGGTGACCACCGCGCCGACGATGCCGGTGGCGGTGGCGAAGAGCGCACAGGTGATCAGCGCCGCGATCGCCATCGAGCCGGGAATGGCGCGCAGCGAGACCTGCAGGCTGTAGAACAGCCGGTCGAGGATGTTCGATCTCTCGATCATGTAGCCCATGAACAGGAACAGCGGCACCGCCGTCAGCACATCGTTGTTCATGATGCTGAAGGTGTTCTGCGACAGCAGGTAGAAGACGCGGCTGTCGAAGAAGTCCTGCCCGGGGGTGAAGTAGGCGTAGTAGCCGAACATCACCCCCATCGCCATCAGCGTGAAGGCGATCGGGAAGCCGAGCAGGATGATGAAGACGAAGCTGCCCAGCATCACCAGCGCGAGTTGCGGGTTGCTCATGGCGCGCCCTCCTCGGCGGCACGCTTCTGGTGCTCCTGCTGGAGGACGCTCTCGAGTTCCTCGACGTCGTGCAGCTGCTGCGGCCAGTAACCGGTCTGGATGCACAGGATGCAGCGGATCACCTGGGCGATGCCCTGGATGAAGAGCATCCCGCCGGCCAGCGGGATCAAGGCCTTCAACTGCCAGATCGGAATCCCCGCCGGGCTGTTCACGCTGACCTCGCGGTAGCCGAACGAATCGTGCGCGTAGCCGTAGCCGGCGATGATGAGCGCGGTCACGCCGGGGTAGAAGAAGATGAAGTACAGGACCAGTTCGATCGTGGCCTGGACCCGCGGCGGAAGCAGGCGGAAGAAGACGTCGCCGCGCACGTGGGCATTGCGCGACAGCGCATAGGCCCCGGCCATGATGAAGAGCCCCCCGTAGAGGATGTAACTCATGTCGAAGGCCCAGCTCGTCGGGTCGTTCAGCACGTAGCGCATGAAGACCTCGTAGGAGGTCCCCAGCGTGAGGATGAGGATGCACCAGGCGAACGCGTGGCCGACGGCCATGCTGAAGCGGTCGATCATCAGCAGGAAGTTCTGGAGCATGACGTTTCCCTTCGGCTCACACGACGCCACGTCGTGCTTCGCGCATGAAAACGGCGCATTGCTGCGCCGTTCACCCGTATCGAGATCAAGGCGCCGCAGAGCCGGCGCCGGAGGTCAGAAGCCGAGCTTGCCGTAGAGGTGCTCGTAGGCCTGCTGGTAGTCGGCATCGTTGAAGAAGCCGTAGTAGCCGACGCGCTTGGCCCAGGCCTTCTGCGAGTCCCAGACCTTCTTGAAGAACGGGTCCTCGGCCGACAGCTTCTTGACCAGCACGTCCCACGACTTGAGCTGCTCGGTGAAGACGTCCTTCGGGGTGCGCAGAACGTGAACCTTGTCCTTGTCCTTCAGCTCCTGCAGGTCGATGGAATACTGGTCCATCGCCAGGGCGTAGTTCGAGGTCGAGGCGGCCTCGGCCGCATATTTCAGGATTGCCTGGAGATCCTTGGGCAGCGAGTTGTACTTCTTCTTGTTGAAGTCGATCTCGAAGAACTCCATGGCCTGGTGGTAGCTGCCCATGTAGTAGTACTTCGCCACGTCCTGCGCGCCGAAGCGGCGGTCCGAGGTCGGGTTGTTGAACTCGAAGGCATCGATCACGCCACGCTCCATCGCCGGCACGATCTCGCCCCCGGGCAACTGCGTGACCTTCATGCCCATGTCCTGCATCAGGTCGGCAGCCAGACCGACGGTGCGGTACTTGAATCCCTTCAGGTCGGCGGCGCCCTTGATTGGCTTCTTGAACCAGCCCAGCGGCTGCGTCGGCATCGGCATCGCGAAGAACGCGGTGATGTCGAGGCCGAGCTTTGCCACCAGCTCGTCATAGAACGGCTGCCCCTGCCGATGGATCCAGGCGAGCATCTGATTCGCATCGCAGCCGTTGATCGGCCCCGAGCCGAAGAGCGACGCGACCTTGCTCTTGCCGTACCAGTACACCGCCACAGTGTGGGCGGCGTCGATGACGCCCTTGCTGGTCGCGTCCATCACCTCGAAGGGCTTGACCACGGAGCCGGCGACGAGGTAGTCGATGCGCAGTCGGCCGCCAGCCATCTCGTTGACCTTGGCGACGTACTGCTCGGCCATCTCGTTGAAGATGTCCTTGGCGCCCCAGGCGCCCTGCATCTTCAGGACGATGGGCGACTGCGCCACGGAGATCATCGGCGCGGCGAGCGCACCCGTGGCAGCGACGCCGGTGGCGGCCTGGCGCAGGAACTTGCGACGCGCAGTGATTTGCGGTTCGGTCATCGGAATCTCCTTGATCTTCTAGTGCCGTGATCCGCCTGTCTTCGCGCTACGCGAGGACCGACGCTGCAGCCACTATCGATTTGCGCCTGTGCAATGACAAGTAGGTGATTCCCGAAAACCCTAGGTGATTGCCCGCACCTCGACCGAAGGGGGCGAGTTCTGCCGAAGGCTGTGACCCCACGCCCACGCAGCGCAGTCCGTGCCGCTCGAGAGGGCCGCGCGGATCCCCTGCAAACCGCGCGCCACCGTGAAGGACTGTTTCAGTTCGCGACAGCGGCGGGCGCGTCGTTCGCGGCGAGATAGGCGCCGCGCCGCGCGGCACGATTGCACTCGACGCGGTGCCGCAGCGCCGCCTGCGCCGCCACGGCGTTGGCAGGATCGCCGCGCCAGATCTCGAGCGCGGGTTGCTGGACCGCGCGCGAGAACGAGAACGCCAACGCCCACGGCGCTGCCGGATACCGCGCGTTCATGGCGTTGAGCCGGGCCGACGCCAGTGTTGCCGACTGGCCGCCGGAAAGGAACGCGACGCCGGGTACAGCCGCCGGGACGGTGCGCGCGAGCACCTTCACGGTCGCGTCGGCCACCGCGTCCGCGCCGTCCTGGATCGGGCAGCCGAGGCCCGGCAGCACCATGTTCGGCTTCAGCAGCATGCCCTCGAGCAGCACGCGCTGCGCGGCCAGTTCGCCGAAGACCGCGCGCAGCACCGCCTGCGTGACCTCGGCGCAGCGCTGCAGGGTGTGGGTGCCGTCCATCAGCACTTCGGGCTCGACGATCGGCACCACGCCGGCTTCCTGGCACAGCGCCGCATAGCGGGCCAGGGCATGGGCGTTGACGGCGATCGCACCGGCGCTCGGCAGGCCCTCGCCGATCACGATCACCGCCCGCCACTTGGCGAAGCGCGCTCCCCTGTCGACATATTCCGCGAGGCGCTCGCGAAGGCCGTCGAGCCCTTCGGTCACCTGCTCGCCCGGGTGCGCGGCCAGCGCCTTCGCGCCGGCGTCGACCTTGATGCCGGGCACGATGCCGGCGGCCTTCAGGACGTCGACGAAGGGCGTGCCGCCCTGCGTCGACTGGCGCAGGGTCTCGTCGTAGAGGATCGCACCGCTGATCGCGTCGCCGAGCTTCGGTGTGGTGACGATGAGCTCGCGCCAGGCACGGCGCGAGGCCTCGTTCTGCGGGATGCCGAGCGCGGCGAAGCGCTTGTGGCAGGTCGGGTTGCTCTCGTCCATCGCGAGCAGTCCGCGATCGCCGGCGACCAGCGCCTCGGCGGTGGCAGCGAGGGCGGCCGCGTTCGCGTCGATCCGGTTCGTCGTCATCGCAAGCTCCTTCAGGCGGCAGCCTGCCACCTCCAGTTGCGGATCTCGGGCATGTCCTGGCCGTGGAGCCGGATATAGGCGTGGTGCTCGATCAGCTTGGCATCGAGGCGCTTCTGGACGGCCTTGCCCTGCGCGCCCGTCTGCGGCAGCCGGTCGATGGTGTCCTTCGCCAGGTGGAACCGATCGAGGTCGTTGAGGACCGTCATGTCGAACGGCGTGGTGATCGTGCCCTCTTCCTTGTAGCCGCGCACATGGAGGTTGTCGTGGTTCGTGCGGCGATACGTCAACTGGTGGATCAGCGACGGATAGCCGTGGAAGGCGAAGATGATCGGCTTGTCGGCCGTGAACAGCGCGTCGAAGTCCGCGTCGGCCAGCCCGTGCGGGTGCTCGCTCGAGGGCTGCAGCCGCATCAGGTCGACGACGTTGACGACGCGGATCTTCAGCGCCGGCAACTCCGCGCGCAGGATGGCCACCGCCGCCAGCGTCTCCAGCGTCGGCACGTCGCCGCAGCAGGCCATGACGACGTCGGGCTCGTCCGCGCCGGCATTGCCGGCCCAGTCCCAGACGCCGATGCCGGCGGCGCAATGCCGGACCGCGGCTTCCATCGTCAGCCACTGCGGCGCCGGATGCTTGCCGGCGACGACGACGTTGACGTAGTGGCGGCTGCGCAGGCAGTGGTCCACCACCGACAGCAGGCAGTTCGCGTCGGGCGGCAGGTAGACGCGCACGATTTCCGCCTTCTTGTTGACGACGTGGTCGATGAACCCCGGATCCTGGTGGGTGAAGCCATTGTGATCCTGGCGCCAGACATGCGAGGCGAGGAGATAGTTCAGCGATGCGATCGGCCGGCGCCACGGGATCTCGGACGTGATCTTGAGCCACTTGGCGTGCTGGTTGAACATCGAATCGACGATGTGGATGAAGGCCTCGTAGCAGTTGAACAGGCCGTGCCGCCCGGTCAGCAGGTAGCCTTCGAGCCAGCCCTCGCACTGGTGCTCGCTGAGCACTTCCACGACGCGGCCGGCCGTGCCCAGGAACTCGTCGCCGGGAATGGTCTCGGCCTCCCACTGTCGGGGCGTCACCTCGAACAACGCGCCGAGGCCGTTGGAGAGGGTCTCGTCGGGCCCGAAGACACGGAAGTTGCGTTCTCCCGCGTTGCGCTGCACGATGTCGCGCAGGAACGGTCCCAGCACGTGGGTGTCGCCGATCCCGGGCGCACCGGCCTCGTCGACCTTGCAGGCGTATTCGCGAAAGTCCGGCAGTTTCAGGTCGCGCAGGAGGATGCCGCCGTTGGCATGCGGATTGGCCCCCATGCGCCGAGCACCCTTGGGCGCGAGCGCAGCCAGCTCGGGTCGCAGCCGACCCCGAGCATCGAACAACTCGCCGGGCCGGTAGCTCATCAGCCAGTCCTGCAGCAATTCGAGATGGCCGGGGTGCTTGGCGGGATCGGAGATCGGCACTTGGTGGGCCCGGAAAGTGCCTTCGATCTTGAGCCCGTCGACGAACTTCGGGCCGGTCCAACCCTTCGGGGAGTCGAGCACGATCATCGGCCAGCGCGGGCGTTCCGAATTCCCGCCGACCCGCGCGGCGTGCTGCGCGGCGTGGATCGCGTCGACTGCGGCATCGAGCGCGGTCGCCATCGCCTCGTGCATCAAAGTTGGGTCGTCGCCGGCGACGAACAGCGGGGTCCAGCCGCAGCCGCGGAGCAGCATCTCGAGCTCGTCGCGCCCGATGCGCGCCAGGATCGTCGGATTGGCGATCTTGTAGCCGTTGAGGTGGAGGATCGGCAGCACCGCGCCATCGCCCACCGGGTCGAGGAACTTGTTCGAATGCCAGGCCGTTGCGAGCGGGCCGGTCTCGGCCTCGCCGTCGCCGATGACACAGGCGACGATCAGCTCGGGGTTGTCGAAGACGGCGCCGAAGGCGTGGCTGAGCGAATAGCCGAGCTCACCGCCCTCGTGGATGGACCCGGGGCATTCCGGCGATGCATGGCTCGGGATCCCCCCCGGAAACGAGAACTGTCGGAAGAGCTTGCGCAGTCCGCCCTCGTCCTGGCCGATGTCGGGGTAGACCTCGCTGTAGGTGCCCTCGAGGTAGGTGTTGGCGACCACCGCCGGGCCGCCGTGTCCGGGACCCGAGATGTAGATCATGTCGAGGTCGCGCTCGCGGATGACGCGGTTCAGATGCACGTAGGCGAAATTCTGGCCAGGCGTCGTCCCCCAGTGGCCGAGCAGCATCGGCTTGACGTCGGCGAGCGCGAGCGGACGCCGCAGCAGCGGGTTGTCCCAGAGGTACATCTGGCCGACCGCGAGATAGTTCGCGGCGCGCCAGTAGGCATCGATACGGTGCAGCGTCTCGGGGCTGAGGGTCTTGTGATCGGTGTTCATCGTGATGGAGCCCTTGCTCATGTGCCTGACGCCCGCCATTGGCAGACCCCGCGGGCGATCATCAGTTCCTCGTCGGCGCGGATGATGCGGACCGCGACGCGACTCGCGTCGGTCGAGATGACGTCGGCCGCGGCGGCGTTGCGGGCCGCATCGAGCTCGATGCCGAGGAAACCGAGCCCGGCGCAGATGCGCTCGCGCACCGGAGCCGCGTTTTCGCCGACGCCGCCTGCGAAGACCAGCGTGTCCAGCCCGCCGAGCGCCGCGGCACAGGCGCCGACGTACTTCTTCGCCTGGTAGCAGAACAGCGCCACCGCCTCGGCGGCGCGAATGTCGCCGGCCTCGCGCGCCAGCAGGTCACGCATGTCCGAGCTGGTTTCCGAGATGCCGAGCAGACCGGACTCATGGCTCGCCATGGCGTAGAACGCATCGCCCGTCATTCCCTCGGTGCGCGCGAGATAGGGCGCGACGCCGGGATCGAGGTCGCCGCTGCGGGTGCCCATCGGCAGCCCTGAAGTCGGCGAGAAGCCCATGCTGGTGTCGATGCCCTGTCCGCCGAGGACGGCGGCGATGCTCGCGCCATGGCCGAGGTGAGCGAGGACGACCTTGCCGCGGGCCGCTGCGACGCCGGCGCTGCGCTCCAGGCCCTCCATCAAAGAGGCATAGGACAGGCCGTGGAAGCCATAGCGTCGCAACCCGATCGCCTCGTAACGTCGCGGGATCGCCAGCATGCGGGCCACCCGCGGCATGTGGCGGTGGAAGGCGGTGTCGAAGCAGGCCACCTGCATCGCCCGAGGAAGGCGCCGCGTGCACTGCTCGATCAGTGCCATCGCGCCCGGCAGATGGTCCGGGTCCAGCGGCTCCAGGCGGTGCAGCTCGGCGAGGAGAGCCGCGCCGATGCGCTCGGGGTCGGCATGGTTCATGCCGTGGACGACGCGATGACCGATCGCCTCGATATCGCCGAAGAAGGCCTGCGCTTCGAGCCAGTCCAACAAGCTCGCCGCCGCGGAGCACGCATCCGTCGCGGGGACCGGGTGGCGGCGGTCCGGTTCGCCGTCGACGCTGAGCGTCGCGTCGCGCGTGCCGGCCCGATCGACCTTGCCGGCCAGGCGACACGTCAGCGCGGCGCCGGCGCCGACGTCGTAGAGCGCGAAGCGGATGCTCGACGAGCCCCCGTTGAGGGTGAGGATGGGCATGAAGAGGAGGGGGCGGCCAGATGGGCCAAGCTAGCGGGGATCGACTCAGTATGGCGGCCGGGCGCTCACGACGCGCATGGCGGTGCCGCTTCTTTGCGCCAACGCAAACTTGCACAGCGCGATGCAGGTGCGGCCGGCAATGCCCCGCTCTCCGGTGTCGAGATTTCGGCTGCCAGCCCCGGGAAGGCGGCCCTGCGCCTACCATGGTCGTCAGCGGCACCGCGAGCGGTGCACCCCTCACGCAGGTCGGAGAACACGATGCAGCTCGGAATGATCGGATTGGGCCGGATGGGCGCTGCCATGGTCAGGCGCCTGCTGAAGGCCGGACACACCTGCGTGGTCTACGACACCCAGCCCGAAGCGGTGGCCCGCCTCGTCGCCGCCGGCGCGACGGGTTCCGGCTCGCTCGAGGAGCTCGTCTCCCGGCTGACGCCGCCGCGCGCAGTCTGGCTGATGGTGCCGGCCGCCTTCGTCGATCCGGAACTCGACAAGCTCGGCGCCCACCTCGAGACCGGCGACATCGTCATCGACGGCGGCAACTCCTACTACCGTGACGATGTCCGTCGCGCCGAGCGCCTGACGGCTGCCGGCCAGCACTACGTCGACGTCGGCACCAGCGGCGGCGTCGCCGGCGAGCAGCGCGGCTATTGCCTGATGATCGGCGGCGAGGATGCCGTCGTTTCCCGGCTCGAGCCGATCTTCCGCGCCCTCGCACCCGGCGTCGGGACGTCGCCGCGCACGCCCGGCCGCAGCGGCGACGCCACGCCCGCCGAGGAAGGCTTCCTGCACTGCGGTCCGCACGGCGCCGGCCACTTCGTCAAGATGGTCCACAACGGCATCGAATACGGCGTGATGGCGGCCTACGCGGAAGGCCTCAACATCCTTCGCCATGCCAACGTGGGGCACGCCGAGCAGGTCCACGATGCCGAGACGACGCCGTTGCGCGAGCCCGAGTTCTATCGCTACGACATGGACCTGGCGCAGATCACCGAGGTCTGGCGTCGCGGCAGCGTGATCGGCTCGTGGCTGCTGGACCTCACCGCGGGCGCCCTGCTGAAGGACCCCGTGCTCGAAGCCTACGGCGGGCGCGTTTCCGATTCCGGCGAGGGCCGCTGGACCCTGCAGGCCGCCATCGACGAGGCGGTGCCGACCCCCGTGCTGAGCGCCGCCGTGCACGAGCGTTTCGCCTCGCGCGGCCAGGCGCAGTTCGCCAACCAGGTGCTGTCGGCGATGCGCCATGCGTTCGGCGGCCACACCGAGAAGCCGGCGGAAGGATCGTCGTGAGATTCCGGCCCCCTTCTCCCGCCGTGTCCGCGCCCGCGGCGACGCCCGCCGTCGGAACGGCCACGGGCGAGCGGGAGGAGCGGCCGCGCTCCGGCGCGCTGGTTCTCTTCGGGTTCACCGGCGACCTCGCCCGCAAGAAGATCTTTCCGGCGCTCTACGCGATGGTCAAGAGCGGCGAACTCACGGTTCCGGTCATCGGCGTGGCGTCGTCCAAGTGGACTCTCGAGGAGGCTTGCCAGCGCGTGCGCGAGAGCATCGAGGCCGACGGCGGCGTCGACGATCCGGCGGCCTTCGACCGCCTCGTGTCGTTGCTGAACTATGTCAGCGGCGATTACAAGGACCCCGGCACCTTCACGGCCCTGAAGAAGGCTCTCGGCGACGCCGAACGCCCGGCACATTACCTGGCGATCCCGCCGGCGCTGTTCGGCACCGTGATCCGCTGCCTCGGCAGCAGCGGCCTGGCCGAGAACGCGCGCGTCATCGTCGAGAAGCCCTTCGGCCGCGACCTGGCCTCGGCGTGCGAGCTCGACGAGATCACCCATGCCGTCTTCCCCGAGGCGTCGATCTTCCGGATCGACCACTTCCTCGGCAAGGAAGCGATCATGAACATCCTTTACTTCCGCTTCGCGAACTCCTTCCTCGAGCCGATCTGGAACCGCCACCACGTCGCGAGCGTGCAGGTCACGGTGGCCGAGGGCTTCGGCATCGGCGAGCGCGGCGGCTTCTACGAGAGTGCCGGTGCGCTGCGCGACGTGGTCCAGAACCACATGTTCCAGATCGTCGCGCTGCTCGCCATGGAGCCGCCGGCATACCAGGGCTTCACGGCGGTGCAGAGCGAGAAGGCTGGCGTCTTCCACGCGATGCGCAAGCTGACTGCCGACGACGTCGTCCGCGGCCAGTACGCCGGCTACCGCGCCGAGAAGGACGTGGCGGCCGATTCGGACGTCGAGACCTTCTGTGCCTTGCGCCTCTTCATCGATTCCTGGCGCTGGGCCGGCGTGCCGTGGTATCTGCGCACGGGCAAGTTCCTGTCGACCACGGCCGCCGAGGTGCTGGTGCAGCTGAAGACGCCGCCGCAACGCCTGTTCGACGACGCGTCGCCCGCCGATGGACGCGCGAACTACGTTCGCTTCAAGCTGCAGCCGCTCGCGGCCGTGGCGATCGCGGCCCGCGTCAAGCGGCCCGGCAAGGGCTTCCTCGGCGACCAGCGCGAGCTGTTCCTGTGCGAGAACGAAGCCGGCGAGGAAACGCCCTACGAACGGCTGCTCGGTGACGCGATC
>JBBQCD010000025.1:0-57161 GCA_038318385.1 Burkholderiales bacterium | reverse complement strand
GCGGTCTTCTTCTCGGCCTTCGCCTCGGCCTTCACGACCGCCGGGGTGTTCGCGGCGGGCGTCGGCGATTGGGCCAGGGCCACGGAAGCGAAGAAGCCGGTGATCAGGGTGGCAAGCAGTTTGTTCATGGAATCCTTGGGGGTTTGTGTGTGCGGCCGGTCGGAACGATCGCGCCGTGCATCCCTAACGCATCGGTCGGGTGGTTCGGTTGACGCAATGCAGCAATTTCCAGGGCGCAACCGCTGCATTTCATTTCGACACAACACCGGCGCGCGGTCGCACGGCGCGGGTAGGAACGCGCCTACCGCAGATCGCGCGCCGCGACGGCTGCTTCGGGCCATCGATGCGCGTACCGTTCGCAGGCACGTCGCAGCAGGTTCGCCCGCTGCACGTCACCTCACAACAAGCGAAAGACCCCAGATGAACAAGCACTTTGCATCCATGCTCGCGACCGCGGCAGTCGCATTCACCTTCTCGGCGCATGCCGCCGACACGGCCGACGGGATCTCCCGCGCCGAAGCCAAGGACCTGAAGACCCAGTCCGAAGCGCAGTACAAGGCCCGCAAGAAGGTGGCCGAGGCGAAGGAGGATCTGAACAAGGCGGACTGCAAGACCGCGCTCGACGGCTCGGCCAAGCGCGCCTGCGAGAAGACTGCGAAGAACATGGCCAAGACCGACAAGTCCGCAGCCAAGACGGTCCACGAGGCCGAGGAAAAGTCCATCAAGGACTCGAAGAAGTAAGCCCCAGGCTGGAGCGATCCGAAGTCGATAATCGCCGCATGAACGACGGTTACGGAATCGAGTCGCCCGGCCCCCACCATCCGGCACCGCACCGCGAGCCGGTGCGCTACGTGGTGATCATCGATGCGGGCGGCTCTGCCGTCGCGCGCCTCTACCGCGAGGATCGAACGCTCGTCACCGAGGTCAACGCCGCGGCTGAGGAGATCGCCGACATGACACGGGGCCTCGCGCCCCGGCAGACTGCCGGCGACGTGAAGTGGGATCTGCCGCTGTCCGGGCACAGCGCCGTGGAACGAGCCGCTGCGGATGTCTACACCCTGACCGTGTAAGTCCTCGCCCGCGCGTTCATCAGTGGCCTTCGTGCCGGCTGACTGCAGCGCGAGCGCGCCCCCGCAGCTTGCGCAGAGCGCTGCGGGCGACGCGACTACCGATCAGTTGCAGCACGAATCCCGCCGCGACTGCGGCCGCGACGCCGCGCAAGGGATCGCGCCCCACGGACGTCGGCGCTCCGCCTTCGGGACTCGGCGCCGCGGCCGGAGCCGTCGACGCAGGGGCGTCGGTCCGGCGCGTCCGCGAGACCACCGGAGGTGGCTGTCCCGAGAGCACTGCTTCAGCAGGATTTGCCGCGATGTCCTTCTTCGAGCCGAAGGCGTGCGCGTAGGCCCAGGTGAACTCGGCGCCCAGCAGGAAGATCTGCGCCGAGTAATACACCCAGAGCAACAGCACCACGAGGGACGCGGCGGCGCCGAAGCCCGAGGCGATGCCGCTGCGGCCAATGTACAGGCCGATCAGGAACTTGCCGATCGTGAAAAGCAGCGCCGTCACGGCGGCCCCGATCCAGACATCGTGCCACTGGATGTGCACGCGCGGCATGATCTTGTAGATCAGCGCGAAGATCACCGTGATGAGGCCGAAGCTGATGCCGAAATTCACCCCCTGGGCGAGCACCTCCCAGCCGCCGAAGATCGGTGCCCACCACTTGCCCAGTGCCGACAACCCCGCGCTCGCGACCAAGGAGGCGATCAACAGGAATCCGACGCCCAGGATCAGTCCGAACGAGAGGACCCGCGCGCGAAGCAGTCCCCAGATCCCGGCCTTCTGCCGCGCAGGTGCCCGCCAGATGCGGTCGAGCGAGTCCTGCAACTCGGCGAAGACCGTCGTCGCGCCGACCAGCAGCACGACGATCCCGATCACCGTCGAGAGGATTCCCTCGGCCGGGCGGCGCACGCTCGCCAGCAGGCTCTCCAGGGCGGTCGCCGCTGCGTCCCCCATCAGCCCCTGCAGCTGCGCGACGATCTCGCCCCGCGCCGCGTCCTGGCCGAAGACCAGGCCGGCGATCGAGACGACGATCAGCAGCAGTGGCGCGACCGAGAACAGCGTGTAGTACGCCAGCGCCGCACCCATGCTCGGCGCGTAATCGTCGACCCACGACTGCACCGCGGTGCGCGCCAGGGTCCAGGCTTGCTTGGGCGTCACGTCTCAAGCTCGCGCGAGCTTCATGCCCGACGCTCCGCGAGGAATGTCGCCAGTTCCTCGGTCCCGCCGACGAGCTTGCCGTTGACGAACACCTGCGGCACCGTCTGGGCACCGGCGAAGGCCCCGAGCGCCTTGCTGCGTATCGTGTGCGGCAGAGGGACCTCGGCGTAGTCGATGCCGGCAGCGCTCAACATCTCCTTGGCACGGGCACAGAAGGCGCAGCCGTCGCGCGTCAGGATGGCCACCTGGTCCGGAAGCTTCGCCGCAGGATCCAGGTAGCGCAACAGCGTGTCCGCGTCGGAGACCTCGAACGGATCGCCGGGCTTCTGCGGCTCCACGAACATCTTCTCGATGACCTTGTCGCGCACCAGCATGGAGTAGCGCCAGGAACGCTTGCCGAAATTGAGATCGCTCTTGTCGACGAGCATGCCCATGGCCTCGGTGAAGGCACCGTTGCCGTCCGGCAGCAGCATCACGTTCGAAGCCTCCTGGTCCTTGCCCCATTCCTGCATCACGAAGGGGTCGTTGACGGCGACGCAGACGATGCTGTCGATGCCCTTGTCGTGGAACACCGGCGAGAGCTCGTTGTATCGCGGCAGGTGCGTCGACGAGCAGGTCGGGGTGAAGGCTCCAGGCAGGGAGAAGACGACGACGTTCTTGCCGGCGAAGATGTCGTCGGTCGTCACCGTCTGCCATTCGCCCTGGCGCAAGACGCGAAAGGACACATCGGGAACGGTGCGGCCTTCGCGGTTCTGCAGGGTGGGTGTTTCAGTCATGGGGAGGAGCCTGTGGACGTGGTGTGGAAGCGGGAGACTATCTCGTCGATGTCGCCAAGCGCGCCCCAGGGGCAACGCGCTGTCGCGACGTCGGGGCCGTGTCAGCGTGACGGGTCTGGGAACACCCGGCGGCGCAGACCGCCGCGATCGAAGTGCTGCCACTGCCCGTCCGTTTGGGCCAACCGATCGGCCGTCGCATAGAGGGCCGCGGCGTTCACACCCAGCCCGCAGTGACTGCCCATCACCTCGATGCTCTCGCACTGGAGCCCCCGCGGCTCCACGCTGCACTGCCACGCGACGATGCCGTCGCTGCGGCTGTAGATCGAGGTCGTTGGAACCGGCGGCGGCATCGTCCGGGGGCGACGGAACGCCGGGTCGTCGACGCGCTGGCCGCTCGCGAGCTCGTAGATGCGCCAGGCATTGGTCGACTTCGGATTGCCGCGGATCGGCGAGCCGAGCGTGATCACGCTGCGCACCACCTCGGGAACCGCCGCCGCGATCTCACGGGCATAGACGCCGCCCAGGCTCCAGCCGACCAGGCTGACCTTCCGCCCGTGCTCTGCGTGGATCTCCAGCAGACGGGCGACGAGCCTCTCCTCGAGCCCCGGTGTGAGCCCCATGTTGCGTCCCAGGCCCCAGCCGTGCGTGCGGTAGCCGCGGTCTTCGAGATAGGCGCGCAGGAAGTGCGTCGACGAGTCGCTGGAGATCAACCCCGGCAACACCAGGACTGGATGCCCGTCGCCAAGCGGGGCGCGACGCAGCAGCGGCAGCAGGGCGAGGGAAAGGCCGAACTCACCCAGGGCACGCAGCTCCAGCAACTGCAAGGTGCGCGAAGGCGGTCGATGAATGGCAGGAGCGGCGGCTGCGGTCATGGATCCCTCGAAGGTCATTTTCCTGACTCCGAGTGTGAGCATCCGCTGGCGAAGGGCCATCGGTCGCCGGCTGATTCGGGCGTAGCCGTCCTCCGACGCCGATCAGGCTTTGGCCTACGCCGCTGCAGGCGCAGTACGCTCAGCCGCCGTCATCAACTCTCCAAACGCCTGCATGGGCTTCGTTGTCGCCAGGCGAAGGCCAGTGCGCCCGCACTGTCCTTCGTCCGGGCTTGCCCCAGACGAAACGCCTGCATGCGTTTCGTCGTTCGCCAGGCGAAGGCCAGTGCGCAGGCACTGTCCTTCGTCCGGGCTCACCCCATGTGGAGGCCGCCGTTGACGGAGAAGTCGGCGCCGGTGGCAAAGCCCGATTCCTCGGACGCGACCCACGAGACCATCGAGGCGATGTCTTCGGGTGTGCCGAGGCGCTTGACGGGAATGCCGGCGACGATCTTGTCGAGCACATCCTGGCGGATCTTCTTCACCATCTCGGTGGCGATGTAGCCGGGGCTGACGGTGTTGACGGTCACGCCCTTGGACGCCACCTCCTGCGCCAGCGCCATCGTGAAGCCGTGCATGCCGGCCTTGGCGGCCGAGTAGTTGGTCTGCCCGAACTGACCCTTCTCTCCGTTGACCGAGCTGATGTTGACGATCCGACCCCAGCCACGCTCGACCATGCCGTCGATGACCTGCTTGGTGACGTTGAAGAGGCTGGTCAGGTTGGTCTCGATCACCGCGTCCCAGTCGGCCCGCGTCATCTTGCGGAACATGCCGTCGCGGGTGATGCCGGCGTTGTTGACGAGGACGTCGACCGGGCCGATCTCCTCGCGCACCTTGGCGAAGGCCGCGACCGTGGAGTCCCAGTCGCCGACGTTGCCCATCGACGCGTGGAAGTCGTAGCCCAGCTGCTTCTGCGCGGCCAACCACTTGTCGGAATCGCGGCTCGGCCCGCAGCCCGCCACCACCACGAAGCCGTCGCGGTGCAGGCGCTGGCAGATGGTCGTGCCGATCCCGCCCATGCCGCCGGTCACGTAAGCGACTTTGCCGCTCATCTGCAAGCTCCCCTGCGCAGTGTGGATGGACGAGCGGCGCTCGGCCGCCCCCGCCTCAGCGTTCGATGCAAAGCGCGACGCCCATGCCTCCGCCGATGCACAGCGAGGCGATGCCCTTCTTCGCGTCGCGCCGCTTCATCTCGTGCAGCAGCGTGACCAGGATGCGGCAGCCCGAGGCGCCGATCGGGTGCCCGATCGCGATCGCGCCGCCGTTGACGTTCACCTTGCTCGTGTCCCAACCCATCTCGTTGTGGACGGCACAGGCCTGGGCGGCGAAGGCCTCGTTGATCTCGAGCAGGTCGAGCTGCGAGGCCTTCCAGCCGGCCCGCTGCAGCGCCTTCTGCGACGCCGGCACCGGCCCCATGCCCATGTAGGCGGGATCGAGGGCGACGGTGGCGTAGCTGGCGATGCGGCCGAGCGGCGTCAGGCCGAGCTTCTCGGCGTGCTTGGCGGTCATCACGACCACCGCGGCAGCGCCGTCGTTGAGGCCGGAGGCGTTGCCGGCGGTGACGCTGCCGGCCTTGTCGAATGCCGGGCGCAAGCCGGCCAGCGCTTCGGCGCTGGTCTTCTTATTGATGAACTCGTCGTTCGAGAACACGATCGGATCACCCTTCTTCTGGGCGATCGAGAACGGCACGATCTCGTCCTTGAAGCGTCCGGCCTCCTGAGCCGCCGCCGCCTTCTGCTGCGAGGCGAGCGCGAGCGCATCCTGCTTGTCGCGGCTGATGTCGTACTTCTTGGCGACGTTCTCCGCGGTGATGCCCATGTGGTACTTGTTGTACACGTCGAAGAGGCCGTCGGTGATCATGGAATCGATCAGCTTCCAGTCACCCATGCGCTGACCGTCGCGCGATCCGGCCAGGACGTGCGGAGCCAGGCTCATGTTCTCCTGGCCGCCGGCGATGCCGATCTCGTAGTCGCCGTCGCGGATCGCCTGCGCGGCGAGCATCACCGCCTTCAGGCCCGAGCCGCAGACAGCATTGATGGTCAGTGCAGGCACGGTTTGCGGCAGGCCTCCCTTGACCACCGCCTGCCTGGCCGGGTTCTGTCCGGAGCCGGCTGCCAGCACCTGGCCGAGGATGACCTCGCCGATCTGGTCGCCCGAGAGGCGCGCTCGTTCCAGCAGGCTCGCGATCACGGCGGCGCCGAGTTCCGGCGCGGGCGTCTTCGAGAGCGTGCCGCCGAACTTGCCGACGGCGGTGCGGGCCGCGGCGACGATGACGATGTCGGTCATGGGATTCTCCTGTTTGAGGCAAAAGCGGACGAAAGGCGGCAAGCGTGTCGAGGCCGCCGCACGGGAAGACGCCGGGTCACGTGGCCTTGGCCTTCACGTAACGGCCCGGCGCCGGTTCGATCGGTTTGAGGCGCGCGCTGCCAGGCTTCTTCGGTGCCGCGACCTGCTTGCCGGCGTGGCCCTTGAGCCAGTGCGCCCAATCGGTCCACCAGCTCCCGGGATGTTCCTTCGCCGCTGCAAGCCATGCCTTCGGATCGGCGGGCAACGCGTCGCCCGCGCCGATCCAGTGGCTGCGCTTGCCCTTGGCGGGCGGATTGATAACGCCGGCGATGTGTCCGGACGCGCCGAGCACGAAGCGCAACTTGCCATGGAGCACGCGAGTGCTCCGGTAGGCGCCTTCCCAAGGCACGATGTGGTCCTCGCGCGAGGCGTAGAGATAGGTCGGCACATCGATCGCGCCGAGGTCCAGCTTCTCGCCCAGCACCTGCACCTTGCCCGGCTCGACGAGGTTGTTCTCGAGGTAGGTGTTGCGCAGGTACCAGCAGTACATCGGCCCCGGCAGGTTGGTGCTGTCGCTGTTCCAGTACAGAAGGTCGAACGGTGGTGGCGTCTCGCCCTTGAGGTAGTTGCCGACGACGTAGTTCCAGACCAGGTCGTTCGGGCGCAGGAAGCTGAAGGTGGTGGCGAGCTCCTGGCCCTTCAGCAGCGCACCGCCGCCTGCGCTCTCCGGGCCGAGCGTCATCTCGCGCATCCGCACCATCGCCTCGTCGATGAAGAGGTCGAGCACCCCGGTCTCACGGAAATCGAGGAAGGTGGTCAGCAGGGTCATGCTCGCTGCCGGGTGCTCGCCGCGCGCCGCCAGCACGGCGAGCGCGGTGGCGAGGATGGTGCCGCCGATGCAAAAGCCCAGGGTGTTGATCTGCTCGCTGCCGCTGATCTCCTGCACGACCTCGATCGCCTTCAGCGGACCGTCGGCGATGTAGCGGTCCCAGTCGTACTTCTCGAGCGAGGTGTCGGCGTTGCGCCAGCTCAGCACGAAGACCCGGTGCCCCTGCTCGACGGTGTAGCGGATCAGCGAGTTGTCTGGCTGGAGATCGAGGATGTAGAACTTGTTGATGCACGGCGGCACGAGGAGCAGCGGCCGTGCATGGACCTTCGCGGTGAGCGGCTTGTACTCCAGCAGCTGGAACAGCTCGTTCTCGAAGACCACCGCGCCCTCGGTGGTGGCGACATTGCGGCCGACCTCGAACACGCTCTCGTCGGTCTGCGAGAGGTGGCCCTGGCGGATGTCGTCGAGCAGGTGCTTGACACCGAGGGCGATGCTCTCGCCCTGGGTCTCGATCGCCTTGCGCTGGGCCTCGGGGTTGAGCGCCAGGTAGTTGCTCGGAGAGGCCGCGTCGATCCACTGCTGGACGGCGAAGCGGATGCGGGCTCGGGTCTTCTCGTCGCCGTCGAGGTTCTCGACCATCTGCAGCAGCGTGCGCGCATTGAGCAGGTACATCTGCGCCAGGTACGCGGTCGCCGGATTCGCACTCCAGTCCTGGCCGGCAAAGCGCCGGTCCGTCGCCTTCGCGGGCAGCGACTCGGCGGGGTTGCCGAGCAACTGGTTCCAGACCGCCGTCGACTCCGCCAGGTAGTCGCTCTGCAGCTTCAGCAACGCCGGGGGCGCCACGTTCAGCCCGGCGAACACCTGCAGCGAATCGCCGAAGGGCGTCGCCGGCTTCGCCGCTTCCGGAGCGAGGGCGTCGACCGGGGGCGCAGCAACCGCAGCGCGGGTTTTCCCTTTCGTCTTCGTGTTCACTTGCCGCTCCTGTGGCGCCAGGGTGGACCGGCGTGCCGATCATCCTAGCCTCTCTGCGACATTATCGACCTCGAATGCGCTCACTTCGGGGTCAGGAATGGTTCTCGTGGCAATCGGTTGGATGTATGTCGTCGTCATGATGGCTGCCGCGGAAGCGGCCAGCCCCAATGGCACGTGGCTCGGCGCCCTCGTGACGCTGGTGTTCTACGGCATCCTGCCGCTCTCCATCGTCCTGTACCTGCTCGGCACGCCGCGGCGGCGTGCCCGCCGCGCCGCGGCTGCAGCTTCAGACGCGAGGCTCGATCCAGACCATGGCCGCCATGCGCCCGGTGATCCGGTCGCGCCGGTACGAGAAGAACCGTGAGGGCGCGTCGAACGTGCACCAGCGACCGCCCGAGACGGCGGCCACGCCGGCCGCCTCCAGCCGGGCGCGCGCCAGTCTCGGCAGATCGGCCAGCCATTTTCCCGGACGCTCCGGCACGAAATGCCTGTCCCCGCCGGGCAGCGCCCCGAAAGCCTCCAGCACATCCGCTCCGACCTGAAAGCGCGACGGCCCGATAGACGGGCCGAGCCATGCCTGCAGGTCACGCGGGGTGCAGCCTGCCAGCTCGCACACGGCCGTCACCGTCGCCTCGAGAACCCCGCCGGCCAAGCCGCGCCAACCCGCATGAGCGGCTCCGACCGCCGCGGCCGACGGCGCGGCGAACAGCACCGGGAGGCAATCGGCGACCAGGATCGTGCAGGCGACGCCGGCTTCGGCGGTGACGCTGGCGTCCGCGCTGCGCGACGGCGCGCCGGATAGCGTATCGGACGCGCCGATGCGGGCGACCTCGATACCGTGGACCTGCTTCAGATAGACCGGATGAACGCCCCGGGCTTCGGCCAGGCGACGCCGGTTGGCGGCGACAGCCTGCGGCACGTCGTCGCCGCCAGCGCCCAGGTTCATCGTGTCGTAGGGCTCGCTGCTGCAGCCGCCATGGCGCGTGGTCATCAGCGCGCCGACGCCGGGCGCGTGCCACTCGGGCACGAGCCAGTCCGGATCCACGCTCACACGGCGTCGGGGCAGGCCGAAGGCTGTGCCCGGGCGAACGCGTCGACCTGCATGCAGGCATCGAAGATGCGCATCACCGTCGGCACGTGGTCGGTGCGGCTGTCGACGCGACGGGCGTTGAAGATCTGCGGCACGAGGACGCAGTCCGCCAGTGTCGGCGCGTCGCCATGGCAGAACCGCCCCGTCGCGGCACTGCCGACAAGCTGACGCTCGACCGCCTCGAGGCCGTTCTCGACCCAGTGGCGGTACCAGTCGTTCTTCGCGTCCTCGGAGACTTCCAGTTCCTTGACGAGGTAGCGCAGCACACGCAGGTTGTTCAGCGGATGGATCTCGCAGGCGATGTCGAGGGCAAGCCCCCGCACCCGTGCCCGACCCAGCGCATCGGCCGGGAGCAGCGGCGGCTGCGGATGGGTCTCGTCCAGATACTCGATGATCGCGAGCGACTGACTCAGCAAGGCGTCGCCGTCCTTGAGGAGCGGCACCAGGTGCGCCGGCCCCAGCGCGTCGAAGGCAGCGCCGAACTGCTCGTTCTGGACGATCTGCACCGGCACGTAGTCGTAGGCCAGCCCCTTGAGCCCGAGGGCGATGCGGACCCGGAACGACGCCGAGGAGCGGAAGTAGCTGTAGAGCTCCACGGCCTTCAGTCGGCGACGATCTGCACCTGCAGCGACCCGACGCCTTCGACCTTCGCGCTGAGGGTGTCGCCCGCCTCGACTGCGGCCACGCCTTCGGGCGTCCCGGTGAAGATCAGGTCGCCCGGCGCAAGTTCCCAGGCTGCCGACAGGTGCTCGATGATCTCGCCGATGCTCCAGATCAGCTTGCCGATCGTGCTGGACTGGCGCATCTTGCCGTTGACTTCCAGCGTGATCATCGTCCCTGCATCGACCTTGCAATCGGCGGCCTTGCGCAGCGGCCCGATCGGCGCCGACTGGTCGAACCCCTTGCCGATCTCCCACGGGCGTCCCAGCTTCTTGGCTTCGCCCTGCAGGTCGCGGCGGGTCATGTCGAGGCCGACCCCGTAGCCCCAGACGTGCTTCATCGCATCCGCGGCGGCAATGTCGCGTCCGCCGCTGCCGATCGCCACGACCAGTTCCACTTCGTGGTGCAGGCTCTTGGTCAGGCTCGGGTAGCGCATCCGCCCGACCGAGCCTTCGGCCACCGGCAGGATCGCATCGGCGGGCTTGAGGAAGAAGAAGGGCGGCTCGCGGCCGGTGAAGCCCATTTCGACGGCGTGCTCGACATAGTTGCGGCCCACGCAGTAGATGCGGCGTACAGGGAACAGCGCGCCGGCGGCGCCGCCGACAACGGGAACGGCGGCGACGGCGGGAGCGGGAATGACGTGGTTCATCGATCGGAAGCCGCGCGATGCGGCCGGTTGCGGTTGATCTCGGATGATGCCACGCCCCGATCGCCGCCGGGAGCCGCCGCTACACTGGCGTCATGCTCATTCCGCGAAGCATCAAGCATTGCCGGACCTGCGGCGGGGCGGTCCGCTACGAAGTCCCCGCCGACGACAATCGCGACCGCGCGGTCTGCACGGCCTGCCACCTGATCCACTACGAGAACCCGCTCAACGTCGTCGGCACGGTGCCGGCGTGGGAGGACAAGGTCCTGCTCTGCCGCCGCAACATCGAGCCGCGCTACGGCCTGTGGACCTTGCCGGCAGGGTTCATGGAGCTCGGCGAATCGACCGCCGATGGCGCCGTGCGCGAGACCGTCGAGGAGGCCGGCGCCCGCATCGAATTGCAAGGCCTCTTCACCGTCCTCAACGTCGTGCGCGTCGGCCAGGTGCATCTGTACTACCGGGCTCGGCTGCTCGACACCGACTTCGCCCCGGGCCCCGAGACGATCGAGGCCGGACTGTTCGGCGAGGCCGAGATTCCGTGGGAAGACCTCGCCTTCCGTACGGTGCGCAAGACCCTCGAGTGTTATTTCGAGGACCGGCGCAAGGGGGCCTTCGAGATCCACTGCGCCGACATCGGCTGAGGCGGGCGGCGTCAGCCGCGTGAAATCACCGCCGCGCTTCAACGCCGCGCCGGCGGCAGATCGGTGCAGGCGCCTTCGAAGGCCTCGGCCGCCAAGCCGATCGTTTCGCCCAGGGTCGGATGCGGATGGATGGTCTTGCCGATGTCGACCGCGTCGGCGCCCATCTCGATCGCCAGCGCGATCTCGCCGATCATGTCGCCGGCGTGGGTGCCGACGATGCCGCCGCCGACGATCGCGTGACTCTCCTCGCTGAAGAGCAGCTTGGTGAAGCCCTCGTCGCGCCCGTTGGCGATGGCCCGCCCCGAGGCGCTCCACGGAAACAGGCCCTTCTTCACTTTGAGGCCGCTCGCCTTGGCTTCCTCTTCGGTCACGCCGACCCAGGCGACCTCCGGATCGGTGTAGGCCACGCTCGGGATCACGCGCGCGTCGAAGGCGCTGCGGCGCAGCTTCTCGTCGCCGAGCTGCTCGCCGGCGGCGACTTCTGCAGCGACGTGGCCCTCGTGCGTCGCCTTGTGCGCGAGCATCGGCTGGCCGACGATGTCGCCGATCGCGAAGATGTGGCGCACGTTGGTGCGCATCTGCTGGTCGACCGGAATGAAGCCGCGCTCGCCGACGGAGACGCCCGCCTTCTCGGCGCCGATGCGCTTGCCGTTCGGCACCCGGCCGACGGCCTGCAGCACCATGTCGTAGAGCTGCGGCTCGGGCGCGCCCTCGCCCTCGAACTTCACCAGGATGCCGTCGGGCCGCGCCTCGGCGCCGACGGTCTTGGTCTTCAGCATGATGTGGTCGAAGCGCGGCGCGTTCATCTTCTGCCAGACGCGCACCAGGTCGCGGTCGGCGCCTTGCATCAGGCCATCGAGCATCTCGACCACGTCCAGGCGGGCGCCGAGGGTCGAGTACACGGTGCCCATCTCCAGGCCGATGATGCCGCCGCCGACGACGAGCATGCGCTTCGGTCGGTCGCGCAGTTCGAGCGCGCCGGTGGAGGTGACGACCCGCGGATCGTCCTTCGGCAGGAACGGCAGCTTCACCGCCTCGGAGCCGGCCGCGATGATCGCCTGGCGGAAGCGGATCGTCTGCTCGCCACCGCTGGCGAGGGCCACCTTGAGACGGTACGGATCGACGAACTCGCCCTGTCCCTGGACGACGGTGACCTTGCGCATCTTCGCCATCGCCGCCAGACCGCCGGTCAGCTTGCCGACGACCTTTTCCTTGTGGCTGCGCAACTTCGCGAGATCGACGCCGGGTTCGGCATACGACACGCCCATCGCGGCGAAGTGCTTGACCTCGTCCATGACGGCGGCCACGTGCAGCAGCGCCTTCGACGGAATGCAGCCGACATTGAGGCAGACGCCGCCGAGCGCCGCGTAGCGCTCGACGAGGATCGTCTTCAAGCCCAGGTCGGCGGCGCGGAATGCGGCCGCATAACCGCCGGGGCCGGCGCCAAGGACCAGCAGATCGTACTCCCCTTCGCCACCCCCGCTCGGTGCGGACGGTGCCGACCGCGCCGGCGCGTTGGGCGATGGCGATGGCGATGGCGATGGCGACGGTGCCGGCTGCGGCGCAGGCGCGGCCCCGGCGGGCACCGGTGGCGCGGCCGCGGCAACGCCGGCTTGCGGCGCCGCCGGAGACGGTGGCGAGGCTGCCGCAGGACTCCCTGCCGCTGCGGGAGACGGTGTCGCCGCGGCGCCCTCCGCTTCCAGCGTCAGGATGACCGAGCCTTGGCTCACGGTGTCGCCGACCTTGACCTTCAGCGCCTTGACGACGCCGGCGTGCGACGACGGGATCTCCATCGACGCCTTGTCGCTCTCGACGGTGATCAGCGACTGCTCGACCTGAACCGCGTCGCCGGGCTGGACCAGCACCTCGATGATCGAGACGCCCTTGAAGTCGCCGATGTCGGGAACCTGGATGTCGACCTGTGCCATCACCCGCCCCTCACAGCAGCACCCGGCGGAAGTCCGCCAGGATCTGGCCGAGATACGCGTTGAAGCGCGCGGCCGCGGCACCGTCGATCACACGGTGGTCCCAGCTCAGGCTGAGCGGCAGCATCAGCCGCGGCTGGAATGACTTGCCGTCCCAGACCGGTTCGGTGCTGCTGCGGCAGACGCCGAGTATCGCCACCTCGGGCGCATTGATGATGGGCGTGAAGTAGCGCCCGCCGATGCCGCCGAGCGAGGAGATCGAAAAGCAGCCGCCGCTCATGTCGGTCGGCGAGAGCTTGCCGTCGCGCGCTTTCTTGGCGAGCTCGCCCATCTCCTGGGAGATCTGCAGCACGCCCTTCTTGTCGGCATCCTTGATCACCGGGACCATCAGGCCGTTCGGCGTGTCGGCGGCGAAGCCGATGTGGAAGTACTGCTTGTAGACCAACTGCTCGCCATCGAGCGAGGCATTGAATTCGGGGAGTTTCTTCAGGGCCGCGACCGATGCCTTGATCAGGAAGGCGAGCATCGTCACCTTGATACCGCCCTTCTCGTTCTCCTTGTTGGTGAGGACGCGGAACGCCTCGAGGTCGGTGATGTCGGCATCGTCGTGGTTGGTGACGTGCGGGATCAGCACCCAGTTGCGATGCAGGTTGGCGCCGCTGATCTTTCTGATCCGCGACAGGTCCTTGCGCTCGACCGGGCCGAACTTCGTGAAGTCGACTTGCGGCCAGGCGAGCAGGCCCGGGAATGCGCCGCCGCCCGCCGCCGGCGCCTTCGTGCCCTGCGCCTTCGTCTGCACGCTGCCAGTCATCACGGCCTTGACGAACCCGTGCACGTCCTCCTGGGTGATGCGTCCCTTGGGGCCGCTACCCTTGACCTCGGCGAGCGGCACGCCGAGCTCGCGCGCGAGCTTGCGGATCGTCGGCGATGCATGCGGCAGCACCCCGCTCGACGGCGGCGGCTCGGCCAGCGCCGGCAGCGCCGCCGTCGGCACCGCCTTTTCGGACGGTGCTGACGACGCCGGTGCGGCTGCAGCGGAGTTGGCGGACGGTGCCGGCGGCGGTGCTGCAACGGCACCGCTTCCGGTCGATTCGACCCGCGCCACCGGCGATCCCTTGGAGACCTTGTCGCCGACCTTGACGCGCACCTCCTTCACCACTCCCGCATGCGATGACGGAATCTCCATCGACGCCTTGTCGCTCTCAACCGTGATGAGGCTCTGCTCGACCTGGATGGTGTCGCCCGGCGCGACCATGACCTCGATCACCGTGACCTCGTCGAAATCGCCGATGTCGGGAACGACGACCTCGGCTGTCGACCCGGTGCCGCTGGCCGCTCCCGCTCCCGCGGCCGCGCTCCCGCCGCCGCCGGCAGCCGCAGGCGCCGTCGGCGGATTCGCGCCCGCAGGCGCGGCGCCTTCGCCCGGGGGGTTGGGGGGGGGCGCAGCGCCCTCGGCGTTGGCAGCGTCAGTCCCGGCCGGCGCGTCCGACCGCCCGTCTGAGCCCTCGGCCTCGAGCATCAGCAAGGTCGTTCCCTCGCCGACCTTGTCGCCGAGCTTGACCCTGACTTCCTGGACGACACCCGCATGCGACGACGGAATCTCCATCGAGGCCTTGTCGCTCTCCACCGTGATCAGTGACTGCTCGACCTTGACCGTGTCGCCGGGCTTGACCAGCAACTCGATGACTTCGACCGTCTCGAAGTCACCGATGTCGGGTACCTTCACTTCCACCAGCGCCATGTTCTCGTCTCCAGCGTTTTGTCCTGCACGAATCGGATGCGGTCGGCGTCCGCCTGGAAAAAAGGCCGGACGCGGGTGCGTCCCCTACGCGTACAGCGGGTTGATCTTGTCCGCGTTGATCCCGTACTTGGCGATCGCCTCGGCGGCCCGCTGCGCCGGCAGCGTGCCTTCGTCGGCCAGCGCCTTCAGCGCGGCGACGACGATGTAGTGGCGATCGATCTCGAAGTGCTCGCGCAGACGGGTGCGGAAGTCGCTGCGGCCGAAGCCGTCGGTGCCGAGCACGCGGAAGCTGCGGCCGCGTGGGACATAGGCGCGGATCTGCTCGGCATAGGCCTTCATGTAGTCGGTCGAGGCGACCACCGGACCGGCGAATTTCTCCAGCTGTTGGGTGACGAACGGCACGCGCGGCGTCTCCGTCGGGTGCAGCAGGTTCCAGCGTTCGGCGTCCTGGCCGTCGCGACCGAGCTCGTTGAAGCTCGGGCAACTCCAGACGTTGGCGCTGACGCCCCAGTCCGACTCCAGCAACTCGCGTGCGGCGATGCTTTCGCGCAGGATCGTGCCGCTGCCGAGAAGGTTGACGCGTGGTGTCTTCAAGGGGCCTTCCTGCAGCAGGTACATGCCCTTGAGGATCTCCTCCTCGGTGCCCGGCCGCAGGCCCGGCATCGGATAGTTCTCGTTCAGCAAGGTCAGGTAGTAGAAGACGTTCTCCTGCTTCTCGACCATGCGGACCAGGCCGTGGTGGAGGATCACGCCGACCTCGTGCGCGAACGTCGGGTCGTAGCTCACGCAGTTCGGAATGGTGCCGGCGAGGATGTGGCTGTGGCCGTCCTCGTGCTGCAGGCCCTCGCCGTTGAGCGTGGTGCGCCCCGAGGTGCCGCCGAGGAGGAAGCCGCGCGCCTGCATGTCGCCGGCAGCCCAGGCGAGATCGCCGACGCGTTGGAAGCCGAACATCGAGTAGTAGACGTAGAACGGCACCATGATGCGGTTGTTGGTCGAGTACGACGTCGCCGCGGCGATCCAACTGCTCATGCCGCCGGGCTCGTTGATACCTTCCTGCAGGACCTGGCCGGCCTTGTCCTCGCGGTAGTACATGACCTGGTCGCGGTCCACCGGGGTGTAGTTCTGGCCGGCCGGGTTGTAGATGCCGATCTGCCGGAACAGCCCCTCCATGCCGAACGTGCGCGCCTCGTCGACGAGGATCGGCACCGCGCGCGGGCCGAGCTCCTTGTCCCGCAGCAGCTGCGTCAGGAAGCGCACGAACGCCTGCGTGGTCGAGATCTCGCGGCCTTCCGCGGTGGGGTCGAGCACGGCCTTGAAGGTAGACAGCGGTGGCACGGGAATCTGCTCGTCGGCCTTCACGCGACGCTGCGGCAGATACCCGCCGAGGGCCTTGCGCCGCTCGTGCAGATACTGCATCTCGGGCGTGTCGTCGGCGGGCTTGTAGAACGGGATGTCGCCGAGCTTGTCATCGGGCACGGGGATGTTCCAGCGATCGCGGAACGCCTTCACATCCTCGTCGACGAGCTTCTTGGTCTGGTGCGCGGTGTTCTTGCCCTCCCCGCTCTTGCCCATGCCGAAGCCCTTGACGGTCTTGATCAGCAGCACCGTCGGCTGGCCCTGGTGATGCGCGGCGCGGTGGAACGCCGCATAGACCTTCTGCGGGTCGTGGCCGCCACGGTTGAGACGCCAGACATCGTCGTCGCTCATCTTCGCGACCATCTCGAGCAACTTCGGATGCTGGCCGAAGAAGTGCTTGCGGACGAAGGCGCCGTCGTTGGCCTTCATGGCCTGGTAGTCGCCGTCGACCGTGTCCATCATCACCTTGCGCAGGATCTCGTCGTGGTCGCGGGCGAGCAGCGGATCCCAGTAACTGCCCCAGAGCAGCTTGATGACGTTCCAACCCGAACCCCGGAACTCGCTCTCGAGCTCCTGGATGATCTTGCCGTTGCCGCGTACCGGCCCGTCGAGGCGCTGCAGGTTGCAGTTGATGACGAAGATCAGGTTGTCGAGCTTCTCGCGCGCCGCCAGGCCGATCGCGCCGAGCGACTCGGGCTCGTCCATCTCACCGTCGCCGCAGAACACCCAGACCTTGCGGTTCTCGGTGTTGGCGATGCCGCGCGCGTGCAGGTACTTCAGGAAGCGCGCCTGGTAGATCGCCATCAGCGGGCCCAGACCCATCGAGACGGTCGGGAACTGCCAGAACGTGGGCATCAGCTTCGGATGCGGATAGCTGGAGATCCCCTTGCCGTCGACCTCCTGGCGGAAGTTCAGCAATTGCTCCTCGGTGAGGCGCCCTTCGAGGAAGGCGCGCGCGTAGACCCCCGGCGAGGAGTGACCCTGGATATAGAGCAGGTCGCCTCCATGCCCCTCGTGCTCGGCGTTCCAGAAATGATTGAAGCCCGTGCCGAACATCGTCGCCAGCGACGCGAAGCTCGAGATGTGGCCACCGAGGTCGCCGCCGTCGGCCGGATGCAGGCGATTGGCCTTGACGACCATCGCCATCGCGTTCCAGCGCATGTACGCGCGCAGCCGCTCCTCGATCTCGATGTTGCCGGGAGTGCGCTCCTCCTGATCGGTCGGGATCGTGTTGACGTAGGCGGTGTTGGCCGAGAACGGCACGTCGATGCCGGCCTGACGCGCGTGGTCGATCAGGCTCTCGAGCAGGAAGTGGGCGCGCTCGCCACCCTCGGCAGCGATGACGGCGGACAAGGCATCGAGCCACTCGCGCGTCTCCTGCGCGTCGGCATCGTTGGCGGCGGCGCCGAGAAAGGAATCGGGCATAGCTGACATGGGCGTCTCCTGCAGCGATCGGTCTTTCGGGGAGTCTCGCACAGGTCGCGCGGCGCACCCCGTCCGGCTCGATAATCACGCCATGCAGCCCACCCGGCTCACCTCTTCCACCCCCGGCACGCGAACCTGGCCCGAGCGCATCTTCGGCCGCTGGTGGCGACGCCAGTCGGCCGCGCGCCAGGACCGTTTCGCCACGCTCGGACCGCTGGTCTCGGTGCTGCTCTTCCTGGCCGCCATCATCTCGGCGTTCTGGTACCTGCGCAACGAGGAGTTCGAGCGCGAGCAGGAAGCCGTCAAGCGCGACACCGAGGTCACGCAGCAATCGCTGCGGCTGCGCCTGATCGAGAACCAGGAGCAGTTGATCCGCATGGCCCGCGAGATCGCCACCGGGACACTCGACCCGAAGGCCTTCCTGATCCAGGCGTCGAGTTTCACGCGCGAACGGCCGGAGATCACGAACCTGATCTGGGTCGACGCCTACCGGCTGCGGGTCGCGAGCTATTCGGCGACGACGTTCCCGCCCGAGACCGCGATCACGGGCGACGACACGCCGGCCTCAATGCCGGTCAAGAACAGCGGCAAGGCGCCCGAGATCGCCTACACCGCGGCGCGCGATCTGCGCCAGACGGTGTATTCGCCGCCGTTCACCGACAGCTTTCGCAACCCGGTGTTCCAGGTGCAGATCCCGCTGCTCGACCGCAGCGAGTTCGCCGGCGCCCTGATCGCGGAGTACTCGATCGAGCGGCTGATCCGTTACCACGTGCCGGCAGAAGTCTCCAACCGCCACACGATCGTCCTCCTCGACGCCCAGGACCGCACGCTCGCGAGCACGCTCATGACGGTGCCGGGAAATGCCGCCAAGCGCCCGTCGATCGTCTACGAAGTGCCGCTCGCCCCGGCCAGCAACGGCCTGGTGCTGCGGGGCCAGGGCCACCGCACGTCGATCGGCCTGATCAGCAACACCCTCTTCTGGATGGTGGTGGCGCTGTCGTTCCTGACCGTCTGGATGCTCCTCGGAACCTGGCGACACATGGCGCGCCGCCTGCAGATGCAAGCCGCACTGGTGTCGGAGACGAACTTCCGCCGGGCGATGGAGAACTCGATGCTGACGGGCATGCGGGCGATGGACCTGGAAGGCCAGATCACCTACGTCAACCCGGCGTTCTGCGCGATGACAGGGTTCGACGACACCGAGCTGATCGGCCAGCGTCCGCCGTTTCCGCACTGGCCTCTCGACCGCCTCGAGGAGAACGGACGCTTCCTGCAGCAGGAACTGCAAGGCAAGAGCCCGCCGGGAGGCCTCGAAGTCAAGGTCATGCGCAAGGACGGCGCGATCTTCGACTCGCGCATGTACGTCTCGCCGCTGGTCGACGCCAAGGGCCACCAGACCGGATGGGTCACGTCCATGACCAACATCACGGAGGCCAAGCGCATCCGCGACCAGCTCTCGGCGTCGCACGAGCGCTTCACGACCGTTCTCGAAGGCCTGGACGCGGCGGTGTCCGTGCTCTCGGTGCAGCACGCCGAGCTGCTGTTCGCGAACCGCTCCTACCGGCTGTGGTTTGGCGCCGATGCCAAGGGTCACGCCGTCCTCGCCGGGGAGGAGGCCGGTCACGCCGCGCACAGCGGCAGCGACGAGGAGGCCGACGACCTCGGCGGCCTGCCGACGCAGGAGCTCACCGAAGCCGGCTCGGACTCGCGCGAGATCTTCGTCGCCTCGCTCGGCAAGTGGTTCGACGTCCGCACCCGTTACCTGCAATGGACCGACGGTCGGCTGGCGCAGATGCTGATCGCGACCGACATCACCGCGCGTCGCCGCGCCGAGACCCAGGCCGCGAGCCAGGCCGAGAAGGCACAGGTGACGAGCCGGCTGGTGACGATGGGCGAGATGGCGTCGTCGGTCGCTCACGAGCTCAACCAGCCGCTGACCGCGATCACGAACTACTGCAACGGCATGGTGACCCGCGTCAAGAACGATGCGATCGAGAAGCCAGACCTGATCGCCGCGCTGCAGAAGACCTCGCGCCAGGCCGAGCGCGCCGGCCAGATCATCCACCGCATCCGCGCCTTCGTGAAACGCAGCGAGCCGCAGCGTCAGCTCGCGCACGCCCAGGACATCGTCGACGACGCCGTCGACCTCGCGGGGATCGAGCTTCGGCGGCGAAACGTCGCGATCCGCACCTACGTGGCGCAGCGCCTGCCGCCGCTGATGGCCGACCCGATATTGATCGAGCAGGTCGTTCTGAACCTGCTGAAGAATGCCGCCGAAGCGATCGACAACGCCCACCTGCCGCCGCCGCGGCGCAGCATCGAACTGCGGGTCGTGCCGGTGCACACGGCGGACGAGGGCGACATGATCGAGTTCACCGTCACCGACATGGGCCCCGGCCTGAAGGACGAAGTGATCGCGCGGATGTACGAGGCGTTCTTCTCGACCAAGGCCGATGGCCTGGGCATCGGCCTGTCGCTGTGCCGCTCCATCATCGAGAGCCACCGCGGCCGGATCAAGGCGGTGAACCTCTACAATGGCGACAGCGCCGTGGGCTGCCGTTTCACGTTCACGTTGCCGCTCGAACCCTCCCGCAACGACGCCCCCGTGGCAGTGATCGCATGAGCCTGATTCCGAAAAAGGGAACTGTCTATGTCGTCGACGACGACGAGGCTGTGCGCGATTCGCTGCAGTGGCTGCTCGAGGGCAAGGACTATCGCGTCAAGTGCTTCGACTCGGCCGAGTCCTTCCTGTCGCGCTTCGATCCGCGCGAGGTCGCCTGCCTGATCGCCGACATCCGGATGGACGGCATGAGCGGCATCGAACTCCAGGACAAGCTGCTCGAACGGCGCTCGCCGCTCCCGGTGACCTTCATCACCGGCCACGGCGACGTGCCGATGGCGGTGACGACGATGAAAAAGGGCGCCGAGGATTTCATCGAGAAGCCGTTCAAGGAAGACGAACTGGTGGCGCTGGTCGAGAAGATGCTCGAGCGCGCCCGCATCGACTTTTCCAAGCACCAGGAAGCGGCCAGCCGCGACGCCCTGCTCTCGCGGCTGACGACGCGCGAGGCCCAGGTTCTCGAGCGCATCGTCGCCGGTCGGCTCAACAAGCAGATCGCCGACGACCTCGGCATCAGCATCAAGACGGTGGAGGCGCATCGCGCCAACATCATGGAAAAGCTCAATGCCAACACCGTGGCGGACCTGCTGAAGATCGCCCTCGGGGCGCAGACCAAGTCCTGACGATCCCGGAGCGCCGGCCGCACTCGACGCGGCTCCGCGCTCCGTCCCTCCCATGACCGCGCGCATCATCGACGGCACCGCCCTCTCCCGGCAGATCCGTGCCGGCGTGGCGTCGCGAGCCGCCGCGCTGACGGCCCGCGGCGCCCGCCCCGGCCTGGCCGTGATCCTCGTCGGCGACGATCCGGCGAGCGCGGTCTATGTGCGCAACAAAGTGCGCGCCTGCGCCGAGGCCGGCGTGCATTCGGTGTTCGAGAAGTACGACGCGACGCTGGGCGAGGCCGAACTGCTCGCCCGCATCGATGCGCTCAACGCCGATCCGCACATCCACGGCATCCTGGTGCAGATGCCGCTGCCGGCGCAGATCGCCGCGAAACGGGTGATCGAGCGCATCTCGCCGACGAAGGACGTCGACGGCTTCTCCGTGGCAAGCGCGGGCGAACTGGCGACGGGGCTGCCCGGTTTCCTGCCGTGCACGCCCTACGGCTGCATGAAACTGATCGAAAGCACGGGGCTGGAACTGCGCGGCAAGCATGCGGTCGTCATCGGGCGCAGCAACACCGTCGGCAAGCCGATGGCCCTGCTGCTCTTGCAAGCGCACGCGACCGTCACCATCTGCCACAGTGCGACGGTCGATCTCGGCCGCCACACCCGCGAGGCGGACGTCATCGTCGCCGCGGTCGGTCGGCGCAACACCGTGACGGCCGACATGGTCAAGCCGGGTGCGGTGGTGATCGATGTCGGCATGAATCGCAAGGAGGACGGCAAGCTTTGCGGCGATGTCGACTTTGCAGGCGTATCGACCGTCGCCGCGGCGATCACGCCGGTGCCCGGCGGAGTCGGCCCGATGACGATCACGATGCTGCTGGTGAACACGATCGAGGCCGCGGAGCGTGACGCGGCCTGAAGGAACAGAGATGACGAAACCGCTGCCGAAGAACTCGTCGACGACGACGAGCGCATCGCCTCCGAACCCGCTGCTCGACTTCTCGGGGCTGCCGCGATACGACGACATCCGGCCCGAACATGTCGGTCCCGCCGTCGACGTGCTGCTGGGCCAGGCCGAAGCCGCGCTTGCGCGCGCCACCAGCGACGCCGTCCCCGCCGACTATGCCGCCCTGTCCGCGGTGCTGGACGTCGCGACCGAGCGGCTCGGGCGCGCCTGGGGCAGCGTCAACCACCTCAACGGCGTCGCCGACACGCCGGCGCTGCGCGCCGCCTACACCGAGAACCTGCCCAAGGTCGTCGATTTCCACACCCGGCTCGGCGCCGACGAACGCCTCTACGCCAAATACAAGGCGGTGGCGGCGGATCCGCGTGCGGCCGACCTTTCCGGGCCACGGAAGAAGGCCCTGGCCAACGCGCTGCGCGATTTCCGCCTCTCCGGCGCCGAACTGGAGGGCGCCGCGAAGGTTCGCTTCGCCGAGGTCCAGGACCGCCTGGCCGACTGCGCGCAGAAGTTCTCCGAGCACGTGCTCGACGCCACCGACGGCTACGCCTACTACGCGACCGAAGCCGAACTCGCGGGGGTTCCCGCCGACGTCCGGGCGGCCATGCGCAGCGGTGCCGAAGCTGCCGGCCGTGACGGCTACCAGGTGACGCTGCACATTCCGAGCTACCTCCCGGTGATGGAGCATGGCGAGGACCGCGCCCTGCGCGAGCGCCTCTACCGTGCCTACGTCACGCGGGCGAGCGAGTTCGGCCCCGCTGAGCTCGACAACACCGGGCTGATGCGGGAGTTGCTGACCCTGCGTCAGGAAGAGGCGGTGCTTCTCGGCTATCGCAACCACGCCGAGGTCTCGCTGGTCCCGAAGATGGCCGACACGCCGCAGCAGGTGGAGGACTTCCTTCGCGACCTGGGGCGACGAGCACGCCCGGGCGCCGAGCGCGATGTCGCTGAATTGCGCGCCTTCGCCACCGAGTTGGGCCTGCCCGATCCGCAACCCTGGGACCTGCCGTTCGTCTCGCAGCGGCTGAAGGAACGCCGCTATGCGTTCAGCCAGCAGGAGGTGCGCCAGTACTTCACCGAGCCGAAGGTCCTCGAAGGCCTGTTCGGCATCGTCGAGACGCTGTTCGAGGTCACGATTCGGCCCGACACCGCCCCGGTCTGGCACCCGAGCGTGCGCTTCTTCCGGATCGAGCGCCGCAGCGGGAGCGACGCCGGCCGCCTTCTCGCCCAGTTCTACCTCGACGCCTATGCGCGCCCGGGCAAGCGGCCCGGCGCGTGGATGGGCGATGCACGCGACCGCTGGTTGCGTCCCGAAGGCGAGTTGCAGACCCCGGTTGCATACCTCGTCTGCAATTTCGCCGCCCCGGCCGACGGCCGACCGGCGCTGCTCACGCATGACGACGTGACCACTCTGTTCCACGAATTCGGCCACGGCCTGCAGATGATGCTGACCCAGGTCGAAGACCTCGGCGTTTCCGGCATCTCCGGTGTGGAATGGGATGCTGTCGAGCTGCCGAGCCAGTTCATGGAGAACTTCTGCTGGGAATGGGAAGTCCTCAAGCACCTGACGGCGCACGTCGACACCGGTGCCCCCCTGCCGCGCGCGCTGTACGAGCGGATGCTCGCCGCCAAGAACTTCCACAGCGGCATGCAGACGCTGCGTCAGGTCGAACTGGCGTTGATCGACATGCGCCTGCACGCCGAGCCCGGCAACGAGTCCCGGGTCCAGCAGGTCGCCGAGGAGGTGCATGAAGAGATCGGCGTGCTGCCGGCCGCGCCCTTCAACCGCTGGATCAATTCCTTCTCGCATGTCTTCGCCGGCGGCTATGCCGCGGGCTACTACAGCTACAAGTGGGCGGAAGTCCTGTCGGCCGACGCCTGGAGCGCGTTCGAGGAGAGTGCCTCGCCCGAGTTGGGGGTCCTCAACGTCGAGACCGGGCGCCGGTATCGCGAACATGTGCTCGAATCCGGCGGCAGTCGCAGCGCGATGGAAAACTTCAAGGCCTTCCGGGGTCGCGAGCCGCGCATCGACGCACTCCTGCGCCACCAGGGCCTTGCGTGACACAGTCGACGCGCCCGGCCTTGAAGGGGGCCCGCGCGTCGGGTAGATTCGGACCACGCTCTTGTCCGGAGATCGAATGACTGCTCGACGCCTGCCGGCCCGCCCGGCGATGGCCTTCATCCACTGCCTGCCGCTGCTGCTCTTGCTGGGGCCGCTGCCGAGCCATGCCCAGTACAAGATCATCGGCGCCGATGGCAAGGTGACGTACACCGACCGTGCCCCGAGCCAGACCGATGGCCGCGTCACGGCTTTGGGGGGGCACACACTGCCGGTCGCTCCGGAAGTCGAGTTGCCGTTCGAGTTGCGTCAGCCGGTGAGCCGCTACCCGGTCACGCTCTACGTCACGTCCGGCGCTTGCGAGCCCTGCGATTCTGGCCGGGCGCTGCTGCGCCAGCGCGGCATCCCCTACACCGAGAAGCAGATCCTTTCGGCCGAGGACAGCGAGGCACTCGAGAAGCTGTCGGGCGGCCGCGATGCGCCGACCCTGACCATCGGGTCACAGATCGTCCGCGGCATGGCGACCGATCTCTGGACTTCCTACCTCGACGCCGCCGGCTATCCGCGCGAGTCGAAGCTGCCGGCGGCGTATCAGTATCGACCGGCCACGCCGATCGTCGAGCGCCGCGAGGCGGTCGCCCGTCCCGCCCCGCGCAGTGCTGCCGAGCCGGCCCCGCCGCCGCGCGCACCGGTCACGAGCGGCGGCATCCGCTTCTAGGAGAACGGCGCCGGCGTCGGCGCCACGGCGGTGCCGATGCGGCGCGCCGGATAGCTGCCCGCGCCGACGGCCAGCGCCATGATCCAGAACAGCGACGCCGCGCCGATGACGGCGCCACCCAGGCCGAACATCAGCGGCATCACGGCGCTGGAGAAGTTGATCGTCATCGAGCGCAGGGCGATGGCCTCGCCGTGGCGCTCGTGCGGCGTGATCTGGTGAAGCGTCGTCATGATCATCGGCTGTACCGCGCCCAACGCAAAGCCGAGGAAGACTGCGCACGTTCCCATCGCCCAGGGGCTCTGCACCAGCGGGTAGACCGCGAAGATCAACGCCGTCGCCAGCATCGCTCCGACCAGCACCTGCGACTCCCGCAGGCGATGCGCCAGCGCCGGAATGACGACCCGGATCAGCGCCACCGCGGTTGCGAAGACACCGAGAACGAGGCCGATGGCCGAGGCACTGAAGCCGCGCTCGTGGCCGAGGATCGGCACCACGAAGGCGTGCACGTCCCAGCTCGAGGACAACAGCCAGTTGACGAGGAGCAGCCGACGCAGGCCCGGCGCCATCAGCAGGTCCCACGAGCCGTGGGGCCGCGGCGACGAAGGCGTCGTTCGCGGCGCCTCCGTCGGCACCTGCCGCGCCCACCACAAGCTGGTCAGCGGCAGCAGCAGCAACGCGATGAACGCCAGGCGGAAGCCCCCGACGTCGATCAGCGTGCCGGCGAGCACCGGCCCGACGACGTTCGACAACGCGGGCGCGAGACCGAGCCAGCTGAAGACGCGCTTGAGCTCGGTGGCGTCGCGGGCATTGCGTCCGGCGGTGCGCTGGATGGCGATCAGGCCGATGTTGGCGCCCGCGCCGACCAGCGTGGCCGCCACGCAGAGCACGACGAAGGCGTCGCGGTCGAGGAACGTGGAGATCACGGCGAGCACGCCGCCGGTGACCGTGAGGCCGACGGCGATTCGCATCGGGCGGTGGTACCCGTGACGGTCGGCCAGCCGCCCGGCGGCCAGCGCGAGGGCGATCGGCGCGGCCGCGAACAGTCCCATCAGCACGCCCACCGCCCATTCCGCATGACCTTCGCGCAGCGCCAGCAAGGGCGCTGCCATGCGCACGCCGGCCATGCAGGAGTGCAGGCAGATCTGGCCGACGATCAACGCCAGCAGGATGCGGGCGTGGGCCGAGAGCCGTTCAAGCATCCGCCAGCGGCTCGTCTTCGGCCGGAAGCACCATCTGCGCAGGCTCGCGCTCATCACCCGGAAGGTTGCCGGGAAGCAGCGCCTGGGCACGCTCGTCGGGCAGCGCCTCGACATCGCGCAGGCTGCGCGCCATCGCCCGCGTCCGCACCTCGGCGGCATCGATCGTCTTGCTGGCCTCGTCGAGCTTCTTCTTGGTCTTGGCGAGGACGTCGCCGAAACGCGCGAACTCGGTCTTGACCGCGCCCAGCACCTCGCGCACCTCCTCGCTGCGCCGTTCGAGCGCGAGCGTGCGAAAGCCCATCTGCAGGCTCGTCAGCGTCGCCAGCAAGGTCGTCGGGCCGGTCAGGGTGATGCGGTGGTCGCGCTGCAGGGCCTCGAAGAGGCCCGGCCGGCGCAGCGCCTCGGCGTAGAGGCCTTCCGTCGGTACGAAGAGGATGCCGAAGTCGGTGGTGTGCGGCGGGGCGACGTACTTCGCACGGATCGAGCGCGCCTCGGTGCGCAGCCGCACTTCGATCGCCTTCCCGGCCGCCTCCACGCCCTCGCGGTCGGCGCGCTCGTGGGCATCGAGCAGGCGCTCGTAGTCGTCACGCGGGAACTTGCAGTCGATCGGCAGCCACATCGGCTGGCCGTCCTCGCGCCGGCCCGGCAGGCGGATGGCGAAATCGACGCGCTGGTTGCTGCCGGGAATGGTCTCGACGTTGCGCTGATACTGATCGGGCGCGAACACCTGCTCGAGCAGCGCACCGAGCTGGACCTCGCCGAGAGTGCCACGCGTCTTCACGTTGTTCAGCACCCGGGAGAGCGAACCGACGTCGCGGGCGAGCGTCTGCATCTCGCCGAGTCCGCGGTGGACCTGCTCGAGGCGCTCGGCGACCTGCTTGAAGCTCTCGCCGAGGCGTTGCTCGAGCGTGGCGTGGAGCTTCTCGTCGACCGTGCCGCGGATCTGCTCGAGCTTCTTCTCGTTGTCGGCCTGGATCGCGGCGAGCTTCTGCTCCACCGTGGCACGAACCTCGTTCATGCGCTGGTCGTTCGACTGGGCCAGCGCCCGCAACTGCTCGTTGAGGATCTCGGCGAAGCGCTGCAGGGAATTGGCCTGCTGCTCGGCGCTGCGCCCGAGCGACGCGTCCTGGGCCTCGCGCGCGCCGCTCGCCTGCTGCGCCAGCGTCAGCGTTGTCTGGCGGAGCGTGTCGGCAAGGGTCTGCTGGGTCGTGGCGAGCTGGGTGCGGAAGCTGTCGATCTGCTCGTTCTGGGTTCGCGCGACGTCGCCTTGCTGGGCCAGCAGCGTGCCCTGGAACGAGGTCAGCGTCTGCAGCAGCTCCTGACGCGTGCCGAGCGCACTGCGCGCGACCTCGTCGCGCAGGTCACGCTCGAGCTGCAGGACGTCGGCGCGGACGGCGCCATGGATCTGGTCCGCCAGGCCTTTCAGCGGTGCGCGTCCCGCGCGCAGGACGAGCCAGAGGGTGACGATCAACAGCAGGACGAGCAGCGCCGGGGTCAGCCATTCGAGGGTCATCCCTCGATTGTCGCAGTCCGGTCTGGTGCGCCGAGGCTCGGCAGGACCGTCCGAAGTGCCGGGCGGCAGTACCTTGCGAGCGCCTTACCCGCCGTCGCGGCTACCGCGCCACCAGCGCCGTTCCGCAAGGTCGAAGAGGCCCTGGACGACCAGCGCCAGCACCGCCGCCGGCAACGCCCCCGCGAGCATCGTCGCGGTGTCGTTCACCGCCAGGCCGGCGACGATGCGCTCACCGAAGCCGCCGGCGCCGATGAAGGCCGCCATGGTCGCGGTGCCGACATTGATCACTGCGGCCGTCTTGACGCCGGCGAGGATCGTCGGCGCCGCCAGCGGCAACTGAACATGCACCAGCGCCTGCCGACGCGTGAGACCGAGCGAGAGCGCTGCCTGGGCCAGGCCGACCGGAACCCCGCCGAGCCCCGCGTGGGTGTTGCGGACGATTGGCAACAGCGCATAGAGGAAGAGCGCCAGCAAGGCCGGCACGAAGCCGATGCCGCCGACCACCGCGATCAGGAAGGCCAGCAGCGCCAGGGATGGAATCGTCTGCAACACCGCCACGATGCCGAGCACAGGCCCGGCGCTGGCACGCCAGCGCCATGCGGCGATACCGAGCGGCAAGCCGACCGCCAGCGCGAGGGCAAGCGAGCCGAAGACCAGCAGCAGGTGCTGGCCCAGCAAGCGACCGAAGTCGGCGGCGAAGAGGCGCTGCAGGAAGGCAAGACGCGGCGCCGCGGCCGCAGCAGCCGACGTGCCGGCGACGAAACCATGTGCCGCGTCGGCGAAGGTCATTCCGTCGAGCTCGACCTTCGCATTGAGCGCGATCATCGTCGCCTCGTCGATCTTGCCTTCCAGCCGCTTCAGCGGCGCCGGATCGAGTGCAGCGCGCATCAGCAGCACGGCGTCGTACTTCGGGAAGAAGTCCCGATCATCCTCGAGGACACGCAGCCGAAAGCGTCCGATCTTGGCGTCTGTCGAGTACACGTCCATCAAGTCGATGGTTCCGGCCGCGATAGCGTCGTACGCCAGGCCGTGATCGAGCCCACCGGCATCGGGCTGCGGCAAGCGGTACGCGGCCTTCAGCGCCGGCCAGCCATCGGCGCGTTGCAGGAACTCGTGGGAAAGCCCGAAGCGCAGGTTCGCGGCCTCGGGCTTGAGCAGGTCGGAAATCTTGCGGATCTTGAGCGCTTCGGCGCGCGACTCGAGCATCGCCAGCGCGTAGGTGTCGTTGAACCCGAGGGGAACGGCCGCCTTGAAGCCGCGCGGCTCGAGCCAGCGATTGAGTTCGGCGAGATCGGGATTGCCTTCGCGCTTGAGCAGTTCGCGCACGATCGTTCCGGTGTACTCCGGGTAGACGTCGATCGCGCCGCTGGCCAGTGCGCTCTCGAGGATGCCGGTGTTGCCGAGGCCCTGCTTGTGGACCGCCTCGATGCCTTGCGCCGCGAGCGTCTGGCGGACGATCTCGCCGAGCACGTACGACTCGGTGAAGCGCTTGGAGCCGACGACGATCGGCGCGGCCAGCGCATCGGCGGCGGGCAGCAGCGCGGCGACGACGGCTAGGCCGGTCGCCACCACGACGAGTCGCAGGCACGACCATGCGCAACCAGAAGACCGACGGGACACAGGCTTGCGTGCGTAGGATTGGTCCGACATGGCAAAGCGTACTTTCAGGGTGGTGGCTGCACACAGCCCCATGCAGACTCGGAAAGCGGGAATTCGCTGGCACGACGAAGGGCGAGACGCACGGCTTCGCGACATTCACGCGATGCGTCGTGAACTCGACTTCGCGGCGCTCGGCTGCTCCTGGCCCACATGAACCCACTCAAAGCCCTCATCGTCGAAGACAGCCCGGTCATCCGAGAGAACCTTGTCGCCGCGCTTGAGGAGATGGCACCGATCGAAGTGGTCGGCACGGCCGAGGACGAGGCCAGCGCCGTGCGATGGCTCGACGAGCACGACTGCGATCTGGCGGTGGTCGACATCTTCCTCAAGAACGGCTCCGGCCTCGGTGTCCTCAAGGCAGCGGCGGCGCGAGCCCGGCCCACCAAACTGGTCGTGCTGAGCAACTACGCCACCCCCGACATGCGACGCAAGTGCCTCGAACTCGGCGCCGACCGCGTCTTCGACAAGTCCAACGAGATCGACGCCCTCATCCTGTACTGCTGTCGCCTGGCTGACGGAAGTACCGGTCACAGTGCCCTGGGCCACTTGGCCTGAGCTACTGGATCAGGCCATTCTTCAGGGCGTAGTACGTGAGGTCGCTGTTCGACTCGAGCCTCATCTTCTCCATCACGCGGGTGCGATACGTGCTGACCGTCTTGACGCTGAGAGACATGCTGTTGGCCATGTGTCCGATGGTCTCGCCCTTGGCCAGTCGCAGGAAAACCTGGAACTCGCGCTCGGACAACTGCTCGTGCGCCGGCTTGTCGACGCCGCCGCCGAGGCCGTCGGCCAGGAGTTCGGCAACGCCTGCGGTGATGTACTTGCGACCGCGATACACCGTCCGGATGGCCTTGACGATCTCTTCGGGATCGCATTCCTTGTTCAGGTACCCGGCGGCGCCCTGGCGCAGCAGCGTGGTCGCGTAATGCTCTTCCGGGAAGCCGCTGAGAATCAGGACCGGCAGGTCGGGCGCGCGCGCCTTGATCGCTGCCAGGGCATCGACACCGCTCTGGTCGGGCATCGACAGATCCATGACCATCACGTCGACCTGGCCCTTGCGGACGATGTCCAGGGCTTCGCGACCATTGGAAGCCTCGGCGACGACGGTCAGATCGACCTGATCGGAAAAATACTGGCGAAGTCCGGCACGCACGATGGCGTGGTCGTCGATGATGGCAACTCTGATCATGGTGTACAGCTCCCCAGCGTGAGTATCCGCAAGTTTAGAGGCAAGCGATGCTCCGAGACCTGATTTCGCGGTTGCGGGGCAGCCCCTTCGCCTTCCCGCTGGCCGCCCTCACGGCACTGGCCATGTTCTGGATCAGCGAAGCGTCGTACCAGGACGCCAAGGCGACGCTCGATTCACTGGGCGCGCGCGGTGTCGCCCGTGGCCAGATCGAGATCTTGCGCCACAGCCTGGCGGATGCCGAGAACGGGCAGCGTGGCTACCTGATCACCGGTCGCCCGGACTACCTGCGACCCTATCTCGACGGCCGGGTCAGCGCCCGCGACTCCCTCGAGTTCCTGCGAAAGCGCTATGCCGCCGACGCGGCGGCGACGGATCTGACTCGACGCCTCGACGAACTGACCGCGGAGAAGTTCTCCGAGTTGCAGACGACCATCGACCTGCGCGACCATGGCAGCCCCGATGCGTGGCGCGAACTCGTGCTCTCGAACATCGGCAAGGAGAAGATGGACGCGATCCGCGACCTCTCGGAACAGTTGCTGATGCTGGAGACGCTGCGTGTTGCCAACGACCGGCAAAGCATCTACCAGACGCTCCTGCTCAACCGCATCGGCGTCACCGCGATGACGGCCCTGAGCCTGCTCGCCCTCTTCATGTACCTGCGCCAGACCGCCGCGCTCGATCGGCAGCGCTCGCAACAGCGCGATGTCGTCCAGGCCGAGCGCGACCGGCTCGAGGTCGAGGTCGCAGCGCGGACTGCGCAACTCAAGGAACTGGCGCTGCACCTTCAGACGGTGCGGGAGGACGAACGCCGCCATCTGGCCCGCGAACTGCACGACGAGCTCGGTGCCTTGCTGACCGCCGCAAAGCTCGACGCCGCCCGCCTCAAGTCGCGACTCGGAAAGGCGGCCACGCCTGAGGTGACCGAGCGGATGGCGCACCTGAACGAGGCCCTGAACAGCGGCATCGCGCTGAAGCGGCGAATCATCGAGGACCTCCGGCCCTCTTCGCTCAGCAACCTGGGTCTCGTCGCCGCCCTCGAGATCCTGGTGCGGGAATTCAGCGCTCGCCTCGAGATCGCGACCGTCGTCGACCTGCAGCCGGTCACGCTGAGACCCTCCGCCGAGCTCACGGTGTATCGGCTGGTCCAGGAAGCATTGACGAACATCGCCAAGTACGCCAAGGCGACCGAGATCCGCGTCAGCGTGCGTGCGGGCGATGATCAGGTCGAGATCACGGTGCGCGACGACGGCGTCGGCTTCGACACGCGGCTGCCTCGCCTCGCGACCCACGGTTTGCTGGGCATGAAGTTCCGGGTGGAATCCGAAAACGGAACGATGGCGATCGAATCGGCACCCGGACGGGGAACCTGCATCGTCGCGATCTTGCCGCCTGCGGACCCCGAAGACGGGGAGGAAATGACGACTGAAGTGGCGCAGCCGGGGGACGCCACAGCCGGCTCCAGCCTCGCGGCGCTCGCGGTGTCGGTACAGTCCTACGGCTCCTAGCTCGGTCCCCCGACAGGGGCTCGGCGAGTAGCCCTAACGGCGTCAGCAGCATGTCGTTGCAGAATGTTCGAATGCGCCAGCCGACCCGGCGGGCATGCACTGTTCGGCCTCCAGCGGCCGGCACCCTTTCATCGAACGCAAGGATCCCACATGAACATGCCCAGCTCGACCAACAAGACATTCGGCCAGCCCGCAGGCAACGTAGGTTCCACCGTCGGCAGCACCGCCGACAACGCTGCGCGTTCGGCCCACCAGGCGATCGACAGCACGGCCGACGCCCTGTCGAACAAGGTCGACGACCTGCGCAATCAGGCCGAGCCGTTGCTGAACCGCGTTTCAGCCCAGGCGGAAGCCGCGGCGCGCAAGGGTATCGACGCCGTGCGCGACGGCTCCCAGCAGCTGCGTGACAAGGCGCAGCGCGCCACCGACACGACGGTGGCCTACGTCAAGGACGAGCCGATCAAGTCGATGTTGATCGCCGCGGCCACCGGCGCCCTGCTAATGGGCCTCGTCAGCCTGATGGGTCGCTCGCGCGACTGATCTCCGTCCGCCCTGCCCGCCAGAGGGCGGGGCGCACCCAATCCTCAGACGTCAGGACGCACGGGCATGATCCATCCGTTGCTGCACCTCATAGCGACCAAGCCGCACCTCCTCGGGGACCATGTCGAGGCCTACGCGGAACTCGTCGGTGCAGAGGTCGGCAAGACTTCGAAGATGTGGGTCGAGCGCGTTCTCTACTACGCGGTCGCGCTGTTCCTGCTGTCGGCGGGACTGGTGTTCACCGGCGTGGCGCTGATGCTTTTCGCGGTCGTACCCGGGGACCAGATGAACTATCCCTGGCTGCTGGTCATCGTCCCCCTCCTGCCATTCATTGCCGGTGGGCTGTGCATCATGCGCGCTCGCACGGAACCGGCAAGCGCGCCCTTCGACACGGTCAAGGAGCAGCTCAGCGCCGACATGGCGATGCTGCGAGAAGTGAGCGCGACATCATGACAGCGACGGCAGCTCCGACGCCCGATACCGCAATCGGCAGAAGTCCGGTGCTTTCGACGCAGCTTGCCGCTGTGGAGAATGCACCCGTCACCGTCGCTTCGGCGGCGGCACGCCTGGCGCTGTCCCGCGCGATGCTCCGCTCGGCGATGCTTCCGACGCCGCGAACGGGTGCCGCCTCGGGCGTTTCGGGACAGGGAGTCGGTGGCTGGGCCGAGAGTCTCGTCGAGCGAGTTCGAAGCCTCCCCGGGGCCGGTGCCATCGTCGAAACGATGCAATCTTGGTGGGATCAGCACCCCCTGCGTCCTGCGGGTCGGATCGCCGCGGCCACCGCGCGCCGATTCGCTGGTCCGATCGCAGAGCGGAGTCCCCTGAAGCTCGTCTTCGCGGCCGCAGCGTTCGGTGCCGTGCTGGCGATCCTCCGGCCGTGGCGCTGGCTGCTGCGTTCTGCGATCTTTGCCGGCCTCGTGCCCGCCCTGGCGATGCGCGCAGTGCGCGAACTGCCGCTCGACACGTTGTTCGATGCCTTCTCTTCGACGTTCAAGGGCGGTGCCGCAACGTCCCGTTCCGCGGGACGGGCGCGCGCGGATCGAAGCGGTCCCGTTTCGAACCCCGCCGTCTCGAACCCCGACATTCAGCAGGCTACCGCGGGAGTGGTGCCACGGACCGAAAGGGCCCGGACTCCGGACACGATCCTGCGCTGACGATTACCTCCCAACGGCCCCTTGCCGTTCCCGCCTCGCGCGGGATTCACGGTCGGTCTCCCTCCGTGGGGCCTTTGAAAACGCGCTTCGGCGCGTTTTTTTTGCCCGAACGCAGCGCTCGCGGTGGTGTCCTACACCTCTGGGCGCGCCGCTCCGATGGAGCACCTGCCGCCCCGTCGGTAGAGTGCCTGCATTGCCTGAAGCATGGGCCACCGAATCACAGGGATCCCCGTCATGCTCAAGTGGGCTGTCATCTTCGCTGTCATCGCAGCCATCGCCGGACTGTTCGGCTTCACGGGCGTCGCAGCCGGTGCCGCAGGACTCGCCAAGATTCTCTTCATCGTCTTCCTCGTCCTCTTCGTCGCCGTCGTGCTGATCGCCCTCGTGGGCATCGGCAGCGCCCGAAAGAAGTAGGCGCAACGCGGACCCTCACGGAAACACGCATGAATCCGAACGCTCCCCCTTCCAGCAAGCAGCAGCCGGCGCGCGACGGCGCCTTGAAGCTCGACGACGCCGCGATCCAGGCGGCCAAGCAAAGCATCGACAAGGGCCCGGTCACGCCCAGCTACGCGGGCCCCTGGCGCGAAGACATCATTCGCCTGTTGAACGACTCTCTGGCGACGGAGCTGGTCTGCATCCTGCGCTACAAGCGGCACCACTACACCGCCAAGGGCCTGGCGTCGCCGGCGATCGCCGAGGAGTTCCTGGTGCACGCGCAGGAAGAGACCGCCCACGCCGACATGATCGCCGAGCGCATCGTCCAACTCGGCGGCGAGCCTGATTTCTCACCAGACAGCCTGAGCGCTCGCAGCCACGCCGACTATGACGATTCGACGGATCTCAACGAGATGATCCGCAAGAACCTGATTGCCGAGCGGGTCGCGATCGAGGCCTACACGCAGATGATCAAGCTTGTCGGCGACAAGGACTCGACCACGCGACGCATGCTCGAGTCCATCCTCAGTCAGGAGCAGGAGCATGCCGAGGAACTGAGCGACTGGCTCGACCACTGATTCCGCCATTTCAGCCCGTCGATGGTGGGGCCAGTTTCACCGTCAATCGACTCATAACTTTTATCAACCTGCAGGAGAACCCCATGTACATTCGAACCACCCTCGCTTCCGCGATGACCGCCCTGATCCTCGTCACCGCTTCGGGCTGCGCCGTGACGCGCGGCCAGGAGACCGTAGGCGCCTACGTCGACGACGCTGCCATCACCACGGCAGTCAAGGCCAAGATGGTCAAGGACACCCAGGTCGATGCGGCCTCCATCAAGGTCGAGACGCTCAACGGCACCGTGATGCTGTCGGGCTTCGCCAAGAACTCGCTGGAGAAGTCGGCGGCCGAAAGCCTCGCCCGCGACACCAAGGGCGTGAAGAACGTCAAGAACGAAATCGCCGTTCGCCCTTGATCGAGTCCGAGCCGCTCTGGCGGTTCGACTCCATCAGCAAGGAAGCCCCTGGCCGTGAGGTCAGGGGCTTCCTGCTTTTGGGCGCGGCGACGAGCCAGGGTCAGAACTTGCGATGCATGTAGACGCCGATGACCCCCTTGCGCAGGCGCACCGTCATGCGGTCATTGCCTTCGAGTCGAATGCCCAGGCCTTCGCGCAGGAAGTTGACGCGCGACTCCGCAGGCTTCCACTCGATGCCGACCTTGCTGACGTAGTTCTCCGATGTGCCGTAGCTGCGACTCAGCAGCGATCCGGCCGAAAGCCCCGGCCCCGCGTGGCGCAAGCCCAGACTGAGCGCGGGCAGCGCGGGCACGAGCGGTCCGACCGCATCGGCACGGGCGTCGTGAGGACGCAGCCAAGGCGACGAAGACTCGAAACGGAGACCCAGGTCGAACGTGCCACGCGAAAGCGACCAGCGGTAGCCGCCGGGAAGCGACTCGCTGGTCGCGCTCCACCGTGAGGGCGGTGCGCTTGCCAGCGTCGCATCGGCAGTCGTGACGGGCGCCTCGGATCCGGGGATGGCGGACTCGGCCACGAGTTCGGACGCAAAAACGGGCGGCGACGTCCCCGACGGACTGTCTTCGCCAGCGTGGGCAACGACGCCTACCCCGGCCAGGCCGAGAGCGATCACGCACTGGAGGCAGTCGGTGCGAGTCGTGCGAAGGACCATCACCCGTGCCTCGGACAGTCGCTAGGGCCGGCTTGCGGCGGGGCTTGCGCCCATCGCCGAAGACTCGGCCGGAGAGGACGCACCCATCATCGGCGCCGAGGCGGACATCCCGATGGATGCAGAGGAAGCCGGTACGTCGACGGCGGGACTGGCCAACGGCTGGCTCGCGACCACCGAGGCCGGCGGCAGAGACGGGTCCGACGCCGGCCCGGAGGGAAACGGCGCCGAGGCGGCAGGAGCGACCACGCTGGCCGTGGCTGCGGGCTGATCGGGCGTCTGCCGGGTGCAGGCGGCGAAGCTGACCAACGCGATTGCCGCGGTGAAAGAGGTGAGAGTTGCCTTCATGCGAGCCCCGTGAGAGCAGTGTGCCACTGCGTATATCCACAAAGGTTACCGGGACGTCCCAGTTGTCAGCATCGGCAAATGCCGACATCGCCGGTGAGAGGGGGGACGCTCGGCGAGTAGGAAGCGACCGACTCGCTCACGCGGGACAGTGCGTCGGCGTCCCCTGCTGCAGGGCGAGCAAGCCTTTCCCGATGGCCTCGCCCAGCAGAGCGACCGCCCGCCTGTGAGCCGCCGCCAGGGCTGGCATGCCCGGCCCCGCGCTCTCGTGCAGGGTTGCCGAGCAGCGCAGCGCCGGCGCCTCGGCGCTGCGCGGCGTGAGGCTCCAGGTGGCCTCCAGCCGCGCCTCCCCGGGGATGGACTCGAAGCGGGTCACGTCGACACGGACGCGCCACAGCGGCAGGCCCGGTGCCGCGGATCGGGTTTCGACGGCTCCGAACCGACGTGCCAGGATTTCCCGCAGTGCCAGCCGGAACTCGTCGCGCAGCGGGCTTGCCCAGCGCTCCTGTTCCAGCAGTGCCAGGGAGTCGTCGCCCATGCGGACGAGCCACTGCGGCTGGTCTACCTGGACCGGCACCCGCACGGGCTCGAGAAAGATCGCCGGTCCCGTGCCCGTGACGACACCGGCTCCAGCCAGCGGCACCGGCGCCTCGGCCGGCAGCAGCGTGTGGTAACGGGGCGCCTGGGGTGTCGCACAAGCGCCAAGGGCCAGGCACACGGCAACAACCATCACTCTGCTCGAGGACGAGGATCGACCCAGCCACCGGGCACGGATTGCAGATGCGCTCATCAGGGTCTCTTTCCGGTCGACGGCAGCACCGGATCCGGTGGCTTGCCGCGCAGCAGCGATTCCGGGTGCAGCTGCAGGTAGTCGGACAGCACCCGCATCGATTGGGCGGCACGCTGCAGCTCCTGCAGGGTGTCGTCGACGCTGCGCTGCAACGGCGCATTCGGGTCGGTGACGCTGCGATCGAGATTTTCCAGCGACGTCTGCGCCTTCGTCAGCGTCGCCCGGACCTCCGCGAGCGCCTTCTGGGCCTCGGGCGTCAGCTGGGCGATGGCCTTGTCGGCACCCTTCAAGGTTTGCTTCACGTCGCTCAACAGCTCTTGCACACCTGTCATCGTCCCCTGTGCGCTCGTCAATGCGCCCTGCAGGCTGGTCCCGATCTCGTCGAACGGCACCCGGCTCAGCTTGCTGACGATCGCGGCGATCTGCGGCTGGAGTTCGGACAGCGCGCCCGGCACGGTCGGAACTTCGATCATGCCGTCGACGACCTCGGGCTTGACGCTCGGCGACTTCTTCCCGAGTTCCAGAGCGATGTACAGCTGGCCCGTGAGAAGGTTGCCGGTGCGCATCTGCGCCGAGAGGCCCTTCTCGATCAGGCGTTTCACGACCTCCGCCTCCGCGGCGGGGTCGCCCTCCTTCCCGGTGAAGAGCGCGCTGCGAACCGCTCCGAGACGTACCGGGAAGATCTCCGCGGTGACGCGCACCGGGAAGCGCTGGCGCTTGGCGTCGTACTGCAGCTGCACGCTGCGCACGCGGCCGATCTCGACGCCGAGAAAGTCGATCGGTGCGTTGTCCGAGAGTCCGCGCGCGGTCTGGTCGAAGACCATCCGCACGGCGACGGGGGAGCCGTCCTCCGGCGCCAGGGCCGATCGACGGTCGCTGAACAGCACGAAGCTGCTTTCCGAGGCCGCCGGTGCGGACCGTGGAGATCCGGCGGGAATCTCGAAGGCGACGCCGCCGGCGATGACCGAGGCCAGCGTCTGGGTGTTGATCGTCAGGCCGCTGGCATTGAGCCTGACATCGATGCCGCTGGCATTCCAGAAACGCGCCTGGGGGGCCACCAGGGCCTGGTACGGGTCTTCGACGAAGATGCGGATCGCGAGGTCGTCCTTGACCGGGTCGAACGTGTAGCCGACGACCCGGCCGACGCGGGTGCGCTTGTAGAGAACCGGGGAGCCGACATCGAGGGACCCGAGGTCGTCCGCATGCAGCACGAAGATCGAGCCGGGTTCCCCGCGCAACACGAAGGGCGGCGCCTCGAGGCCGACGAAGCTGTCACGCGTGACCGCCGAGACACCGGCGTCAGCTCCGATGTAAGCCCCGGAGAGGAGCGTCCCGAGACCGCTGATCCCCCCCGCACCCACCCGCGGCTTCACCACCCAGAACGAGGTGTCCTCGACGGCGAACCCAGCCGCCGATCGATCCAGCCGGACGGTGACGATGACCCGCTTGCGGTCGCCGCGCAGCGACACCGACTCGACGCGCCCGATGGCCACTTCCTTGTAGCGGACCTCGGTCTTGCCCGGCTCGATGCCGTCGGCGGTCGCGAATTCGATGTCGATGCGCGGACCAATGAGGATGACCGACCGCACGAAGAGCGACGCCGCGATCGCCAGGGCGACGAGCGGTACCAGCCAGACCAGCGACACGCCCAGCCGCCGGCGTGGCGCGACCTGCGGACGCGGGATGTCCTGCCACGCGTCCCCAGGCGGCTCCGGCGGCCGATCGGCGATCGGCTCACTCATGGCCACGCGGATCGCGCCAGATCATGCGGGGATCGAAACTGTGTGCCGCGAACATCGTCAGCACGACGACGGCGGCGAAGGCGAGCAGCCCCGGCTCGGCCTGCGCACTGGCGAGCGAGCCGAAGCGGACGCTGCCCGCAAGAAGGACGACCACATAGACGTCGAGCATCGACCAGTGACCGACGGTCTCGATCAGGCGGAAGAGCCGGGCGCGCTCGATACGGCGCCAGCGCGGCGCCTTGCGCACGCTCCAGGCCAGCAATCCGAGGGCGGCGATCTTCAGCACCGGGACCGCGATGCTGGCGATGAAGACGATGAGTGCCAGCCCCCACGCGCCATCGATCCAGAGTTCGTGGATTCCGCCGAGCAGCGTGTGGCTGGTGGTGGCGAATGCCGAGGTCGTGGTCATCACCGGCAAGGCATTGGCCGGAATGTAGAGCACCGCCGCGGCCACGACACAGGCCCAGGTGCGCTGCACCGCCTGGGGCTTCTCGTGGCGCAGCACGTGGGCACAGCGCGCACAGCGCAACTCGGTTCCCCGCCGCTGTCGCCGACCCGGGAGGGCATGCGAGACCAGCCCGCAACTGTCGCAGCCGAGGAAAGCCGCATCGAGGGGCGAATCGTCATCGTCGGCGGGCCGAGCGTTGCCGGGCAGGACGGCGCTGTTCATGGCACGTAGGACCAAAGATGCTGCAACCCGGCCTGCTCGATCGCCGCGAACAGGAACGTCAGCGTCCCGAGCGCGAACATGGCGGGACCCGGAGAGGCATCGGCCAGCGCCGCCAGTCTCACGAGCGACAGCAGGCCGGCGACGGTCAGCACTTCCACCATGCTCCAGCGCGAAGCCTGGTGCAGGAGTCGCACGACCGGACCGAATCCGAATGGCACCTTCCCGGCGGTGAGAGGGACCAGCACGTAAAGGCGCAGGCCGATGTAGAGCGCCGGAGCCACCATGGCCGTCAGCGCGGTGAGGACGGCAATGAGGTGCTCGCCCTCGTTCCAGGCGGCGCCGACGGCGCCCGGAAGGGTCGTCGTCGCCGTCGTGCTGCCGAGCCGGATCGCCAGCACGTCCGTCGAACTGGCGATGAGAAAGACGATGAGGGACGCGACGGTCAGGGCCAGCACGCTCTCGATGCCGATGCGGTGTCCGCGCCCGATGACGGCCTCGCAGCGCGTGCAGGTGGCAGTGGCACCGGGAGCGAGCGGCACCCTTCGATGCGGCTTTCCGCAGCGCTCGCAGACCACCAGCGCATCTTCTGGCCTCGTCACGTCGACCCCTCCATCTGCTTCGCCGGTGTGGCCCCGGTCTCGCCTGCACGCCTCTCTCGCATGCTCATTCCCGTACCGTGCCTGACACGCATCGGGGGATGCCCGGCCGCCGAAAGGCAGCCGCGCGCGGACGATGCTAGCAGGCCAGCGACGCTAGCAGACGTTTCCTGCCGAAGGTGACGACCCCCGATTCGCGGGTCAAAGTCCTGCGGTGAGCCGACCTCGGGACGGGTGGCGACTCGCCGTGTTCTCCGGCTCGTAGAGGGCGTGAACCACCGCACCGTGGGCCGCATGCCGCGAGACCGTCAGCAGGCACAGGTCACGCGAGGACGACGTGGAAAAGGCGCTGCAGACGAATTGCCGCTCGAGCGCCACGCGCTGCTGCTCACGCCCTGCTTCGGCACGCTGAACGGCACCGGCCACCACGGCGTAGAAACCGACGAGCAGACCGATGGCGAGTGCAATCGCCGCGAGGAGAAGCGCCTTGGCCCGCGACGATGCCGAGCCCCAGCGCCCGGAGGAAGCAGCGTACCCGGAAGAGCCTCTACTCGGCCATTCGGATGAATAGGTGTTCATGAACGATCGCTCCGCTTGTCGGCTTCGGGTTGCAAGGGTCCACGGGGCTCGGGTCGCGTCCGCCGGCGATCGTCGAGCGAGCGACGGTTCGAAGACCGCGCCCGTGGCGGTTCACCTCTCATCTCGGCAAGCTCATCACGCTCATCGACCCAGATCGGCGACGCATTGAAGAACCACCTGACGAACTCGTCCAGTCGCTGCGTTCTAACCTTCATCCTTGTCCCCTTGACGAACTTCAGGTTAGCGATCGGGTGAAGACCGCGAAGCCGGCCACCGTCGCGAGCGTCCGTGGGAACCTACCTACACGGCACGGGAACAGGACGGGCGCGTGAACTGGCACGGCGTCGCACCGCGCGTGTGCTCGAAACGCACCGGACAGGGGCCGCGCGATGATCGGACGCACCATGCACCGCGGTGGAGGCGAACGCGTCCTACAGCCAACGCGTGCGCCGTCGGACGACCACCGGCGCGCGCCCATGCGACGCTTGCGTTCGCGGAAAAACCGGCGACTCGCAAAGGTCCAGCATGCTCATCAAGATCGGCTACGACATCGAACTCGGCGTGGCCTCGCCGATGGCCCTGGTCTACATGCTGCGGGTCCATCCCTCGCGGCGCGACGACCTCGCCGTGCCCGAGACCCTCAGCGTCGGCGACGGCCTGCGCACCGAGGAATACCTCGACGCGTTCGGCAACCATTGCGGCCGGGTCGATGTGCCGGCTGGCGTGCAGTCGGTGCGTTTCACCAACCTGGCCTATGTGCGCGACAGCGGCGAACCCGACAGGATCGATCGGAACGCTCGGCAGCACGACCCCGGAACGCTGCCGCTCGGCACGCTGCAGTTCTTGCTGCCCAGTCGCTACTGCGAAGTCGACAGCGAACTCCTCGCGTTCGCATGGAACCGGTTCGGGTCGGTCGCGCCGGGTTGGGAGCGCGTGCAGGCCATCTGCAATTTCGTCCACCAGCACCTGAGGTTCGACTACCAGTCGGCTCGACCGACCCGGACCGCGCTCGAAGGGTTCCGCGAACAGGTGGGCGTCTGCCGTGACTTCACCCATCTCGCGGTGACGCTTTGCCGCTGCATGAACATTCCGGCGCGCTACACCACCGGCTATCTCGGCGACATCGGCGTGCCTCCGGTGCCGGCGCCGATGGACTTCAGCGCATGGTTCGAGGCCTACCTCGGCGATCGCTGGTACACCTTCGACGCTCGTCACAACACACCGCGTATCGGCAGGATCGTGATGGCGCGCGGGCGCGATGCCGCCGACGTGCCGATCACGATGGGGTTCGGGTCGCAGGCCCTCTGGCGCTTCGATGTGATCACGGAAGAGGTCACCGACACCGCTCTGCGCGCCGCTGCGTGAGGTCGTTGTAGGCCCGCTCCTACCTGTGAACGGAACCGACTCCGGCGACAGACCGCCCTTCAGCCTCTGACGGAGGCGGTCGGACGCGACTAGGCTTGCAATCAGTGAGCGTCGTCGGCGAACCGCGCCGACGGGAATCGATGGGAGTGTCAATGAACCTGATCGTCTGGCTGGTCGTCGGTGCACTCGCAGGGTGGCTTGCCAGCTTGGCGATGCACACGGGAGCCCGCCAGGGAATCGTCCTCAACATCGTCCTCGGACTCGTCGGCGCGTTTCTCGCGGGATGGTTCGCCGCTCCGCTGATCGACACACGCGCGATCAACCAGCTCGAACTGGATCCGTTTTCCATCGGGATTTCGCTCCTCGGAGCGTTCGTCCTGGTTGCCGTGACCCGCCTCTTCCATCACGGCCGCCGCCACTGACGTCGCCGGCCGCTGCATTCCACCTTCCAACCCACCTGGAGATCGCATGAGCAACTCACCCACCGACAACAACGACAATCCCGGCAGCAAGGTCCAGGGCGAAGGCGACTACGAGGCCGCCCGCCGCTACGACCAGGCGGTGGAGAAGTTCGCGCATTCAGGCAAGGTCGAGGATGCCGCGCGAGCGGCCAAACCCGGCAGTGCCGACGAAGCCGAAGCCATGAAGCGCGCCGAGCGCGAAGGCAAGTCGCACGCCAAGGGCGAGGACCCGGCTCTCAACCGCCCGGCGAAGCCCGCGGGCAAATAAACAACCAGACGCCAGGCGCCCGGCGTCTGCGTCAGCGCCACGTCACTTCTGGCCGTAGCGCGCCCGCGCGTCGGTCATGCAAGCTGTCTTGTTGTCGCCGGCCAGCGCCTCGCACTTCTCCTTCGCGAGGTTGAACTCGGCCTCGCGTTTGTCGGCTGCGGCATCGCGACGCGCCTCGCTCACCTTCTCGTCGGCCTTGGCGTCGGCGATCGCCTTCTCGTGGGTCGTCTTCGCCTCCTGCAGGCAGATCTGCTTGTCCTTGCCGGTGCGATCGTCGCAACGCTCACGCGCGACATCGAACGCCACATCGGCGCGCGTCTTGGCGAGTCGCGTGGCGTCCTTCGGTTTACCGCTGCGGTTGAATTCGAGCTCGGCAGTCGCGACCTTCTGGCGGGCCTTCGCCTCCAGTCGGCAGACGTCCTTGGCGTTGTCGGTGAAACGATCGCACGCCGCCTTGGAGTCCCGATATTCCGCCTCCACGCGTTCCTTGGTGACTCGGTACTCGTCGCGCGTCATCGGTGCCGCCAGCACCGCGAAACTCGCGCACAGCGCGCCCCCGGCAATGGCGCAGTTCACGAAGGATCTCTGGATCATGGCAGGCAACTCCTCTGAAGCGACCCGACAGACTATCCGGTTGCGGTGTCGCGCCTTCCAGCGGACGCCGGCGCGAGGCCCCGTAGGGTGGCTCCTACGGCGCCGGCGCACTCACTTCTTCGGTGTCTTGGCGGGCGCAGGTTGATCGACTTTTGCGAGATTGCTGCGTTGGGCGAGCGACGAGCACTGCGCTGCCGCTTTCTTCGCGTCCTCGGTCGCGCCGGGATCGATGAAGGGGATCAGGGCCGCCAGCGGATTCAGCAGCGACAACAGGGCCGCCGCACCGACCTTTGCGCCCAGGCGCGCCTTGTCGATCGAGATGGCCGGGTTCGAGAACGTTCCCTTGACATGGATCGGCGTGCGCAGCGCCAGCGGACTGAAGTCCTTCGGCGACACCACCGCGGTCAGGTCGAGGGCTTCGGTGCGCAGGGAGAGCGAGCCGGTGATCCAGATCGTCGAGTCGTCGGTGTCGATGACGAAGATGCGAGGTGTCGCGAGCCCTTTCGCCACCCCCATGTCCGCCACGTTGCAGTGGATGGCGAGCGCCTCGTCGCCCTTGAACATCACACCGAGAGCCTGCGCCGGGTCGAGCCCCGCCGCCTCGACCGCCAGGTGCGAGATCCGCGCGTTGCGCAAGTGAAAGCGCATCGCGCCGTCGAGACTGCCGAGGATCTCGGCGGTCGATCGGCCGGCGCCCGCGACTTTCACCTGGCCGTCCATGAAGCCGCTGACATAGGGCGGCGCGTCGTTCTTGCGCCCCTGGTGGAGCCAGCGCTCCAGACGCACGCCGACGAGCTGCAGGTCTGCCTTCCAGAGTGCCTTCTGCGCCCGACCGTCGAGACTGAGATTGCCGGTCAGCCGCCCCTCGGCCGTGCGCGCATCCAGGTCGTTTAGTGTCAGCACGCCGTCCCGCAACTGCAGGTGGGTGCGCAGCGGCTTGAGCGGCTCGAGCAGCGACGTGCCGAGATCGAGATAGGCGATCTCGACGGTGACATCGGCGTCCATCGCCCGCAGCGACGGGAGATCGAATTCCCGGTCGGGAAGCACCCGGCGTCGGCTGGCATCGTCTTTCGCGGGGGCCGCCGCGGGTGCTGCTGCGCCGACGACCGGACCGAGATCGGCGAGGACCAGGCGGGAACCCCCGAGCCGCCCCGACAACAGTGGCGTCGCCGGCCGACGGTCGAAGGTGAAGGAGCCGTCGAGGCGGCTCTCGCCGATCGCCGCTTCGTCGAAGTCGGCCTTCCACACCTCGCCCTGCTTTTCGAGCGTGCCTCGGGTCTGGAAGGCACCGGTCGTCGGCAAGGTGACACCCAGCGGATCGCCGACAGCCGCGAGCGAGGGCCCGGTCACGTCGAAGCGGCCCTTGAGCCGCGCCAGGTGCAGGGCATCGCCGGCGACGCCCTCGAAGCGAAGGCGGGCCCGACCGATCGTCGCCAGAAGCTTCACCGGCTGCGACAGCTTGTCGCCGTCGGGGCCGACCACATCGAGGACACCGGACGTGGTCAGGTCGATATTGAGCGGCAGTCGGCGGTACTTGCCGGTGGCGTGCAGTTCGAGACCCGACGAGCCTGCCGCGCCCGCGACAGTGCCAGAGTCGGACGCCGATGCGGGCTCCGACGCGGGCGCTGCGGTCCGCGCAGCCGACGGCGTCGATGCAGCGGTTCCTCGCACCCCCGACGCAGCGCTGCTCCCGGGAGATGCGGCAGCGGAACGACGGCCGACGCCCGAGGCCCCCGCGCGCTCGGTGAGAGAGAAGCGCGCGTCGAGGTCGGCTTCGAGGATCGCATCGCGAAACACCACCTTGCCATCACCCACGCGCAATTCGCCGAAGGACGGGAGGCGTGCGACATGTTCGGGATCAGGTGCGGTCGGCGGGCCGAATTGCCAAGAAGCGCGGCCATCGGCCAGGCGTTCGATGCGAGCGTCCAGCGTATCGGCACGCAGCCGCCGGATGCGCAACGGCTCGCCTCGCCACGCGCGCCACAGGTCGCCATAGGCCAGCACCAGGTCGGCATTGTTCGCACGAACCATGTACGGCTCGTCGCTCCACGCCGGAGCGCCGATCTCAAGCAGCAGGGCCTCCACGCGGACGCTGCCGAGCAAGCCGATGCGCACCCGTCCGGCCTCTTCGGCGTCGCTGGAAACGGCGATGCGCCGGTCGAGCTTCGCGGCGACCCAGCGCTGCGCCGGCCCGACCAGGAACGGCCAACCGGCGGCTTCCGCCAGGCCCACGGCAAGTGCAATGGCGAGGACGACGCCGCCGAAGACTGTCAACCATCTCCTGCTGCTTCCCACACCTGCTCCTTCGCCCGACGACCACGAGCGGCCCAGTCTGCGGTCGCGAGCCGGTCGTCGCCATCGGTGACGGCCGCCCACCGGCGTGGGTCCGCTCCTACAGTCGTGCCGAGGAGCGTGGGCACGGGCTCAGCGCTTCGTGCCTTGGCGACACAGGCGCAAGCAGCACCGATCCGGTGCCATCACCCGCCACTCATTTCGCCTTCGGAGCCGCCTCGGGGTCCGGCTTCTCGCTGCGCTGGAGCACCTCCGGATTGAGGGCGGTCGGCGGTCGGCGGCGGACCTCTTCGCCACCCAGCAGCGCCAGGAGGTTGTCGGCGGCGAGGCTGGCCATCGCATGCCGCGTCGGCAGCGTCGCGCTGCCGATGTGCGGCGTGAGAACGACGTTGGGCACGGCCAGCAGTTCCGGGTGCACCGCCGGCTCACCTTCGAAGACGTCGAGTCCAGCTGCGGCGATGCGCCGTTCGCGCAGGGCCTCGGCCAGCGCGACGTCGTCGACCAGCCCCCCGCGCGCGATGTTGACGAGCGTCGCCGTCCGCTTCATCAGGGCCAGCTCGGCGGCGCCCACCAGGTGATGCGTGGCCGCGCTGTAAGGCACGACGACGACCACGTGATCGGCCTCTCGCAGCAGCGTTTCCTTGTCGACGAGACGCGCCCCCAGGCGCGCCTCGATGTCGGCATCGAGTCGACTGCGGTTGTGGTAGATGACCGGCATGCCGAAACCGAGCGCGCCGCGCCGCGCGATCGCCTGGCCGATCCTCCCCATGCCGAGGATGCCGAGCGTGGCGCCGTGCACGTCCGTGCCGGCGAACATGTCGACGCTCCAGCCCTGCCATTCGCCGCGGCGCAGGAACCGTTCGCTTTCGGCAAGCCTGCGCGCCGCGGCCAACACCAGGGCGAAACCCAGGTCGGCCGTGGTCTCGGTCAGCACGTCCGGGGCGTTGCTGGCGACGACACCATGCGCGGTGCAGGCTGGAACGTCGATGTTGTTGTAGCCGACGGCCATGCTGGCGACGACACGCAGCGTCGGGCAGGCATCGAGCAGCGCGGCGTCGATGCGCTCGCCGCTGGTGACGAACACGCCGGACTTGCCCTGCAGGCGGCGCTGGAACTCCTCGCGCGTCCAGATCTCGTCGGTGTCGTTGGTCTCGACGTCGAGATGCTCGCGGAGGCGGTCGACGATGTCGCCGAAGATGGCGCGGGCGATGAGTATGGAGGGCTTCATGGTGTCGATCCGATGGGGTGCGCGGGCCGCGCGAAGTCGGGAAACGGAGTCGGGAACGAAGTCAGGCCAGAAAGCGTGCGAAGCCGTCGACCGGTTCGCGCTCGGTCTGCAAAGTGTTCTCGACAGCGTCGAAGTCAGCGTAGCCGAGCGACATGCCGCACACGAGCTGTTCCTCCGGTGGCGCGCCGATCGCCGGCATGATGAGACGGTGGAACTGGGTGAAGGCAGCCTGCGGGCAGGTGTGCAGGTCGTGGGCACGCGCGGCGACCATCACGCTCTGCAGGAACATGCCGTAGTCGAGCCAGCTGCCCTGGCGCATCACGCGGTCGATCGTGAACATCAGGCCGACCGGTGCGCCGAAGAAATCGTAGTTGCGCGAGTGCTGGGCGTGCATCCGCGCCTTGTCGCTCTTGCCGATCCCCAGCAGCCCGTACAGGTCCCAGCCGACCTTGCGCCGCCGGTCGATGAAAGGCGACTTCCACTCGGTCGGGTAGTAGGCGTACTCCTCGGCGTGAGTGGCGCGCTCGGCAGGATCGTCGTAGGCGGCAATGATCCGACGCGACAACGCGCGGCGGGCCTCGCCGCTCAGCACGTAGACCTTCCACGGCTGGGTGTTCGTGCCCGAGGGCGCTCGCGCAGCCACCTCCAGCACGCGCCGGATCAGCGCCTCGGGTACAGGAGTCGGCAGGAACGCACGCAGCGAACGCCGGGTCTCGATCGCGGTCTCGATCGCGACGGTCTCGGCTGCGTCGAAGTGGGTGTCGAGGTCGATGGCTCTGGCTTCGCCTGGGGCAGTGGAGGTCATGAGGGTGCATTGTTCCACTGTCGCCAGCTCGACCAGGCAGCATCTACCGTGGCGGCCTGCACCCGGACCGTGTCCTGAACGTCCCGACCGTAGCCGCCGGCCATCGATACCGCCACCGGGATGCTCCGCTGCCGCGCGGCATCCAGCACCCGACGGTCGCGCTCCAGCATGCCGGCATCGCTGAGCTTGAGTCTCCCCAGGCGGTCACCCTCGTGGGGGTCCGCGCCGGCGAGGTAGAAGATCAGCCCCGGTGGCGTATCGCCGTGGCGGCGCCAGAGTTCGGCCAGTGCGGCGTCCACGGCCTCGAGATAGGCCTCGTCTCGGCAGCCGTCGGGCAGGCCGATGTCGAGATCGCCCGACTCCTTGCGGAAGGGAAAGTTGCCGGCCGCATGGATCGACAGCGTGAAGACGCTGTCGTCGTCGCGAAAGATCGATGCGGTGCCGTTGCCCTGGTGGACGTCGAGGTCGACGACGGCGATGCGCAGGGGAGCCCGGTCGTTGCGTGTGGCGGCGCGATGCCGCTCGGCCTGCATCAGTCGGGCCGCGACCGCGACGTCGTTGAAGACGCAGTAGCCGCTGCCCTTCTCGGCGCTCGCGTGATGCGTGCCGCCGCCGACGTTGAGGCCGACGCCCTCGGCGAGCGCCGCGCGCGCCGCCGCGATGGTCGCCCCGACCGAGCGGCGCGATCGTTCCACCATCTGCGGGCTCCAGGGAAAGCCGATCTCGCGGAGCTGGCGCGCGTCGAGATGTCCGCCAGTGACGGCGCTGACATAGGAGGGGGTGTGGGCCAGAGCAAGCTCGCCGTCAGAGGCTGGAGGCGCCTCGTGCAATCGCAGCCCCGGATGGTCGGCGAGACGCTCGCGCAACAGCCGGTACTTGCCGGACGGAAAGCGGTGGCCCGGGGGCAGCGGCAACGCGTAGTGGTCGAAAACGAAGGCCTGCATGAGTCCGTGCGATTGTCGCGTCGGTCCGTGTGACCGCGTGTCGCGCCCCGTGCTTCCCCCTTGACGGCCCGGCGCTACACCTTAGAGGGACGTGACGGGGGTTGACGCCCGTGACGGGCATTTCTAGGGGGTGGCACCTAATCTGCTGCATTGCAGCAAAAACCCCTTGCAAGCCTCGTTCGACTCTCTATAATTCGTTCATGTTGCAGTGCAGCATAACCTGCCGAAACGCTTAACCACCCCGCCACTGACTGGAGCTACACATGATTACCGTCGAACAAGTCCTCGCGACCCAAAAGACCAACTTCGAAATCTTCTACGGCCTCACCAACAAGGCTTTCGAAGGCGTCGAGAAGATCGTCGAACTGAACCTGCAAACCGCCAAGGCCGCGATGAGCGAAGCCGCCGACGCCACCCGTGCCGCGATGTCCGTCAAGGACGCGCAGGAACTGATGGCCCTGCAAGCCGGCATGATGCAGCCCGCCGCCGAGAAGGCCGCCGCTTACGGCCGCCATGTCTATGAAATCGCCGCCGCCACGAACGCCGAAGTGACGAAGGTCGCCGAAGCCACCACGTCGGAAGCGCAAGCGAAGTTCCTGTCCGTGGTCGACACCGCGGTCAAGAACGCGCCGGCCGGCACCGAGAACGTCGTTGCGCTGGTGAAGTCGGCTGTTGCCGCCGCGACCAACGCCTACGACGGCGTCCAGAAGGCGACCAAGCAAGCCGCCGACGTGGCCGAAGCCAACTTCCAGGCCCTGTCGACGACGGCCGTCCGCGCCGCTTCGCCGAAGTCCAAGCGCGCCGCCTGATCCGGCCGCGCAGCCAGACTGAAACGGCCCGGTTCTCCGGGCCGTTTTTTTTCGTCCATCGAGCCGGGTCTCCGGGCCGTTGTTTCGCGACCGCTGAAACCTGGCGACCCTGGACTGCCATTCGTCTTCCGTGGCTCACGCTGCGAGCTTCTCTCCGTCGGCCTGTCAGTGGCTCAGCGCGACCAGCCGACCCCGCAGTTCGCCGAGGTGCTCGAGCATCGCCTCCCGACCGGCGCCGATCGAGCGTTTGCGCTGCGAAAAATCGGCGCTGGCGAAGCCGGTGAGCCGCGGCTTGAGGACGACATCGGCCTCGCGCAGTTCGAAGCTGTTGATGCTGCGCCCCATGATGGCGAAGGTTTGCAGCAGCATGCGCATCGCGTCGCCGGTGGGGTTGCCGTCCGGCTGCTCCGAAATGTCGACGGCGATCACGAGTTCGGCACCCATCTGGCGGGCGTAACGCACCGGCACCGGGGCGACCAGGCCGCCGTCGACATACTCGCGCTCGCCGATGCGCACCGGTTGGAAGACCGCCGGCACCGCACTCGACGCGCGCACTGCCGTGCCGGTATCGCCGCGCTGGAACAGGATTCCCTTGCCGCTGTCCAGGTCGGTCGCGACGATGCCCAGCGACATCGGCATCTGTTCGATCGTGCGTCCTGCCGTCTGCGTGCGCACGAAGCGCGCCAATGCCTCCCCGCGAATCAGCCCGCGGCCGGGATACGACCAGTCGGTGAGCGCGCTCTCGTCCATGTCGTCGGCGAGGCGGGCGAGCTGAGCGCCGCTCTTTCCCGACGCGTAGAGCGCAGCGACGAGGCTGCCAGCCGACGTGCCGACCACGAGGTCGGGCCGAAGGCCCGCTTCCTCCAGCACCTGGATCACACCGATATGGGCGAAGCCCCGCGCCGCCCCGCCACCGAGCGCCAGGCCGATCCGCGGCGGCTTGGGTGGCGGAATCGGCGGCAGCGGTGCTGGCGGAGGTGCGGGCGGAAGGACCGGCGGAGCAGCGGGCGGCTTGGGCGGGCTTTGACACCCGGAGAGCATCAGCACCAGTCCGGCCCCGGCCGCCAGCAGCGCGCGCCTTTCGAGCGCTGCGCGAGTACCGGCACAGTCGCCGGGAGATCGAATCGACATCCTCGCATGCTAAAGGCGACGCCCGGCGCAGCTGCCCTTATGCCAGGGCGGGATAACCAATCAACACAACAATCGTTCCCAGACCAGGCGGCCCTCCCTACAGTGCCGCGATGTACCAGTACACCGCCTTCGACCGCCTGTTCGTCCAGCAGCGCGCCGCGCAGTTCCGGGACCAGCTCGACCGCCACCTGAGCGGCCAGCTCGGGGAGGAAGAATTCAAGGCGCTGCGGCTGCAGAACGGCTGGTACGTCCAGCGCCACGCGCCGATGCTGCGCATCGCCGTGCCCTATGGCGAACTGAGTGCTTCGCAGCTGCGCGCGCTCGCCGGCATCGCCCGCGAGTTCGACCGCGGTTACGGCCACTTCACCACGCGCCAGAACCTGCAGTTCAACTGGATCCCGCTGGGGCGTGCCGCCGACGTGATGGATGCGCTGGCGGCTGTCGACATGCACGGCATCCAGACCAGCGGCAACTGCATCCGCAACATCACCAGCGACGCCCTCGCCGGCGTCGCCCGCGACGAGGTCGTCGATCCGCGCCCTTATTGCGAAATCCTGCGGCAGTGGAGCACGCTGCACCCGGAGTTCGCGTTCCTGCCGCGCAAGTTCAAGATCGCCGTCACCGGCGCGGCCGAGGATCGCGCCGCCATCGCCTGGCACGACATCGGCCTGCAACTGCGGAAGAGCGCCGCCGGCGAGGTCGGCTTCAAGGTGCTGGTCGGCGGCGGAATGGGCCGCACGCCGGTGATCGGCACGACGATCCGCGAGTTCCTGCCCTGGCAGCAGGTGCTGATCTACATCGAGGCCATCGTTCGCGTCTACAACCGCTACGGCCGGCGCGACAACATCTACAAGGCGCGCATCAAGATCCTCGTCAAGGCCGAAGGCGCGAAGTTCATCGACGCCGTGAATCGCGAGTTCCTCGACATCCTCGAGCGCGACATCGACGGCAGCGCCCATCTGGTCACCCAGGCCGAGTTCGACCGCGTGGCCGCGAGCTTCGGCCTCCCGGCAGGCGTCGTCGAGAGCGACGAGGATGTGCCCGGCGGCACCGACACCGCGCCGGCCTTCGCGCGCTGGCTGCAGCGCAACGTCCAGGGGCACCGGCTGCGCGGCTATCGCGCGGTGACGCTGTCGCTCAAGCGCTCCGGCCAGCCTCCCGGCGACGCCACCGCCGACCAGATGGAACAGGCGGCGGCGCTGGCCGAACGCTACAGCCAGGGCGAACTGCGCGTCAGCCACGACCAGAACCTGGTGCTGCCGTGGGTGCGTGCGACCGATCTGCATGCGCTCTGGATCGCCGCCCGCGACGCCGGCTTCGCCACGCCGAACATCGGGCTGCTGACCGACATGATCGCCTGCCCCGGCGGCGACTTCTGCGGCCTCGCCAACGCGCGCTCGATTCCGGTGGCCGAGGCGATCACCGAGCGCTTCGCCGACCTCGACGAGATCCACGACATCGGCGACATCGACCTGCACATCAGCGGCTGCATCAACTCCTGCGGCCACCACCACAGCGGCCACATCGGCATCCTCGGCGTCGACAAGGACGGCGCCGAGTGGTACCAGGTGACGCTCGGCGGCTCCGACGGCTCGACGCTGAGCGGCGCGTCCGTCGCCGGCAAGGTGATCGGCCCGTCGTTCGCCGCCGACGAAGTGCCGGACGTGATCGAGGCCGTGATCGAGACCTATCGCGAGCGCCGCGCCGCGAACGAGCATTTCATCGACACGGTCCGCCGCGTCGGCATCGACGCGTTCAAGTCTTCCGCGAACGCGGTGCGCCGCAGCACCGCGCTCGCGCACGCCGCATGAACGCGCATCACAACTCCACGTCGGAAGCCCGGATGCGATTCATCAACCCGCAGGATGACCCGTGGCACGGTGCCGACGTCGAAGGCGCGACGACCGTCATCGCACCGTCACCCCACCAGCTCCTCGAGATCGCCCGATGGCACGCGGTGCGCGGCGGATGGCCGCGGGATGTGCCGGTCGGCCTCTCGCTGGCGAACGATTTCGAGGTCGAGTCTCTCGCCGACGACCTGACGCGACTGGCCGTCATCGCCCTCCACTTCCCGAAGTGGGTCGACGGCCGCGCCTACAGTCAGGCACGACTGCTGCGGGCGCGCTGGCGCTATGCCGGCGAGATCCGCGCGACCGGCGAGGTCCTGGTCGACATGCTGCCGCTGCTGGCGCGCACCGGCTTCGACGCCGTGGTTCTGCGTGCCGACCAGTCGGAAGATGTGGCGCGGCGGGCGCTCCGCTTCTTCCCCGGTCACTACCAGGGTGACGTCGACCAGGCGCTGCCGCTGTTCGCGCGGCCGCCGGGAACGGCCGAAGCTCTCGCCCGACGCCGCGCCGAACTCGTCGGCATCAGGGGCGCCTGATGGGCCGCGTCGTCTTCGTCGGCGCGGGTCCGGGCTCGGCCGACCTGATCACCGTGCGCGGCGCTCAGCGCCTCGCGGAAGCGGACGTCGTGCTGTTCGACGCCCTCACCGACACCGCGCTGCGGGTCTATGCGCCCAAGGCACGCTGGATCGACGTCGGCAAGCGCGGATTCAGCGGCGTCGCGCATGCCGCACCCTTCCCCGCCGGCGAAAGCACCGGACAGGACACGATCAACGCCCTGCTCGTTCACCACGCCGGTCAGGAGGGCGTGGTGGTGCGTCTCAAGGGCGGCGATCCGAGCATCTTCGGTCGCCTCGAGGAAGAGCTGCAGGCGCTGGCCGCGGCCGGGATCGAATCCGAGGTCGTCCCCGGCGTGACCGCGGCCATCGCCGCGGCCGCCGCGACCCGGCGCCCGCTGACGCGGCGCGGCAGCGGCCGCAGCGTCACGCTGGCCACCGCGATGACCCGCGAAGGCCGCCTCGAAGCGGGCCGCAGGTCCGACACCGAGGTCTATTACATGGCCGGCCGGCAGCTGGCCGCACTGAGCCGCCGACTGCGCGACGCGGGCTGGTCCGACGCGGTGCCGGTCAGTGTGGTCTCGCGAGCCGGATGGCCCGACCAGCTGCAGAGCGACCATTCGCTTGCAACGCTGGCCGAGGCCGCCCTGCTCCACGCCGGAAGGCCGACGGTCGTGACGGTGGGCGCCGGTGCCGCGCCGCTGGCGTCCGTGCATCGGGGCGACGCGATACGCCTCGCGGCCACCCCTGCGGCCCGGGACCTACGGACGACGGCCTAGCCCTAAAATCCCCGCTCTGACTGCCGACCCGGCAGCCCCCGCCCCGCATCGCCCATGACCCACGTCGTTCTCGAATCGTGCATTCGCTGCAAGTACACCGACTGCGTCGACGTCTGCCCCGTCGACTGCTTCCGTGAGGGCCCGAACTTCCTCACGATCGACCCCGACGAGTGCATCGACTGCGCGGTCTGCATTCCGGAGTGCCCGGTCAACGCGATCGTCCCGGAGGAGGACGTGCCGGGCAACCAGCAGCACATGATCCCGCTCAACGCCGAACTCGCCAAGGGTTGGCCCAGCATCACCAAGCGCAAGACGCCGCTGCCGGATGCCGACGACTGGAAGGACCGCACCGGCAAGCTGCCCGAACTGAAGCGGTGAGCGATTTGAACGCCGAGCCTGCGCCAGCCGCCGGAGCGGACGGCGAATTGGCGCCGGCCGCAGCAGGCGGCGTGATCGAGACCGATGCCGTCATCATCGGCGCGGGGCCGGTCGGCCTCTTCCAGGTGTTCGAACTCGGCCTGCTGGAGATCAAGGCCCATGTCATCGACACCCTGCCGTACCCCGGCGGGCAGTGCATCGAGCTCTACCCCGACAAGCCGATCTACGACATTCCCGCGGTGCCGATGTGCACCGGCCGCGAACTCACCGACAACCTGATGCAGCAGATCGCACCGTTCGGTGCGACCTTCCACCTCGGCCAGGAAGTGACCGTCGTGCGCCAGGAAGAGAGCGATCCGGCGCAGCGCTTCTTCGTCGAGACCTCCAAGGGCCAGCGCTTCCTCTCGAAGACGATCTTCATCGCCGGCGGCATGGGCTCGTTCCAGCCGCGGCTGCTGCGCCTGGAAGGGCTGGACGCGCACGTCGACTCGCAGGCGTTCTACCGGGTGCGCAACCCGGCGCAGTTCGCCGGCCGCCACCTCGTCATCGTCGGCGGCGGGGATTCCGCGCTCGACTGGACGCTGAACTTCGCCCAGGACGGACCGAACCGCGCCGGATCGATCACACTGGTGCACCGCCGCGACGGCTTTTCCGGCGCACCGGCGAGCGTCGCCAAGATGAAGGACCTCGTCGCCGCGGGCCGCATGAACTTCCTCGTCGGCCAGCCGACCGGCATCGAGCAAGCCGACGGCCGCCTGACCGGGCTGCAGGTCACGACCCCCGAGGGCGACGTGAAGACGCTGCCGCTCGAGATGCTGCTCGTCTTCTTCGGCCTCAGCCCCAAGCTGGGGCCGATCGCCGATTGGGGCCTGGGCATCGACCGCAAGCAGCTCACCGTCGACACCGAGAAATTCGAGACCACGGTGCCGGGCATCTTCGCCGTCGGCGACGTCAACACTTATCCGGGCAAGAAGAAGCTGATCCTCTCCGGATTCCACGAGGCTGCGCTCGCGGCCTTCGGCGCCGCTGCCTACGTGTTTCCCGAGAAGCGCATCCACCTGCAGTACACGACGACGAGCGTGAAGCTGCACAAGGTGCTCGGCGTCGAGACGCCGACGTTCGACTGAAGCGCGCGACTGCCCGATCCGCGACTGCCCGATCCGCGACTTCCGCGACTTGCGACTGCCGCCCGCCACGGTCCGCACGTGGCCATGGCCGCGGGCCCCGATCCCTTGTCATAATCGCTCTCGTCGCGCGGCCCGCCGCGCGACATTCGCTGGGGGTGTTGGAGACCGCGTCGTTCGCGGAGTCCGACTGAGAAAGTCCCTTTGAACCTGATTGAGGTAATCCTCGCGCAGGGAAGCAGCCTCGGATCGCGCCTCGCGGTTCGGGCAGCCGACCTGCCATCGAAGAAGAGCACGATGGCAACTCACATTCAACCCATGTCCCTCCGACGCCGCGCGTTCTGCACGGCGGCCCTGCTCGGCGCCGGCGCCGCGTGCGCACAAGGCACCGACCCCGCCCCGGCGACGGTCCTGTCCCCGGTGACGATCACCGGCCGCACGCCACCCTCTGCGGGGGTCGCCGGGTTCGGCGACGTGCCGCTGTCGAAGGCGCCGCTGCAGGCCAGCGTCTACGGCGCCGAACAGTTGCAGGACGGCGGCGTGCAGCGCCTCTCGGACCTGACGCGCTTCGACCCGGCGGTGAGCGACGCCTACAACTCGGCCGGATACATCGACTACCTGACGGTGCGCGGCTTCGTCCTCGACAACCGCTACAACTTTCGCCGCGACGGCCTGCCGATCAGCGCCGAGACCTCGATACCGCTCGACAACAAGGCGCGGATCGAGGTGCTGAAGGGAACGAGCGGCATGCAGGCCGGCACCAGCGCGCCGGGAGGTCTGGTGAACTACGTCGTCAAACGTCCGCTGGACACCACGCTGCAGAGCGCGACGCTCGAATGGCGTCAGCGCGGCAGCGTGCTCGGCACGCTCGACCTGAGCGAGCGCTTCGGCGCCGACAAGATGTTCGGGCTGCGCATCAACGCCGCCACCGAGCGCATCCGACCCTTGCTGACCGACGCGAACGGCAGCCGCAAGATGTTCGCGCTCGCCGGCGACTGGCGCCTGGGCACCGACTCCCTGCTCGAAGCCGAGGTCGAGACCAGCCACCGCTCGCAGCCCAACCAGCCCGGCTTCAGCCTGCTCGGCAACACGCTGCCGGCACCGCCCGATCCACGCCTGAACCTCAACAACCAGCCGTGGTCGCAGCCGACGGTGTTCGACGCGACGACCGGGTCGCTGCGCTGGCAGCAGCGGCTGAGCCAGGAATGGCGCTTCACCGCGCAGGCTGCGCGCCAGAAGCTGCGCACCGACGATCGGATCGCCTTCCCGTTCGGCTGCACCGACCCGAACCCGGCGCCGAACGGCACCTACTACGCCGATCGCTACTGTCCGGACGGCACCTTCGACCTGTACGACTACCGCAGCGAGAACGAGCGCCGCCGCACCGATGCTCTCGATGTCGGGCTCAACGGCAAGCTCGATGCCGGCGGCACCAGGCACGACCTGACTGTCGGCATGTTGCGCTCCAAGGCGAGCGTGACCCTGCAGCCCCAGGCCTACAACTACGCCGGCACCGGCAACGTGCAAGGCACCGCGATCACGCCGGCGGCGCCCGCGCCGCTGAGCCCGTCGACGAACCGCAACGAGCGCTCGACCGAGCTGTACCTGCGCGACGCCATCGCTTTGGGTGAACGTGCAGGTCTCTGGCTCGGCCTGCGCCACACGCGCCTCGAACGCCAGAGCGTGCTCACCGACGGCACCGAAGCCACCGACTACCGCCAGTCGTTCACCACACCGTGGGTCGCGGCCAGCTACGCCCTTGCACCCGAGACGCTGGTCTACGCCAGCTGGGGCAAGGGTATCGAGAGCGAGGTGGCGCCGAACCTGCCGCGCTACACCAATCGCGGCCAGCCCCTGCCGGCCTTGAAAAGTCGGCAGGTCGAACTCGGCTTGAAGGGCACGAGCGACGCCCTGTCGTGGACCGTGGCGGCGTTCGACATCGTCCGCCCGGCCTTCGCCGACATCGGCGCCTGCGACGTCGCCGCCAGTTGCACCCGCCAGCGCGACGGCAGCCAGCGCCACCGCGGGTTCGAAGCCAGCGGCCGCGCGTTGCTCGGCGCGTGGACCCTCGACGGCGGTGCGCAATGGCTGCGCGCGCGTCGCGAAGGAGCCGAGGACGCGACCCTGAACGGCCTGGAGCCCACCAACGTGCCGGCGCGAACGCTGAAGCTGCGCGCCGCCTACACCCTGCCCGAGCGGCCGGGCCTGTCGCTGCAGGCCGGCGTGATCCACGAGAGCAAGCGGATGGTGCTGCCCGACAACAGCGTCAGCATCCCCGGCTGGACCCGCTTCGACCTCGGCCTTCGCGACGAGACCCGCCAGGGCGGCCGCACCTGGACCCTGCGCGCCGGCATCGACAACGTCTTCGACAAGCGTGCCTGGAAGGAGAGCCCGTACCAGTTCGGCCACGCCTACCTGTTCCCCCTGGCACCCCGGACACTTCGGGTGTCGCTGGAGACCGCGCTGTAGTTCTCCCGAACGGGGCCACTGCGAGGCTTGGCTATAATTCGAGGCTGTTCCTCGATAGCTCAGTTGGTAGAGCGCCGGACTGTTAATCCGTAGGTCCCTGGTTCGAGCCCAGGTCG
>JBBQCD010000024.1:0-59054 GCA_038318385.1 Burkholderiales bacterium | reverse complement strand
GCCAGGCAGACGGTCGCGCCGAGGTCCATCAGGCCCTGGGTATAGGTCTCGATACCGTGCTCCGGCAACAGCGCGGTCGCCTCGGCCCAGAGGGCACGCTGCGGTCCGCTGTCGGCGAGGTCGCCCTCGAAGGCCAGCAAGCGCGTCAACACGCGCTTGACATTGCCGTCGAGGATGGCCACCCGCTCGCCGAAGCAGAACGCGGCGATTGCGGCCGCGGTCGAGCGCCCGATGCCGGGCAGTTGCGCGAGTTCGGCACTCGTCCGGGGAAAGCTTCCGCCGTGGCTTTCGACAATCTCGCGCGCGCACTGGTGCAGGTTGCGGGCCCGGCTGTAGTAGCCCAGGCCGCTCCAGAGGCCAAGGACGTGATCCAGCGGAGCCGCGGCGAGCGCCGCGACATCGGGAAAGCGCTCCAGGAATCGGGCGTAGTAGCTCAGGACCGTGGCCACCTGGGTCTGCTGCAGCATGATCTCGGAAAGCCAGACGCGATAGGGATCGCGGGTCCCCTGCCAAGGCAGTGCATGCCGACCGTGAACGGACTGCCACTCGATGATGCCTGCGGCGAACGCCGGCCCGCCCGGGCGGGCCGGCGTGCCTTGCGGCGTCTCGGGATCAGGCCTGGGCGCGGCGGCTGCCGGCATCGCTCGCGGCGTCGTCCTCGAACAAGGGAATGTCGACCGAGGTCTCCAGCGAGAGCAACGTTCCGACTTCCGACTGCAGCACCGGGATACCGGCGCCGTCGACGGCCATCGGCGCGGCGCAGGCGTGCTCTCGCAGCGCTTCGCACAGTTCGTGGAGCCGGTCGACGAGCTGGCGCAGCCGCTGGTCCTGCGAGTCGAGCTCGCCCAGGCGCATCTCGAGTTCGCTGCCCGCCACCTGGATGCGCTCGAGCGTCTCGCGACGGCGTCGAAACCCATGGCGGCGCTCGCGCAGCTGCGAATCGACCTGCGACGACGTCGCCTTGTTCCAGAGTTCGATCTCGCCGCTGACGTTCTCGAACACGACGCGCAGCTTGGACAGGAGCATGCGCCGGAACTGCTCCATGAACTTCGGCTGGGCCAGGCGCAGCGCCAGCGTCAGACCGAGATACTGGACGTAGTTGCTCTCGATGAGGCGCAGCTCCGCCGCGTAACGCACCATCTCCGGCGACTTGCCGAGCGCAAGGCTGAAACCGAATTCGGCGTTGAGGCGGGCGAACGACGCGGCGAGCATCTCGCGGATCTCGTTGGTGCGGAGCACCGCGGAAGTCTGCAGCGCATGGAGACGCTCGCACAAGGCGATGAACGCCTTCTTCGCACCGAGGTTCAGGACCGAGGCGTTGATCGCCTGCTGCATGTCCTCGACCTCGTCGCGCAGGCGATCGGACGAGAGCTCGCTCAGGAGGTCTTTCAGCATCTTGCTGTGGACCGAGCGCATCGCCTGCAGCAATGCGGTGCACTGCTCGAATTCCGCGGTCTCGGCATCGACCCGCTGAAGCATCAACCGCACCTTGGCGCTGTTGCGGCCGCGCAAGCCGCGCAGTTCGAGCATCTGCTCGGCCAGCTGGCGACGACCGTCGCCGAGCTGGCGCGCCACGTGAGACTCGATCTGCTGCGTACCTTCGAGCACCACCTGTTCGATCACCGCGCGGCGCTGCGGCAGCAGCTGCCCACCGAGTGCCGCCTCGAGGTCGGGCAGCCGGCTCGCCCGCAACGCGGCGTCGTCACCGGCGATGCGCGCGGCGAGCGCCTGCCGCGCGGACAGCGGGAAGACGCGTGCGCCGGGGATGCCGAGGGTGCGGGCCGTCTCCTGCTGCTGCTCGGCGATCTGCAGCTGCACTTCCTCGAGCGTGGCGAGCGGGTCGTCGAGGGCGTCGATCTTGTTGAGGACGATGAAGCGCGTCGGCGCATGGGCGCCGAGGTGATCGCGCCAGATGGTCATGTCGGAGCGCGTGACCCCCGTGTCGGCGCCGAGGATGAAGACCGTGGCGTGCGCGCTGGGCAGCAGGCCCAGCGTGAGTTCCGGCTCCGCGCCGATGGCATTGAGCCCTGGCGTGTCGAGGACCACCAGGCCCTGTTGCAGCAGCGGGTGCGGATAGTTGATGAGGGCGTGGCGCCAGGCCGGCACCTCGACCCGCCCTTCGGCGTCGGTCGGCGGGTTGTCGTCCGGGCTGGCGTCATCCCAGAATCCCAGCGCCAGCGCCTGCTCGCGCGTGACCCATTCGGTGCGGGTGACTTCCTGCAACGCCTCCGCGAGCTGATCGGGATCCTTGATGTCGAGCGGCAGTCGCCGCCAGGCCCGCGTCTGGATCCGCAGTTCGGCCAGCGACAGCCCTTCCAGGCGGGTCTCGATCGGCAGCAGCGAGAGGGCCGCGGTCTGGTCCTCGGTCCAGCCGAGTTCGACCGGGCACATCGTCGTGCGGCCGGGCGTGGCGGGCAGGATGCGCCGGCCCGTGTCGGCGAAGAAGATGGCGTTGATCAGTTCCGACTTGCCACGTGAGAACTCGGCCACAAAGGCGACGACGAGTTTCTCGTTGCCCAGGCGCTCGCGCAGCGACGAAAGCTGCAATGCGGAGGGCCCTGCGACGAGATCGTGTTCCTGCAGGAACTGCGAGAGGTCGTCGACGCGCCGTGCCAGAGCCATGCGCCAACCGCCGAGCGCATCGAGACTGAGAGCGAATGAAGGCGCCATGGACCCCGCTGTGTGACTGACGGCAACGCATGGTAGCGCAAGGTTCCGGCAGCGACGAAGGGATACAAATCGTCACGCGCCCGCGAGCGTGCAGTTCGACCGTTCAAGCGGTCGTTGCGCATCGCCTAGCGACGCTGGCACCCCGGGCAGAAGAACGTTGCCCGCTGGCCCTGGACGATGCGCCGGACGGTCGAGCCGCAGCGCAGGCACGTCCCGCCCTCCCGACCATAGACCCGCGCGGTCAGCTGGAACGCGCCGGCCATGCCGTGGGCATCGCGAAAGTTGCGCAAGGTCGAGCCGCCGCTGTCGAGCGCACGCGCCAGCGTGGCACGGATGGCGGCAGCCAGCGCGGCGCAGCGGGGGCGGCTGAGCCGGTCGCTGCGCGAGCGCGGATCGATGCCGGCCTCGAAGAGTGCCTCGCAGGCGTAGATGTTGCCGGCACCGACCACGATGCGGCCGCCCAGCAGCGCGGTCTTGATCGCGACTCGCCGTCCGCGCAGCGCCGCATGCAGGTATTCACCGGTGAAGGCGGGGTCGAACGGCTCCACGCCGAGGCCGGCGAGCAACGTGGACGCCGGCGCCAGATCGAGCGCGGGCGACCAGACGACGGCGCCGAAACGCCGCGGGTCGGTGAGGCGCAGGGTGCCGCGAGCGGTGACGAGATCGAAATGGTCGTGCGCGCCCGGATCGGCGAGTCCGGTCGCGAAGGCGAGCGAACCCGACATGCCCAGGTGCAGCAGCAGCCCGCCCTGGTCCAGGGCCAGCCACAGGTACTTGCCGCGGCGGCTGACGTCGCCCACCGTCCGGGCCACGAGCGCCTCGGGCGCTATGCCCAGCGGCCAGCGCAGCGGCTTGCCCAGGCGTACTGCGGTGACTTCGGCACCCCGGATCCGGTCGGCGAAGCTGAGCCGCGTGACTTCGACCTCGGGAAGTTCGGGCATGCGGGGAATTATCGCCATGCCGGCGAGTCGCACCGTACCGCATGCGGTACGCTAACCCGTCGTGCCTGCCACGGCCCTGCCGCGGCCCCAAGGAGCCTTGCCGATGCCCCCGATAGATCGTTATGCCCGCGCCCCCCGGCTTGCGGCCCTGCTGGTGTCGACCCTGCTGGCGCATGGCGTCCAGGCCCAGACGCAGGCCTCGGCAGCGCCGCAGACCGCGGCCGCGCCGAGCGTCGCGAGTTCGGAACTCGACGCGCGGCTTTTCTACCAGTTGCTGATCGGCGAGATCGAACTCCGCTCCGGCCAGGCAGGCACCGCCTACCAGGTCATGCTCGATGCAGCCCAACGGACCCGCAACGAAGAGATCTTCCGGCGCGCCACCGACATCGCACTGCAGGCTCGAGCCGGTGACCAGGCACTGGCGGCCGTGCAGGCCTGGCGGACGGCGCTGCCGGGATCGACCGAAGCGCTGCGCTACCAGGTGCAGCTGCTGATCGCGCTCAATCGACCGGGCGAGACCCAGGAGCCGCTGGGCGAATTGATCCGGCTCACGCCGCTGCCGCAGCGTCCGGCGCTGCTGCTCGCGCTGCCCCGCTTCTTCGCGCGCAGCGCCGACCGCAAGGCCGTCGCCGAGTTGCTGGGCAAGGTCCTGGAACCTTACCTCGACTCGCCGGGCACGCAGGCCGCGGCCAATGTCGCCCTCGGGCGCAGCTGGCTGGCCGCCCTCGACACCTCGAAGGCGCTCGAACGGGCCCAGCGTGCACACGCCGCCGAGCCTCAAGCCGATGGCCCGGCGCTGCTTGCGCTGGAGATGTTGCCGGGGACGCCCGCGGCAGAGGCCGTGGTCACCGACTATCTGGCCGTCCGTCCAGCCGACACCAACACGCGCCTGCTCTACGTGCGCATGCTGGCCGCTTCGCAGCGCTACGCCGAAGCGGTGACGCAGCTCGAAGGCCTCACGCGCCGCGAGCCGCAGCTCGCGCCTCCCTGGCTCACGCTGGGCGCGCTTCAGCTCGAGCTCAAGCATCCCGTCGAAGCGATCGCCGGGCTGCGCCAGTACGTCAGCCTGGTCGAAGGCGGCGCCGCGGTCTCGCTCGCCCCCGCGGCGTCCGCGCCGCCCGGAGACGACGACATGCCGACCTCCCAGGCGGTCGCGCTGACCCAGGCGTGGCTGTTGCTCGCCCAGGCCGCCGAACAGCAGCAGGACTACCCCGCGGCCGAGGCGTGGCTGGCCCGCATCGACAACCCGCAGCGCGCGCTCGATGTCCAGCTGCGCAGGGCCTCGATGCTCGCGCGCCAGGGCAAACTGGACGAGGCGCGCGCCTTGATCCGCCGGGTACCGGAACAGAGCCCCACCGACGCCCGGGCCAAACTGCTCGCCGAGGCCCAGCTGCTGCGCGATCAGAAGGCCTGGAGCGAGGCGGAGAAAGTGCTCGGCGCCGCGAACCAGAAATTCCCCGACGACGTCGACCTGCTGTACGAGCAGGCGATGATGGAAGAAAAGCTCGACCGCCTCGACGACATGGAGCGGCTGCTGCGCCGGGTAATCGCGCTCAAGCCCGACCACCAGCATGCGTACAACGCACTCGGCTATTCATTCGCCGAACGCAAGGTGCGCCTGCCGGAGGCACGCCAGCTGATCCTCAAGGCGCTCGAGATCAGCCCCGGCGAGCCGTTCATCACCGACAGCCTCGGCTGGGTCGAGTACCGGCTCGGCAACCGCGAGGAAGCGCTCCGACTGCTGCGGCGCGCCTACGAGGCACGACCCGACCCGGAGATCGCTGCCCACTTCGGCGAGGTCCTCTGGGCAGCCGGCCAGATCGACGAGGCCCGGCGCGTCTGGCGCGAAGGTCGCTCGCGGGACGCGGGCAACGACATCCTGAAGGAGACGCTGGCACGCCTGCGCGTCGAACTGTGAGGGGGTCGAGAGGCTGGGGCGCGGCTGGCGCGCATCTGCGCCGCGCCTGCGTCGTCATCGGCGCCAGTGCGGTCCTCGCCGGGTGTGCATCGTTGCAGCGCGGCGCGGTGCCGGGCGGCGGCGAGACGCTGGCCGGGCGCCTCTCCATCCGCATCGACGAAGAGATGGCTCCGGCGCGGTCGCTGACTGCCGGATTCGAGTTGCGCGGCAATCCGCGCGCCGGCCGTCTCGACCTGGCGACGCCGCTCGGCAGCATGCTGGCGCAGGCGCGCTGGTCGCCGACGAGCGTCGTCCTGGCGACGCCGCGCGGCGAGACCGAGTACAACGATCTCGATGCCCTGACCCGAGCCGCGCTCGGCGAGAGCCTGCCGGTGGCGGCCCTGTTCGACTGGCTCCATGGCCGGCCCTGGCCGGGCGCTCCGAGCAAGCCCGCGCAGGCCGGCAACGGCTTCATCCAGCTCGGCTGGGCCGTGGACCTGACTCGCTACGACGAGGCGCTGGTCTCCGCGCGCCGTGACGACCCGCTGCCGGTGACGACCGTGCGGATCAAGCTCGACCGGCCCTGAGAGCGACATGGCGCTGCGCATGCTGCTCGATGTCGCCGCGCCGGCGAAGCTCAACCTCTTCCTGCACGTGGTCGGGCGACGCGCCGACGGCTATCACCTGCTGCAGTCGGTGTTCGTGCCGATCGACTGGTGCGACACCCTGCACTTCGAGCGTCGCGACGATGGCGGATTGGCACGTCACGACCTTGGCGCCGCGCTCCCCACGGACGACCTCTGCCTGCGCGCCGCGCGCGCCCTCCAGGCCGCCAGCGCGACCTCGCTCGGCGCCGACATCTCGATCGAGAAGCGCATTCCGGCGGGCGCCGGCATGGGAGGCGGCAGCTCGGACGCCGCTTCGACCCTCCTGGCGCTCAACCGGCTCTGGATGCTGGGATGGCCGATCGAGCGCTTGGCCGCGCTCGGGCTGACGCTGGGCGCGGACGTGCCCTTCTTCCTCGGTCCGGGCCCGGCCCTGGTCGAAGGGATCGGCGCGAAGCTGACGCCCGTTGCGCTGCCGCCGCGCTGGTACGGCGTGATCAAGCCTGCTGCCGGGATCGAAACCCGAGCGCTTTTCGCCAGCCCGTTGCTGGGCCGCAGCATCGAAGCTGATATAGTCGAGGGTTTCGCTGAGTGCGGTTTAGGGCCGGCCGTCCACCGGCTTCGCAGCGATGTCGGGAACGCACTGGCCTCCGGGACGTATGGGCATAACGACCTGCAGGCAGCAGCAGTGGCGGCATGCGCTGAAGTGCAGCCGGCGCTGGACTTGCTGCAGGGCACGTTCGGCAACGGGCGGATGACGGGCTCAGGCAGCGCAACATTCGCGCTGGCGGGCGGCGGCGAAGAGCCTGCCGGACGGGTGCCGACGGTGCTGCCGGAAGGCTGGACAGGCAGAATGTGTCGAAGCCTGGCGGCGCATCCGTTGCGCGGCTGGGCGGATTGAGAGACAGGGATTGAGAGACAGGATCGAGAAAGCAAGGGTGGACCGGGAGACCGGGCACCGCGGTTGAAGGTCCGGCGCGAGTAGCGTCGGTCCTGTGTAGGGGAGTCGCCAAGTTGGTCAAGGCATCGGATTTTGATTCCGACATGCGAGGGTTCGAGTCCTTCCTCCCCTGCCAAGTCCTTTCGTTCCCGGTGCAACAGGGTGCGCGGTCGGGTGCCTGAGCCCTCGCGCACCGACGGAGTCCACGTGCTATTCAACACCGTTCTGTTCACCGGCAACGCCAATCCCGGGCTCGCGCAGCAGATTGCCAGCAGCCTCGGGATCGAGCTCGGAAAGGCCAAGGTCGGGCGCTTCTCCGACGGCGAGGTCGACGTCGAGATCCAGCAGAACGTGCGGGCACGCGACATCTTCGTGGTCCAGCCGACGTGCGCGCCGACCAATGAGAACCTGATGGAGCTGTGCATCATGGTCGACGCGATCAAGCGCGCGTCGGCCCGTCGGGTCACGGCGGTGATCCCGTATTTCGGCTACGCGCGCCAGGACCGACGGCCGCGCTCGACGCGGGTGCCGATCAGCGCCAAGGTCGTCGCCAACATGCTCGAGGCCGTCGGTGTCGAGCGGCTGTTGACGATGGACCTGCACGCCGACCAGATCCAGGGCTTCTTCAACATCCCGGTCGACAACATCTACGCCTCGCCGGTGCTGCTTTCGGACCTGCAGAGCAAGCGCTACACCGACCTGGTGGTGGTCTCGCCCGACGTCGGCGGCGTGGTCCGCGCGCGGGCCTTGGCCAAGCAGGCCAACTGCGAGCTCGCCATCATCGACAAGCGCCGGCCCAAGGCCAACGTCTCCGAGGTGATGCATGTCATCGGCGACATCGAGGGTCGCAACTGCGTGATCATGGACGACATGATCGACACCGCCGGCACCCTGGTGAAAGCCGCCGAGGTGCTGAAGGAGCGCGGCGCGCTCAAGGTTTTCGCCTACTGCACGCACGCGGTCTTCTCGGGCCCGGCGATCGAGCGCATTCGCGCCTCGCAACTCGACGAAGTCGTCATCACCGACACCATCCCCCTCAACGCGGACAGCGTTAAATGCACGAAGGTGCGCCAGTTGTCCGTCGCCTTCCTGTTCGCCGAGACCATCCGACGGATCTCCGACGGCGAATCGGTGACGTCGCTGTTCGCCGAACAGAACTCGAATTTCTGACGCGGGGCGGGTCTCACGACCTGCCGAGCGTCGAAACAGGCCGCACGCGAAATCGTGCGGCCTGCCCACCGGGCCGCAAGGTCCTCACACCGGAGCGCCTGGTCGCGGGCGCTTCAAACTGGAGTCAACATGAAATTCGTCGCATTCGAGCGCACGCTGCAGGGGACCGGAGCGAGCCGCCGCCTGCGCATCGCGCAAAAGGTTCCCGGCATCGTCTACGGTGCCGGCACACCGGCCATGATCGAGCTCGATCACAACGCCCTCTTCTTCGCCCTGAAGAAGGAAGCCTTCCACTCCTCGCTGCTCGACATGGAGCTCGCCGGCAAGACCGAACAGGTCTTGTTGCGCGACTACCAGATGCATCCGTTCAAGCCGCTGGTGCTGCACGTCGACTTCCAGCGGGTCGACGCCACCACGAAGATCACGAAGAAGGTGCCGCTGCACTTCATCAACGAGGAGAACTCGCCTGCGGTGAAGGCCGACAGCTGCGTCGTCAATCACGTGGTCAACGAACTCAACATCCAGTGCCTGGCCTCGCAGCTGCCGGAATTCCTGACGGTAGACCTGGGCGAGCTGACCAAGGGCCAGTCGCTGCATGTCAATGACATTTCACTGCCGGCCGGCACCAAGGTCGTCACGCACGGCAAGCCGAACCCGGTGATCGTCTCGGCGAACGTCCAGGCAGTCGAAGAGGAAGTCGTCGCCGCTCCGGTGGTGACCGCGGCCGCGCCGGCGCCCACCAAGGCCAAGAAGACCGAAAAGCAGAACAAGAAATAAGCGGGCGCCAGCCCTTTCGAGCCCCACTTCGGTGGGGCTTTTTCATGTCCGCGCGGCTCGATAATGCGCCGATGATCCGACTGCTGGTCGGCCTCGGCAACCCGGGGCCCGAATACGAGGACACCCGCCACAACGCCGGTTTCTGGTTCGTCGAGGAGGCCGCGCGCAAGCTCGGCGCGACCCTGGTGCCGGAGCGCAGCTACGCCGGACTTGTCGGGCGCGTGAACCGGCCCGACGGGCCGCTCTGGCTGCTGGAGCCGATGACCTTCATGAACCTGTCGGGCAAGTCGGTTGCCGCATTGGCGCGCTTCTTCAAGATCGCTCCCGAAGAGATCCTGGTGGTCCACGACGAGCTCGACCTACTGCCAGGCCAGGCCAAGCTCAAGCTCGGCGGCAGCGCCGCCGGACACAACGGCCTGAAGGACATCGAGTCGCAGCTCGGCAGCGCCGGCTGCTGGCGGCTGCGGCTGGGCATCGGCCATCCCGGCGTGAAGGCCGAGGTCGTCGACTACGTGCTGCGCCGGCCGAAGGCCGAGGAACGCGAAGCGATCATGCGCACGATCGAGCGATCGGTCGATGCGCTCGACCTCATCCTGGCCGGTGCGATGGAGCGGGCGATGATGAAGATCCACGCCAAGCCGCCCCGACCCAAGGCGGCCGCGCCCGCGCCCCGCCCGAACGTACCCGTCGAGCCCGAAGACGACGCTTCGAAAGGTCCGTGATGCATCACTTCTTCATGCCCGGCGCACGTGCCGCGATCCTTCTCGGCCTGGTGCTGGGCGCCGGCAGCGCGCATGCGCAGACGATCTATCGCTGCGGCAACGAATACACCCGCGTCCCGTGCGCGAACGGACGCCCGCTGGAAGCGGGCGACAACCGAAGCGCCGCCCAGCGAGCCGAGGCGCGCGTCCTGATTGCCCAGGAGCGCCAACTGGCCCGGGAAATGGAAGGCGCGCGTCGACGTGACGAGGCGCACATCAAGCCCGCGGTCGCTGGGAGCTTCGGGCCGGCCCCCCTGCCGGGAGCCGCCGCATCGGCGGCCAAGAAGCAGACCCCGAAGAAGAAGCGCAAAGTCCCCGCGGCCAACGACCGGGACTTCCTGGCTGGCGTACCGCCGGTCGTGCCCGCAAGGACGTCCAAGCCCTGATCCGCGCGGGCACCCGGGTCGGGCCCCGCCGTGACGGCCGCATCGGACTGCTGCGAGGGGACAGTCGGACGAAACCTAAGCCGCCACAGCGCTCGACGTGCGACGCTCAGCCGACGGGCTCTGTCTTGGCGGCGCCGACTTGCAGCAGGCGGTACCTGACCCACAGCGTGGCCTGGGTCTCGACATGCGCAGGGTCGACCGGAATGCAATCGACCGGACACACCTGAACGCACTGGGGCTCGTCGAAGTGGCCGACGCACTCGGTGCACCGCGAAGGATCGATGCGATAGATCTCCGGGCCCATCGAGATCGCCTGATTGGGGCACTCGGGGTCGCAGACATCGCAGTTGATGCACTCGTCGGTGATCAGCAGAGCCATTCTTCGGGTGGGGCCCTTTCGGGAGTGCCGCTCCTAGGTCGTTGCATTGGGCTGGACGCGCTGGTGGATGCGGTCCAGCACGAAGGGTGACACGAACTTCGAAACATCGCCGCCGAGAGTGGCAATCTCGCGGACGAACGTGCCCGAGACGAACTGGAACTGGTCGCTCGGCGTCATGAAGACCGTTTCGACGTCAGGCATCAGCTGACGGTTCATTCCTGCCATCTGGAATTCATACTCGAAATCGCTGACGGCACGCAGGCCGCGCACCACCACCTTGCCACCGGCTTCGACGACGAAGTCACGCAGCAGGCCGCGGAACGCCATCACCTCGACATTGGGATACTTCGCGGCGAGTTCGGTCGCTATCTCCAGCCTCTCGGCGATCGTGAACATGGTTCTCTTGTGGTGCCCGGCGGCCACGGCGACGATCAGGCGCTCGAAAAGCCGCCCGGCCCTGCGCACCAGGTCCTCGTGGCCGAGCGTCATCGGGTCGAAGGTGCCGGGGTAGACGGCGGTGAGTCGGGTCACGGAAGTCAAGGCGCGCTCCTCGGAGTCGAAGCGGGGTTGCGCGCGCAGTGTAGCCGGCACGCCTAGCTGCCTCGGACCTGGCGATGCAGGAGGTGATAGTGGACGGAGCCAGCTCGACCCTGCCGGGCGACCTCCAGACCCGCCGTCTCTTCGGAAGCGAGTTCTCGCGGCAACTCCACGTAGACGAGTCCGTCCGGAACGACCAGACGCGCCGCCGCGACGATGGCGGGGGCGGCGAGTGCGGAATCGAACGGTGGATCGATGAACACGACTTCGAATCGCTCCGGCGAGGACCGGGCCATCCACGCCAGCGCTTCGGCGCATTCGATGCGGACTCCTTCGGCCTTCAGGCGTGCCGCGGTCGCCTCCAGGCCCTTGACGAGGTGGCGATCACGCTCCAGCAGCACGACCTCGGTCGCCCCTCGCGACGCCGCCTCGAAGCCCAGAGCGCCCGACCCCGCAAAGGCGTCCAGGCAGCGCCAGCCGGACAGGTCGTGGCCGAGCCAGTTGAACAGGGTCTCGCGGACGCGGTCCGGTGTCGGACGCAAGCCGGGGGCGTCGCTGACAGGCAGCTTGCTGCGCTTCCACTGCCCGCCGATGATGCGGACCTCGCGGGGGAACTCGCGCTTCACGGCCGGACCGGAATGCCGTCGCGCGCCAGCAGCGCCTTGGCCTGGCGAACGGTGAATTCGCCGTAGTGGAAGATGCTTGCCGCCAGCACCGCGTCGGCGCCGCCGAAGCGGATGCCGTCGGACAGGTGCTCGAGCGCGCCGACTCCGCCGGACGCGATGACCGGCACCTCGACGGCATCGCTCACCGCCCGCGTCAGTTCGAGGTCGAAGCCGTTGCGCGTGCCGTCACGGTCCATGCTGGTCAGCAGGATCTCGCCGGCACCGCAGCCGGCCATGCGGCGCGCCCATTCGACCGCATCCAGGCCGGTGTTGCGCCGGCCGCCGTGGGTGTAGACATCCCAGCCGGCGGCCGTCTTCTCGTCTGACGAAGCGGCGCGCCGCTTGGCGTCGATGGCCACGACGATGCACTGCGCACCGTACTTCGAGGACGCATCGCGGATCACCTGGGGATCGGCCACCGCGGCCGAGTTGAAGCTCACCTTGTCGGCGCCCGCATTGAGCAGCCGGCGAACGTCCTGGACGGTGCGCACGCCGCCGCCCACGGTGAGCGGGATGAAGACCTGCGTGGCGACCGCCTCGACGATGTGCAGGATCAGGTCGCGCCCGTCGCTGGTCGCGGTGATGTCGAGAAAGGTCAGTTCGTCGGCACCCTGCTCGTTGTAGCGCGCCGCGATCTCGACCGGGTCGCCGGCATCGCGCAGTTCGACGAAATTGACCCCCTTGACCACACGGCCGCCGGTGACGTCGAGACAGGGTATGACACGTTTGGCGAGCATGCGGGATTGACAGGAAAGGCAGTTGGACTATACCCACTGGTTTCGTGCCCGCCCCGTCGCAGACGTCCGAGGCGGCTTCCCGGCGCCGAGGCGGAATGAATCGCGTCGCGCCCCCGTCTACCTGTTTCCACCCCCGCATCAAGGACTCGTCATGAACTCGAAATCCTGGCTCGCTGCCGGCATCCTCGCACTCGCCGCAACCGCACCGGCCTCGGCCGCCACGACGGTCTACACCGTCGTCCTGTCGGGAGCGGCCGAGGCGCCGCCGAACGCGTCGCCCGGCACCGGATCGGCCACGGTGACCTTCGATTCGGTGCTGCATTCGATGGACCTCGAGGTCACTTTCGCCGGGCTGGTGGCGGGTACCGTCGCGTCGCACATCCATTGCTGCACCGTGGCGCCCGGCACGGGCACGGCCGGCGTGGCCACAACGACACCGACCTTCCCGGGCTTCCCGCTGGGCGTCACTTCGGGGACGTACTCGCATCACTTCGACATGCTCGACGCCAGCAGCTACAACCCCGCCTTCGTGACCGCCAACGGTGGGACGACGGTCCTGGCCTTTTCCGCCCTGCTGACCGGAGTGGCCGCCGGCGACGCCTATCTCAACATCCATACGTCGGAGTTTCCGGGCGGCGAGATCCGCGGCTTTCTCGTGCCGATTCCCGAGCCGGAGACCTATGCGCTGATGCTCGCCGGCCTGGCGTTCACGGGTTGGGCCGCGAAACGGCGCAGGGCCTGAGCGCACCGGCGGCAGGCGACGAAGCTCAGACGCTCCGCGACGCCGCCACCCTGCCGCGCCCCTAGGCCGACAGCTCGTCGGCCTTCTTCTGCGCTGACGCGAAGTCGAGATCGCCGGTGTAGATTGCGCGCCCGCAAATGACGCCGTCGATGCCCACGTCGGCGACCGCGCACAGGCGCTCGACGTCGGCAAGGTTCGACAAGCCACCCGAGGCGATGACGGGGATCGTCAAGGCCTCGGCGAGCTTCACCGTGGCGTCGATGTTGATGCCGCTCAGCATGCCGTCGCGCCCGATGTCGGTGTAGATCAGCGCCTCGACGCCGTAGTCCTGGAACTTGCGTGCGAGGTCGACCACCTCGTGGCCAGTGAGTTTGCTCCAGCCGTCGGTGGCGACCTTGCCGTCCTTCGCATCGAGGCCGACGATGATGTGGCCGCCGAAGGCAGTGCAGGCGTCGCGCAGGAAACCGGGATTCTTGACCGCCGCGGTGCCGATGATGATGTAGCTCAGGCCGTCGTCGAGATAGCGCTCGATCGTGTCGAGGTCGCGGATGCCGCCGCCGAGCTGCACCGGTATCTCTTCGCCGACCTCCGCGAGGATCGCCTTGATGGCGCCCTCGTTCACCGGCTTGCCGGCAAAGGCGCCGTTCAGGTCGACGAGGTGCAGGCGCCGCGCCCCGGCATCGACCCAGCGCCGAGCCATCGCGGCGGGGTCCTCGCCGAAGGTGGTGGAGTCCTGCATGTCGCCCTGCTTGAGGCGAACGCAGTGGCCGTCCTTGAGGTCGATCGCGGGGATCAGCAGCATGGCCGAAGGGGCGTGGTGGGAAAAACGGGGGGTCGCGCGCCGGAGCGAGCGGTCATCCAGGGGGCATCGGGCCCGTCAAGGGCTCCAGTGGAGGAAGTTGCGATACAGGGCCAGGCCGTGGTCGGCGCTTTTCTCTGGATGGAACTGGGTTGCGAAAATGTTATCGCGGGCCAGCGCGCTGGTAAAGCGGGTTCCGTACTCGGTTTCCCCGGCGCTGTGGCGAGGGTCAGACGGGCGGGCGTAGAAACTGTGGACGAAATAGAAGTAGGCGGCATCCGGCACTCCGGCCCAGACCGGGTGCACGGCGCCGTTGTGGCGGACCTGATGGACCTGGTTCCAGCCCATCTGCGGCACCTTGTAGCGGCTGCCGTCGGGCTGGAGCTGGCCGGCGAGCTGGAAGCGGACCACCTCGCCGGCGATCAGGCCGAGGCCGGGCGTCCCGCCCCCCGCACCCTCCTCGCTGTGCCCGAGGAGCATCTGCATGCCGATGCACACGCCCATCAGCGGCTTGGAGGCCGCGGCCTCGACGACCGCGGCCTCCAGCCCGGAGTGGCGCAGTTCCCGCATGCAGTCCGGCATCGCCCCCTGTCCCGGCAGGACGATGCGTTCCGCCGCCCGGACCTCCTCGGGTCGGGAGGTGACGACGATCTCGAACGCCGCTTCCGGATCCTCGGCCGCGACATGGCGCACGGCCTGCGACACCGAGCGCAGGTTGCCCATGCCGTAGTCGACGACGGCGACGAGCCTGGCCATGGGGATCAGCCCCGGACGCGGCCGGGCCGGAGGACGTCGGGCGGCGCAATGCCACGCGGCATCACAGCGAGCCCTTGGTCGATGGCACCGTGTCGCCCATCCGCGGATCGCGCTCGACGGCGCTGCGCAGCGCGCGGGCGAATGCCTTGAACACGGTTTCGGCCTGGTGGTGGGCGTTCTCGCCGCGCAGGTTGTCGATGTGCAGAGTCACCAGCGCGTGGTTGGCAAACCCCTGGAAGAACTCGTGGGCCAGCTGGGCGTCGAAGCCGCCGATCATCCCGGACTTGAACGGGACATGCATCGTCAGGCTCGGTCGTCCGGAGAAGTCGATCACGACCCGGGACAGGGCTTCGTCGAGCGGCACGTAGGCGTGGCCGTAGCGGCGCAGCCCCTTCTTGTCGCCGACGGCCTGGGCCACGGCCATGCCGAGTGCGATACCGACGTCCTCGACGGTGTGGTGGCCGTCGATGTGCAGGTCGCCCTGGGCCTCGATCTCAAGGTCGATGAGGCCGTGGCGGGCGATCTGGTCCAGCATGTGGTCGAAGAAGCCGATGCCGGTCGCCAGCTTGGCGGCGCCGTTGCCGTCGAGGTTCACCCGGACGCGGATCTTCGTTTCCTTGGTGTCGCGCTGGACGGTGGCGATGCGGGGCTCGGTCATGATGGGCTCGGTTGCGCAGTTTTTGCGAGGCTGGCTCGAAGCGCTTCCAGCAGCAGGGTATTTTCCTCCTTCGTGCCGACGGTCAGGCGCAGGCAGTTCGCCAGCAGCGGGTGCAGGGCGGCAACATGCTTGACCAGGACGCCGCGCGCCTTCAGCCCCTCGAACACGCGCGCGCCGTCGGGCACCCGCACCAGGATCATGTTGGCTTCGCTGGGAAACGCCTCGACATCGGCCATCCCGGCCAGCGCTGACTGCAGCCGGGCGCGCTCGGCGCGCAGCAGCGCCGCCTGGCGCGCGAACTCGTCGGCGTGTTCGAGCGCGAACAGGGTCGCCTCGGCATTGAGGGCGCTGATGTTGTAGGGCGGCCGAACCTTGTCGATCTCGTCGATCAGCGCCGCGGCGCCGGCCAGGTAGCCCAGGCGCACCCCGGCCAGGCCGAACTTGCTGAGCGTGCGCATGACCAGGACGTGCGGGTGGTCGGCAAGCCGGTTCATCCAGGTGTGCGACGAGAACGGCTGGTAGGCCTCGTCGAAGACGACGAAGCCGTCCTGCGCGCCTACCGCGGTGACGATGCGTTCCACCACCGCCTCGTCGAAGAGATTCGCGGTGGGGTTGTTCGGATAGGCGATGTACGTGATCGCCGGACGGTGGCGCTCGATGGCCGCCAGCATCGCCGCCTCGTCGAGCTCGAAGCGCGGCGACAGCGGCACGCCGACGAAGGCCAGGCCCTGAAGCTTGGCCGACATCTCGTACATCACGAAGCCCGGCAGCGGGGCGAGGATGGCCGCCCCGGGAACGTCGCAGGCGAGCGCGAGCAGCGAGATCAGCTCGTCGGAGCCGTTGCCGAGCATCAGCCTGCAGCCGGCCTGCAGTTCGACATGCCTCGACAGTGCCGCGACGACATCGCCGACGCAGCCCGCGGGGTAGCGGTTGATCGCGACCCGCCCGAGGCGCTCGCCGAGTTCGCGCTGCAGCGGCTCGGGCAGACGGAACGGATTCTCCATCGCGTCGAGCTTGACGAAGCCGGCGCTCGGCTGGATCGCGTACGCATGCATCGACTTCACGTCCTGGCGGACATGGCGGTCGATGCGCTCGGCCAGGGACGCGGTCACGGCTCGAGCCTCATCTCGGCCGCGCGCGCGTGCGCCTGCAGGCCTTCGCCGTGGGCGAGCTCGGCAGCGATCGGCCCGAGCACCCGCGCGCCGGCCGCGCTGACCTCGATCAGGCTCGAGCGCTTCTGGAAATCGTAGACGCCGAGCGGCGAGGAAAAGCGCGCCGTCCCGGACGTCGGCAGCACATGGTTCGGCCCGGCGCAATAGTCGCCCAGGCTTTCGCTGGTGTAGGCCCCGAGGAAGATCGCGCCGGCGTGGCGCAGCAGCGGCTCCCAGCGCTGCGGCTCGGCGGAACTGATCTCGAGGTGCTCCGGTGCAATGCGGTTCGAGATCGCGCAGGCCTCCTCGAGGCTGCGCGTGCGGATCAGGGCACCGCGCCCTTCGAGCGACGCGCGGATGACGTCGCGTCGGGCCATGCCGGGCAGCAGCCGTTCCATCGCCTCGCGCACCCGGCCAAGGTAGGCCTCGTCCGGGCAGAGCAGGATGCTCTGCGCGAGCTCGTCGTGTTCGGCCTGGCTGAAGAGGTCCATCGCCACCCAGTCGGGCGGCGTGCTGCCGTCGGCCAGCACCAGGATCTCGCTCGGCCCGGCGATCATGTCGATGCCGACGGTGCCGAAGACGCGTCGCTTGGCGCTGGCCACATAGGCATTGCCGGGGCCGGTGATCTTGTGCACCGCCGGGATGGTGGCGGTTCCGAAGGCGAGCGCGCCGACGGCCTGCGCGCCGCCGATCGTGAAGACGCGATCGACGCCGGCGACGGCCGCGGCGGCCAGCACCAGCGGGTTGCGTTCGGCGCCTGCCGTGCCGCCGGCACCCCGCACCGGGGTCGGCACCACCATGACGATCTCGCCGACGCCGGCGACCTTGGCAGGCAGCGCGTTCATCAGCACGCTCGAGGGGTAGGCCGCCTTGCCGCCCGGGACGTAGATGCCGACGCGGTCGAGCGGCGTGACCTTCTGGCCGAGCAGCGTGCCGTCGGCGTCGCGGTAGCTCCAGCTGCGCCCGCACGCCTCCAGCTGGCGCTGGTGAAAGTCGCGCACCCGCGCGGCAGCCGACTCCAGCGCGGTGCGTTGGGCTTGCGTGATCATGTTCAGCGCGGCCCGCAATTCGGCGGCCGGGATCTCGAGCGCAGCGACGGACCCGGCCTCGAGGCCGTCGAAGCGGCGGGTGTATTCGAGCACCGCGGCATCGCCCCGCTCGCGGACATCGTCGAGGATCGCCACCACCCGTTCCTCGATCGCGCGATCGGTCTCCGCCGACCAGTGCAGCAGGCGCTCGAGCGCCGCGTCGAAGCCCGGATCGCTCGAATCGAGATTGCGGATCGCGACCGTCATCGCCCAGGCCCGCGGCGCACGGCGGCGGCCACCGCATCGACGATCGCCCGGATGGCGTCGTGGCGCAGCTTCAGCGCCGCCTGGTTGACGATCAGGCGGGCCGAGATCGGCATGATCTGCTCGACCTCGACGAGATGATTCGCCTTGAGGGTATTGCCGGACGAGACCAGGTCGACGATCGCGTCCGCCAGGCCCGTCAGCGGCGCCAGCTCCATCGAGCCGTACAGCTTGATGAGGTCGACGTGCACGCCCTTGTCGGCGAAGTGGTCGCTGGCGGTGCGGGTGAACTTGGTCGCGACGCGGATGCGCGAGCCCTGGCGCACGGCCGTGGCGTAGTCGAAATCGTCGCGCACCGCCACGCTCATGCGGCAGCGTGCGATGCCGAGGTCGAGCGGCTGGTAGAGGCCCTGCCCGCCATGCTCGATCAGCGTGTCCTGCCCGACCACGCCGAGATCGGCACCGCCGTGCTGCACGTAGGTCGGCACGTCCGAGGCGCGCACCAGCACCAGGCGAACGTCAGCCCGGCTGGTCCCCAGGATGAGCTTGCGGCTCTTCTCCGGATCCTCGGCGACCTCGATGCCGGCAGCGCGCAGCAGCGGCAGGGTCTCCTCGAAGATCCGACCCTTCGACAACGCGAATGTGATCACCGGAAGGCCCCGCCCAGCGCCCGACACAGCGGCCAGGCGATCACCGGGCCCTCTCGATGTCGGCGCCGAGCCCGCGCAGCTTGGTCTCCATCTGGTCGTAGCCGCGGTCGAGGTGGTAGATGCGCTCGATCGTGGTCTCGCCGTCGGCGACGAGCCCGGCGATGACCAGGCTGGCGGAAGCGCGCAGGTCGGTCGCCATCACCGTCGCGCCCGAGAGTCGCTCCACACCGTGGACGACCGCGGTGTTGCCGTCGATCTCGATCCGCGCACCCAGGCGCAGCAGTTCGTTGACGTGCATGAAGCGGTTTTCGAAGATCGTTTCGGTGATCTTGGCCGACCCGTCGGCAATGCAGTCGAGCGCCATGAACTGCGCCTGCATGTCGGTCGGGAACGCCGGGTACTCGCGCGTGCGGAAGCTGACCGGATGGAGCCGACCCTGCGTGCGCACGCGGATCCAGTCGGCGCCGGCCTCGATCGTCGCGCCCGCCTCCTGCAGCTTGTCGATCACCGCCACCAGGTGGTCGGCGCGCGCGCCGCGCAGCACGGCGTCGCCGCCCGTCGCCGCCACGGCGCAGAGGAAGGTACCGGCCTCGATGCGGTCGGGAACGATGCGGTGCGTGCTCGCGCCCGCCAGGCCGTGCAAGCGGTCGACGCCGCGGATGCGGATCCGGCTCGTGCCATGACCCTCGATCGACGCGCCCATCGCGATCAGCATCTCGGCCAGATCGCCGACTTCCGGCTCCTGCGCCGCGTTCTCCAGCACCGTCTCGCCGTCGGCCAGCGTCGCGGCCATCATCAGGTTCTCGGTGCCGGTCACCGTCACCATGTCGGTGGTGATGCGCGCGCCTTTGAGGCCGCCACTCGCACGCGGTGCCTTGGCGACGATGTAGCCGTGCTCCACCGTGATCTGCGCGCCCATGGCCTGCAGGCCCTTGATGTGCTGGTCGACCGGCCGAGAGCCGATCGCGCAACCGCCCGGCAGCGACACCATCGCCTCGCCGAAGCGCGCCAGCAGCGGACCGAGGACGAGGATCGACGCGCGCATCGTCTTGACGAGTTCGTAGGGCGCCTCGCGCGACGTCACGTCGGCAGCGCACAGCGTCACCCGATCGGGGCTCTCGGCGCCGCGCTCGGCGCTCACGCCCAGGTTGCGCAGCAGCTTGAGGGCGGTCTGCACGTCGTGCAGGCCCGGCACGTTCGAGAGGCTGACGGGCTCGGCCGTCAGCAGCGCCGCGCAGAGTTCCGGCAGCGCCGCGTTCTTGGCGCCGGAGATGGCGACTTCGCCGGCCAGGCGGCGACCGCCGCGGATGATGAGCTTGTCCACGCCGGCCTGCCGATCAGGCCGAGGACGTCTGCGACCACTCGGCGGGGGTCAGCGTCTTCATCGACAGGGCGTGAATCTCCTCGCGCATCCGGTCGCCGAGCGCGCGGTAGACGCGCTGATGCCGGGCCACGCGGTTGGTGCCCTCGAATTCGCGCGAGACGATGGTCGCGAAGAAGTGTCGCCCGTCGCCCTCGACCTCGAGGTGCTCGCAGGCGAGCCCGGCAGCGATGAAACGCTCGATGTCGGCGGGGGTCGGATCGGCCATCCCCGAATGTTACCGGGTCGGTCCTCTCCGCACGGCGGCGCGGGCCATCTGCCGGGATCGCGCTGGCGGATCCCCGCGCACCCCCCAGCGGCAGTGCAGTCCGGCGGGCGGCACCGGTCGAAGCTGACGCCTATCCCGCCGTCGGGGCCCCGCGCCCCGGCACCAGGAAATCGAAGTCGCAGCCTTCGTCGGCCTGCAGTACGCAGCGGTGGAACAGGGCCGCATAGCCACGGTCCGGCACCGGCGCGGCGCCGGCCTGTCGCGCCGGCAGCGCGGCCCGGCGGCGGTCCAACTCGGCGCCGTCGACCAGCAGATCCAGACTGCGGGCAGCGACGTCGAGGCGGATGGCATCGCCGTCTTCGATCAGTGCCAGGGGACCGCCGATCGCCGCCTCGGGGGTCATGTGCAGGACGATGGTGCCGAAGGCGGTGCCGCTCATGCGCGCGTCGGACAGGCGCACCATGTCCTTGACCCCCTGTGAGGCGAGCTTGCGGGGGATCGGGATGTAGCCGGCCTCCGGCATGCCGGGTGCGCCGATCGGCCCGGCGTTACGCAGCACCAGCACGTCGTCGGCGCGGACGTCGAGGTCGGGGGCGTCGATGCGCAGCGTCATGTCCTCGACCGAGTCGAACACCACCGCGCGGCCGGTGTGGCTCATCAGCGCCGCCGAGGCCGCAGCGTGCTTGATGACGGCTCCGCGCGGCGCCAGGTTGCCGCGGACGATCGCCATGCTGCCCTGCGGATGGATCGGCGCGCTCCGCGGCCGGATCACGTCCTGACCGGGAACGTGCTCGGCACCGGCGAGGCAATCGCCCAGCGTGCCGCCGAGAACCGTCGGCGCGTCGAGGTCGAGCAGGTCGCCGAGTTCCACCGCCAGCCGCGGCACGCCGCCGGCCCAGTGGAAATGCTCCATGTAGTGGGCGCCGGCGGGCTTCAGGTCGACCAGCACCGGGACCTGGCGGCCGATCCGGTCGACCTCGTCGAGGTCGACCCGAAGGCCGACGCGGCCCGCGACCGCTGCCAGGTGAACCAGGCCGTTAGTCGAGCCGCCGATCGCCTGCATGACCGTGATGGCGTTGCGGAATGCCGCCGGCGTCATCAGCTCGCGCGGCAGAGGGCCCCCGGTCTTCGCCATCGTCACTGCCTGCCGGCCGCTCGCCTCGGCCGAGCGCAAGCGGTCAGCGTGGGTCGCCGGAATGCTGGCCGACCACGGCAGCGCCAGGCCCATCGCCTCGACGATGCAGGCCATCGTGCTGGCGGTGCCCATCACCATGCAGGTGCCGGCGGTCGGTGCGAGGCGCTCGTTGATGGCCTCGATCTCGGCGGCATCGAGGCGGCCGCCGCGGAATTCGCCCCACAGGCGCCGGCAATCGGTGCAGGCCCCGAGCTGCTCGCCCTTGTGATGACCGACCAGCATCGGACCGACGGGCACGAAGATGGCCGGCACGTCTGCCGACGCCGCCGCCATCATCTGCGCGGGCAGGGTCTTGTCGCAGCCACCGATCAGCACCACCGAGTCCATCGGCTGCGCGCGCAGCATCTCCTCGGTGTCCATAGCCATCAGGTTGCGCAGGAACATGCTGGTCGGGTAGGCGAACGACTCGTGGATCGAGATCGTCGGAAACTCCATCGGCAGGCCGCCGGCCAGCATCACGCCGCGCTTGATCGCCTCGACCAGCTTGGGCACGTTGCCGTGGCAGGCGTTGTAGTCGCTGTAGGTGTTCGCGATGCCGACGATCGGCCGACCGAGCGCATCATCGGACAGGCCCATGGCCTTGATGAAGGCCTTGCGCAGGAACAGCGAGAACTCGGCGTCCCCATAGGAGGTCAGTCCCTTGCGCATGCCGGTTGAATCAGCCATCGCGTCCTCAGTGGCGGATCTTGTAGCCGCGCTGCAGCAGCAGCAGGCAGGTCGCGCAGACCGCCGCCAGGCTCGCACCGACGATGCCCAGGCTGATCCAGGGCGACACGTCGCTGGTCCCGAAGAAGCCGTGGCGAAAGCCGTCGATCATGTAGAAGAACGGGTTGAGGTGGCTCACCGCCTGCCAGAACGGCGGCAGCGACTGCACCGAATAGAACACGCCGGAGAGGAACGTCATCGGCATGATGATGAAGTTCTGGAAGGCCGCGATTTGATCGAACTTCTCCGCCCAGAGACCGGCGATCAGGCCGAGCGCCCCCATCAGTGCGGCCCCGGCGAAGGTGAAGACGAGGATCCATGCGACGTTGACGACGTGCAGCGGCGCGAACCACACCGTCACCAGCATCACGCCGGAACCGACGACAACGCCGCGCACCACCGATGCGCCGACATAGGCGAGGAACCAGGCCCAGTGGGACAGCGGCGTCACCAGCAGGAAGACGAGATTGCCGGTGATCTTGCTCTGGATCAGCGACGAACTGCTGTTGGCAAAGGCGTTCTGCAGCACGCTCATCATCACCAGCCCGGGGATCAGGAAGCTGGTGTAGCCGACGCTGCCGAACACCGTCACGCGGCCTTCGAGGACATGGCCGAAGATCAGCAGGTACAGCACGGCCGTCAGCACCGGCGCTGCAACGGTCTGGAAGCTGACCTTCCAGAAGCGCAGCATCTCCTTGTAGAGCAGCGTGCGGGTGCCGGCGAGGATGCCTGCATGCGCGGCAGCGGGTCGAACGACCGGCGGCAGCGGTGCCGCGGCGGGCGGAGGCGGCGTCACCGCGCGCATCGACCCGATCCCTGGCGCGCTGCGAAAAGCGGGTTCACGCGGCGATCCTCGGTGGCGTCTCGCCCTGCATGATCTCCAGGAACACGTCTTCCAGGTCGGCGCGGCCGATCTCCAGGTCCTCGGGCTCGCACCCCGCTGCCAGCAGAGTCGCGAGGATGGCCTCGACCTCGCGTGCATCGTGGGCCTTGATCTGGACGATGCGCCCGGTGACGCGCGCCTGCGCCTCCAGCGACGGTGGCAGTGCGCGGTCGAGCTTGAAGCGCAGCATCGTGCTGGCGGTGCCGGCCAGCAAGGCCGAGGTCCGGTCGAGCGCGACCACGCGACCGAGCTTGAGCATCGCGATGCGGCCGCAGAGCGCCTCGGCCTCCTCGAGATAGTGGGTCGTCAGCAGCACCGTATGCCCTTCGCGGTTGAGCCGGGCGATGAACTGCCACAGCGTCTGACGCAATTCGACGTCGACGCCGGCGGTCGGCTCGTCCAGCACGATGACCGGCGGACGGTGGACCAGCGCCTGGGCCACCAGGACGCGGCGCTTCATCCCGCCGGAGAGCTGGCGCATGTTGGCGTCGGCCTTGTCCGCCAGGCCGAGGTTGGCCAGCAGCTCGTCGATCCAGGCGTCGTTGTTGCGCACGCCGAAGTAGCCGCCCTGGATCCGCAGCGTCTCGCGCACGCTGAAGAAAGGGTCGAAGACGAGTTCCTGCGGCACGACGCCCAGGCTGCGGCGCGCTGCGGCATAGCTCGTCACGACGTCGTGACCGAGAACCGACACCTGGCCCGAGGAGGCGCTGGCGAGTCCCGCGAGGATGCTGATCAGCGTCGTCTTGCCAGCGCCGTTGGGCCCGAGCAGGCCGAAGAATTCGCCCGGCTCGATGTCGAAGCTGACGTCGTCGAGGGCCTGAACGCCCTCGCGCGCGCCGGCGTAGACCTTGCCGACATGGCGAAATGAGATCGCTGTCATGGAGGCGGCGATTGTACGAATCACGCCATCCGAGCCGGGGGTACGACTGTGGGACACTTCGCGCCAAACGAAACACCCATGCTCTCCAACCTCGCGCAATACCTGCAGATCGGCCCCTGGCTGCCCGGCCCGACCGCCGTCTTCTGGGCGACCCTGATCCTGATCGCGGCCGCGCTGCTCGGCGAGCTGGCCAACCGCTTCGCCGGCCTGCCGCGCATCGTCGGCTACAGCGCCGCCGGCATGGTCATCGCGCTGGCCGGCCGCGGCGTCCCGCAGGGCCGGCTCGACGGCGTGCTCGGCCTGATCGTCGATCTCGCACTGGCGCTGTTGCTGTTCGAACTCGGCAGCCGCGTGCGGCTGCGCTGGCTGCGCTCGAACCCGGCCCTGCTGGCGACCAGCGCGGTCGAGTCGCTGCTGAGCTTCGCGGCGATCAGCGCCACGCTCTACGCCCTCGGCGTCGAGCTCAATCTCGCACTGGTCTGCGCCACGCTGACCGTTTCCGCCTCCGGTGCGGTGCTCGGTCGCGTCGCTACCGAACTCGACGCGGCCGGCCAGGTGACCGAACGGATGCTGCTGCTGACCGCGCTGAACACGCTGTTCGCGGTGCTCGCCAACCGCCTCGTCATCGGCTGGGTCCACCTCGACGTGCGGGGCGACTGGATCCAGGGCATTGCCCAGCCGCTGTACACCTTCAGCGGCTCGGTGCTGATCGCCTGGATCCTCGGCCGCGGCGTCGCCACGGTGATGCGCAAGCTCGACCTCTCCGACGAGAACTCGGTGCTGCTGCTGCTCGGCCTGATCGGCCTGGCGGTGACGAGCGCGCGCCTGCTCAACCTCTCTCCGTTGCTGGTCCCGCTGATCGCCGGCGTGATCCTGCGCAACACCACGGAGCGCCCGTGGGTCTGGCCGCGACATTTCGGCACCGCCGGCGGCGTGATGGTGCTGATGCTCTTCGTCATCGTCGGCAGCGCCTGGTCGGTGGACGCAGTGACTGCCGGTGTCGTGCTGGCGCTGGCGCTGCTGGCGGCCCGTGCCGTGGCCAAGGGCGTGGCCATCGTCGGCCTGGCGCGCTGGAGCGGCCTGGAGGCGCGCCAGGGCTTCGCCCTCGCCCTCACGATGACGCCGATCTCCGGCACCACGCTGGCGCTGTTCGCCGACCTGCACCGTACCCACCCGGAGTTCGCGATGCGGCTCGCCCCGATCGTCCTCAGCGCCATCGCCTTGATGGAACTCGTCGGCCCGATCATCGTGCAACGCGCCCTGCGCCTGGCCGGCGAGGAGCAGCCCGTCAAGCGCAAACCCCGGAGCACGTTGCCATGAGCCTGGGCACCTTTGCGCAATCACGGGCGCTCACGCTCGGCGTCGAACTCGAACTGCAGATCGTCAACACCCACGATTACGACCTCGCACCGAGCGCGCGCGACCTGCTGCGGCTGATGGAGAGCCGCAAGATTCCCGGACTGGTGACGCCCGAGATCACCGACAGCATGATCGAGCTGTGCACCGGCGTGTGCACCGACCACGCCATGGTGCTGGCACAGCTCACGGAGACCCGCGACGTCCTCGCCGACTGTGCGGAGCGCCTCAATGTCGGCCTGTGCGGCGGCGGCACGCACCCGTTCCAGCACTGGAGCCGCCAACGCATCTTCGACACGCCCCGGTTTCACCAGATCTCCGAGCTCTACGGCTACCTGTCGAAGCAGTTCACCGTCTTCGGCCAGCATGTCCACGTCGGCTGCCCCGGACCCGACCAGGCGCTGGTGCTGCTGCACGGCCTGTCGCGGTTCATCCCGCACCTCATCGCGCTGTCGGCGTCGTCACCCTTCATCCAGGGCACCGACACCGGCTTCGACTCGGCGCGCCTCAATTCGGTGTTCGCCTTCCCGCTCTCGGGCCGCGCACCCTTCGTCACACGCTGGGACGACTTCGAGACCTTCTTCGCCAAGATGATGCACACCGGCGTCGTCAAGAGCATGAAGGATTTCTACTGGGACATCCGGCCGAAGCCGGAATTCGGCACGATCGAGATCCGCGTCCTCGACACGCCGCTGACGATCGAGAAGGCCGCGGCGATGGCCGGCTACATCCAGTGCCTCGCACGCTGGCTGCGGATCGAACGGCCGTTCGAGGTCGCCGAGGACGACTACCTGCCCTACACCTTCAACCGCTTCCAGGCCTGCCGCTTCGGCCTCGAGGGAACCTTCGTCGATCCTGCGACCGGGGAGCACCGGGTGCTGCGCGACGAAGTCCGGGCGTCGTTCGACGCCCTCGAGATCCACGCCATGGAGCTCCAGGCAGAACCGGCGATCGCACTGCTGCGCGCCGAACTCGACGGCGCCGGCAACGACGCCGCCTGGATCCGCAAGGTGGAGGAACGCGAGGGACTGCTGCCGGAGGTCGTGCGGCAGCAGTGCCTGCGCTGGAAGGGCGCCGCGGCATGAACCCCGCGCCGCTGCGGATCGCGCTGTCGGCCCGGCTGATGCACGACCCGCCGGCGGTGCTGGGATTTCGCAACCGCACGCTGCAGTACCTCGAGCAGACGATCGCCCACTGGATCATGGGCCACGGCGCCCTCGCCTTCATGTTGCCGACGCTGGGCTACGACGCCGAAGTGTCGCGCCGCAAGGTCTCCGTGCACCACTACGTCGACGCGATGGACGGCCTCCTGATCCAGGGCGGCGCCGATGTCAGCCCGACCAGCTACGGCCAGCAGCCGCTGCGCCCGGAATGGAGCGGCGACCGGGTCCGCGACCGCTACGAGATCGAACTGCTCGACGGCTTCGTCGCCCGCGGCAAGCCGGTGCTCGGCATCTGCCGCGGCCTGCAGTTGATCAACGTGGCCTACGGCGGGACGCTGCTGCAGGACATCCTGACGCAGCAGGCCAACGCCCGCCAGCACGTCGATGCCGAGCTCTACGACCAGCATCACCACGATATCACGATCGAGCCGGGCACGCGCCTGGCGTCGATCTACGAGGGCGTCTCGACGGCTCGCGTCAACAGCATCCACCACCAGGCCATCGACCGTCTCGGCGCCGACGTCGCCGTCGAGGCGCGCTCGCGCGAAGACGGCGTGATCGAGGCGATCCGGGTGCGCGGCTCGAGTTTCGTCGCCGGGGTGCAGTGGCACCCGGAGTTCCACATCCAGAACCCCGCGCTGCTGAGCGGCGAGCCGATCATGCAGTCCTTTCTCGATGCCGCTGCCGCCACCCGCAAGGCTGACGGCGCTGCTGCACCCCGACCGTCCGCCTGAGCCAGCACCGGCGCGATCATGGCCAGCCCCGCCAAGAAGCCGCGCCGCACCGCCGAGCGCATCCTCGAGGCCACGCTCGATCTCTTCAACCGCTTCGGCGAACCCAACGTCTCGACGACGTCGATCTCCGCCGAACTCGGCATCAGCCCCGGCAACCTGTACTACCACTTCCCCGCCAAGGAAGAACTGGTCAACCGTCTCTTCGCGCGCTACGAGACGGCCTTGTCCGATCTGCTGAAGGCCGCCGACGACGTCTCGGACGTGGAGGACGCGTGGCTCTTCTTCCACATGCTGTTCGAGCTGATCTGGCAGTACCGCTTCCTCTACCGCGACCTCAACGACCTGCTGTCGAACAACCGGCGGCTCGAGACCCACTTCCAGTTCGTGCTGCAGAACAAGTCGCGCGCGGTGCGCGCCGTGCTCGCGGGGCTCACCGTCGGACGCCCCACGACGATCGAGCCGCGCGATGCCGATCCGATCGCCACCTCGATGGTGGTGGTGCTGACCTACTGGCTCAGCTTCGAGTTCGTGCGCGAGCCGCGCAAGGCGCTCGAGCCCGAGGGCGCCTCGGCTGCGCTGCTGCGCGGCGCGTTCCATGTGCTCAGCCTCCTCCTGCCCTATCTCGATCCGGCTGAACGCGAGCATCTGCATGCCCTCGCGGGACGCTATAACCCGCACTGAGGAGGCAACGACGATGGCCAAGTGGATTGCTTTTCCATACGACGACGCGGACTACACCTACAGCGCGGCGACGCTGAAGAAGAAGTGGGCGCGCCTGCATGCCGGCGACGCCGAAGGGTTGCCCAAGGACGACACGGTTCTCGAAGCCTGGGCGCTGTTTCACGCCGGAAAGTACCAGGGCGCGGTCGACGCGGGCCTCAAGGCCGTGAAAAGCGGCGCGCCGGCGGGCCTCACCGTCGCCAACAAGGCTCAGGCGATCTACGCCAACTACCTCGAGCACAGCGAGAAGGTCAAGCAGGGCCTGTTCATGGAGGTGGCCGAGCGCGCCGAGAAGCGCACGCTCGAGGATCCGAAGGACGCGAACGCCTGGTACTGCATGGCCTACGGGCTGGGCCGCTACAGCCAGAGCATCAGCATCGCCAAGGCACTGGCGCAGGGCCTCGGCGGCAAGGTCAAGCATGCGCTCGAGACCACGATCCGGCTCTCGCCGAAGCACGCCGACGCGCACATCGCCCTGGGTGCGTTCCATGCCGAGGTCATCGACAAGGTCGGCTCCCTGCTGGGGCGCACGCAAGGTGCGAGCAAGGACGCCGGCCTCGGTCACTACAAGACCGCATTGAAGCTCAGCCCAACGTCGGCGATCGCGATGATCGAGTACGCAAACGGCATGGTGATGCTCGAAGGCGACCGACGCATGAAGGAGGCGACCGGGCTGTACGAAGCCGCCGCAGCCGCCGAACCGCAGGACGCGACCGAGCGGCTCGACGTCGAGATGGCGAAGTCGGAACTCGAGGACTAGCGCCTGTCGACCGCCTCTAGTCCGAGCCCCAGGGCAGCATCAACGTCAGGGTCAGCAGCTTCTCGAACTCCGGTTCGAAGCGGTCGATGACGGCTTGCGGGTCGGGGCACAGCGCCCGATCGGTGATGAGGCCGAACTGCACGCCGCCGGCATAGCTGAGGATGCTGACGCCCATGCCGATGTCGCCGGACGCCGGGACCCAGAACATGGTCTGGCGCAGCGTCGCCCCGCACAGCCGCAAGGGCACTGCCGGGCCGGGCACATTGGTCATCACCGCCGTGGCTTTCTTCGAGAACAGGCCGAGGATCGCATCCTGGACCGGCTTGATCATCAGGCCGGCAACGGCCAGCACCGCGAACGCCAGCAACGGCTGGAAGCTCGTCTTCAATTCGTTCATCCGCGCCCGCACCGCGAATACACGGTCGACCGGGTTGTCGACGCCGATCGGCAGCACCAGCGGCGCCAGGCCGAAGCGGTTGCCGAGTTGCCAGGCCTGGTCGAGCGGCCGCAGGTTCACCGGCACCATCGCGCGGATCTCCTGCCCGGAAGGATCGTCCCCGGCATCGCGCAGGTAGGCGCCGATCGCGCCGGCGACGCAGGCGAGGAGCACGTCGTTGATCGAGCAGCCCAGCGCCTTGCCGACCGACTTGACCCGGTCGAGCGCCACCGGTTCGCTCCAGGCGACGACCTTGCGCCCGTCGGGCTTGCCCTTGAGACGCGTCGGCGAGTCGTCGGGCATCAGCGCCAGGGCCGCCAGGTCGGCCAGGACCTGGCTGGCGATGCGCGCCTTGTCGACCGCACCCCGCAAGCCCTGCCGAGGATCGCTCAGCATCGACAGCGATTTCGCCAGGCTGGCATCGGCCATCGCCAGCGCCTTCGCGGAGATGTCGGCCAGCGGTCGCATCACGCTGTCGGCGATCCAGTCGTCGCCGGTGGCCGGGCGTCGACCCCGCGACGGCGGATCGGTGCCGCCGTCAGTGATGCTGAGCATCACGGAGATCAGGGCAATTCCGTCGCCGATGCAGTGATGGACGCGGGCGATCAGCGCGCTGCCGCCGTCGTAGCGCTCGATCAGTTGAAACTGCCAGAGCGGACGGGACGGGTCGAGCGGCGTGTTCGCGAGCTCCGCGGCGCGCCGTTGCAGCGCCGCGCGCTCGTCCTCGCCGCGAGCCGTCCGCAGCTTCTCGCGCACGACGTGGTGGCGGATGTCGAAGCGGTCATCGGCGACCCAGGTCGCGCCAGCCGCGTCCTCCACGACCTTCTGCCCGAAACGGTCATAGGCCAGCAGCTTGGTTGATACCCGCTCGCAAAGCGCCTCGTAGCCGAGCGTCGGGCGCATCAGCCAGACGCCGACGATCATCATCAGGTTGACCTCGTTGTCCATCCGCAGCCAGGCGGTGTCGACGCGCGACATCCGTTGGCCGGCGGCTCGGGCAGGAGCGGAAGCGGCTGCCGGCCTCGGCTTCCTGGCCGCGGCGCGCGCGATGGTCGTCCCTTTCGCGGCGGCGCGCGGAGTCGGCGGGAGGAGCGGGGGATCGCGTTTCATCGGGGACAAGAACATGCTGGGTAACATCGACGCCGTCAATGCCGACTTTCACTCACGGAGACAAGCATGTCCGATCTCAAATCGCAATTCGATCAAGCGGTGGCCGATTCGAAGAACCTGCCGGAGAAGCCGGACAACATGACGATGCTCAAGCTCTACGCCCTCTACAAGCAGGCCACCGGTGGCGACGCCGACGGCAAGCGTCCGGGGTTCGGCGACATGGTCGGCCGCGCCAAGTGGGACGCCTGGAACGGCGTCAAGGGCAAGAGCGACACCGAGGCGATGCAGGAATACGTCGACCTGGTCGAATCGCTGAAGTGACGGGGCTCAGGCCTTCCGGCGCGGTGTCGCGGTCTTGCGCGGCGCCGTCTTCGGTCGGCTGCCTGCGGCCAGCAGCGCGTCCAGGTTCTGCTCGATCTCGGTCTCGATGCGCTTGCTGAAGGCGCCCAGCAGGAATCCGAGGCTCGCCTGGAGGTCGAAATGATCGGCGGCGACGATCAGGCGGCCGCTGACGCCGGGTCGCACGAACTCGACGGTGTCCGAAGTCTCGCCCTCGAGCACGGTGCAGTCCATGTCGAAGCGCTTCTCGACCTCCTCGGCCCACTGCCAGGCGATCTTGCGCGCCTTCGGCAGGCCGAGCGCGTGCGGACGGTGAATGCGGATGTCGGCCAAGTCGTTTCTCCTTCGGCGAGCAGCTAGCGTTCGAGCGCGGCGCGGCGCGCATCCTTGTCGTCCAGTTCGGCCAGGCGGCGAACCTCGGCATAGAAGCGGCCGAAGTCGCGCCCCTCGCGCTCGAAAAGCCGCATGAAGGCGGGCACCAGCCCCGTGTAGGCGGCGAGCACGCCGAACGACGCATTGTTGGCCCCGGCGAACCAGGCGTCGTACCCGGAAAACCCGCCCCAGCGCTCGCGCTTGAGGTCGGCGTAGTCGCTGCGCAGGGCCGCGTACACCGCCTCCTTGCCGGCGCGCTTGTCGGTATCGGAGGCCGCGCTGCGGTAGAGAATTTCGAGACGCTCGCGGTAGCTTCCGGTCAGTGTGCGGAAGTCGGCGCGGCGGGCCTCGAGACGCGCATAGGCTGCACGCGCGTCGGGTCCGGACTCGTCGCGCAGCCAGCGCTCGCCGCCGATGCGTTCGACCGCGGTGGCGAAGGATTCGTTGAACTCGGTGTCGCCCCGCGCGTAGGCGACCTGGTGGGCGAGCTCATGAAAGATCAGCCGAGCGAGTTCGCCTTCGGGGTACTCGATGAAGGTGCTGAGCAACGGGTCGGCGAAGCGCTCGCCCGGCAAGGCGCCGAGGGTGGAGTACGCGGCGACGCCGTAGACGCTGACGTCCAGGCCGTCGGCGCGCAAGGTCGCCGCCATCGCGTCGGCGTCGGGGCGCGAGTAATAGCCGCGGTAGCCGACGCAGCCGACGACGACGAAGCACCACGTCCTGAGCGCCAGCGCGAGTTCCGGCGCCGCGACGACGTTCCACACGGCGGCCGGACGACCGAGGTCGGCATAGCGCCGGTAGCTCTGGTTGTCGGGCTCCATCAGCTCGGCCACCGCGAAATCGCGGATGTGTTGCGACAGGGCGAGTCGTGCCTTCAGCGCGGGAGGCGTGTCGGGATCGGCGATCCAGTCGGCGACCGGGCGGGCGCTGCCGACGAGCGCGAGGTGACCGCGCACCGACTGCGCGTAGTACCCGATCGAACCGCAGCCCGAGACCAGGCAGGCACCCAGGACGACGAGACCGACGAGCGCCGACGAGGCCAGGCTCGCCACCAGCGCCCGGCGCGTCACGGCGCCGTGGCTGGCGCGACTTCGACCAGGCAGTCGTAGAAGCTCGGCGCGCGACCGATGTCGGTGAGCCGCTGGTGCGTCAGCTCGTTGACGTTGGTGCCGCCCGCGCCGAGCTTGCGCCACCACACACCCAGGCCGTTGACCACGCCAGGGCGCGCCCGCGGGCTCGTCACCGCGCGGCAGAGGTAGCTGCCCCGGTCGTTGAAGACGCGCACCATCTGTCCCGACTGCAGGCCACGTCGCGCGGCGTCGACGGCGTGGATCTCGAGCAGCGGTTCGCCCTCGATGTCGCGCAGGCTCTTCAGGTTGACGAAGCTCGAATTGAGGAAATTGCGCGCCGGCGGCGAGATCATCGCCAGCGGATAGCGCTGCGCCAGATCCGGCGTGCTCGTCGCGGATTCGTAGTTCGGCAGGTGATCGGGGACGCCGTGCACCGGCGAGTCGATCAGGCAGCGGCCGCTCGGCGTCGGGAACCCGCCGTCGGCGAGCGGCGCTTCGGCGATGGCGAGCTTGACCCACCCCTCGCGGCGCAGCGTGTCGAAGTCGACCGCATCGGCGCGAAAGGCACTGCGCGCCAGGCACTCGTCGTCGTCGTCGAAGCAGGCGTCTTGAAAGCCCATTCGCCCGGCCAGTTCACGGAAGATCTGCGTGTTCGGTTTCGCCTCGCCCTGCGGCGCCACCGCCGGCTCGTTGATCAGGGCGTAGGTGTGGCCATAGCTCGTGTGAACGTCGAGATGCTCGAGCTGCGTCGTTGCCGGCAGGACGTAGTCGGCGTGGTCGGCGGTGTCGGTGAGGAAATGCTCGAGCACCACCGTGAACAGGTCGTCACGGCCGAAGCCGGCCGTGACCTTCGGCGACTGCGGCGCCACCGCGACCGGATTGGCGTTGTAGACGACGAGCGCCTCGATCCTCGGGCCGAAGCGCGACCCGTCGGCGAGCGTCTCGCCGCTCGCGCGCAAGAGGTCGTCGCCGATCGTGCTCATGTTCAGCGTCCGCGGCCGGCGTCCGGCGAGCAGGTTCGGACGCTGCAGCGCGGCGTCGTTGCGGGCGTGGCGGAACCACCCCGAGCTCGACAGCAGCATCCCGCCGGCCCGGTGCCTCCAGGCGCCGACCAGGCACGGCAGGATCGCGATCAGGCGCACGGCATTGCCGCCGCCGCGCACGCGCTGCATGCCGTAGTTCAGGCGGATCGCGGCCGGGCGCGTCGTGCCGTAGTCGTGCGCCAATGCGCGGACCTCGTCGGCGCCGATGCCGCAGACTTCCGCGACCCGTTCCGGCGGCCACTCGAGCGCCCGCGCACGAAGCAAGGGCCAGCCCTCGGTGTGACGCTCGATGTAGTCGTGGTCGAGCCAGTCGTTCGCAATCAGTTCGTGCATCAGGCCGAGCGCCAGCGCGCCATCCGTTCCCGGCATCAAGGCGATGTGCTGGTGGCATTTCTCGGCGGTCTCGGTCCGCCGCGGATCGATGCAGATCAGCTTCGCGCCCGCGCGCTTGGCGGCCTGGGCGTAAGTCCAGAAATGCAGGTTCGAGGCGATGGAGTTGCTGCCCCAGATGAGGATCAGCCGGCTTTCGGCGTAGTGCTCGACGTGCATCCCGATCTTCGCGCCGTAGGTCGCGACCAGGGCGTCGCCGCCGGCGGAGGAGCAGATGGTCCGGTCGAGCTGCGAGGCACCCAGGCGGTTGAAGAAGCGCGCGGCCATGCTCTCGCCCTGAACCATGCCCATGGTGCCGGCATAGCTGTAGGGAACGATCGCCTCCGGATCGCGCGCCGCGATCTCGGTCAGGCGGGCAGCGATGTCGGCGAGCGCCTCGTCCCAGCCGACCGGCGCGAACGTCCCGGAGCCTTTCGGTCCGATCCGTTTCAGCGGCCGCAGCACGCGCTCCGGATGGTGCGTCCGCTCGGCATAGCGCGACACCTTGGTGCACAGGGCGCCGTGCGTGGTCGGGTGGTCAGGGTCGCCCTGCACCTTGACCGCACGTCCATCGACCACCGTCACCCGCATCGCGCAGGTGTCGGGGCAATCGTGCGGGCAGGCGCCGCGGACGGTCACGGAATTCACCAGTGAACTATTGCACAGACCGGACACTTGGGCCGGTCGATGCGGTAATCGTGCCGGGGTCGCCGTGATGCCGGGCTTATGCTTGATCGCGACCGGCCGATAGAGCGGGCGTGAGTCCGGTCCGAGAGGCTGAGATGATGGAACGTCTCGACACGCGGCGCCGTATCGCCAGCGTGGGCGTCGCCCGGCCGACCCACGAAGGAGAACCAACGTGATCAAACGGCGTCAGCTGATTCAATCCGCCGCAGGGCTGGGGCTTGCCTCGCTGGGCGCGCCCGTGCTCGCGCAGCCGGCGAAGATCGTCCTCGGCCAGTCGGCCGCCCTGTCCGGTCCCGCCGCAGCGCTGGGCCAGCAGTTCATGGCCGGCGCGCAACTGCACTTCGAGAGAGTCAATGCGCGCGGCGGCATCAACGGCAGGCCGATCGAACTCGTCAGCCTGGACGACGGCTACGAGCCCGAGCGCTGCGCTGCCAACACCAAGAAGCTGATCGACGGCGGCGCCTTTGCGCTCTTCGGCTACATCGGCACGCCGACCGGCGTGGTCGCGCTGCCGATCGCCACGGCCGCGCGGGTGCCATGGATCGCACCGTTCACCGGCGCCGAGGCGCTGCGGGTGCCCTTCAACCGCTTTGCCTTCCATGTGCGCGCGTCGTACTTCGACGAGACCGCCGAGATCGTCAAGCAGCTCACCTCCGTGGGCATCCAGAAGATCGGCGTCTTCTATCAGAACGATGCCTACGGCAAGGCCGGACTCGAGGGCGTGACCCGGGCGATGAAGCCGCTCAAGCTCGAGCCGGTCGCGCTCGGCACCGTCGAGCGCAACACCGTTGCCGTCGAGGCGGCGGTGAAGGAGTTGCTGTCGAAGAAGCCCGACGCCATCGTCCAGATCGGCGCCTACAAGTCGTGCGCCGCCTTCATCCGCGAGGCGCGCAAGGCGGGCTTCACGGGAACCTTCTACAACGTCTCCTTCGTCGGCACCCAGGCGCTGGCGAAAGAGCTCGGCGCCGACGCCCGCGGCGTCGTCGTTGCCCAGGTGATGCCCTACCCCTACGCGCCGCTGACCCCGCTCGCCGGCGAGTACCTCGCCGCCGGCAAGGCCGCGCTCGGCGACAAGTTCGAGCCCGGCTACGGCAGCATGGAGGGCTACGTGGCGGCCAAGACCATCGCCGAAGGCCTGCGCCGCGGTGGCAACAACGCCTCGCCGGAAAACCTGATCACCGGGCTCGAGACGCTGCGGGAATTCAACCTCGGCGGGTTCTACGTCGACTTCAGCCCGACGAAGCACACCGGCTCCAAGTACGTCGACCTGACGATCCTCACCTCCGACGGCCGGGTTCGTCACTGACGCCCGGCGGCCGGCCGGCCGCACGGGTAAACTGGATCGCGCGCCGACTCCCGGCGCAGGGCCGCGCACAGCGCGCCGTGTCCAGGGGAACCCACCATGCAGATGATCGAATCCATCCTGGCGGATGCCGCGGCCATTGCCGCCGTCCGCCGCGACATCCACGCCCATCCGGAACTGTGCTTCGAGGAAAAGCGCACCGCCGACGTCATCGCCAAGCAGCTGACCGACTGGGGCATTCCGATCCACCGCGGACTCGGCACGACCGGCGTCGTCGCCATCCTGAAGAACGGCAGCAGCGACCGTGCCGTCGGCCTGCGCGCCGACATCGACGCGCTGCCGATGACCGAGCACAACAAGTTCGCCCACGCCAGCCAGCACGCCGGCAAGATGCACGCCTGCGGCCATGACGGCCATACGGCGATGCTGCTCGCGGCCGCCAAGCACCTCAGCAAGCACCGCAACTACGACGGCACCGTCTACCTCGTCTTCCAGCCGGCGGAAGAAGGCGGCGGCGGCGCCCGCGAGATGATGAAGGACGGGCTGTTCGAGAAGTTCCCGATGGAGGCGATCTTCGGCGCCCACAACTGGCCGGGACTCGCGGTCGGGCAGTTCGCGCTGAAGAACGGCCCGGCGTTCGCGTCGAGCAACGAGTTCCGCATCACCATCCACGGCAAGGGCTCGCACGCGGCGATGCCGCACAACGGCCTGGACCCGGTGCCGGTGGCGTGCCAGATGGTGCAGGCCTTCCAGACCATCATCACTCGCAACAAGCGGCCGATCGACGCCGGCGTGATCTCGGTGACGATGATCCACGCCGGCGAGGCCACCAATGTCGTCCCGGACAGCTGCGAGATCCGCGGCACGGTGCGCACGTTCACGCTCGAAGTCCTCGACCTGATCGAGCAGCGCATGAAGGCGATCTCCGAGCACACCTGCGCGGCGTTCGGCGCAACCTGCGAGTTCGAGTTCACGCGCAACTACCCGCCGACGATCAACCACCCTGCGGAGACGGAGTTTGCCCGCAAGGTGATGGGCGAGATGGTCGGCACCGACAACGTCATCGAGTTCGAGCCGACGATGGGCTCCGAGGACTTCAGCTATTTCCTGCAGGAAAAGCCCGGCTGCTATTTCCTGATCGGCAACGGCGACGGCACGCATCGCGAGGGGGGCCACGGAATGGGCCCCTGCATGCTGCACAACCCGAGCTACGACTTCAACGACGATCTGATCCCGCTCGGAGCGACGCTCTGGGTGCGCCTGGCCGAAGCCTGGCTCGGCGCCCGGCGCTGAAGCGATGAGCAACGTCACCTCCGCGTTCTCGCAAACCTATGCCGAAGCGCGCGACAAGTTCGTCGCCGCGGCCGAGGCCGCCGGCCTCGACGTCGAATCCCACGCCCATCCGATGCTCGGCCGCGATGGCGAGACCCTGGCGATGGATGTCGTGCGCGAAGGCCCGCGCGACGCGGCCGGCCTGCTGATCGTCAGCAGTGCCTGTCACGGCGTCGAGGGCTTCTGCGGCTCCGGTGTCCAGGTCAGTCTGCTCGGTGACGTGGACTGGCGCGCAGCGGCGCGCGACGCCGGCGTGGCGGTGCTCCAGATCCACGGCCTCAACCCGTACGGATTCTCCTGGTGGCGGCGGACGACCCACGAGAACGTCGACCTGAACCGCAACTGGCACGACTTCCAGGCGGTGCCACCGCGCAACGCCGACTACGACGAACTGGCGGCGTTGCTGGTGCCGCCGACCTGGCCGCCGAGCGACGACGTGAAGACCCGGATCGACGCGTTCGTCGCCGCGCGCGGCGAGCGCGCACTGCAGCAGGCGATCTCGGGCGGCCAGTACCACCATCCCGAGGGGCTCTTCTTCGGTGGCACCAGCGCCACCTGGAGCCAGGTGACGCTGCGCCACGTGCTGCAGGAACATGGCCGGCAGTGTCGGCGCCTCGCCTGGATCGACCTCCACACCGGCCTGGGGCCGAGCGGGCACGGCGAGCGCATCTTCGCCGGCCGCGACGACGCCACCACGGTGGCGCGCGCGCGCGCCTGGTGGGGCGACGTCACCTCCATCTACGACGGCTCCTCGTCGTCGGCGGTGCTCACCGGCATGATGTTCGAGGCTGCCTACCAGGAGTGCCCGCAGGCTGAATACACCGGCATCGCCCTCGAGTATGGCACCTTGCCGCAGACCGAGGTCATGACCGCGCTGCGCGCCGACCAGTGGCTGGAGAACCATCCCGATGCCGGCGCACCGCAGCGCAGCGAGATCAAGCGCCAGGTGCGCGACGCGTTCTACACCGATACCGCCGAATGGAAGCAGCGCATCGTCGAGCAGGGCGTGGACGCCGCCTGGGGCGCGGTGCGGGGCCTGGCGCCGTCCGCGAGATAGGCGTGGCGCGCCCGGCACCTGTCGCCGGTCGGCCGCCCCGATGCCCGATCGCCGGCCGCAGCCGCGGTCTCAGCCCGCGATGAGGCGCGCGCGGGATTCGCGGCCGACGAAGACCAGCGCGGCGACGGTGACGATCGTCGCGGCCCCGGCCCAGCCGACGACGACGGCGAGCAGCGGCCCGACCGGCGCGTACATCCAGGCGTCGACGTCGTGCAGCGACACGGCCTCGACCGCGAACGACGCGAAGACCGCGAAACTCGCCAGCAGCGCGGTCTTCGCCAGTCCGTTCCCGCGTGCCGCCCGCCAGACGGAAGGCGCCGAGATCACGATCGCGAAAGCAACTGCCAACAGCAGGGCGACCTGCCAGGGTGTGCGCCCCGCGTACCAGCCGGCTTGCTGCAGCGCCACGTCGACGACGTTGTGCAGTCGATGCCGCAGGCCGAAGACGATCTCGAGGCAGAACGCCACGTTCATCCCGGCGAGCACGATCCAGGCGCGCTCGCCGCGCCGAGCGGCCGCCGCTGAAGCCAGGGCCGCGAGCGCGAAGCACGCGGTGCCCGTCACCTGGTTCGGATTGCCGAGGTCGAGGAGCATCAGGGCGGTCCGGACACCCGAGGCAAAGGTCCGATCCTGAACGTCGACATCGCTTTCATCGCCTTCGCGTTGCTGGCGTGGGTGCCGTTTCGGTTCTGCCGGCCGGCGGTTGCCGTTGCGATTGTATTTTTCGGCGGCTGGGTGTTGCTCCCGGTGGGCCACTACGCACCGGCGTCGTCTGCGGCCGGGTTTCCGTTCTGGATCACCGGTACCGCCGTGCCGTCCGACATGCTGCTCACGAAGGCCTGGATGGCCCCCCTGGCCGCCCTGCTCGGCGCCGTGATCTTCGATCACGCCAGGTTGCGACGTGCCCGCCCCGGCTGGGCCGATCTGCCGATGGCCGCGTGGTGCGCCTGGCCGCTGGTGCAGGCAACGCTGCAAGGGTTTGGAAACGATGCCGTCGCGCGCCCGCCGGGATGGTGGGCCAGCCTGTACCTCTGCGGTTCCTGGGGGCTGCCGTGGATGCTCGGCCGTCTCTACTTCGCCGCGCAGCAGGGACAGCGATGCCTGGCGACGGCGGTGACGGCCTCGGCGCTCGCCTGCCTTCCGTTCAGCCTGATCGAGGGTGCGCTCGGCCCGAAGCTCTACGACTGGGTCTACGAACCTCATCCGCTGGCGACCGACGGCGCAGATCGCTACGTGGGCTTTCGTCCCCTCGCCTTCTTCGAGGACGGAAACCAGTTCGGCATCTGGATCTCGCTCTCTGCCCTCACGGCGATCTGGCTGGCCGTGGCGACGGGCGGTGATCGGGCCGCGGTCTGGCGTCGTGCCGCGGCGTCTGTCGTCATCGGCATGGCGCTGGCTGCGCAATCCCTGGGCGCTCTGGCGATGCTCGTCCTGGGTGCCGCGTTCCTGTCGGTATCGCGATTCCTCCGGCCCCGAGCGGCCGCGATCGCGCTGCTTGCTTGCCTGGTCCTCGGCGGTGCGGTCTACGTTTCGGGAGTCGTCCCGGTGATGCGCATCGGCCGCGAAACCGCCATCGGCCGCGAGATCGTCGACGCGTTCCGATCCGTGGGCCGAGGCTCGTTCACCTGGCGCATCTCGCAGGACCAGAAGCTGCTGGCCGACGCACGCGAGAACCTCGTGGTCGGGAGCGGTGCCTGGGACTGGTGGCGTCCCAAAGGCACGCGACCGTGGGGACTGTCGATGCTGCTGCTCGGCCAGTTCGGCCTCGTCGGGCTCACCCTCGCCATGGGCTCGCTGCTCGGGCCGGCACTGCGCGTGGCCTGGCAGGCGCCGCGAGCGAGCGGTTGGCGACCCGAGGCGTTGCCGCTGATGCTGGCGACGGTCGTCGTCCTGGCGGCCCTCGACGGGCTGCTCAATTCATTCTTCTTCTTCCCCGCGATCGTCGCCGCAGGCGCGCTCGCCCGGCCTGCGCGGGGAGAGACGCCCGTGGCCAACGAGAGGGCACGCGTTCCGCACAGCGCGTGAACGGCTTCGCGGCGCCTCGGGTCAGTCGGCGTGGATGTCGTTGGCCCGAAGCACCGGCTGCCAATAACGCTGCTCGCTGGCGATCCGTGTGGCCAGTGCCGCCGGTGAACTCGATGCCGGTGTCATGCCGGACTGAGCGAACGCGAACGCGACCTCGGGGCTGGCGATCGCCTGGGCCAGCGCCGAGGACAGGCCCGCCACGCTTTCCTTCGTCGCCCGGCCCGGTGCAAAGAAGGCGAACCACTCCTTGACGACCAGCGTCGGATAGCCCTGCTCGACGAACGACGCAACCTCGGGCAGGTATGCGCTGCGCGTTGCTCCCGAAGTCGCGAGCACGCGGGCGCGTCGCGTCGCATGGTGTTGACGCAGCAGCCCTTCGGGCAGCGCGAGCGCTGCGATCTGGCCGCCCAGCAAGGCGTTCACCGCCGGCGGGCCCCCCGAGTAGGCGATGTGCTGCCAGGGGACTCCGGCCTCGCGGAAGAGCATCGCCTCCAGCAGATGCGGAAGCGTCCCGGTGCCCGGCGAACCGACGTTGGCCGCGGCCGGATGGCGGCGCAACCACGCCAGGAAGTCGGCAATCGTCGTGACCTCGGCCGGGACTGCAGGACCCACCGCCAGAGCCACCGGCATTTCGCTGGCCAGCGTCACCGGCTGGAGGTCGGACGCCGGATCGTAGGAAAGCTTGGAATAGAGGAAGGGATAGACCGTTGCGATGGCGCCCTGGGCGAGGAGCAGCGTCGAACCGTCCGCTGGAGCCGCCTTCAGCGCGCTGACGCTGATCTGCCCGGCGGCACCCGGCCGGTTGTCGACCAGGGCTCGCTGGCCGAGCGTCGGGGGCAGTTGCTCGCCGACGGCGCGGGCGATCAGGTCGGGAATGCTGCCCGCCGGTCCGCTGCAGAGGATGTGCAAGGTATCGCCGCGGGCGGCCGCGCAGCGCGGGCCGTACGCCAGCGCAGCGAATGCCGCCGCGGTTTTCGCCGCTTCCTGAAGGAAGCGGCGGCGCGAATGGACGTGTTCTTCGATGCCCGGATGTTCCATGTCGTTCCTAGGTTCGGCGTCCTGCCGTCAACAAGATCTCGTTCGGACCTTCCCAGCCCCGCGGTGTCTCGAAGACGCTCAGCCGCTCGCGCATCTCGGCCCAGGCCGCCGCGGTCGCCGCGACGTCGAGACGCGCGAGGATCTGGACGATCGGACTCGCCGAACTGCGGATGAAGCTCAGGTAGTCGTCGACCGACGGCATGCGGAACACGGCATCGACCGCGGTCGTGCCGACATCGCGAAAGCCCGCGGCGCGGAAGAGTTCGTCGATCCGTCCCGGCCGTCCGAGGCTCATCAGGCCACCCGGCTGGAAGGGGTCGCGCGCCGGCAGGCCGGCATGCTTCAGGGCGGTCGACATCAGGATCGTCAGGCACGGGTTCTTCTCGGGACCGGAGAACACCATCGAACAGAGCCCACCGCCCGGCCGCAGCGCGCGGTGGATCTCGCGCAGGCCCTGCAACGGGTCGGGAAAGAACATCAGGCCGAGCCGGCAGATCGCCGCATCGAAGGATGCTTCGGCGACTCCCAGGGCCTCGCCGTCGGCCACCCGGGTCTCGACGTTCGCGAACCCCGCGCGTTCGGCATTGGCCCGGGCAAGGGCCGTGATCGCCGGCGACAGGTCGGTCGCCAGCACCCGGCCTGCCGGGCCCACCCGCTCGGCGAGCGCCAGCGTCTGGTCGCCAGCGCCGGCGGCGACATCGAGCACGCGCGAGCCGGCAACCACGCCGGCCATGCCGAGCATGGCGTCGGTCGCGTCGCGGAGCCAGGCACGAATGTTCGCGGTGTGCGCATTCCAGCCCGGGGCGGCCGCGTCCCACTGGGCGCGCATCCCGTCCTTGAAGGCGTTTGCATCGGCTTCGGCTTTCTCCATGGCCTGAGCGTAGATGTCGGGGACGCGCGGCGTAAGCCGCAAGGCTGCAGAATGGGGCCGCAATGGCGCATACCCCGAACGACTTCGACTGGGACGACCTCAGGCACTTGCTCGCGGTCGCGACCCACGGCAGCACGCTCGCGGCCGGCCGCGCGCTCGGTCTCGACCAGTCCACCGTGCAGCGGCGCCTGGCCGAACTCGAGCGCCGGATCGGCCAGTCGCTGGTGCAGCGGCAGCCGACCGGGTATCGCCTGACCGAATTCGGACAGGCGATGCTGCCTTACGCCGAAGCCGTCGAGCGAGCCGCCCTTGCCTTCGCGCGCCAGGTCCGGACCCTCGGCGGCGAGGCCGTCGGCGTCATCCGGATGACGTGTCCCGAACCCGTCGTCAATCGCATCACCGAGACCGGGCTGCTCGACCGCTTCCACGCGCGACACCCGGGCCTTCGGGTGCAGTTCGTGATGAGCGACCGCTACCTCGACCTCAGCCAGGGCGATGCCGACGTCGCCTTGCGATCCGGCGACACCGACGACGGCAAGCTGGTCGGTCGCAAGATCGCCGACTCGCTCTGGGCGGTCTACGCGAGCCAGAGCTACATCGCGCGCCACGGCCGCCCGGAGCGCGTCGAGGATCTCGCCAGCCACGCGCTGGTCGGCTTCGACGAGACCCTGTCCGGCCACCGGCTCGCCCGCTGGCTGCATGAAGTGGCCCCCGCGGCCGCGCTGACGGCGCGCAGCAGCAGCGTCCTGGGACTGATCTACTCGGTGAAGGCCGGGATCGGGGTCGGCGCTCTGCCGATGGCGCTGGGCGATGCCGAGAGCGATCTCGTGCGCGTGTTCGGGCCGGTGCCCGAGCTGACGCGGATCTGGCGCATGCTGACGACGCAGGAATTGCGCCGCACGCCACGGGTCAGCGCCTTCTTCGATTTCATCGTCGAGGAGATCGAGACCTTGCGCCCCATCCTCGCGGGCTGAGCGTTCGAGCCGCGCGGCGTCGCCGACGAACCGAGGCGCCCACCCTTCTCCGGACCGGCCGCCCGAAGCGGTTCACACTTCACTCTTCAAGACCTCCGATCCTCCAGCCCGCCCATGGACCGCGCCCCCTTCGTTCTCGAGAACTCCTACGCCCGCGACCTGCCGGGGTTTTCCGTGCCGTGGCGTCCGGAAGCCGCGCCCGCGCCGGTGTCGCTGTTCTTCAACGCGCCGCTCGCGAGCGAACTCGGGCTCGACGCCACCGCCCTGGCCGGGAACGCGGGTGCCGCGCTGTTCGCCGGCAACGCCCTGCCCGAGGGCGTCGAGACAGTGGCACAGGCCTACGCCGGCCACCAGTTCGGCGGCTTCTCACCGCAGCTCGGTGACGGCCGGGCCCTGCTGCTCGGCGAGAGGGTCGACATCACCGGCCGACGCCGCGACATCGCCTTCAAGGGGTCGGGCCGCACGCCGTTCTCACGCGGGGGCGACGGCAAGGCCGCCGTGGGACCGATGCTGCGGGAAGTGCTGATCGGCGAGGCGATGCACGCGCTCGGCATCCCGACCACCCGCGCCCTGGCGGTCGTGGCCACCGGCGGGGTGGTGCTGCGCGAGGCGGGGAAGCTCCCGGGCGCCGTGCTGACGCGGGTCGCGGCCAGCCACATCCGCGTCGGCACGTTCCAGTTCTTCGCGGCACGCGGCGACGTCGAGCGGGTGCGCCAGCTGGCCGACTACACCGTCGCCCGGCACTATCCCGACCTCGCAAACGCGCCGGAGCGCTACCTCTCCTTGCTGGAGCAAGCCTGCGCGCGCCAGGCGGCGCTGATCGCACAATGGATGAACGTCGGCTTCATCCACGGCGTGATGAACACCGACAACATGACGCTCTCGGGCGAGACCATCGACTACGGTCCTTGTGCCTTCGTCGAGGCCTATGACCCGGCCGCGGTGTTCAGCTCGATCGACCACGGCGGCCGCTACGCCTTCGGCAACCAGCCCGGCATTGCCCAGTGGAACCTGACGCGGCTGGCGGAGACGCTGTTGCCGCTGATCTCCGACGACGCCGAGCGCGCCGCAGCGCGGGCGCTGCAGGTCATCGAGTCCTTCCCCGCGACGTATCGCCGCGCGCTGCTGGAGGGACAGCGGGCGAAGCTCGGGCTGCTGCAGGCCGCGCGCACCGACGACGAAGCCGACGCGACGCTCGCCGACGACTGGCTCGCCCTGCTGCAGGCCGGCGCAGTCGACTTCACGCTGGCCTGGCGGCGCCTGGCCGACGCAGCGGCGGGCGACGAGGCGCCACTGCGCGCCCTCTTCGCCGAACTCACCGCGCCCGATGCCTGGCTCGCGCGCTGGCGAGCGCGATGCGCGCGAGACGACGCGATCGAGCCGTCGTCCCCTGGCGCGCCCCTCGGCGCCGCCGCGCGTGCCGAGCGGATGCGCGCCGTCAATCCCTGGATCATTCCCCGCAACCACCGCGTCGAGGAGGCGCTGGACGCTGGGTCCGATGCCTCCGACCTGGGGCCGTTCGAGCGCCTGCTCGCAGCGCTGCGAAGCCCCTACGACGAGGTGCCCGGCAACGCCCGCTACGCGGAGGCCGCGCCGGCCGACGTCACGGCGCGGTATCAGACGTTCTGCGGGACCTGAAGCCGGGTTCTCGATCCGCCGCCTGGCTTCGCACTCAGGGCGCCGGGTCGGCGCCGCCGTCGAACACCTTGCCCGGGTTCAGCAGCCAGCCGGGGTCCAGCGCCCCCTTCAGTCGCACCATCAGGTCGAGCTCTGCACGCGAGCGCATCCGTGCCAGCGCCTGGCGCTTCAGCAGGCCCACGCCATGCTCCGCCGAGACGGTGCCGTCGAGCGCCAGCGCGCAGTCCTCGATGGCGTGGCTCAGCGTGGCTCTGGAGGCGTTGAACTCCGCCGCGTCGGTACCCGCAGCGCCGATGACGTTGAAATGGATGTTGCCGTCGCCGATGTGGCCGAACGGCACGGCGCGGCACCCCGGCAGGGCTCGCGCCACGGCATCGGTGGCGCTGCGCAGGAAGGCCGGGATGCACGCGATCGGCACCGCCGTGTCCATCTTCAGGCTGACCGGGCTGTCGATCATGACGTGGGCGATGCGCTCGCGCAGCGCCCACGCCTCGAGCCGTTGCGCCTCCGAGGCCGCGAGATTGCCGTCGACCACCTCGCCCGCCTGCTGCGCCTGCTCGTAGAGCTCGGCCATTGCCGCGTCCAGGTCGAAGAAGCGGCTCGCGCTCTCGGCCTCGACCAGCAGCGCCCAGGCCGCCGGCTGCGCGAAGGGCTCGCGCGCCAGAGGAAAGTGTTCCAGCACCAGTTCGATGCCGCCGCGCGGGATCAATTCGACCGCGGTCAGGTTTTCGCCAAGGGCGGCCTGCGCTCGCGCGAAGAACGCCATCACCGATTCGATGTCGCGCAGGCCGACCAGGATGGTCGCGCGTCCCGCGGCGGCCGGACGCAACTTGAGAGACGCCGCGGTGATGAGTCCGAGCGTGCCTTCGCTGCCGAGAAAGAGGTGCTTGAGGTCGTAGCCCGCGTTGTTCTTCCTCAGAGGCGCCAGGAAGTCGAGCACGCTGCCGTCCGCCAGGACCACTTCGAGCCCCAGCACCTGATCGCGCGCCATGCCGTAGCGCAGGACGTTGTTGCCGCCCGCATTGGTCGACAGGTTGCCGCCGATCTGGCTCGACGCGCCGCCGTGGGCCAGGCCGAGCTGGCGCTGCACCTGCAACGCAGCCTGCTGCGCGTCGTGGAGGGTGACCCCGGCCTCGACGACCATGGTATTGCCGACCGCGTCGACGGATCGGATCGAGCGCATGCGCTCGAAAGACATCAGCAGCGACGCACCCGCCACCGGCGTGGCCCCGCCGCTGAGGCCGGTGCCGCCCCCCCGTGGGGTGATCGGCAAGGCGGCCGCCGCGCACCGGCGCAGCACGCTCGCGACGTCGTCGCGGCTGCCGGGACGGGCCACGGCGACGATGCTCCCGCCGCTCGCCCCGGAGAGATCGTTGGCATAGGCAGCGGTGTCCCCGGGCTCGACCAGAAGGCCCGCAGGCCCCAGGCAGGCGGCGAGCTCGGCGAGCAGGCGGTCGCGGTCCATCGCCTTGTCTCTATGGGTCTCGGCCATGCAGGCGCGCGACGGCGTCGATGACGGCCTGCATGTCCTCCTGCGTGCCGGTGGAGATGCGCAGCGCCCCGGTGGTGTCCGGCAGCGCGAACGGACTCACCAGAATGCCGACCGTGCGCAGGCGGGCAGCGGTCTCGACGGCCGAAGCCGGCGTCACGAAGGCGACGAAATTCGCCGCGCTCGGCAGGGCCCGCCAACCATACGGCGCGAGGCCCGCGACGAGTTGCGCCCGACGCTCGGCGTTGTGGCGCAACAGCTGTGCGAGCACATCGTCCTCCCGCAGCGCCGCCTCGGCCGCAGCCAGCGCTACGGCGCCGACCGAGAAGTTCACGCGCGCCGTGCGGTAGGCGGCCGCGAGTTCCGGCGAACTGGCCAGCCCGTAGCCGACGCGCATGCCGGCCAGGCCATAGGCCTTGGAAAGACTCCGCGTCGAGATCCATGCGCCTGAGCGGCGCTCGAGCAATGGCAGGGTCTCGCAGCCCCCGGCATGGCGTCCGAACTCGTAGTAGGCCTCGTCGAAGTGGAGCAGCACGGAAGGCGGAACGCCGCGGACCAGCGCCTCGATCTCGGCCGACTCCAGCAGGCCGCCGGTCGGGTTGTTAGGCGACGACACGAACACCAGCCGGGTCCTCGACGTGATGGCGGCGAGCACGCCGGCGACGTCGACGCGACCATCGTCGCGACAAGCCACCGCCACCAGCGTGCCGGCGCGCATCGCCGTGCTCTTCGCGAACGTCGGGAAGCCGGGTACGGGCGCGACGACTTCGTCTCCCGGGTCGACGGCCAGGTCGGCGCTGGCGAAAAGCAGTTCGTTGCTGCCGGCACCGATGACGACGCGGCTGGCATCGACGCCGGTACGAGCCGCGATGACCCGGGCCAGGCACTGGCCGTCGTGATCGGGGTAGCGGTTCACGTCGCGAAGCGCCAGCCGCATCGCTTCGACCACCCCTGCCGATGGCGGGAACGGCGACTCGTTCAGGTGCAGGGCGCGCGGCGCGGTGCTCGCCGAACCGCCGGCGTATGGCGGGCGCGTCTCTGTCCGCAGGGCTTCGATGCGTGCGACCGGCCTGAACACCTCGTCGGCAGACATGTCAGCGATGCGACCAGTCGTCGGGGTTGTCGGCATTGTTCGGCGACAGGCCGAGGATGTCGCCCTGCGTGCTGATGCCCAGGCCCAGCACCGTTCGGTTGGCGTAGTTGAAGTACGCGACCACCTGGTTGACCTCGAGGATGCGCCCGTCGTCAAGGCCCGCGGCGCGCATCGCCAGCAGGCGCTGCTGCAATTGCGGACCGTCCTGCGGCGCCCGCGTCAGCGCGGCGGCGTACTCGAGCGCCGCGACTTGGCTTGCGTCGAATGCCTCGGCCAGGGCCGCGATCTCCAGCGCCCGGCGAATGGCGGCGGCGCGGTCGTCGTCCTTCAGCAGGCGCTGCATGCCGGCGTGGTGGTGCTCGACGCAGTAGGCGCAGCGGTTCAGCAGGCTGGTGTAGACGCCCAGCGCCTCGAGGAACCACTTCGGCAGCAGGTTGCCGGGGTGATGCAGTACGTACTTGTAGAGGCTCATGTGGCCTTCCATCGAGTGCGGCCGCAGGCTGTGTGCCAGCATGATGTTGTCGACGTTGTCGCCGGGCCCCTTGACGCGGTCGTAAAGCTGTCTCAGGCGCCCCTCGGCGCTTTCGTACGGCACATGAGAAATCCACATGGTCATCTTCCTGTCGGCAGGTCGGACATGTCGAACCCCGCGCCCTTTCGTGCGGCGGCGCTCATGAAAGCAGCAACGCGTCGTCGGTGAGGTCCTCGCCCTGGTCGCGCTTGAACAGCGTCAACAGGTCGGCCACGCCGAGCTTGCTGCGTTCCTCCCCGGCCGCGTCGAAGATGATGCGACCGCGGTGGAACATGATGGTGCGGTCACCGAAGTGCAGCGCCTGCGCCATCGAGTGCGTCACCATCACGGCCGTCAGCTTGAGCTCGTGGACGATGCGCTGGGTGAGCTTGACGACGAAGTCGGCGGTCTTCGGATCGAGCGCGGCGGTGTGTTCGTCGAGCAGCAGCACACGGGTGTCGCCGGTCGTCGCCATCAACAGGCTGACGGCCTGGCGCTGTCCGCCTGAGAGCAGGCCGACCTTGTCGTCGAGGCGCTTCTCGAGGCCGAGGTCGAGCAGCGCCAGGCGCTCGGCGATCTGCTTGCGCGCGCCGGGACGGATCGCGAAGCCGAGCCCCCGCGGACTGGTGCGTCCCTGCGCCAGGGCGAAGTTCTCGAGGATCGACAGGCTCTCGCAGGTGCCCATCTTCGGATCCTGGAACACGCGCGAGACCAGGCGGGCCCGGCGGTGAACGGGCCATGCGGTCACGTCGACCCCGTCGATCGTGACGCGGCCCTGTTCCACCGGGACGATGCCCGCCATCACGTTCAGCGACGTCGACTTGCCGGCACCGTTGGAGCCGATCACCGTCAGGAACTCCCCGGCCGACACGTTCAGGGAAACGTTGCGCAGCGCCGTGGCTTCGAGCGGCGTGCCCTTGTTGAAGGTGACGACGATGTCGTCGAGCGCGATCACCGGCGCGACCTCGCGGCGAAGAATTTGCGAAGACCGCCGGTGCGCTGGAGGATCAGCGTGACGGTGACGAGTGTGGCCGTGACGAGTTGCACGTCCGAGGCCTTCAGGCCGAGGATTTCGGCATTCAGCGCGGCGCTCACCGCGAAGCGGTACAGCAGCGCACCGACGACGCACGCGAAAGTGGCCTGGTAGATCAGACGCGATGGCACGATGGCCATGCCGACGATCACCGAGGCCAGGCCGACGATGATCACGCCGATGCCCATGTAGGCATCGGCTGCGCCGAACAACTGCCCGAACAGCGCCCCCGCCAACGCGCACAGCGCATTCGCCAGGCCCACCCCGATGAGACGCATGCGGCCCGTGTCGATGCCGTTGGCCTCGGCCATTGCCGGATTCGCACCGGTGGCCCGCATCGACAGGCCGGTGCCGGTGCTCATGAAGAGGTTGATCAGGCCCAGCGCCACCAGCAGCAGCAGGCCCAGGAAGATCGGCGTGATCATGTAGGTCGGGTAGCCCCAGCCGTCGAATGCCGCGAAGATGGTCGGCGTTCCCAGCAGCGGCTTGTTGGGGCCGCCCATGATCCGCAGATTGATGGAATAGAGCGAGATCGCGACCAGGATGCCCGCCAGGATATGCAGGATCTTGAAGCGGACGTTCAGGTAGGCGGTCAGGAGCCCGGCCGCGAACCCCGCCACGGGCGCAGCCAGCGTGGCCAGCCACGGGTTCCAATGGCCGCCGACGATCAGCGATGCGGTGACTGCCGCGCCGAGCGGAAAGCTGCCCTCGACCGTCAGGTCCGGGAAGTCGAGGATGCGAAAGGTCAGGAACGTGCCGAGGGCGACCAGGCCGAACACGAATCCGACTTCGAGCGTTCCCAGGAACTCGTAGAGCGACATCTCGGACGCAGCCGGTGCGGGTCAGCGGGCGCCCTCGACGCGAGGCGAGGGCACGGGGACGTCAGTCGATGACCTTGGTGGCGCGCGCCATCACGGCCGGCGGAATGGTCACGCCCATCTTCTGCGCCGAGCCGCGGTTGATCGCGACCTGGAAGTTGGTGAGCACCTTGTAGGCCAGCACCGGCTCGATGTCGCCCGGCTTCTTTCCGCCGAGGATGTCGGCGACCATGTTGCCGGCCACCTTGCCGAGGGCGACGTAGTCGAGCCCCACCGAGCCGATCACGCCGCGCGCGACCGCACCGGTCTCGCCTGCGAAGACCGGTGTCTGCGTCTCCTGGCCGATCTTGACGATCGTCTCCAGCGCCGAGACCACGGTGGTGTCGTTGGGGACGTAGATCGCGTCGACCTTGCCGACCAGCTTCTTGGCCGCCAGGATGACCTCGTTGGTCGTCGGCGACGGCGACTCGACGATCTCGATCGACTTTTCCTTCAGGATGGCGCGCAGCGATTCCAGCGTCGACACGGCATTGTCGAGACCCGGGTTGTAGATGAACCCGACCTTCTTCATCTTCGGCAGGATGTCCAGCATCAGCTTGACCTGCTCGGTCAGCGGCGCCGCGTCGGACACACCGGTGATGTTGGTCCCCGACTTCGTGTAGCCGGTGACGAGCTTGGCCTTGATCGGGTCGGTGACCGTGGCGAAGACCAGCGGGATGTCCTTCGTGGCCGACGCCAGCGCCTGCGCGGTGGGCGTCGTGATGGCGACGATCACGTCGGGCCTGTCGCCGACGAACTTCTTGGCGATCTGCTGCTGCGTGGGCATCGCGCCGTTCGCATTCTGGTAGTCGATCTGGAGGTTCTTGCCCTCCACGAAGCCGCGCGCGGCCAGCGCCTGGAGGATGCCGTCCTTGGTCTCGAGCAGCGCCGGGACCTCGACGATCGTCGAGATGGCGACGCGCTTGGGTGCCTGGGCTTGCGCGCCCGCGCACACCGCCAGAAGACCACCGAGAACGAGCGCGGAAAACTTCATGCGGACCATGCTGAACCCTCGAAGAAGCGTGCGCCTTGCGACACACGGGTTTGAGTTGACGGGCTTGCAGCACCGCCCATATGATGGGATATCGAAGTCACATTGTGGTCATTGGTCGACACGCGTGTCAACATGAAAATCGCGACAGCCGCGGATGCACCCACTCGGTCCACGCGCCAGCGGGCGCTGCGCGGTCGCGCTTCACCCGTTGTACCGCATGCAGACGTAGGCACGGCCGCGGCGTCCACCGAAGGTGTGGGATTGCTCGTCAAGGCCTTCCAGTTGCTCGACCTCTTCACCCTCGAACGTCCGGGCTGGACGCAGGCCGAATTGCAGCGGGCGTCGAGCCTGTCGCGCTCGACCCTCAGCCGGCTGGTGCGGTTTCTGCACGGCCGCGGCTATCTCGCGCTCGCCAAGCCGAGCGGGCGCTATTCGCTGGGTTTCGCCGCCATCGACCTGGGGCGTCGCGCGGGGCGCGAATCGAACCTGGTCGAACTCTGCGGCCCCGCACTTCAGCACATCGCCGAGAGCACCGGCGAGACGGTGATGCTGACCACCTACGACGCGCGCCAGGGCAAGGCCGTCTGCCTCGAACAGATTCCGGGGGTGCAGGAGGGTCTGAAGATCTACGAGCGCATCGGCGCGGCCTTCCCGCTGTATCGCGGCGCCTCGCCGAAGGCGATCCTGGCGTTCCTGCAACCCGTCGAAATCGAGGCGACGCTGGAGGTCATGCGGCGCGACGCCCCCGAGATCGATGTCGCGCGACTGCGGCGCGATCTCGCATCGATCCGCGAGACCGGTCTGGCCACCTCGCTCGAGGAGACCTATGCCGGCGTCGCCGGTCTTGCGGTGCCGATCCTGGCGCGAGGCGACGTGCCGCTCGGCTCCATCGCCGTGGCCGCGCCGATCGTCCGCATGAGCCCCGCTGCCCGCGCGCGCATCGGCAAGATCCTCGTCGAGTCCGGCAGGACGCTGGCGAACACCATGCGGAGCCAGGCATGACGGCGCCATCGAAGGCCTGGCTCTCCGAGCAGCCCGGCATCGCCCGGATGCGTCTGGTCGAACGCGCGCCTCCCCGACCGGCCGGCGGCGAACTGCTGATCGAGGTGGCGGCGGCGGCGTTGAACTTCTCCGATCTGCTGATGCTCGACGACCGTTATCAGGTCCGCCCACCGCGTCCGTTCGTGCCGGGTCAGGAGATCGCCGGCACCGTCGTCGCGGCGGCGAGCGACAGCGGATTTCGCACCGGGGAGCGCGTGGCCGGAAAGGTCGAGTGGGGCGGATTCGCGAGCCATGCGTTGATGCGCGCCGACATGGCCATCCGGCTGCCTGCCGAGACGCCCTTCGACGTCGCTGCGGCGCTGCCGGTGGCCTACACCACGGCGGCGGTCGCGTTGATCGAATGCGCCGCAGTCCGTCCCGGTGAAACGGTGCTGGTGCTGGCCGGCGCAGGGGGCGTCGGCCTGGCGGCTCTGGATGTCGGCCGCGCCCTTGGCGCGCGCGTGATCTGCGCGGTCGGCAGCTCCGACAAGGCCGCGCTGGTCACGGCGCGCGGCGCGCAGGGCGCGGTGAACTATGCCGGGGCGGATTGGCTCGACGCGGTGCGGCAGTGCGCGGGTGCCGACGGGGTCGACGTCATCGTCGACCCCGTCGGTGGCACGCTCGCGGTCGACGCCTTGCGCTGCCTCGCCTGGGAAGGGCGGTTCCTCATCGTCGGCTTCGCGTCCGGCGACATCACCCAGATCCCCGCGCACCGGCTGCTGCTCAAGCGCGCCAGCGCGATCGGCGTCTACTGGAACCACGACCGCGATGCGGCGATGCTGAGCGGCATTTCCGCACGCCTGACCCAATGGCTGGCCGACGGCGTGATCCGTCCCCACGTCGGCGCGCACTATCCGCTGGAGCAGGCCCCGCAGGCGCTCGCCGCGCTGCAGGCCCGCGGCACGACCGGCAAGGTCGTGCTGACCCTGAGCCCGCCGTGAATCCGGCCCCGACCGAGAAGACCGACCGATGACATCGTCCGCGCGCAATATCTTCGAAGGCCTGCGCATCCTCGACCTGACACGCGTCATGTCGGGGCCGTACTGCACGGCGATGTTCGCCGACCTCGGCGCCGACGTCGTCAAGGTCGAACTGCCGGTGGTCGGCGAGGAGGCCCGCTTCTTCGCGCCGCACGTCGACGGCCAGAGCACCTACTTCGCGCTGCTCAATCGCGGCAAGAAGAGCGTCACCATCAACCTCAAGTCGGCGCAGGGGATCGAGTTGGTTCGCGACTTGGCGCGCCAGTCGGACGTGCTGGTGGAGAACTTCCGTCCCGGCGTGATGGACCGCCTCGGCCTCGACCACGCCAGCCTGGCCGCGGACAACCCGCGGCTGATCTACGCCTCGATCTCCGGCTTCGGCCAGGAAGGCCCGTACCGCGACTGGCCCGCCTTCGACCTGGTGATCCAGGCAATGAGCGGACTGATGAGCATCACCGGCGAGAAGGACGGCCGCGCGATGGCGGTGGGCGAAAGCGTCGCCGACGTCGCCACCGGCATGTTCGCCGCCTTCGGCATCGCCGGCGCGCTCTACGACCGCGAGCAGACCGGCAAGGGCCGGCGGCTCGAGGTGGCGATGCTCGACTCGGTGTTCTCGATGCTGCTGACCGGCCTGTCGCGCCAGCTCTTCACCGACCGCAAGCCCGCGCGCGCCGGCAACCGCCACCCCGAGACCTACCCGGTGGACAGCTATGCCACCGCCGACGGCGTGGTGGTCCTGGTCGGCTTCACCGACGCCACCGTCGCCCGCATCCTCGGCGTGATCGGCCACCCGGAACTCGTCGCCGATCCGCGGTTCGTGGGCAACCCGGCCCGCAATGCGCACGAGGCCGAGCTGCGCGCGTTGATCGCCGACTGGACCCGCACCCGCCCGCGTGCCGAGGTGCTGCGCGCGCTGCGCGAGGCCGACGTGCCGACCGCGCCGGTCTGGGACTTCGACGAGCTCTTCGCCTCGGGCCATCTCGAGGCTCGCGAGCTGGTCCGGCCCGGCACCCACAGCACCCTCGGCGACATTCGGGTCGTGCCGCAGCCGGTGAAGTTCGCCGACACACCCGCGTTCGCGCCGCCGCGCTCGCCGACGCTCGGCGAGGACACCGACGCCGTGCTCGCCGAGCGGCTCGGGCTCGACCCTGCCAGGATCGCCGCGCTGCGCGCGGCCAAGGTCATCTAGCCGCCGCAGCGCTGCCACGGCGCCACCAGGAAGCTCCGCCATGTCCCAGTCCGACCCCGACCGCGTCGTCCGCGCCCCGCGCGGCAACAAACTCAACACCCTCAGCTGGCAGACCGAGGGGCCGCTGCGCCTGTTGATGAACAACCTCGACCCGGACGTCGCCGAGCGCCCTGGCGATCTCGTCGTCTACGGCGGCATCGGCCGCGCCGCCCGCAACTGGGCCTGCTTCGACGCCATCGTCGCGGCCCTGAAGACGCTGCGCGACGACCAGACCCTGCTGGTGCAGTCGGGCAAGCCCGTCGGCGTGTTCCCGACCCACCCCGGCGCGCCGCGAGTGCTGATCGCCAACGCGAACCTGGTTCCGCACTGGGCCACCTGGGAGCATTTCAACGAACTCGACCGCAAGGGCCTGATGATGTACGGCCAGATGACGGCCGGCTCGTGGATCTACATCGGCAGCCAGGGCATCGTCCAGGGCACCTACGAGACCTTCTCCGAGATCGGCCGGCGCCACTTCGGCGGCCAGCTGGCGGGGCGCTGGATTCTCACCGCCGGTCTGGGCGGCATGGGCGGCGCGCAGCCGCTGGCCGCGACGATGGCCGGCGCCTCCTGCATTGCCGTCGAGTGCCAGCGCAGCAAGATCGAATTCCGGCGCCGCACCGGCTACCTGCAGGAATTCGCCGCCACGCTCGACGAGGCCCTGGCGATGCTCGACCGCGCCCACGGCGAAGGCCGCGCGATCTCGATCGGCCTGCTCGGCAACGCCGCCGACGTCTACCGCGAGGTCCTGGCGCGCGGCATCGTGCCCGACGTCGTGACCGACCAGACCTCGGCCCACGACCCCGTCAACGGCTACCTGCCGCAGGGATGGAGCGTCGAGGACTGGGAGGTCCGACGCGTCAGCGACCCGGCCGGCACGGCCGCGGCGGCCAAACGCTCGATGGCCGAACAGGTGCGCTCCATCCTCGGCCTGAAGGCGCGCGGCGCCATCGCCCTCGACTACGGCAACAACATCCGCGCGATGGCGCTCGAGATGGGCGTGCAGGAGGCGTTCGACTATCCCGGATTTGTCGAGGCCTACGTGCGCCCGCTGTTCTGCGTCGGCAAGGGGCCGTTCCGTTGGGTCGCGCTGTCCGGCGACCCCGAGGACATCTACCGCACCGACGCCAAGGTGCGCGAACTGATACCCGACGACCCGTTCCTGCACACCTGGCTCGATCAGGCGCGCAAGCACGTCCGATTCCAGGGCCTGCCGGCGCGCATCTGCTGGATCGGCCTGGGCGACCGCGACCGCGTCGCCAGCGCCTTCAACGACATGGTCGCCAGCGGCGAAATCACGGCGCCGCTGGTCATCGGCCGCGACCACATGGACTCGGGCTCGGTGGCGTCACCGACACGCGAGACCGAGGGCATGCTGGACGGCTCGGACGCGGTCTCCGACTGGCCGATCCTCAACGCGATGCTCAACGCCAGCTGCGGTGCGACCTGGGTGTCGTTCCACCACGGCGGCGGCGTCGGCATCGGCTATTCGCAGCACGCCGGCATCGCCCTGGTCGCCGACGGCACGCCGGAGGCCGGCGCGAAGTTGCGCCGAGTGCTGTGGAACGATCCGGCCAGCGGTGTGATGCGCCACGCAGACGCCGGCTACGAATCGGCGATCGACTGCGCCCGCCGCCACGGCGTCCAGCGGCCGATGGGCTGAGCTAGCCGGAGAGGCGTGCTGCACCGTTGCCCTATGGGGTGCGACGCGTAGCGTCTGCCGGTCCGGTGGTACAGAAGCCGCGAGGCGTCGCCCCGCGCCAAAATGTCTACCATCGACGGGTCGGCGTGCCGCGCCCGCCTTGAGGAGACACGGATGTCCGCCTATCTGAAGAACGCCTGGTACGTCGCCTGCACGCCCGACGAGATCGCCGACGGGCCGCTCGGCCGCACCATCTGCGGCGACCGCATGGTGCTGTTCCGCGCCGAGGGCGGCGCAGTCTCGGCACTGGAAGACTTCTGTCCGCACCGCGGGGCGCCGCTGTCGCTCGGCACGGTGCGCGAGGACGGCCGCATCGTCTGCGGCTACCACGGCCTGGTGATGGGCGGCGACGGCAAGTGCGTGAGCATGCCGGGGCAGCGCGTGCGGCCGACGATCAAGAGCTATCCGACGATCGAACGCTACGGCTTCGTCTGGGTCTGGCCGGGGGAGAAGACCCTCGCGGACCCGGCCCGGCTGCACCACCTGCCGTGGGCCGAGGATCCCGAGTGGGTGCACGGCGGCGGCCTCTACCACGTCGATTGCGACTTCCGTCTGATGATCGACAACCTGATGGACCTGACGCACGAGACCTACGTCCATGCGTCGAGCATCGGCCAGCGCGAGATCGAGGAGGCAGCACCGGTGACGCGGGTCGAGGGCGACTCGGCGATCACCAGCCGCTTCATGACGAACATCATGCCGCCGCCGTTCTGGCAGGCCGCTCTGCGCGGCAACGGCCTGGCCGACGACGTGCCCTGCGACCGCTGGCAGATCTGCCGCTTCAGCCCGCCGAGCCACGTGATGATCGAAGTCGGGGTCGCCCACGCCGGCAAGGGCGGATACGACGCGCCGGCCGATGCCAAGGCCTCGAGCATCGTCGTCGACTTCATCACCCCCGAGACCGACACCTCGATCTGGTACTTCTGGGGCATGGCACGGAATTTCAACATCGCCGACCAGGACCTGACCGAGACGATCCGCAGTGGCCAGGCCACGATCTTCGGCGAGGACCTGGCGATGCTCGAATCGCAGCAGCGCAACCTCAACGAGCAGCCCAACCGGCACCTGATGCGGCTCAACATCGACATGGGCGGCTTCGAGTCGCGACGCATCCTCGAGCGCCTGGTCGCCGAGGAGAAGAACGACCTGCTGCGCGACAAGGCCGGCGGCGACTGACGCCGGCAGGTCGGCGGCTCAGGATTGCGACCTGTCGCTTTGCGCGCCGGGCCGCGTCGTGCGGACGGCACTTCCGGGCTACCCCCCTACGCCGTCTTCAGCACCCCGCGCTCGATCTGGTCGCGCTCCAGCGACTCGAACAGGGCCTTGAAGTTGCCCTCGCCGAAGCCCTCGTCGCCCTTCCTCTGGATGAACTCGAAGAACACCGGGCCGAACATCGCCTGCGAGAAGATCTGCAGCAACAGCCGGCGCGTGCCACCGTCGGCGCTGCCGTCGAGGAGGATGCCGCGCGCCTGCAGGCGCTGCGGATCCTCGCCATGGCCGGGGATGCGCTGCTCGAGCATGCGGTAGTAGGCTCCTGGGGGCGCGGCCATCAGCGGCACCCCCGCCGCGGACAGCTTGTCGACGGTGGCGACGAGATCGTCGGTCAACAGCGCGATGTGCTGGATGCCCTCGCCGTTGAACTGCATCAGGAACTCCTCGATCTGCCCGGCGCCTCGCGACGACTCCTCGTTCAGCGGAATGCGGATCTTGCCGTCCGGCGCGGTCATCGCCTTGGAGGTGAGGCCGGTGTATTCGCCCTTGATGTCGAAATAGCGCAGTTCGCGGAAGTTGAACAGGTGCTCGTAGAAGCGCGCCCAGTAAGCCATGCGGCCACGGTAGACGTTGTGCGTGAGGTGATCGAGCGTCGTGAGGCCGTGGCCGACGGGATGCGGGTCCACGCCATCCAGGAAATGGAAATCGATGTCGTAGATCGACTTGCCTTCCTCGAAGCGGTCGATCAGGTACAGCGGCGCCCCGCCGAGTCCCTTGATCGCCGGCAGGCGCAGCTCCATCGGTCCGGTCGGGATCTCGACCGGCTGCGCGCCGAGTTCGAGCGCGCGCTTGTAGGCGACGTGCGCGTCGGCCACCCGAAATGCCAGGCCGCAGGCCGAAGGGCCGTGCTCGGCGGCGAAGTAGGCCGCGATGCTGGACGGCTCGTTGTTGACGATGAAGTTGATCCCGCCCTGGCGGTACAGGGCCACCTGCTTCGAGCGGTGCTCCGCCACCCGCTTGAAACCCATGCGCTCGAACATCGGTTCGAGCAGGTTCGGCGTCGGCGACGCGAACTCGACGAACTCGAAGCCCATCAGGCCCATCGGGTTGGCAGTGAGGTCGGTCATGTTCGAAGTCCTGTTCGTTGCTGTCGGGTCCGGAGCACTCCGATCGCAAGCTCTGGCGGCGGGATGCCGAGTCAACAAGTATTGCACCGCGGCGAGAGCCCCCGACGACGACTCCTCCGAACCGCCCTCAAGGCACGCCGATTGCCGAGCCGCGTCGATCATTCATTCACTTTCCAGGGAGTCAGACATGTTGAAGACAAGTTCCGGCAAGCACGCGCTCGGCATCGGCCTCATCGGCCTCGGGCTCACGTTCGGTGCCGCGGCGCAGACCGCTTCGGCACCGATGGCCGGCGCAGGCAACAAGGCGAACGTCGCGGCGAAGACCCTGCCCTCGGCGGATCGCGCTTTCGTCGAAAAGGCCGCGCAAGGCGGGATGGTCGAGGTCGCGCTGGGCAAGCTGGCCCAGCAGAAAGCGGCCAGCGATCAGGTCAAGCAGTTCGGTTCGCGCATGGAGCAGGACCACAGCAAGGCCAACGGCGAACTGAAGCAGGTCGCCGGCGCCAAGGGCATCGAGCTTCCCGCCGGCCTCGACAAGAAGCACCAGAAGGACGTCGACCATTTCGGCAAGATGAGCGGCGCCGAGTTCGACAAGGCCTACATGGGCCACATGGTCGAGGACCACAAGCACGACGTGGCCGACTTCAAGAAGGAGGCCAACGGCGGCAAGGATGCCGATGTCAAGGCCTTCGCGGGAAAGACCCTGCCGACGCTGGAGGAGCACCTCAAGCTCGCGCAGTCGACGAACGACGCCGTGCGCAAGGGCGGCAAGTAAGCCAAAGGCGCCGCTGATTCGAGGCGGCGGCGCTCAGGCAGCGGCGGCGTGGATCACGCCGCCACGGGTCCGCGCCAGGACCGGCGCGAGCGCTGCGCCGGTGTGGCTGTCGGCGCAGGCCACCAGGCCCTCGGGCGTCGTCGCCGCGACGACGCTGCCGCCATGGACACCGCCTTCGGGACCGAGGTCGATGACCCAGTCGGCTTCGGCGACGACGTCGAGATCGTGCTCGATGACGACGACGCTGTGACCCCCGTCGACGAGTCGGTGCAGCACGTGGATCAGCCGCTCGACGTCGGCCATGTGCAGGCCCACCGTCGGCTCGTCGAGCACGTAGAGCGTGTGCGGGGCCTTGTTGCCGCGGCGCGTGACGTCGTCACGGACCTTGCTGAGCTCGGTGACGAGCTTCATCCGCTGAGCCTCGCCGCCCGACAGCGTCGGTGACGGCTGGCCGAGTGTCAGATAGCCCAGGCCGACATCCTTCAGCAACTGCAGCGGATGCGCGATCTTCGGCATCGCCGCGAAGAACCCGACCGCCTCGTCGACCTCCATTTTGAGGACGTCGCCGATGTTGCGGCCGCGCCAGCTCACCGCCAGGGTCTCGGCGTTGAAGCGTTGGCCGTGGCAGACGTCGCAATGGACCTTGACGTCGGGGAGGAAGCTCATCGCGATGGTCTGCACCCCCTGCCCTTCGCAGGCCGGGCAGCGGCCGTCGCCGGTGTTGAAGCTGAAGCGCGCCGGCGCATAGCCGCGCGCCTTGGCTTCCAGGGTCTCGGCGAAGAGCTTCCTGATCGTGTCCCAGAAACCGATGTAGGTCGCCGGACAGGAGCGCGGGGTCTTGCCGATCGGCGTC
>JBBQCD010000023.1:0-59657 GCA_038318385.1 Burkholderiales bacterium | reverse complement strand
CAGCAAGGAGTACCTCGACATCGCACCGCACTGGGCGCTCTTCCCCGGCACCGCCATCTTCCTCGCGGTGCTGTGCATCAACTTCGTCGGCGACGGCCTGCGCGACGCACTCGACCCGCGCCGCGTGCTCTGATGGCACTCCTCGAGATCAAGGGCCTGAAGGTCCACTTCAAGACCGACGAGGGCTGGCTCCACGCCGTCGACGGCGTCGACCTCGTGATCGAACGCGGCGAGACGGTGAGCGTCGTCGGCGAATCGGGCTGCGGCAAAACGGTGACGGCGATGAGCGTGCTCAAGCTGCTGCCGATGCCGCCCGGCCGGATCGTCGCTGGCCAGGTGCTGTGGCAGGGGCGCGACCTGGTCCAGGCGAGCGTCGAGGAGATGCGCCGCATCCGCGCCAAGGAGATCGCCATCGTCTTCCAGGAACCGATGACGTCGCTCAACCCCGTCTACAGCGTCGGCGAGCAGATCGCCGAATCGCTGCGCCTGCATGAAGGGCTCGGCCGCAAGGCCGCGCTGGAGCGCGCCGTCGAGATGCTCGCGCTGGTGAAGATCCCGACGCCGCAGCGCCGCGTCAACGACTATCCGCACCAGTTCTCCGGCGGCATGCGCCAGCGCGTGATGATCGCGATCGCGCTCGCCTGCAACCCCCAGCTGCTGATCGCCGACGAGCCCACCACGGCCCTCGACGTGACCATCCAGGCCCAGATCCTCGACCTGCTGGCCGAGCTGAAGGAACGCCTGGGCATGTCGATCATGCTGATCACCCATGCGATGGGCGTGGTCGCCGAGGTCGCCCAGCGCGTGGTGGTGATGTATGCCGGCATGGTGGTCGAGGAGGCGAGCGTCGAGGAGCTCTTCGCGCATCCGCGCCATCCCTACACGCAGGGGCTGATCCGCTCGATCCCGCGCATCGACACCGCGGCGCTCCACAAGGTGCGCCTGGAGCAGATCCCGGGAACGGTGCCCAAGCTGGTCGAACCCGCCCCGGGCTGCCGTTTCGCACCGCGCTGTCGCTATGCGGTGGCCGAGTGCACCGCGGCGACACCGGCGCTGCGCGAGCCCGTGGCCGGGCACAAGGTGCGCTGCATCTTCGATGAACTCCCCGTCGTGGCAGCCGCATGAGCACGACGCCGCTGCTGCGGGTCAAGGACCTGGTCAAGCGCTTCCCCATCAAGGGCGGCTGGTTCGGCCGCGAGGTCGAGAACGTCCACGCCGTCGACGGCGTTTCCTTCGACCTCGCCGCCGGCGAGACGCTCGGCGTCGTCGGCGAGTCCGGCTGCGGCAAGAGCACCACCGGGCGCTGCATCCTGCGGTTGATCGAGCCGACCTCGGGCGAGGTCTGGTTCGAGGGGCGCAACGTCACCGCGCTCGGCAAGGACGAACTGCGCGCGCTGGCCCGCGACATGCAGATCATCTTCCAGGATCCGTACGCGTCGCTGAACCCGCGGATGACGGTCGGCGCGATCGTCGGCGAGGCACTCATCATCCACAAGCTCACCCGCAACGCGCGCGAGTTCCAGGGCCGCATCGTCGAACTGCTCGAGACGGTGGGCCTGAGTGCCGACCACATGCGGCGCTATCCGCACGAGTTCTCGGGCGGCCAGCGCCAGCGCATCGGCATCGCCCGCGCGCTCGCCGTCAACCCGAAGCTCGTGGTCTGCGACGAGGCGGTCTCCGCGCTCGATGTGTCGATCCAGGCCCAGGTCATCAATCTGCTCGAGGATCTTCAGGCCAAGCTCAACCTCACCTATATCTTCATCGCCCACGACCTGTCGGTGGTCGAGCACATCAGCACGCGCGTGGCGGTCATGTACCTCGGTCGCATCGTAGAGATCGCGCCCTCGCGCGATCTCTACACCGAGCCGCTGCACCCGTACACCGAGGCGCTGCTGTCGGCCGTGCCGATCCCGGACCCGCAGGTCCGGCGCAAGCGCATCCCGCTGCAGGGCGACGTGCCGAGCCCGATCCGGCCGCCGACCGGGTGCCACTTCCACACCCGCTGCCCGATCGCCCAGTTCCCGCTGTGCAGCAGCGAAAAGCCCGAGTTGAAGCAGAGCCGGGAAGGGCACTGGGTCGCCTGCCACCTTCGCGGCTAGGAACCCGCCCAGCGCTCGGCGGGCGGACGCGCCAGCCGCATCGCCGCGTCGGCACAATGCACATCGGTCCACCGGTCGAGCCGGCGGCCGCACCCACCCGCACCGCGAAAGCCGCCCGATGGACACCGCCAAACTGCAACCCGACAGCATCGCCGCCCAGGCGCTCGGCTGGATCGACGAGGCGACGCGTGCGATCACGCCGCCGATCCACGTCTCCTCGACCTACCTGCGCGACCCCGACAACCAGTACCGCTCCGGCCGCGTCTATGCCCGCGCCGACAACCCGGCGTTCGACCAGGCCGAGGCGGTCGTCGCCCGGCTCGAGAACGGCGCCGCGGCGGCGCTCTTTGCCTCCGGCATGGCGGCGGCGACGGCGGTGTTCCAGGCGCTCGAGCCCGGTGACCATGTGCTGGCGCCCAAGGTCATGTACTGGTCACTGCGCAACTGGTTGATGACTTTCGCGACGCGCTGGGGCCTGGATGTGGAGTTCATCGACATGACCGATCCCGCCGCGGTCGAGGCCGCGATCCGACCCGGCCGCACGCGGCTGGTGTGGATCGAGACGCCGGCCAACCCGCTGTGGACCGTCACCGACATCGCCGCCACCGCGGCGATCGCCCACCGGGTCGGCGCGCTCGTCGCCGTCGACTCGACCGTGGCCTCGCCGGTGCTGACACGCCCGATCGAGCACGGCGCCGACATCGTGATGCACGCCGCCACCAAGTACCTCAACGGTCATTCGGACCTCATCGCCGGGGTGCTGGTGACGCGCGCGGAAGACGACTTCTGGAAGCGCGTGAAGACGATCCGCGCCCAGCTCGGCGCGACCCTCGGCTCCTTCGAGGCCTGGCTGCTGCTGCGCGGCATGCGCACGCTGTTCCTGCGGGTGCGGGCGGCATCGGCGTCGGCGGCGCGCATCGCCGACCACTTCGCGGCGCATCCGCATGTCGAGGCGGTGCTTTACCCCGGGCTTGCCGCCGCGCCGGGTCACGCGGTGGCGGCGCGCCAGATGCAGGGTGGCTTCGGTGGCATGCTGTCGATCCGCGCCCGCGGCGGCGAGGCCGCGGCGATCGCCACGGCCGCGCACGTGGAGTTGTGGAAACGCGCCACTTCGCTCGGAGGCGCCGAGAGCCTGATCGAGCATCGTGCCAGCGTCGAGGGCGCGGGCACGCCGGCGCCGGCAGACCTGTTGCGCCTGTCGGTGGGCATCGAGGACTGCGGCGACCTGATCGCCGACCTCGAGCAGGCGCTGGCGCGGGCGCATCGCTGAGGCGATGGCCGGAGGCGGGCTCGTCCGCGGGTGCGTCACGGTCCACGGCCGGCGCCGTCTGATCGTCGGGCACCTACACTCGTTTCGTGGCGCTCGACAGGGCGCCTCCGGGAGCGCCTCATGCAGCCGATGCGAATCGAACTCTTTCAACGGATGCCGGTCTTCGGCGCGTTGCGTGAGGACGCGCTGCGGACCTTGCTCGAGCATGCCCGCGAAGTCGAGGTCCGCGCTGGCGACTGCTTCTTTCGCGAGGCCGATCGGGCGGACTCGATGTTCGTCCTGGAGTCCGGTTCGGTGGCCGTCGTCAAGGGCTGGCGTGGCAACGACTGCGTGCTGCATCGCCTCGGCGCCGGCGACTGCTTCGGCGAGATGGCGCTGATGGACCTGTCGTCGCGCAGCGCTTCGGTGCGTGCCGAGGAGGACAGTCGCGCGATCGAGGTCGGCGCCGACAGCCTGCTGCAGCTCTACGAAAGCGATGTCGAGCAGTTCGCGCTGCTGCAGATGAACATCGGGCGCGAGGTCTGCCGACGTCTGCGCGCCGCCGACGAGTTGCTGTTCCGCGCCCGGATGGGGGATTTGCCGGCGGAGCCGAGCGCCGTCTTCCTGGCCGCCTAGGAGGACGACGCCTTGCGGGTGCGAAAGGCGCGCGCGTCTTTGGCGGCCGAAGCCGCGCTACTCGATGTTCTGAACCTGCTCGCGAAGTTGCTCGATGGCGACCTTCATCTCCACCGAGATGTTGGTCAGCTCGATCGCCGCCGCCTTCGAGCCGAGCGTATTGGCCTCGCGCAGCAGTTCCTGGATCAGGAACTCGAGGCGCTTGCCGATCTCGCCGCCGGCCGTGAGCAGCCGGTCGATCTCGTCGAGGTGCGAGCGCAACCGTGCCAGCTCCTCGGCGACGTCGATGCGGATCGCATAAGCCGCAGCCTCGGTGACGGCGCGCTCCTCGAGGGCCTGGCGCGAGATCGTCTGGGCTGCCCCGCTGGCGTCCAGCGCCTCCTGCCAGCGCTCGAGGAAGCGCTGCTGCTGGCGCTTCACCGTGGCCGGGACGAGCGGTTCGGCTTGCGTGGCGAGCTCGCGCAGATGCCCGACCCGCTCGCGCAACACGGCGACGAGGCGCTCGCCCTCGCGCGCCCGTGCCTGGCGCAGTCCGGAGATGCAGCGGCGCGCGGCTTGCAGCGCCGGCTCGTCGAGCTTCTCGGCCGCCCCCGCGCCCTTGCACAGCTGCAGCACTTCCTGCACCGACAGGCCGCGCGCCTGCGGCAGCCAGCCGTGGACCATGCTTTCGAGGCGCGCCAGACGGTTCAGCTGTTCGGACTGGGGTTGCGCCCAGGCGTCGGCGGTGTCGCCTTCGGCGTGCAGGCGCAGCTCGATCTTGCCGCGCTTGAACTGGGCCGCGAGCAACTCGCGCAGCGTCGGCTCGAGCGAGCGCAGGTCGTCGGGAAGGCGAAAGGCGAGGTCGAGGAAGCGACCGTTGACGGAGCGGATCTCGACCGTCACCTGACGCCTTGCAGCGCCAGCGACAGCAGCGGAATCGGTGACGGGATGTATCTGTGTGACAGGTGTCTCGACAGGGCCCGATGCGGCATTCGCATAGCCGGTCATGCTGTAGACTGACATGCGATTTTTACCTCGTAGTTTTCCAACACCGCAGACCTTCCGATTATGTCAAAGCCCAAACCCGCGCCCCTGCCTTCGGGCACCGTCGTGGGCGGCTACCAGGTCATCAAGAAGCTGGCGGCCGGCGGGTTCGGCGTGGTCTATCTCTGCGAGGATTCCGAGCGTCATCTGGTCGCGCTGAAGGAGTACTTGCCGTCGTCGCTGGCCGAGCGTTCGCCGGGCGAACTGACGCCCCGCGTCAAGCCGGAGAAGCAGCCGCTCTACCGCCTCGGGCTGAAGAGCTTCTTCGAGGAAGGCCGTTCGCTGGCCCAGATCTCGCACACCAGCGTGGTCTCGGTGCTGAACTTCTTCCGAGAGAACGAAACCGTCTACATGGTGATGAACTACCTGCAGGGCGACACCCTGCAGGACTTCATCGTCACCGCCCGCGACCTGAAGCGCGACAAGGTGTTCCGCGAGTCGACGATCCGTTCGCTCTTCGACGAGATCCTGCGCGGCCTGCGGATCGTCCACCAGCACAAGATGCTGCACCTGGACATCAAGCCGGCGAACATCTTCATCACCAACGAGAACAAGGCGGTGCTGCTCGACTTCGGCGCCGCCCGCGAGGTGCTGTCCAAGGAAGGCAACTTCATCCGGCCGATGTACACGCCGGGCTTCGCCGCTCCGGAGATGTACCGCCGCGACGGCACGCTCGGCCCCTGGACCGACATCTACGCGATCGGCGCGTGCATCTACGCCTGCATGCAGGGCTATCCGCCGAACGATGCACCCCAGCGGATCGAGAAGGACCGCCTGGCGCTGAGCCTCTCGCGGCTGCGCAACGTCTACTCCGACAACCTCATCGAAGTGACCGAGTGGTGCATGTCGCTGGATCCGCTGTCGCGCCCGCAGAGCGTGTTCGCGCTGCAGAAGGAGCTGTCGCGCGAGACCGAGCGCCAGTACACCAAGCTCAGCTTCAGCGAGCGGCTCAAGCTGCAGCTCGAGAACCTGACGACGAGCGCCAAGGCCTAGGCCGACAGCCCGTGCGTCATCACATCCCCTCCGACCGACTCGCCTCCCGCTCCTGATCATGCGCTTTTCCGTGTACCAGGTCAGCCGCAAAGGCGGCCGCGAGAAGAATGAAGACCGCATGGGCTACTGCTACACGCGCGACGCCGGGCTGTTCGCGCTCGCCGACGGCATGGGCGGGCACCCGGAAGGCGAAGTCGCCTCGCAGCTCGCGCTGCAGACGCTCGCGGCAATGTTCCAGCGCGACTGCAAGCCGACGTTGCCCGATCCCTTGCGCTTCCTTCAGGAAGCGGTCATGTCCGGGCATCACCAGCTGCTGCGCTATGCCACCCAGAAGGCGCTGATCGACACGCCCCGCACCACGATCGTCGCCTGCCTGCTGCAGGGCAACGCGGCCTACTGGGCGCACTGCGGCGATTCGCGCCTGTATCTCGTGCGCGGCGACAAGCTCGTCGCCCGCACCCGGGACCACTCCTACTCCGAGCTGCAGCAGACGATGAGCCAGGTCGTGCCGATGGGCGACCGCTTCAATCGCAACGTCCTGTTCACCTGCCTCGGCAGCCCGGGAAAGCCGGTGGTCGACACCGTCGGCCCGCTGCTGCTGCAGAGCGGCGACCGTCTGATGCTGTGCTCGGACGGTCTGTGGGGCACCGTCAGCGACGCGGTCATCACCGACCAGCTGGCGACCCAGGCGCTCACGGATTCGGTGCCGGAGCTCGTCGAGCAGGCGCTGCGCAACGGCGGCGCCAAGTGCGACAACGTTTCCGTGCTGGCGGTCGAGTTCGAGGCCGCCGAGGACGGCGACAGCACCAGCGCCATTTCCACCCAGACACTCGGCGAGTCCGTCTTCGCCTCGACGATCCAGGCCGGCGTGCTCGGGTCCGAGGCGCCCGACGAGCTCGACGACGCCGAGATCGAGCGCTCGATCAAGGAAATCAACGAGGCGATCAAGCGCTCGTCGCAGCACAAGAAGTCCTGACCGCCGCGTCGGCCGGACCGGCTGGCAAACGTCCCGCGCCGTCCTGACGACGGTTCGCGCCGCCAGACGCGGCCCCGTCGCATCGGGATGGCCGTCGCTCCCGCCGTCGCCGAAAGTGACGCCATCGCAACCCGATGGAGTCCACCGTGAAGGCACCGCGTTCTTCCACACTCGTCTTCGGCGCCACGTTGCTGGCCGCCGTCTCGGCGGCCACGTTCGCCACTGCAGCGGCCGCGGCCGAGCTCGAGGTCTCGGTCGGCAACGTCCGGGGCGAGCAGGGCATGCTGATGCTCGCGCTCTACGACAGCGCCGGTTATCGCAGCTCCCCGGTGCGCGCCGTCGCCCAACGCGCGGGCGACAGCGTGTTCCGCTTCGTCGACCTGCCCGAAGGCGAGTACGCGGTGGCGGTCTACCACGATCGCAACGGCAACGGCAAGCTCGATGCGAACCTGCTCGGCGTGCCCACCGAGCCCTACGGCTTCTCGCTGCGCGGCGCGGCGGGCCTGGGCGCCCCGACCTGGCCGGAGGCGCGCTTCGACGTGCCGGCGGGCGGGGCCCGCATCGGCGTCACGCTGTCCAACTGAAGGAGGACGACGATGCGACGCCGCGATCTCCTCAAGGCCCTCGGGGCGGGTGCGGGCCTCGGCCTGGCCACCGGCTCCGTGTGGGCCACGCCCGCCTCCGTCGGTGCCTGGCACGACGCCTTCGTCGACATCCCCGAGACGTACGGACCGACTGCAGTTGCATTTACCGGCCGGCTGCCCCAGGGCCTGCGGGGCACGCTCTTTCGCAACGGCCCGGCGCGGATGCAGCGCGGGCCGACCGCGTATGGCCACTGGTTCGACGGCGACGGGATGGTGCACGCCTACCGCATCGGCGACGGCGGCCTCATGCATCGCGCGGCGATGGTCCGCACCGACCGTTACGTCGCCGAGGAGGCGGCCGGCCGCTACCTGCGCGGCGGCTTCGGGACCGCGTTCGCCGGTTCGCTGCCAGTGGCGACACCGGACGACCTGAACGTCGCCAACATCTCGGTGCTGCCGCTCGTCGATTCGCAGGGCCGCGCCGAGTTGCTGGCGCTCTGGGAAGGCGGCTCGCCGTATCGCGTCGATCCGCAGTCGCTGGCCACGCGCGGCCGCAAGGTCTGGTCGCCCGAGACCGACGGCATGCCGTTCTCGGCCCATCCGCGCGTCGATCCCGACGGCACAGTGTGGAGCTTCGGCTACCTGCCCGGCAGCGGCAAGCTGGCGCTGTACCAGCTCGACCGCGGCGGTGCGCTGGTTCGCGCCGGGCTGATCGACGCGCCCAGCGCCGACATGGTCCACGACTTCGCCGTCACCGAACGCAGCCTCGTGTTCGTGCTGATGCCGCTCGAGTTCCACGCCGATCCGGCCGACGCCGCCTTCGTCGACCGCTACCGCTGGAACCCCGGCCGGCCGTCGGTCGTCCTGGTGATCGACAAGCTGACCTGGCAGCCGACGCTGCGCGCGGAAATCCCGCCGATCGCGCTGTTCCACCTCGGCAATGCCTGGGAGGACCAGGGCACGCTGCACATCCCGGTCATCGAAGTGCAGGACTTCGCCGCCACGATGGCGGAAATCCGCGCGCTGACGGCGGGAAAGCCCACGACCCACGGGAGTGGCAGTTCGCTGGTCGAGATCGTCGTCGACCGCTCCGTCAGGCGCGCCCGGGTCGAGCGCACCGGCCTCGCGGCGACCGAGTTCCCGTCCTGGGACCGGCGCCACACCGGCCGCCGCACCGCCAGCCACTACGGCGTCGTGCGGACGGCGACATCGGTGATCGGCTTCAACGGCGTTGCGCGCTTCGACTGGGCCAGCGGTCGCAGCGACGTCCACGACCACGGCGCCGACTGGATCGTCGAGGAACACGTCTTCGTGCCGCAGCCCGGGGGCGGGGTCGATCGCGGCTGGCTCGTCGGCACGGCCTATCACTGGCCGACCCGCACGACGCGGCTCGCGGTCTTCGATGCCGCGCGGGTCGGCGCTGGCCCGATTGCCGAGGCGCGCCTGCCGTACGGGGTGCCCCTCGGCCTGCACGGTTCGTTCGTCGCCGCCTGACCCGGGCCGGGGATTGCGAGGACAATGCCTCGCTTCCCCGACTCCACGGGCGCGGCGAGCAGCCGGCGCCCGTTCACGCACCATGACGATTGCCCGAAGCAGCGGCCGCGCCGCCGACGCGCTGCGCCCGATCACGATCACCCGCGGCTTCACGCGCCACGCCGAAGGCTCGGTGCTGGTCGAGTTCGGCGACACCAAGGTGCTGTGCACCGCCTCGGTCGAGGAGAAGGTTCCGCCGCACAAGCGCGGCAGCGGCCAGGGCTGGGTCACGGCCGAGTACGGCATGCTGCCGCGCGCCACCCACACCCGCGGCGACCGCGAGGCGGCTCGCGGCAAGCAGAGCGGGCGCACGCAGGAGATCCAGCGCCTGATCGGGCGCTCGCTGCGCTGCGTCTTCGACCTCGGCGCGCTCGGCGAGCGCACCATCGCGCTCGACTGCGACGTGCTCCAGGCCGACGGCGGCACCCGCACGGCGGCCATCACCGGCGCCTTCGTCGCCGCGCACGACGCGGTCGGGTGGCTGATCGGCCAGGGCAAGCTCGTCGCCTCGCCGATCCAGCGTTTCGTCGCCGCGGTCTCGGTCGGCATCGTCGACGGTCAACTGCTGCTCGATCTCGACTACCGCGAGGATTCCTCGTGCGGCACCGACATGAACGTCGTCATGACCGATGCCGGCGGCTTCGTCGAACTCCAGGGCACGGCCGAAGGCGCCGCGTTTACCCGCGAGGAGATGCAGGGTCTGGTCGCACTCGCCGACAAGGGCATCCGTGAACTGATCGTCGCCCAGCACCGGGCGCTCGAGCGCTGACGTCGCAGGCATCGACGATGCGCCTGGTCCTGGCTTCGAACAACGCGAAGAAGCTCGGCGAGCTGCGCACGCTGTTCGCGCCGCTCGGCCTGGACCTCGTCGCCCAGGGCGCGCTCGGCATCGACGAGGCCGAGGAGCCGCATCCGACCTTCCTCGAGAATGCGCTCGCCAAGGCTCGTCACGCGGCCCTGGCCGCGCGCGGCGCCGCGATCGCCGACGACTCCGGACTGTGCGTCCCGGCGCTCGGCGGTGCTCCCGGGGTGATCTCCGCGCACTACGCGCCGTCGTCGGCGGTGGCCGGCGATCGCGAGGCGCAGCGGCGCGACCAGGACGACGCCAACAACCGCCTCCTGCTCGAACGCCTGGCGGGCGTCGCCGACCGGCGCGCCCGCTTCGTCAGCATCCTCGTGGCCGTGCGCTCGGCATCGGACCCGGAGCCGCTGGTGGCCATCGGCCGCTGGGACGGGACGATCCTCGACGCGCCCCGCGGCGCCGGCGGCTTCGGCTACGACCCGCTGCTGTGGATTCCTGACCTGGGCCGAACCGTGGCCGACCTCGACGCCACCGAGAAGAACGCCCACAGCCACCGCGCGCTCGCGGCACGGCGGATGCTCGAGGCGATGCGCGAGGTCTGGGGTCTTGCCTGAGATCCGGGTCGTCGCGGCGGATGCCGCGGAAGCGACCGACGAGCTCACCCCGGCGGAGCGCCTGGCGCGGCACACCCGTCCCGGGACGCTTTCCTTTGCCGCCCTGCCGCCGCTCTCGCTCTACGTGCACCTGCCGTGGTGCCTGAAGAAGTGCCCGTACTGCGACTTCAATTCGCACGAGTGGCGCGGCGCGGGCGCCGCGGATCGCGATCCGCCTCAGGCGCGTTACCTCGACGCCCTGCGCAGCGACCTCGAAGCGTCGCTGCCGTTCGTCTGGGGCCGGCGCATCCACAGCATCTTCATCGGCGGCGGCACGCCGAGCCTGTTCACCCCGGCCTCGATCGACCGGCTGATCGCCGACGTGCGCGCACGCCTGCCGCTGGAGCCGGCGTGTGAAATCACGCTCGAAGCCAACCCCGGCACCTTCGAGCGCGACCGCTTCCGAGGCTACCGGGCGGCCGGCGTGACGCGGCTGTCGGTCGGCGTGCAGAGCTTCGACGATGCCAGCCTCGCCGCGCTCGGCCGCGTGCACGACGCAGCGCAGGCGCGCGCCGCGGTGACCGAGGCGCAAGAGGCGTTCGATACCTTCAACATCGACCTGATGTATGCGCTGCCGGGCCAGACCCTCGAGGCCTTCGACGCCGACCTGGCGGCGGCGCTCGCGTTCGCGCCGCCGCACCTTTCCGTGTACCACCTCACGGTCGAGCCGAACACGCTGTTCGCGCTCCACCCGCCGGCGCTGCCGGGCGACGATGCCGCCTTCGAGATGCTGGACCGGATCTCCGCGCGCAGCGCCGCGGCCGGACTCGAACGCTACGAGGTTTCCGCCTATGCACGCCCCGGACACCGTTGCCAGCACAACCTGAACTACTGGCAGTTCGGCGACTACCTCGGCATCGGCGCCGGCGCGCACAGCAAGCTCACCTTCGCGCATCGCGTGGTGCGCCAGACGCGCTTTCGCGATCCGGCGCGCTACATGGCCGCCGCGCTCGCCGGCAGCGCGATCGCCCAGGATCGCGAGGTCGGGCGTGCCGACCTGCCGTTCGAGTTCATGCTCAACGCGCTGCGCCTGCCCGAGGGCTTCGAGATCGCACGCTTTGGCGAGCGCACCGGGTTGCCCCTGGGCGCGATCGAACGGCCGCTCGGGCAAGCCGAGCGCAAGGGCCTGATCGTGCGCGATCTCCAGCGCATCCGGCCGACGCCGCTCGGCTTCGATTTCCTGAACGACCTGCAGGCGCTGTTTCTGCCTGAACAGCGCTGACATCCGGCTGCACTTCGGGGTTTGCGCACCAGGCGGCGCTGCTAGACTGAACCGCAACGAACGCACTGCCCTTGACGCTTCCCCACATCCCCCCTCCCGCCATCGCGGCCACGCTCGACCTGCGCACCGCGATGCTGCTGCTGCAGCAGTCGCGCCACGCCTGGCCGGTGGACTGCAAGCCCGGCTCCGACGCCTGGCTGCAGAGCATGATCGACGGCCTGTGCGAGCTCTCGAGCCGCGATGCGCTCACCGGCTTGGCGAACCGCCGCCAGTTCGAACTGACGCTGGCGAGCGAGATCGATCGCGTCGCGCGCGCCGGCGAACCGGCGCTGGTGCTGATGGTCGACATCGACCACTTCAAGCGCGTCAACGACGAATACGGGCATCCGGCCGGCGACCTGGTGCTCAAGGCGGTGGCACGCGTCCTCCACGACTGCATCCGTCCCATGGACACCGTCGCGCGCTTCGGCGGCGAGGAATTCGCGATGATCCTGCCGAACTGCCCGCCGCTCTTCGGCCAGGCCGTGGCCGAGCGGGTGCGGCTTAAGGTGCAGCGGCGCATCGTGGCGATCGCTCCGGGACAGGAAGTCTCGGTGACGGTGAGTCTCGGCGGGGCTTACGCGCCGCAATGGGTGCGCTCTTCGCCGACGCTGTGGGTCGAGCGCGCCGACCAGCAGCTCTACCGCGCCAAGGCCGAAGGCCGCAACCGATGCTGCCTCGAGCAGCCCCCGGTGTCGCATGTCAGCCCCGAGGAAAAAAGCCTGCTGTTCGGCACCTCTCAATTCCAGGAATTCCTATGAACGGCCGCATGACGGCGGGAACCGGCGCGACCTCCGCGCCGGCGACACGGCAGCCGGTGCGTCGCGCCCGCATCATGGCGGTGACCAGCGGCAAGGGCGGCGTCGGCAAGACGATGGTCTCCGCGAATCTCGCCGCGGCGCTCGCCGCGCGTGGCGAGCGAGTCCTCGTCCTCGACGCCGACCTGGGACTGGCCAACCTCGACGTGGTGCTCAACCTCGAGCCGAAGATCACGCTGCACGACGTCTTCACCGGCGCGGCCCTGCTGGACGACGCCATCCTCGCCGCTCCGGGCGGTTTCTCGGTGCTGCTCGCCGGCTCCGGCCTCGTCGAGTACTCGCGCCTCACGCCCGAGGTCCGCACCCAGCTCGAGAACATCATCGAGACGGTCGCGCCGCGCTTCGACCGCATCCTCCTCGACACCGGGGCCGGCATCTCCGACGTGGTGCTGTACGCGGTCTCGCTCGCCGACGACGTGCTCGTCGTGGCGACGTCGGAGCCGACTTCGATGACCGACGCCTACGCGACGATCAAGGTGCTGGCGATGCAGCAGCAGCGCCGCTTCATCCGCCTCGTCGTCAACCAGGTTCGCCAGAGTGGCGAGGCGCGCGCGATCCGCAACCAGCTGCAGCTCGTCCTCGATCGCTTCGTCACACCGAACATCGAGGTTCTGGCCGTGCCGCTCAAGCTTGAACTCCTGGGCGAGATCCCGGTCGATCCCGCCGTTCGCGACGCCGTCCACAAGCGTCGCCTGCTGCTCGACATGGCACCCGGGTCGCTTGCGGCCCAGGCCATCGTCGCGCTGGCCGTCAAGCTCACCGCCTAGTCAGGGCCCTGCACCCCAACGGAGAGACGGCGCGTCCCACACCGGCGCGTGTCGACGCCCGGGACCCGCCAGCGTTCCGGCGGCAGCTCTCGCGGAGCTCCATTGCAAAAGTGGTTAGCCGCGTTCCCGCGGTGCACCCGGTTGCAGCAGCACGATCAGGGCACCGTGGCCGCCATCGGAGGCACGCGCCTGGGTGAAGGCCAGGACCTCGACGCGTTGGACCAGCCAGCCCCGGACCTTGCCCTTGAGCACCGGCTCCCTGCCGGGCGAGCCATTGCCCTTGCCATGGATCACGCGCACGCAGCGCAGCCCGGCGCGCGCGGAATCGCGCAGGAATGTCGCCAGGCTTTCGCGGGCCTCGTCGCGCCGAAGGCCGTGCAGGTCGAGCTGTCCCTGCAATGCCCAGACGCCGCGGCGCAGTTTGCGCACCACCTCCGGACCGATGTCGCGGCGCCGGAACGAGAGCGCGTCGTCGGTGTCTAGCAGCGACTCGACGTCGAATTCGTCGGAGATCGATTCGCTCAGCACCGCGGCCTCGTCGCGCAATCGCTGGCGGGGTATCGCCGCGGGCCGCGGTCGTGCGACCGGCGAGGGGGCCGGTTTGCGCAGCGGTACGACTCGTCCCACGGCGTGCGAGAACAGTTCCTCCTCGTGCTTTGCTGCCGCGGCTTCGGCGCGGGCACGGGCGAGCCGCTCCTCATCGAGGCGCCGCGCTTCCTGCAGCGCGCGCCGGAACGCGGCCAGGTCGTGCAGGCCGCGTGCCATGGGGGCCTTCGGGGCGCGCATCACAGCAGGCCGCGCTCTGCGAAGGAGACCACCTCGGTCCGGGCGACGACGAAGTGGTCGAGGACGCGGACATCGACGAGCGCAAGCGCGCTCCTGAGCGTCTGCGTCAGGTACTCGTCCGCCCGCGACGGCTCGGCCGCGCCCGACGGATGGTTGTGGGCGAGGATCACCGATGCCGCATGCAGGTCGAGGGCGCGCTTGACGACTTCGCGCGGGTAGACGCTCGTCTGCGTCAACGTTCCGCGGAACATCTCCTCCAGCGTGATCAGCCGGTTCTGGGCGTCTAGGAACAGCACGGCGAAGACCTCGTGGGGCCGACTGCCGAGCTGAAGGCGCAGGTAGTCCTTGACCTTGGCCGGCGCGTCGAGCACCGGTCTGGCGACGAGCTCCTCGGCGAGCGAGCGTCGCGCCAGTTCGACGATCGCTGCGATCTCGGCGCGCTTCGCGGGCCCCAGCCCCTTGATGCCTTGCAGCGCGGAAGCGTCGGCGTGCAGCAGACCGCTCAGGCCGCCGAATCGGGCCAGCATGTCCTGGGCAAGCTGCAACACGCTGACCCCGGGCAGGCCGGTGCGCAGCAGCAGCGCCACGAGCTCGGCATCGGCGAGCGCGCCCGGCCCCTGCGCGAGCAGTTTCTCGCGGGGGCGGACAGCGGGCGGTATGTCCTTCAGGACCATCGGCAGTGCGCGCTCGAGACGGCTCGTAAAATCGCTTCAGTCTAACGAACGCGCCATGCCTGTCCCACACGTGCAACCCGGGTCGTTCCTGACCCTGCATTACCGCCTCTCCGGTGCCGACGGCGGCGACGTCGTCAACACCTTCGGCGCCCAGCCCGCGACTCTGTCCCTCGGCAGCGGCGAACTGGCGCCGGCCATGGAAGCGCGCCTCATCGGACTGGCCGAAGGCGCGCACGATGCGTTCGAGCTCGCGCCGGGAGAAGCTTTCGGCGAACGCAACCCGGAATTGCTGCAGCGCGTGCGCCTGAGCCTCCTCGCGCGCCACGGCGATGCCGAGGCGACCTACGCCCTCGGCGACGTCGTCCAGTTCCCGACTCCCGACGGGCAGGGCGCCTATGTCGGCGTGGTGCGCGAGGTCGGTGCGGAATCGCTGCTGATCGATTTCAACCATCCGCTTGCCGGCAGGCCGGTCCGGTTCGAGGTCCAGTTGATCGGAGTCCTGTGATGGCCGGGCCGGACGTGAGCCTCGAGGAAGTCGTGCTGGCGGAGCCGCGCGGCTTTTGCGCCGGCGTGGACCGAGCGATCGAGATCGTCGAGCGCGCGCTGACGAAGTTCGGCGCGCCGATCTATGTGCGCCACGAGATCGTTCACAACACCTACGTCGTCAACGACCTCAAGGCCAAGGGCGCGATCTTCATCGAGGACCTCGACGACGTGCCGCTGGGCGCCACGCTCGTCTTCAGTGCGCACGGCGTGTCGCAGGCGGTGCGCCAGGAGGCCGCAGCGCGCGGCTTCAGCGTGTTCGACGCGACCTGTCCACTCGTCACCAAGGTCCATGTCGAGGTCGCGAAGCTCCACAAGGAGGGCTACGACTTCATCATGATCGGCCACAAGGGCCATCCCGAGGTCGAGGGCACGATGGGCCAGCTCTCGAGCGGCATCTACCTGGTCGAGGATGTCGGCGACGTCGAGCGCCTGGAAGTGGCGCAGGCCGAGCGCCTGGCCGTCGTCACGCAGACGACGCTCTCGGTCGACGACGCGGCGCAGATTCTCGATGCGGTCAAGCGGCGGTTTCCGGACGTGCGCCAGCCCAAGCAGCAGGACATCTGCTACGCGACGCAGAATCGCCAGGACGCCGTCAAGGTGCTGGCGCCGGGTGTCGACGTCCTGATCGTCGTCGGCAGCCCGACGAGCTCGAACAGCAACCGGCTGCGCGAGCTGGCCGAGCGCCTCGGCACGCACGCCTACATGGTCGACAAGCCGGACGACCTCCAGCCCGAGTGGTTCGAGGGCAAGCGCCGTGTCGGCCTGACGGCGGGCGCTTCGGCGCCTGAGATCCTCGTCCAGCAGGTCATCGAGCGCTTGCGCGCGCTCGGCGCGGTGTCGGTGCGCAGCGTGCCGGGCATCGCCGAGACGGTGCACTTCCCGCTGCCGATGGGCCTCGGCGACAAGGCCATGGGCATCGCGCCGCGCTAGCCGATGGGTCCGTCCGGTGCGGCAGCACTGCCGCCATGGCGACACGCGGTGCGCGCTACTTCAGCCGGCGGTATATCCGGATCGGCTGCGGATCCGAGGCGGCGGGTTTCTTCGATCCTGCATCGCAACCGTCGCAGCCGCCGGATGGGGACGCCGCGAGCTGTTGTTGCAGGCGACGCTCGACGGCACGCGGCAGCGGCATCCTCAGCAGCACTCGGGCTGCGGCACGGCGCGCGGCCGCCGGCATCAGCGTCCAGGCCGCATAGAGGCTGCAGCCGACGACGAGGATGGCGACGATCACGGCTTGCACGGACATGGTCAGCTCCCGAACCACAGCGTGACGCGATAGGTCACGAACGACGCCGCGTAGGCGAGCGCGAACAGGTAGACAGCCATCACCACCGGGTAGCGCCAGGAATTGGTCTCGCGCTTGACGACCACCAGCGTGGAAATGCATTGCGGGGCGAACACGTACCAGGCGAGCAGGGAATAGGCGGTCGCCAGCGACCAGCCCTGGGCGATGACCGGCGAGAGCGCGTCGGCGACGGCGTTGCCGGACGCGGACATCGCGTACACGGTACCGAGCGCGCCGACCGCGCCCTCGCGCGCGGCCAGTCCGGGGACGAGGGCAATCGAGATCTGCCAGTTGAAGCCGATCGGCGCGAACACGTGCTGCAGCGCGTGGCCGAGCCAGCCGGCGACGCTGTACTGGATTGCCGGGCCCGTCGCGCCGGGCGGTGGCCCCGGGAAGCTGGAGAGGAACCAGAGGATCACCATCAGCGAGAAGATGATGCCGCCGACGCGCCGCAGGAAGATCCGCGCCCGCTCCCACAGCCCGAGCATCAGGTTGCGCGGGCTCGGCACGCGGTAGGGCGGCAATTCGAGCATCAGCGGCTGGTAGCGGCTCTTGATCCAGATCCGCTTGAAGACCCAGGCCACCGCCATGGCCGAGACGACGCCCGCGACATACAGGCCGAACAGCGTCAGGCCGCGCACGTTGAAGATGCCGATCGAGCGCTCCGGCACGAAGGCGCCGATCAGCAGGGCGTATACCGGCAGGCGCGCGGAGCACGTCATCAGCGGCGCGACCATGATCGTCGCCAGCCGGTCCTTCCAGTTGGTGATCGTGCGCGTGGCCATGATGCCGGGGATCGCGCAGGCGAAGCTCGACAGCAGCGGGATGAAGGCACGCCCGGACAGGCCCACCTTGCCCATCAGGTTGTCGAGCAGGAAGGCGGCGCGAGGCAGGTAGCCGGAGTCCTCGAGCAGCAGGATGAAGAAGAACAGCACCAGGATCTGCGGCAGGAAAACCAGCACGCTTCCGGCGCCGGCGATGATGCCGTCGACGAGGAGGCTGCGCAGAGGCCCTTCGGCCATGTGATCCTTGGTCCAGCCGGCGACCGCGGCCATCACGCCCTTGATCGCGTCCATCGGCACGTTGGCCCACGCGAACACCGCCTGGAACATCAGGAACAGCACGGCGGCGAGCAGCACCAGGCCCCAGACGGGGTGCATGACGATCGCGTCGATGCGGTGGTGGAAGCGCTGGAACTGGGCCGCCTTCGGCGCGGCGACGGCGAGGATGCGTCGCACCTCGGCCTGCAGGTCCGCAGACGAGCGTGCCTCCGGCACCTTCGATGTGGCCGAAGCCACGGGCAGGACGTCGCCGAGCTGCTGCTGCAGCAGCTCGAGCAGGCCGGCGTGGCCGTCGCGCTGCACCGCCACGGTCTCGACGACCGGGCAGCCGAGTTCGGCGGCCAGGCGCTCGACGTCGATCTTCAGCCCCTGCGAGCGCGCGACATCCGTCATGTTCAGCGCGACCATCAACGGCCGGCCGAGGCGCGTCAGCTCGAGCACCAGGCGCAGGTTCATCCGCAGGTTGGTGGCGTCGACGACGGCGACGATCGCGTCCGGCGCGGCTTCGCCGTGGCGCCGGCCTTCGATGACCTCGAGCGTGATCTGCTCGTCCGGCGTCGCCGGCGTCAGGCTGTAGGCGCCGGGCAAATCGACGACGCTGACGTGCTGGCCGTTGGGCAGGCGCAGGCTGCCGACCTTGCGCTCGACGGTCACGCCGGCGTAGTTCGCCACCTTCTGGCGCGCGCCGGTCAGCAGGTTGAAGAGCGCCGTCTTGCCGCAATTGGGGTTGCCGACCAGCGCCACGCTCCAGGAGGGCGCGTGATAGGGAGTGTTCAGGGCGTGCGTCACGGCGTCGGTGCGGTTTCACGCGAGGCGGCGGCACGGACGGTCGCGCGCTCGCCATCCGGTGCGACTCCCACCGTGACCTCCACGCACTGGGCCTCGATCAGGCGCAATGCGAACAGCGTTTCGCCGACCAGGACGGCAAGCGGCTCGCGGCCGCCGGGGCCGCGTCGCATCACCTGGACCGGTTCACCGGGGATGAAGCCGAGCTCGCCCAGTCGACGCAGCGCGACCGCGTCGACTTCCGGCGAAGCCGACACCACCCGGGCGACGAAGGCCGGGGTGGCATCGGGAAGTTGGCTGAGCAGCATCGGTGGGGCAGTTCGGCCCTGGAAGGCGGGAGGTCGTCCAGAGGGTGTATGCGAATGAGATTTTCTCTCATTCAGGTTCCGATCGGGGAAATCCGCCTTGCGCCGAGTCAAGCTTGCGTGACGCTGTGCGGATGCCGGCGCGGATCGATCAGTGCACCGGCGCGCGGGTCTGGGCCCGCCGATGCACCAGCACCACGCCGGCCATCGCCAGTCCGAGGGCGGTATGCAGCCACCCGAGCGCCGGGCGAAGGGCCTCCGGGGCGAAGTAGTAGAGCAGCCAGGCGGTGAGGCCGAGCAGGGCGGCGAGCCCGCACAGCACGACCCCCGTGCCGCGCTGGCCGGCCCAGCGTCGCCGTGCCGAGGCCCGCCAGCCTTGCGGGACGTGCGCGCCGGCGAGCACCCCGAAGGCGAAGAGGGCGCCGAATCCGGCCAGCCCGTGTACTTTCATCAGCCACGACTCGCCGGCGTGCGGCAGCCCGGCGCCGCTGCCGCCCCCGATTGCGTAGTGCAGGGCCAGCCAGCCGATGCCGGTGGCCAGTGCGAGCATGCCGACGACGATCACCAGCCAGAACTGCCAGCGCGGCAGGCGATGCGAGGCTCGGGTCATGGCAGCGGCGTCACGGCCGGGAATGGATCCAAGCGCGGGCGCGGTGCGTGGCCAGCAGCGGATGGCCCGGGTCGGCACTGGCGGCGACGACCTTGGTCAACGCGTCGGCCCAGAGGCAGCGCGGGGCGGCGACGCTGACATGGGCGCGGATGCCGGTGCCGTCGAGCCTGCCGGAAAACCACGCGGCACTGCGGCTCCCCGGCGCGTAGTGACTGGTGGCGAAGGCACCGCCGGCGAGCGTGGCGAAAGGTCGCGACCCGCCTCGACTCTCGTCCCGCACGACGATCGGCACGTCCGCAGCACCGAAGGCGCGCAGGTCGCCGCCGGCGTTGACCCAGCCGTGGTTGCAGCCGTTCGCCTGGAGCGTATCGACGGCGGCATCGACCGCGTAGCCCTTGCCGATCCCCCCGAGATCGATGCGAGCATCGGCGTCGACCTTGTGCAGGCGCTCGCCCTCGACCCGCCAGCCCTGTGCTCGCCCGTGACCCTGGGTGATGTCGAAGAGTCCGCCGCTCGCCTCGCCGAACGCCCGGGCCGCGACCAGCACCTCCCGTGTCGGCTGCCGAACCTCGAGGCTCTCGCCGCCTTCGAGCGCATGGAACCGGGCGATGTCGCTCGCCGCATCGAATCTCGACAGGCAGCCCTGGATCTCGACGATCGCGGCGTAGGCGGCGTCGATCGCGGCCTGGGCGTTCGCAGCGTTCGCGTCGACACCGATCTCGACCAGCGTACCGAGCAGCGGCCGCGCGCGGCGCTGCCAGCGGGCGGGGGCGGCTTCGGACCTCACGTCAGGGCGCCGCTGCGCCGGGCGGCGTCGACCACGGCGACGATCCGCCGGACGCCTTCGGTGATATGGCTGCAGCTCAGCGTCGCACCGCTGATGTTGGTGATGTCGTCGCCCAGGCGCAGCGCCGAGGCTCGCGACTTGCCGATGAACTGGCGACGCCACGCCGGCAGCCGCACCTCGAAGCCGTGGCTCTCGCGGTAGGAGAGGATCTCCACCTGGGTCACCACGCCCGCGGGCGACAGGCCGACGGCGTAGGTGATGAGCTCGAACTTGCCGACGACGTTGTCGATGACGACGTAGCCGAGCGTCGCGTCGCCGCGGCGCGCGCGCTGCACCGTCCAGTGTGCCGAGCGCGCTGCGACGCCCGCGTCGGCGAGCTTCTGCAGAGTCGCGGCGTCGAGGTCGATGTCGCGCGCCTCGAAGCGGTCGGCGTCGGCGAACATCGCCCGGGCGGCCTGCTCGGCGCTGAGGTATTCGACCGCGAACGCCCCGGCCGGCGCGAGCGCGGCGACCGTGGCGAGCACGAGGCGCATCAGAAGCTCCAGCCGAGTCCGAGATTGAACCGGTTCAGGCTGCTGTCCTCGCGGAAGCGCTGCACGTCGACCTTCAGCACGACGCCCGGGCCGACGGCGAAATTCGCGCCGACCGTCACCACCTTCTCGGTGGGTCGGGCGGATGCCGTCAGGCCGGGTCCGAGGTCGGCGTAGGCGCGGCCGGTGTTGAAGCCCTCGTAGCGGACGAACGGCGACAGCGTGTAGTCGCCACGGGTCCACAGGCGGTAGGCGGCCTGCGCGTACCAGCCGTCGAACGACTTGGGAATCAGCGTCGGGTTGCCGACCAGCGGCAGGTTCAGGGCCCGGGTGTTCGAGATCGTGCCGCGGCTGTAGAGCGTCGAGAGGTCCCAGCGGCCCGGTGTCCATCGGGCATGCAGGTCCCACAGCGCGATGCGGGAGCTGGCGACGGCTTGTCCGTGGGTCGCGCCACCGGAGAATATCGAGCCGCCGACGAGCAGTCCGGGTACCCCGCGCCAGTTCAGCGCGCCGAACAGCGCGAGGTCGCGGGCCTTGGCGAGGGCGAGTTCCTGGTGGATGGAGCCGAGCGGCGACTCGGCGCCTTCGGTCGAGGTCGCGTCCCACTTCGTCAGGTCGAACCCCGTGCTGATGCCGGCCTGCACCGTCAGGCCGTTGTCGAAGTTGCCGATGAACTGGATCCCGCCTTCGCGCCAGGTGGTCGGGATGATGGCGGTCTCGACGAAGTTGCGGTGCACGCCGTAGTAGGCGGTCGGCTCGTGGTTCTCGTTGAGCAGGCCCGCGGGCATCAGGAAGAGTCCGCCGCGCGCCGCCCAGGTCCGGTCGAGCTGGCGTTCGACATAGGCCTGCTCGAGCGCGACCTCGCCCGGATCGCCGCTCGACGAGACGGCGTGCTCGACCTCCAGTTCGGCCACGACCTTGGTCGAAGGATCCAGGCGATGCTGCAGGCCGAGCACGAAGCGGGTGAGGTCGAGCTGGGTGTTCTCGCTGTTGCGCGTCGGCCGGGTGTAGTTGATCTCGCCGTAGCTGCTGAAGACCGTTGCCGGCTCGGCCTGCGCGCTCGCGGATGCGGCCATCGGCGCGGACGGACCGTTCGCGCTCATCGTCGTTGCCGGCGCCGCCGGCGCCGCCGTCGTCGCCGTGGTCTCCGGCGTGGTCGTTGCGGTCTCCGTCCTCGTCGCCGCAGCCGAAGGGTTCGCCAGCGTCGGCGCGGCCGCGGCGGCGGATCGCTGCTGTTGCAGCCGGTTCAATTGCGCCTTCACCTCGATCAGTTCCAAGGCCAGCCGGTCGACGCGGCGCGCCAGTTCGACCTCGGCGCTGGTCTGGGCATGACTCACGCCGCACGTCAGCGCGAGTGCGGCAGCAAGCATGGATGGGATGGGCGGACGGACGGCGTGACGGCTTTTCATGGGACGCTTCAGGGTGGTGGGCTGACAGGTATCAGGGGGTGTAGCCATCGCTCAGGGTCCGCAGGAAGGCGATCACGTCGTCGACCTCGGCATCGCTGAGAGCCGGCGCGCCGCCCGGCTTGCGGTTGTACGGAGCCTCGCTGGTATTGACGTTGCCGACATGCTGTGGCGGCAGGTCGTCGAACTTGCGTACGCTGCCGTCGGCAGCGCTCGGGTACCAGCGCTCGGGATTGGTGTCGCGCTGCACGTAGAACGTCAATGCTTCCTTCAGGCTCGAAAAGCGTCCGTTGTGGAAGTACGCCTGGCGCAGCGCCACGTTGCGCAGCGAGGGAACCTTGAACGCTCCGCAAAGGTCGGCGCGCCCCGCCAGTTCCGCGCGGTCGCACAGCCCCAGGTCGAAGTAAGCCGGATCGTCGTTCTGGCGCAGGGCGGGATTGCGCGGCACACCGAGGTTGTCGTAGCTGAAGTCGGTGAAGAGCGGAAAGCTGCCGTCGGCGTTGCGGGCCGAGGGGTGGCAGGCCGCGCAGTTGCCCTTGCCGGGGCTGTTGAAAAGCGCCAGGCCGCGCAGTTCCTGGTCGCTGAGGGTCGCCCCGGCGCGCAGGAACTCGTCGTACTTGCTCGAGAAGGCGCGGAAGTCGGCGTCCTCGCGCTGGTAGGCCTGCAAGGCGAGCGTCAGGCGGTCGAAGGCGTCGTCCGGGCGGCTGAAGATGTCGTTGCCGAAGATGCGCCGGAACTCTTCGGCATAGACAGCGCGGGAAAGCCGCTCGACGACCTCGGCCTTGCTGGCGTTGGCCATCTCGTTGGCGGCCAGCAGGGGGTGTGACGCCTGGTCCTGCAACGATGCCGCGCGTCCGTCCCAGAAGAAGCCGCCGCCGGGCGTGCCGTCGGCAGCGAGGCGAAACGCCGTGTTCGTCGACAGGTAGTTGATCGATGGCGCGCTGCGCACGCCCTGGTGGTCGAGCAGGGGGCCGCCGAGCTGCACTGCGAGGGCGTTCGCCGGGGCATGTCCCGCCGCCTCGGCGTGGCAGGTCGCGCAGGACTGGCGTCCGGACGCGGACAGCGAGACGTCGGCGAAGACGAGTTCCCCGAGCGCCGCGATCGCCGACGGGGCGGGCCGCGCCGGCACGCTGGCGGTCGACGCTGCATCGCCGCCGCCGCCGCCGCCGCCGCCGCAGCCGGCCGCCAGCGCCAGCGCCAGCGCCAGCGTGATCGACAGGCAGGCGGCGATCGCGCTGCGCAGCGCGGATGTCTTGCTTGCTCCTGCCACCTGACGTCTCCGGGTTGAACAGCCGCGCTGATGCATTTCGCGACATGGTAATGAGAATGATTCGCAATCATGATAGCAGTCTTGCGCCCACGCAGGCATCCGATCGCGAACGAGGCGTGCGACCGAGACCTGCGAACCAGGCGGCACACCTGCGCTGCCTACAATCCGCGCTTCACTTTCGACCGGCCCGCCAGCGGGCGCGGCCATCGCCATGCTCGACATCACCCTGCTGCGCAAGGACCTGGCGCACGTCGTCGCCCGACTCGAGAAGCGCAAGTCGCCGCAGCCTTTTCTCGACGTGGCGCGGTTCGGCGCCCTCGAAGCCGAGCGCAAGACCATCCAGACGCGGACCGAAGAGCTGCAGGCACGGCGCAACGCCCTGTCGAAGCAGATCGGGCAGCTCAAGGGGAAGGGCGAGGACACGACCTCGGTGATGGCCGAGGTCGGCCAGGTCGGCGAGGCGTTGAAGGGCGCCGCCGAACGCCTCGAAGTGATCCAGGGGGAGCTCTCGACGCTGCTGATGGCGGTGCCGAACCTGCCCGACGACAGCGTACCCGTCGGGGCCGACGAGGGTGCCAACGTCGAGGTGCGACGCTGGGGCGCGCCGCCGCGCTTCGACTTCGCGCCGAAGGACCATGTCGACCTCGGCGCGCCGCTCGGCCTGGACCTCGACACCGGTGTCAAGCTCTCGGGTTCGCGCTTTTCCTTCCTGCGCGGACCGATGGCGCGGCTGCACCGCGCGCTCGCCCAGTTCATGCTCGATCTGCAGACCGGCGAGCACGGCTACGTCGAGTGCTACACGCCCTACATCGTCAACCGCGAGGTCCTCGAAGGCACCGGGCAGCTGCCGAAGTTCCGTGAAGACATGTTCTGGGTGACGCGCGGCGGCGACGTCGACCAGCCCGAGCAGTACCTGATCTCGACGTCGGAGATCTCGCTGACGAACTCGGTGCGCGAGCAGGTCCTGCCGGCCGAGACCCTGCCGCTGCGCCTCACCGCGCACACCCCCTGCTTTCGCAGCGAGGCAGGCAGCGCCGGTCGCGACACTCGCGGCATGATCCGCCAGCACCAGTTCGACAAGGTCGAGATGGTGCAGATCGTCCACCCCGAACGGAGCATGGCCGCGCTCGAGGAGATGGTCGGCCACGCCGAGACCGTGCTGCAGCGCCTCGGCCTGGCCTACCGGGTGATGCTGCTGAGCAGCGGCGACATGGGCTTTGGCGCCGCCAAGACCTACGACCTCGAGGTCTGGGTGCCGGCGCAGGACGCGTTTCGCGAGATCAGCTCGGTCTCGAACTGCGAGGCCTTCCAAGCGCGCCGCATGCAAACCCGCTTCAAGAGTGCGCAAGGGCGCAACGAGTTCGTCCACACGCTCAATGGTTCGGGGCTGGCGGTGGGGAGGGCGCTGGTGGCGGTGCTGGAGAACTTCCAGAACGCCGACGGCTCGGTCACCGTCCCCGAGGCATTGCGGCCCTACATGGGCGGCCTGACGGTACTCGCGCCATGACGGGGGGTTCGACCGCGACTGCCGCGACCGCGATCACGAGCCTGGCAGAGTCGCTGCTCGCGGCTCGGGACGGCGCGCACCGACTCGCGTTGCCGAGTGCGGCCGATGCCGGCTTCGACGTCGCCGCGGCCTATCGCGTCGCTGACGAGGTGCGCCGGCGCCGCATCGCCCGCGGCGAAGGGCCGCTCGGCTACAAGATCGGCTTCACCAACCGCGGCATCTGGCCGCGCTACGGCGTCTACGGGCCGATGTGGGGTCCGGTCTGGGACACGACCGTCGTCCATCTCGACGGTATCGAGCACACGACGTCGCTCGCCGGCCTGGTACAGCCGCGGCTCGAGCCCGAGATCATGTTCGGCCTGCGGACAGCGCCGCGGGCCGGCATGACCGAGGCCGAACTGCTCGGCTGCATCGAGTGGGTCGCGCACGGCTTCGAGATCGTCCACACGCACTTCGACGACTGGCGCTTCCAGGCTGCCGACACCGTCGCCGACTTCGCGCTGCACGGCAGGCTGTTCGTCGGGCCGAAGGTGCCGATCGCACGTTTCGCAGATCCGCGTGCCGAACTCGCGGCGCTCGACGTCGAACTCAGCCGCGACGGCGCCGTGGTCGAGACCGGCAATGCGAGCATCGTCCTCGATGGCCCGCTCGATGCGCTGCGCGTCTGGGTCGAAGCGATGCACGCACAGCCGATCGACTGGCCGATCGTGGCCGGCGACATCGTCTCCACGGGCACGATCACCGACGCCTGGCCGCTCGAGCCCGGACAGACCTGGCAGACACGCCTGAGCGACCCACGACTCCAGGGCATCACGTTGAAGACACAGGCCTGAGCGCGCCCGCGCGCCCGGTTAGAATCGAGGGCTCGGCGTCGACCCGCCGAGGGTGCGCACCGCACAGCAGGAGAGGTGGCAGAGTGGTCGAATGCGCCAGACTCGAAATCTGGTTTACGGTTACACCGTAACGTGGGTTCGAATCCCACCCTCTCCACCAGCGAGTCTGGATCATCTCCGCCTTCGAGCTGAAGTTCACACCAGGCGAATGGCGATCTCGTCCGCCATCACCTGATGCACTCGATTCACTCCGAGATTCACTCCGAGAGACGCACCGAGTGGCTGTCAGGGCGTCGCATGGAGGTACGACCTCACAGGGCTTTTTGTTGCCGCGCATTCGCTGCCGATCGCGCGGTACACTCGAAACAGAGCCTCAAGACGTGCGCGGTTGCCGTGTACTGGGCTCACTGGAAAGTCCGATGCCGATCGGCCGCGATCCCAAGTCCAACCATCTTCTGTCGGCGCTGCCGAAGGCCGAATGGGCGCGCTGGTTGCCCGAACTGGAGTGGCTCGATCTGCCCCTTGGCGACGTGCTCTACGAGTCGGGCACGCAACAGACCCATATCTACTTTCCGACGACGGCGATCGTCTCGCTGCTCTACGTCATGGAAAGCGGTGCTTCCGCCGAGATCGCGGTGGTGGGCAACAGGGCGCCGTCGGTATCTCTCTCTTCATGGGCGGAGAGTCGACGCCGAGCCGCGCCGTCGTTCAGAGCGCGGGCCAGGGTTTCCGCCTCAACGCCGGCGTCATCAAGGACGAGTTCAACCGCTCCGGCCCTGTCATGCACGTGTTGCTCCGCTACACGCAGGCACTGATCACGCAAATGGCGCAAACGGCGGTCTGCAATCGGCACCACACCCTCGATCAGCAGCTCTGCAGCTGGCTGCTGCTGAGCCTGGATCGCCTGCACGGCAGCGAACTCGTGATGACCCAGGAACTCATCGCCAACATGCTCGGTGTGCGACGCGAAGGCGTCACCGAAGCCGCGCTCAAGCTGCAGCAGGCCGGCCTGATCCGCTACGCACGCGGCCACATCACGGTGCTGGACCGTGAGGGCCTGGAGAAACGCACCTGCGAGTGCTATGCGGTCGTGAAGAAGGAATACGATCGCCTGCTCCCGGATCTCCAGGCGACCTGAGCGCCTGCGTTCCTCCAGAGGCGGCAATCGCGCCACCGCGGTGTCGACGTGAGCGCGGGCTCCAGGCCGATACGGTCTTTCTCTGGTCCAGCACACACAGCGAATTCCGAGCATTCTCGACGGCGTTCTCCAGGCATTCCCTGTAGGCGCTCACCGAAGTGCGGCGATCCGGGTCGTACCTCGCCTCGGGAGTTCGTTCCACAGTGGCGCCCGAGGGATCGCGTGACTGCCGGGCACTGCGCAACGACGGACCCCTTAACCGTGACCTAACCATGCACGTCTAGCCTGGGGCTCACGAAACAACTCCACAGGCAAAGCATCATGTCCAAGCTTCACTCGTTCTCGAAACTCTTTGCGATTGCTGCACTCGCTTGGAGCCTGGTCCCGGTGGCAATCGCCGGCGCACCGAACCCGCAAGTCGCCGAGTCAGCCGCCCGCGCGACCGCGCTTGCAGCCGTACCTTCGGGCGCAGTGCAAAGCTCCGAGCTCGAAACCGAGGGCGGCAAGCAGATCTGGTCCTTCGACATCAGGGAGGCAAAATCGGCAGACGTCGTTGAAGTGCAGGTCGACGCCAAAACCGGACTCATCGTGTCGAAAAAGCGCGAAACGCCTGCCGATCAGAAGCGAGAAGCGCAGGCAGACCGGAAGACCAAGCGCTGAAAGCCGGCAAGCGCGTTGCGGCTCTCAAGACCGCTCGGCGCGCCGTGAAAGACAAAGTGGTGCCCCGCACCCGCACCGCCGACGCTCACGAAGCTGTCGCTGATGCTGCGACGAGCGACGGCTTCGGAGCGACGGCTTCGCTAACCCGCGATTTCTGATCCGCACTTCACCGACGGATTCACGATCTGCTTGCACTGTTTTGCAGCGCCGGGGCGAAGGCCGCCATTCTTGAGTCGAAAGCGCTGATAGCACGATTGGCTTTGCGCGTAGCGCTTTCGAAGCGCCGAGCATCGATCAATGCTCGACGGGCCGCTGAGTGAGCCGGCGGCGGGTGCCGGTGCACCTGATCTCTCCGGCGCAACAGCTTTGGAGCCTGCGGTGGTGCCAGAGCCAGGCATCACGGTTCCCGACACGGCGCGTCCGTCATCCGAGACGCTTTGCGCCCAACCGGAGGCAGGCAGCGACAGGGCGAGCGATACCAAGGCAGTCTTGATCAAAGTTGTCTCCAACTCCTTGGATCGAGCAGGCGGCAGGAGGTTCATTCCCTCGCGGCGGTAGCGGGAGTCGCGCGCTGTGCAATGAATAAGGTGACGCAGGGCTAAGCTGTCGAATCCAGGCCCCCGTGTCAGAACGTGGGACAGAGGCCCGTCGCCGATCCGAACCGCGAGTCATACGTCAATTTCGAGCGGCGCATCGCGTAGTCACCCGTCCAATGTTCGGTGGCATACAGACGAAGCCGCGATCGACGCGCACAGTGCACTTGAACACCATTCCAGGAGTCATGAGCATGTTGCGCAGCGTCAAGGATCTCGAAGGCTATGCGGTCGGTGCCACCGACGGCACGATCGGCCATGTCAAGGATTTCTATTTCGATGATCAGGCTTGGGTTGTCCGCTACCTCGTCGTCGAGGCCGGCGCCTGGCTTGCGAGCCGCAAGGTGCTGATCTCGCCGATTGCCATCGGCAGCCCGGACTGGGCGCAGCGGCTTCTCCCTGTGGGGATGACCAAGGAGCAGGTCCGCGACAGCCCCGACATCGACACCGAAAAGCCCGTCTCGCGGCAGCACGAAATCGAATATTCCAGGTACTACAGCTATCCCTACTACTGGGGCGGCGCCGGTTACTGGGGCGGCGGCATGTATCCCAATCTGATGATTCCCGGCTACGGTGGCTATGGCTCGCCGCAGGCGATTCGCTCGGAAGAGCAGGGCGCCTATGCCCGGGCCGAAGAAGAGCGGCGCACTGAAGATCCGCACCTGCGGAGCACCCGCGCCGTCATTAAATATCACGTCCACGCAAGCGATGGCGACATCGGTCACGTCGACGGGATGCTCGTGGACGATGCGACGTGGGCGGTTCGCTACCTCATCGTCAACACCAGCAACTGGTGGCAGGGGCATCAGGTACTGATCGCGCCTCAATGGATCGACGACGTGAGCTGGTCCGGTTCGAAGGTGTCCGTGAAGCTCACGCGACAGGCGATCAAGGATTCACCCGCCTATGACCCCTCGAGCGCGCCGGATCGCGCGCACGAGGCGGGGCTCCACGAACACTACGGGCGCACCGGCTATTGGGCCGAAGATGCCAGACGCGAGACCGAGATTTCTCGAATCTAGAACCGAAGGCTCGACGTGCAACGCCCTGGCGCACGCTTCGGTCACCAGGCTGGTCGGCGCCATGAGGCTCGAGCAGAACGACGGGTGGAGCCTGAACCAACGCTGCATGCAGCTTGAGGGCCTCTTCGTTCGCCGTGCCCGCACTTCCGGCCAGAGGCAGGGTAACAACGAACTGGCTGCCCAGCCCGTGGCCGGCGCTGCGCGCCACGACGTTGCCGCCATGTGCCCGGACCAGTTCACGGACCACCGAAAGCCCGATGCCCAGGCCGGCCCCGTCGAAGGCGACGGCACGGGCGTCCTGCACGAAGGGCTCGAAGACGTGGGGCAAGACCTCGGCCGCGATCCCGACGCCGTTGTCGGCGACAGTCATCTGCACGGTGCTGTCCGCCAGCACGACCGACACCTCGATCGCACCGCCACGAGGCGTGTACTTGGACGCGTTCGTGAGCAGATTGCCGATGATCTGCGCCAGACGCACCGGATCGCCGTGCACCGTGAGAGCCCGCGTCGGCAGGTCCGTGCGAAGGCGCTGCTGCCGCGAATCGACGCAGGCCTGGCAGGCGTCCTTGGCCTCGGCGATCACATCGGCCAGGTCGACCAAGCCCAATTCGAGCCTGAGCTTGCCGTTGGCCGCGCGCGAGGCATCCAGCAAGTCGCCCACCAGCCGCGACAGGTGCGCCAGCTGCCGCTCGATGATGAAGCGCAGCCGCGGCAGTTGCGCTTCGTCCTTGCAAGGCTGACCCAACTGCGCCGCGGCCAGGCGAATCGGCAGCAGCGAGTTGCGCATTTCGTGCGCCACCATGGCCAGTATCTCGGTCTGCCTGGACCGGGCCTGCGCGGTGGCGATGGCGGAAAGACACTCGGCCATTGCCGTCGGCCCAGACGGCACGACGGTGTTCGCCGGGGCGATAGCTCTCGCGTTCGAGGCCGGGAACGTCGTCTCGAGGAAGGCGGCATTCGCCGAGCGGTCCCGGTCGGCATTCGCACTGAGCAGCAGCATGTTGATCTCACCCGTCACCGGCACCGACGGCCGGTGCGTTACAGAGGATGCGCTTGCCGTAGCCGGGGTTCTGTGCGGTAACGAACAAAGCGAATGCGACACATTGACGATCGTCAATAAGCCCACCGCTCGAGCGGGCAGGTTTCCGCGCGCCTGTGGTGCCGTATGGCTGTGAGGGCACGGCCAGTCTGCGTGCCTCTCCCATCGGCCAGGGGATTGCACTCCATGGACCTACGCTGCCTGCTTGACCGCTGCCGATTCGCATGACGCGTTGAACCGTGCCGTGGCAGCGCTCGGAGGCAACAAGCGGTCTGACTCCTTCCTGACGACGGCATAGCACTCGCATGTGCGCCGTTCCAGTCCGGCGCGGTCGAGCACCGAGATGGCGCCACGCGAATGCCGTATCAGACCCGCGTGCTGCAAATCCGCGATGCCCGCGGTGACACTCTCGCGGCGTACCCCCAGCAGCGTGCCGATCTGCTTTTGCGTCATCTGCAACTCGTTGCCCTCCAGCCGATCCAGCCTGTGCAGCAGCCAGCGCGACAGCCGTTGGTCCAGCGTGTGGTGCCGGTTGCACACGACGGTCTGCGCCGTTTGGGTGATCTGCGCCTGCGTGTAGCGCAGCAACAAAGGCATCGCTGCGCCATGCCGGTGGAACTCGTCCATCATGATCTCGCGCCGCAGTTGAAATCCTCCGCCGGCAGTTTCAACGACTGCGCGGGCCCGCGCCGTTTCACCGCCCATGAAGAGCGAGGTGCCGACGAGGCCGTCGTTGCCGATCACCGCGATTTCGGCGGAGTCGCCTTCGGCCGTCACATACATCAGCGAGACGATCGCAGTCGTCGGGAAAAAGACGTACCGCATGACCTGGCCGGACTCCCGCAGCACCCGACCCTGCGGCACGTCGACCCATTCGAGTCGCGGCGCCCAGCCCTGCAACACCTCGTTCGGCAGGGCCGAAAGAAGGTGATTCGAGGCGAGGCACCTCCCGCGCGAACCGTCGCAGAATATGGCTGACTTCCCGGAACGACCGCCTTCGGGCGGACACTGGGGTTTTAGTCCGGGCCCGTCGAGCGACCATTGACGCACGTCAAGCAGGAGCCGGTTGGTCCGTTGGCGTACCCGTCTTTGTTCAGGGTTTGGCCCGATGTTGCGTGCGCGGCGCTTCCGTATTCTGAATTGGTCTGACCACTTTCGGTTCGGACCGTAGCCGCCCCGCCCGTGCCCGTCCAACTCCTTGAACCTCAGCGTCTTTACCGGCAGATTGCCGACCAGTTGCGCGCATTGATGGCGGCGAGTGCGTTCGAGCCTGGGCATCGACTGCCTTCCGAGCGCGACCTGGCCCGCCAGTTCGGCGTCAGTCGCCCTTCGGTGCGTGAGGCGTTGATCGCCCTCGAGGTGGAAGGCCGGGTCGAGGTGCGGACCGGGTCCGGCGTCTATGTCCTCGGTCCGTCGGGCCGCTCGGCCCCACCCGCCGACGCCGTCGAATGGGGGCCGCTCGAACTTATCCGCGCCCGCCGCGTCGTCGAAGGCGAGACGGCGGCATTGGCGGCGGTGCTCGGCAAACGCAAGGACGTACAGGCCGTGTCGCTCGCCATCGAGGCGATGCGTGACATGGCCGCACGCAACGACCTGCCGCTGGATGCCGACCGCGCCTTCCACATGGCCATCGTCGACGCCTGCGGCAACGCCGTGCTCAGCGAGACGGTACAGAGCTTCTGGGACTCGCGCCACCAGCCGATCTCCTCGCGTCTCGGTGACCACTTCGAGACCGCGCGCTCCTGGCGTGCCGCCATCCTCGAGCACGAGGCGATCCGCGACGCGATCGCGGCGCGCGACGGTGCTGCCGCGCGGCGGGCCATGCACGAGCACATGGACCGCTCGCATCGACGATTCAGCGCGAGCTGGCGCCGCGCCAACGCTCCCTGATCCCGCCAGCGCAAGAGTCAACTTTTCATCACGCCACGGAGACACCTACATGACCAGCAAGCGATTCGCCCTCAAGTTCCTCGCTGCCGGCGCCGCAGCGGCTGCCGCACTGCTCGCCTTCGGCCCGGTGCAAGCGCAGACCAAGCTCAAGTGGGCCCACGTCTACGAGACCTCGGAGCCCTTCCACAAGTACGCCGTCTGGGCCGCCGACGAGATCAAGAAGCGCACCAACGGGCGCTACGAGGTGCAGGTGTTCCCGGCATCGAGCCTGGGCAAGGAGTCGGACATCAACCAGGGTCTGACGCTCGGCACGGTCGACATCATCCTCACCGGCGCGAGCTTCGCCGGGCGCAGCTACACGCCGCTGGCCATCACCTACTTCCCGTTCATCTTCCGCGATGCCGAGCACCAGCTGAAGTACGCCACCAGCGACGTCTTCAAGGAGCTCGCCAAGGGCTACGACGACAAGACGGGCAACCACATCACCGCGCTCACGTACTACGGCGCGCGCGACGTCACCTCGAACGCGGCGCACCCGGTGCGCACGCCCGAGGACATGAAGGGACTCAAGATCCGCGTTCCGGACGCCCCGGCCTACCTCGCCTTCCCGAAGGCGCTCGGCGCCAACCCGACGCCGATCGCCTTCGCCGAGGTCTACCTGGCGCTGCAGAACAACACCGTCGACGCGCAGGAAAATCCGCTGCCGACGATCGAGGCGAAGAAGTTCTACGAGGTGCAGAAGAACATCTCGCTCACCGGCCACATCGTCGACTCGCTGCTCACGGTCGTCTCGGGACAGACCTGGGGCAAGCTCTCGGCCGACGACAAGAAGATCTTCACCGCGGTGATGCAGGAAGCAGCGGAGAAGACCGGCCGCGAGATCATCGCCTCGGAGGCGCGCCTGGTGGAAGAGTTCAAGAAGAAGGGCCTCAACGTCATCACGGTCGACAAGAACGCCTTCCGCGAGGCGGTGCTGAAGAACACCAAGCCGACCGACCAGGGCTATCGGCAGCAGGACTACGACCGCATCGTCAACCTCAAGTAAGCCCGGAGCACACGGTCATGGCCGAACAGAAGATCATCGACGACGAAGGCCACTTCCACGCCGAGGACGAGGTGGTGGATCTCTCGACGACGATCGCCGAAGGCTGGATCGCCCTCGGCATCTTCTGGCTGCTCGGCCTGACCGTGGGCTACCAGTTCGTGACCCGCTACGTGATGAACGACTCGGCGGCATGGACCGAGGAGGTGGCCCGCTACATGCTAATCGGCGTCGTCTTCATCGGCGCGGCGATCGGCGTGGCCCGCAACAGCCAGATCCAGGTCGACTTCTTCTATCGCCACATGCCGGTGCCGGTCGGGCGGTGGCTGTCGCGCACCGTCGATGTGATCAAGATCGCTTTCTTCGGCGCCGCCGTGGTGATGACCGTCGAGATGATGATGAAGATCGGCAACCAGACCCGGATGACGATCGTCGACGCGCCGATGAACATCGTCTATGCGCTGGCCCTGTTCGGCTTCGCGGCGATGACCTTGCGCTCGATCCAGGTCGCGCGCATCCACTGGCGGCGCGGCTACAGCGTGCTCGAGCGTCCCGAGACGACGCTCGACGACCGCTGAGCTCCGGGAGCGCACATGCTGAAGGTCTTCTTCCTCCTCTTCATGGCCGGCGGTGTGCCCGTGGCCATCGCCATGGCCGGTGCCTCGCTGGCCTACATCCTGGTTTCGGGCAACCTGCCGCCGTTCGTCGTCATCCACCGCATGGTGAGCGGCATCGACAGCTTCCCGCTGCTCGCCGTTCCCTTCTTCATCCTCGCCGGCACTCGGATGAACAACGCCGGCATCACGACGCGCATCTTCAATTTCGCGCTGGCGCTGGTCGGTTGGCTCAAGGGCGGGCTTGGTCACGTCAACGTGCTGGGCTCGGTGATCTTCGCCGGCATGAGCGGCACCGCCATCGCCGACGCCGCCGGCCTCGGCACGATCGAGATCAAGGCGATGAAGGAGCACGGCTACCCGACCGAGTTCGCGGTCGGCGTCACGGCTGCATCGGCCACGCTCGGCCCGATCATTCCGCCGAGCCTTCCCTTCGTGATCTACGGGATGATGGCCAACGTCTCGGTGGGTGCGCTCTTTCTCGCCGGCATCCTGCCGGGAGCCCTGCTCGCCATCCTGATGATGATGACGGTCGCCTACTTCGCCCACAAGAACAACTGGGGCGGCGACATCAAGTTCTCCAGCACGCGCCTCTTCAAGGCGCTGGTCGAACTGGCGGTGGTGGTCGGCTGGCCGCTGCTGCTCTGGCTGGCCGTGGCCCGGTTCAACGCTCCTGCGCAGATCTCGGTACTGCTCGCGCTGGCGTCGCTGTTCGTCCTCGACAAGATCTTCGCTTTCGAGGCGGTGCTGCCGATCATGACGCCGGTTCTGCTGATCGGCGGCATGAGCACGGGACTCTTCACCCCGACCGAAGGCGCGATCGCCGCCTGCGTCTGGGCGATAGTCCTCGGCATGGCGTGGTATCGCACGCTGTCGGGCCGGATGTTCATCAAGGTGTGCCTCGACACGGTGGAGACGACGGCCACGGTGCTCTTCATCGTCGCGGCGGCCTCGATCTTCGGCTGGATGCTGACGGCCACCGGCGTCACCGCCGACATCGCCGCCTGGGTGCTCGGCTTCACCAAGGAAGCCTGGGTGTTCCTGCTGCTGGCCAACCTGCTGATGCTCTTCGTCGGCTGCTTTCTCGAGCCGACGGCGGCGATCACCATCCTGGTGCCGCTGCTGCTGCCGATCGCCGTGCACCTCGGGGTCGACCCGATCCACTTCGGCCTGGTCATGGTGCTCAACCTGATGATCGGCCTGCTGCACCCGCCGATGGGGCTGGTGCTTTTCGTGCTGGCCCGCGTCGCCGGACTGTCGTTCGAGCGCACGACCATGGCCATACTGCCGTGGCTCGTGCCGCTGCTGGTCAGTCTGGGCATCATCACCTACATGCCGCAGCTGGTGCTGTGGCTGCCGAAGCTGTTCTTCTCCTGAGCCCGTCCCCGGCGCGGCTTGCGCCGCCAGCGAGGCGGGCTCCGCGCGCTGCCGGTTCAGCGCTGCGGGCTAGGCCAGATAGGCCTCGAGCACGCCGGCGTCGGCGCGAAGTTCGGCCACCGTGCCCTGGGCCACGATGGAGCCGCGCTTCATCAGGTAGGCGTAGTCGCAGACCGACAGCGCGATCTCGGCGTTCTGCTCGACCAGCAGGATGGACTGGCCCTCGCGATGCAGGGTCACGATCGCCTCGAACACGAGGTCGACGATGGCCGGTGCCAGGCCCATCGAGGGTTCGTCGAGGACCAGCATTCGAGGCTCGGTGACCAGGGCACGCCCGATGGCGAGCATCTGCTGTTCGCCACCGCTCATCAGGCCCGCGATCTGGCGCTGCCGCTCCTTCAGGCGCGGGAAGAGGTCGTAGACCCGGGCCACGAGATCACGCCCCGCACCGCGACCGGAATAGGCGCTGAGCTTGAGGTTCTCCTCGACCGTCAGCGGCGCAACGATCATGCGACCTTCGGGCACCAGCGCCAGACCGCGACGCACGACCCGGTGGACCGGGAGCGTCGAAATCTCCTCGCCATCGAGGCGGATCGAGCCGCGCACCGGCCGGTGCAAGCCGGCGATGCTGCGCAAGGTCGTCGACTTGCCGGCGCCGTTGGCCCCGAGGATGGCGACCATCTTCCCTGCGCCGACCTCGAAGCTGAGGTCGGTCACGGCACGGATCGCGCCGTAGTCAGCGCCCAGCCCGGATACGGTCAGCATCGGCACTCTTTCCAAAATACGCGGCCTGCACGTCGGGATGCGCGATGCATTCTGCCGGCGTGCCGTGGGCCAGCAGGCGGCCGAAATTCATCACCGTGACGTCACTGCAGAAATCCTTCACCAATCGCACGTTGTGCTCGACCATCAGCACCGTCAGGCCGCCGTCGCGCAAGCTGTGCACGAGGTTGCCGATCTCGCTCGACTCCTGGACGTTCATGCCGGCGGTGGGCTCGTCGAGCAGCAGCAGCCGTGGACTGGTGCCGAGCGCACGTGCGATCTCGACGCGGCGCTGCTCGCCATACGACAGGGTCTCCGCGAGCAGGTGCGCGCGATGGCTCAGCTGCACGCGTTCGAGGAGTTCCAGCGCGTGGCGCTCCACCGCCTTGCGCGCTGCGCGTGCTTTCGGCAGGCCGAGGAACGACGCCCACAGAGAAGTGCCGCGCCGGACGAAGCAACCGGCCATGACCTGCTCCAGCACCGTCATGCCGCTAAAGAGCCGCACGTTCTGATAGGTCCGCGCGATGCCGCCCGCGGCGATCACATGGGCGGCGCGGCCCTGGATCTCGGCGCCGGCGAAGCGGATCGTGCCGCTGTCGGACGGCAGCAGTCCGCTGATGAGATTGATCAAGGTGGTCTTGCCGGCGCCGTTCGGGCCCATCAGCCCGGCGACGCTGCCGGTCGGCACCGTCATCGACAGGTCCGACACCGCGGCCACGCCGCCGAAGTGCTTGCAGGCGGCGTCGATCTCCAGCAGCGGCGCGGCCGTCACGGGGCGTCCCCGGCTGCGCGCGTCGCCGGGCTGCGGCGCGCGTCCGCTGTGGCCCGGCCCGCGGTCAGCCGCAGGCGGATTGCGCGCGGGTCGACCAGCCCGCGGGGCAGGAAGATCATGATCAGCAGCAGCACGATCCCGTTCGCCACGTCCTGGAACTGGGGAACGATGGCCTGCGCGATCGTCGGCAGCGCGGTGAAGACGGCCGCGCCGATGATGGCGCCTGCCCAGTGGTAGGAGCCGCCGAGGACCACCGAGGCGATCATGGTGAAGGCGATGTTGACGAAATAGGTGTCGGGCGAGAGGTACTGCAGCACGAGCGCGAGCAGCATGCCGCCGAGGCCGCCGACCGCACCCGAGATGACGAAAGCGGCGGTCTGGATGCGGCGTGGCGCGATACCCAGGGTGGAGGCGACGGATGGATCCTCGCGCACCGCCCGCGCGGCGATCCCGTACCACGACGACGACAGGCGCCAGAAAACGACGATGGCGACCAGCAGCAGCAGCGCGAACATTGCGAACGGCAAGGTGACCGGCACGCTCAGGCCGTTGACGCCGCCGGTGACGCTCGGCACGTTGATGACCACGACCCGCGTGATCAGGATCAGCGCCAGGCTCGCCAGCGCCATCCAGTGACTCTCGAGCCGCAGGAAGATCAGGGCGATGACATAGGACAGGGCCGATCCGGCGGCGGCAGCTGCGGGCAGGGCGAGCAGTGGATCGATGCCCGTCTGCAGCACCAGGCGGGCGCCGATGAAGCCGCCGAAGGCGGCGAAGGTCACCGTGGCGAAACTGAGGATGCCCACCGACAGCACGGCATAGGTGCTGAGCGCGAAGAAGGCATTGACCATCGCGAAGGCGAGGGTGCTGCGGTAGGCCGCCCAGAAATCGAGGACTGCTTGCATGGCTTCAGGCGCGCGAGAAACCGGCGCTGCCGAACAGGCCGCGTGGCCGCAGCAGCAGGAAGCCCAGCAGCAGGGCATAGGTGATGCCGTCGCGCAGGCCCGACGACAGGTACTGGGCCGTCATCACCTCGAGCACGCCGAGTGCGACGCCGGCGACAGCCGTACCCCGGACGTCGTCGTAGCCTCCCACCACCACCGCCGCGAAGCCCTTCAGCAGCAGGCCTTCACCCAGCGAGAACGAGACGTTCTGGGTGCTGATGCCCCCCAGCACGCCGGCGAAGCCCGACGTCGCGCCGGCGAGAAAAGCAGTGATCACCACCACGTAGCGCGGGTTGACGCCGCCGAGCGACGCGGCCGTCTGGTTCCAGCCCACCGCCCGCATCGCCGCGCCGAAGCGACTGCGGCGGATCAGCAGGTGCAGGCTGATCGTCACCGCCAGCATCGACACCACCGTGATGATCTGCATCGCCGGCAGGGGGATGGAGCCCAGATGGAACATGGTCCCGGGATAGCTGCCGCGCGGGAAGCTCAGGCTCTCGTGCCCCGTGGCGGTACCGGCCAGGCTGTCGAGGATGATCCAGGCGGCGATGCTGGTGATCAGCGCACTGATCATGCCCCCGCCGGCACGACGGCGCAGCGGCTGGAACGCGATCTGGTCGACCAGCAATGCGAGCAGCCCGCCGCCGAAAATTCCCGCCAGCAAGGCCGGGATGAACGGCAGGCCGAGCCGCTGCACCGCCTCCAGCGCGATGATCGCCGCCCAGCTCGCGTAGGTGCCATGGGCGGCGTTCAGGATCCCCAGCGTCGAGAAGACGATGCCGAAGCCGAGGCCGAACAGGGCGTACAGCGAGCCGAGCGCGAGGCCGTTGATCAGCTGCGCGAGGAACAATTCCATCGGGTGACCTGGCTGCGGGGCTGCTTGACTACTTCGCGGGGGTCCACGGCACGACCTTGCCGTCCGCCGTCCAGTTCACGACCAGGGTGCCGGTGGTCTCGGCCTGTCCGTCCTTCATCTCCTCGCCACCGTAGACCTGGTGGTCGACTTTCGTGATCTTGGCGAGGGCCGCGGCCAGCGATTCTCGTGTCGGCGTACCGGCGATGGACTTCAAGCCCTGGGCGATGAACCACACCACCTGGTACCCCTGGGCCGAATAGATGTCGGGCTGGGAGCTGAACTTCGCCTCGTAGCCGGTGACGAAGGCCTTGGCTTCGGCCGAGTCGGCGATCGTGGCGGAGAAGCTCACCGGGAACGGCACGCCGACGATCGTCGGCCCCATCTTCTGGAACATCGTGGATGGGGAGAGCACGTCGTTGCCGACGATGGTCTGCTTGTAGCCGCGATCGCGCAGTGCCGTGATCGCACCGGCTGCCGCCTGCTGCGTCGCGTAGATCAGGACCACATCGGGCTTGAGGCCCATGGCCTGGGTGGCCGCGCCGGTGAAGTCGGTGTCCTTGGTCAGCACGCTGACGACGCCCACGGTCGCCACGCCCTTGCCTTCCAGCGCCTTCTGGGTGGCCGCCATGCGGCCCTTGAAGGCGTCGTTGTCGGCGGCCAGGATGTAGGCGGCGGTCTTGGGCTTCAGCGCGTCGACGACCTTGACCGCGGTGGCCGTGTCCTTCGGCCCGGGCAGGATCGTCATGCTGTAGATGTACGGCGGCTGCGGCAGACCGGCAGCCGTTGCGCCATAGATCACCATGGGGATCTTGGCTCCCACCACGATCGGCTTCAGCGAGCCCGCCACCGGCGACAGGATGCAGCAGCTCGTCGCGATGATGGAGCGGTCGGCGACGAACTGGTTCATGGCCTGGATCGCCCGGGCCGCGTCGCTGCCGCTTTCCTTCGGGTCCAGCGCGATGGAAGCTTCGCCCAGGTACTTCTTCGCCTTGATCTCCTCGGCCGCGAGCTGCGCGCCGTTCCAGAACGACTTGCCGGCCGAAGCGATCGCGCCCGTGTTCTCGGTGATGAAGCCGACCTTGTACTCGCCCGGGGCGAGACCCTGGGCAGCCGCCGGGGCGCTCTGCATGACTCCCCCGACCAGCGCGAGCACAGCTGCGCAAACCCCGAGCCCATTCTGTCTTTTCCAGTTCTTCATCACTTGCCTCTTCGTGGTGGTTGTGTCTTGATGACGGTTCGATCGACGACTTCAGCCGAGCTCGCCGCCCATGTACTGCTTCTGGAGCGCATCGACGCGCGAGAAGCCGATGAATTCGTTGAAGTCGTGCAGGCCGGTGACGGCCAACGGCAACTGCTTGGACGACTTGGCCTCGGCCAGGGCGCGCAGGTTGGTGCGCATGGCCTGGGTGGCGCTCATCAGCGCGACCAGCGGATAGGTGGCCAGGGCCGCGACCTGCTCGATCTGCTTGCGGTCGAGATCGGTTTCCAGCCAGGCCAGGATCTGCAGCGACAGCGGAACGCCGCAGCCTTCGCGCATCGCCTGCAGGCCGGCGAAGTTCTTGAAGCAGCGCGAGATCGGCTGGATGATGTCCGCGCCTGCGGCCACGTAGGCCCGGCCCCTGCGGATGGCTTCGGCTTCGTCCACCGCGTCGGTGCGCGCGATGATCAGCAGGTCGGGGTTCCTGCGCGCCGCGACCATCGCGCGGATCTTGCCGACATGCTCTTCCATCGGCACGATGTCGATCGCGGAGGACGAGCACGGGCAGCGTTTGGGCGACACCTGGTCCTCGACGATCACCGCGGAAGCGCCGGCGCTCTCGAACTCGCGCAGGGTGCGCATCGCGCTGACGGCGTTGCCGTAGCCGGTGTCGATGTCGGCGACCACCGGGATCGTCACGGCGTTGCAGACGTTGCGCACCACCGAGAGGTTCTCGGTCATCGTGTAGAACTCGGTGTCGGGCTCGCCCAGGAAGGACGCCGAAACGCCGTAGCCGGAGGTGAGCAGTGCGTCGAATCCGGCCTCCTGGATCAGGCGCGCGCTGAGCGCGTCGAACGCGCCGGCGGCCCAGACGGTCTTTTTGGATTGGATCAGTTGCCTAAGGTTGGACATGGTGTGCGGTCCTCATGCTGGAGTCATTCAAAAAACGCGCTTTCAGGTAGGTTTCGAGGCCGCCGGCCTCGATCATTTCCAGGTCGGCGCGGGGCAGGGGTTCGAAGGCGATCGTGGTCCCCTGGGTGAGGTTGCGCACGCACTGCGCGGCCCAGTCGACCTCGATCTCGTCCCAGCGCTCGACGAATGCCAGGATGCCCGGACACGGGATCTGCGGGAACCCCATGCTGATCTCGCCGCGCCAGTAGCCGGGGGAGAACGATTCGGCGATCACGCCGGCGATACCCAGGTGCCGCATCGCCTTCATCGGCGGATAGTGCGGGTGGCCGTAGCCGAAGTTGTGGTTGCCGACGAGCAGGTCCCCCGGCCGCACCGCGCTGGCGAAGGCGGGGTCGTACTCCTGCATCGCGGCCTTGCTCAGCTCGTCGATGTTGGTGGTCTTGATGTTCTTGACGCCGACGATCTGGTCCACGTCGAAATCGATCTCGGTGAACTTGAAGGCCACGCGGCCGCGCAGATTCTTCAGGGCCATGGTCGCTCCTTCAACCCTGGAGGTAGGGGCGCGGATCGGCGATCCTGCCTTCGATCGCCGAAGCCCCGATCACCGCGGCGTTGCACAGGTAGATCTCGGAGTCGGGACTGCCCATGCGGCCGCGCACGTTGAGGGTGCCGGTCGAGACCGCGCGCTGTCCCGGCGCCATGGTGGCGATGCGGCCGAAGCAGTAGTCGCAGGACGGCGAGGAGACGAAGGCTCCCGCCGCCGCGAAGACCTCGATCAGCCCTTCCTTGGCGGCCGCCACCATGATCTCCTGGCTGGTCGGCACCACGTGCAGGGCGAAGCCATCGGCGACCTGGCGTCCGCGCAGGACATCGGCCGCCGCACGCAGGTCCTCGATGCGACCGGAAGCGCAGGAGCCGAGGTAGCCGGTCTGCACCTCGAGGCCGAGGTAGTCCTTGAGATCGCGGGTGTTGGCCGGGCTCGGCGGGATCACGATGATCGGCTCGAGCGTCGACAGGTCGATGGTGTGGCGGGCCGCATAGACCGCGTCCTCGTCGCTGCAGACCGGCTCGAGCTGCTTGCGCGCCCGCGGCAGCGCATAGGCCAGTCGCTTGGCGTCCGGGTTGACGATCGCGGTCAGGGCGCCGGTGAACATCGCCAGGCCGGTGATGGTCTGCAGCGCATCGTTGGACATGTCGGCCACCGCCGGCCCGCCGATCTCCAGCACCTGGAAGCGGCAAGACGCCGAACCGAGCACCCTCACGATGTGGTGGAACACGTCGCGTGCCATCACCCCGGGCTGCAACTTCCCGACGAGGTCGACCCGCGTGGTCTGCGGCACGCGCATCGACACCTTCTTCATGGCGAAGGCCTCGAGCACGTTGCGCCGCAGTCCGATGGCCAGCGTCCCGAACGTGCCAAGCTGGCTGACATGCCCGTCGAAGTGAACGACGAAGGCGCCCGGGGTGGCGTAGCCCACCTCGGAAGAGACCTGGTGGCCGATGCCCTTGCGCTCGTACAGCTTGACGTCGTTGATGGCGGTCCACTCGCGCGTGCCCTTGTGCAACTCCTCCTCGGCCGGGGTGACGGCGGGCACCATGTGGTCGATGAAGATGCCGAAGCGTTCCGGCTCGGGCATCTTGGTGATGTTGAAGTCGTTCTTCAGCTGCTTGAAGATGACGTCGGTATAGCCCGGGAAATCGTAGGCCAGCACGAAGTCGGGCTTGGCCATGACCTCGTCGCCGGCCCGGACGGACGGCAGGCCCGAGACGCGCGCCAGTATCTTTTCGGTGATCGTGGAGCCCATGGCTGTCTCCTGTTCGATAAGGGCGACCGGCCTCAGCCGGCCACCACGAGGTCGTCTGCAGGCCGGAAGTCGTAGCCTGCGGCGTGGCGGTTGATGTATCCGCCGTGCGGCGCGCCGAAATGCGCGGGCAGCAGCAAGGCGTCGCGGTCATGGCAATAGTCCAGGATCGAGCGTCGGGTCGCGCGCGCCTGCTCGGGCTGTTCGCAGAAGCGGCTGTTCCAGTCGGGGCGGAACACCTGCATCGGCTGATGCAGCGAATCGCCCGGGAAGATCGCGGCGTCGTTGCCCGATTCGAGCTTCAGCATGCCGTGGCCGGCGGTGTGGCCGATCGCGTCCTGGAAGAAGAGGCCCTCGATGATCTTCGCGCCGTCGTCGATGAACTCGACCTGGCCGGCCTCGATGACGGGCAGCACGCTGTCCTCGATGACGGCGATGTTCTCCGGCATGGTCACGTGGCCGCCGGTGGGCGACTGCCAGTGCTCGAACTCGCGGCGCGAGAAGATGTACTTGGCGTTGGGAAAGGTCGGCACCCATTGGCCATCGACAAGCCTAGTGTTCCAACCCACGTGATCGATGTGCAGGTGCGTGCAGATCACGAGCGTCACGTCTTCGGGCCGCACGCCAGCCTCGGTCAGCCGGGCCAGATACGGCAGGTGCAGTTGGTGGAAGCGCTCGAACAGCGGCAGCGCGCGCGTCTTGTCGTTGCCGCAGCCGGTGTCGACCAGGATGGTGTGCCTGTCGTCCCGGATCATCCACGAGTGCATGCTCGACATGACCTTCTGGCTGGGCTCGTTCCAGAAGCGCGGCCCCGACAGGAGTTCGTGCTCCTCCAGGACATCCGGCGTGTAGTCCGGAAAGAGAAACGCGGGCTTGAATCCCGGCGTCAGCATCTCCTCGATGCGCGAGACGTGATACGACCCCACCTTGAAGGTCTTCATTCCCAGTGTCCACCGAGGGCGTCCATGAACGGAGATGCTAGGTCGGCAAAAACGTCGACCCGATGAGGGTAAACGCCATATCCTCCACAATGTGACGTCAACATGATGGCTATCCATGACTAGGAACTCGAAGAATCAAGGCGACAACGCTGCCGCGACTCCACAAAGTAGAGTTTCTCCGTCGGGCACCCAGAGCATCGAGCGGGTGATCGACGTGCTGCGCGTGATCGCCTCGCGGGGCCGGCGCGGCATGCGCGTGGGCGAGGTCGTCGCGACGTCCGGACTGGCCGAGGCGACCTGCTTTCGCATGCTGCGACGGCTCGAACTCGAAGGCATGGTCGACCGCGATCCACACACCCGCAAGTACTTCCTCGGCCCGCTCCTGCACGAGTTCGGCTTGCTGGCGCGTCCGCGCTACCGCCTCGCCGAACTCTGCGACGGGCCGATGCACCGACTGGCCGAGTTCACCCAGGACACCGTCTACCTGAGCGAGCGCAGCGGTCTGGAAGCGGTCTGCGCGAACCGCGCGCTCGGCGATTTCCCGATCAAGTCGCTCTCGCTGGACATCGGCATCCGCAGGCCGTTGGGCGTCGGTGCGGGAGGGCTGGCGATCCTGTGCTCGCTGCCGCCGGCCGAATCCCAAGCCGTGGTCGAGGCGAATGCGCACCGCTACGAGAAATTCGCGACGTTCACCGCCGACTTTCTGTACGGCGCCATTGCCGAGGGTCGGACGCGCAACTACAGTTTTCTCGATGGCGCGGTCACGCCCGGCACCGCCTCGATGGGCGTCGCATTCCCGCCCCACAACCCGGTCGCGGCGATCAGCGTCGCGGCGATCTCCGGGCGCCTTCTGCCCGAGCGTCGAGAGGTGATCGCGCAGCACATGCACCGCGAAGTGCGCAAGATCGTCGCCCTGATGGAGGCCCCCACGGCCGCCGACCCTGCCGACGATCCCGGCGACCCGGCTCGTTGAAGCGCAGTCCGCGGTTCTCCGCGCAGGGTCCGGGCTTGGGTTTGTCGCAGCAGAGCACGCGGGATTGCAAGGTGACCGCGCCAGCGCAGCAGTGAGAATGCAAGTCTGACCATGACCGCCGACGACATGACAAAGAAATGGATTCGTCGCATCGGACTGGGATTCGCTGCCTTGCTGCTGCTGTCGATCGCCGCGGCAGTGTTCCTGATCACGACCTTCGATGCCAACGCCTACAAGGCGCAGGCCATCGACTGGATGAAGGCCGAGCGGCATCGCAACCTGGCAATTGACGGACCGATCGAGCTCTCGGTCTTCCCGAAGCTGGCTGTCAAGGTGTCGGGCGTGCGCCTGTCCGAACGCAACAGCGACGCCCCGTTCCTCACGATCGAGAACGCTGCCCTGTCGGTCCGGACCCTGCCCCTGCTGAGGGGGCAGTTGGTGGTCGATCGTGTCAGCGCCCGCGGCGTGCACGTCGACTACCGACGCGATGCCGGCGGGAGTCGCAATTTCGACGATCTTCTCGGCAAGCAGAGGGATCCCGGAATGGACGGCAAGGACTCCGGGTCGTCGGAGGGTTCGTGGCGTTTCGATGTCAGCTCGATCGGCCTCGAGGACCTGCGCCTGAAGGTGAGCGATGCCATGGCCGGTCTGGCGGGCGATGTCACGGTCGAGTCCTTCAAGTCGGGACGGCTCGCCAATCAAGTCGAGACGCCCGTGTCCTTCACGGCGACGGTGGTGTTGAGCAAGCCGCAGGCACTCGATCTGAAGTTGGCGGGCCGCATGAATCTCGAGCCCGACCTGGATCGCTCCGGTTTGGCGCTTCGCGACATGAAGCTCGAAGTCGCCGGCGATGCGGCCGGCATCCGAGAACTGGCGATGACGCTCGACGGTGCTCTGGCCTGGGAGGGCGGGCGCCTCCAGGCCGGACCTCTGAAGGTGGCGCTGGCAAGCGCTGGGTTCGGCCAGAACAGGCTCGGGGCCTCGACGGTCGAGGTCAAGCGGATGCTTTTCGATCCGGACGGGAAGAGGCTCGAACTCGATGCCTTCGAGACGGCGATTGCCGGCTCGCTGGGCCAAGACGCGTTCGAACTGGCGCTGACCTGGCCGACGCTCGCAGTCGACCAGAGCAAGCTGACCGGCAGCGGGCTGTCAGGCCGCTACAAGCTGGCCGGTTCGATCGCACTGGCTGGAAAGTTCCACAGCGGAGCGCCAACCGGCAATTTCGAGGCGCTGCGTCTGCCGGCTCTCGACATCCGCCTCGAAGGCAGCTCGGGCAGACGCAGGGTAGACGGGTTCGTCAAGGCCGATGCCTTGCTGAAATTCGGCAGCAAGGCCGTTGCGATCGAGAACCTCGACCTGCAGGCCGACCTGACGGACCCCTCGTTGCAGCCGCTCAAGATCGCCCTGCGCGGCAGGTTCGATGCCCAAGCCCAGGCCGCGTCCTGGAATGTAGCGGGTGCCTTGAACGCCAATCGCTTCGAAAGCGACGGCCGCGCGATGCTGGGCGGAAGGGTTCCGCGGATCATCGCCAAGGCGCGCTTCGACAGCCTCGATCTGAACAACGTGCTGGTTGCCGAGCGGCCGGGGGCCACCCCCGCCCCGACATCCCCGGGGACCGCCGATGCGCCGATCGATTTCGACGGGCTGCGTGCCATCGACGGCAATCTCAGCTTCGCGGCCGGGACATTCGCCTACCGTCAGTACGAGGTCGTCGACGCCCGGATGGAAGCGGTTCTCGACGATGGGGTCTTGCGGATTTCACGGCTGACCGGCCGAACGTGGGGTGGGACCGTGGCCGCGAGCGGCAGTGTCGTGGCGGGCAGCCAGCGGTTCGTCGTCAAGCTCGACGCCGATGGCGTCGACATCAACGAGCTGCTCAACGACGTCGCCCGCAAGGACTTGCTGGAGGGCAGGGGAAGGGTGCAGGCCGACATCGCGACCCACGGCGCCACGCTCGCGGCGATGCGCTCAAACCTCGCGGGCGGCGTTTCCTTTCGCTTGCGCGACGGCGCGATCAAGGGGATCAACCTGGCCCAGACGCTGCGGCAGGCCAAGGCTGCGCTGTCGATGCGGCAGGATGCGGTGAGCCAGGCGAGGCAGACCGAGAAGACCGACTTCTCGGAGCTCAGTGCCAGCGCAAGGATCAGCGACGGCATCGCTCGCAGCGACGATCTGGACCTGAAGAGCCCGTTTCTGCGGGTGGGAGGCTCCGGAACCTTCGACATCGGCAAAGGGCGCATCGACTACACCGCCCGCACGACGCTGACCGCATCCGCAACGGGCCAGGGTGGTGCCGATCTCGGCGCCTTGCGCGGCGTCACGATCCCGGTCTCGCTGTCCGGTCCGTTCGAAGCGATCGACTGGAACGTCCGCTGGTCCGAGGTCGCCGCATCGGCGGTCACCAACGCGCTGCGTGACAAGCTGGCGGAGACACTCGGCGCGAAGCTGGGTACGGCACCTCCCGCTGCCGCTGGCGGGACCGCGCCCGCCTCGCAGAAGCCGAGAGACGTCCTCAAGGAGCAACTGCTGAAGGGGCTGTTCAAGTAGCGCCTGCGCACCGCGGCGTGGACGTGTGGATCCGCGGCGCTCCTCCGTTCCCTACGCCAGCCCTCCCCCCCTCATCCGGTACCAGGCGACGATGGCCGAGATGTAGATGCGCCGCAGCCGGTGCAGCGGCAGGCCGCGGATGCCGGTCACCGGCAGCGGCAGGGCGTTGGCCTTGCCGCTGACGAGATAGGTGGCCATCGCGCGTCCCATTGCGGTCTGCAGGCCGATGCCGCGGCCCATGCAACCGATGTCGACCAGCAGCCCTTCGGCGGGCTCGTGCAGGTGCGGCAGGAAGTCGCGCGTCAGCGCGACGCGTCCGCACCAGCGGTAGGCGATCGCGGCGTCGGCGGCTGCCGGGAACATCGTCTTGACGACCTTCTCGAGGTGACTCCAGTCGGCGGCCGAGGTCGGCTCGCGAAACGGGCCGCGTCCGCCCATCAAGAGCCTGCGCTCGTGGTCGAGGCGGAAATAGAACAGCAGCTGGCGCGTGTCCGACGACACGTGGCCCTGCGGCAGGATGGTCCGCGCGACGGCCTCGGGCAGCGGCTCGGTCGCGACCTGGAACGAGTTCGGCGCGATGATCGAGCGCCGCAGCCCGGGCCAGAGATCGCCGGTGTAGCCGTTGGTCGCCAGCACGACACGCCCGGCTTCGACGGTCGCGCCCTGTGCGGTCGTCAGCGTCCAGCGGTCGCCGCTGCGCTGCATCGCCGCGACCGCGCTCTTCCCGTGGATGCGCACGCCGGCGGCCAGCGCTGCCCGCGCCAGCCCGCGGGCATACGACAACGGCTGGATGCCGCCACCGCGCGGGTCGACCCACCCGCCCAGGTACTTGTCGGTGCCGAGCAGTTCCGCGGCGGCGTCGCGGTCGAGAAAGCGCGCGCCTTCGACGCCCCGTTGCGCCCACTGCGTCGCCCGGCGGCGGACGAGCTCGACGCCGGCCGACGTGTGCGCACCCTGGATCCAGCCCTTGCGCACGTGCGGAACGTCCATCCGGTGGCGTTCGATCAGGTCGAAGACGCTGTCGGCGGTGCTGCTGGCGAACGCGATCAGCGGCTCGGCGATGTCGGCCGGGAACATCGCGCGGAAGTCCTCCGGGTCGTATTTCAGCCCCGGGATCACCTGACCGCCGTTGCGGCCAGATCCACCCCAGCCGGGCTCGTGGGCGTCGAGCACGACGACGTCGATGCCGCTTTCTGCCAGGTGGAGTGCCGTCGAGAGACCCGTGTAGCCGGCGCCGACGACGCAGACGTCGGCGCGCACGGCGGCGTCCAGCGCCGGCGTCGGGGCGGCCGGCGTGGCCGTGGCGGCCCAGAGGGCGGGTTGCAGCGGAAAGGGATCGGTCATCGTCGTGCGGCTCGCGCCGGTTTTCAGATCGGGCGCAGCACGCGGCGCAGGAAGTCCTGCGTGCGCTCGTTGCGCGGGTTGGTCAGCAGTTCCTGGGCCGGGCCGTGCTCGACGACGACGCCGCCGTCGATGAAGAGCACCCGGTCGGCGACCTCGCGGGCGAAGCCCATTTCGTGCGTCACCACGGCCATCGTCATGCCCTCTTCGGCCAGTGAGCGCATCACGCCGAGAACCTCGCCGACGAGTTCGGGATCGAGCGCCGACGTCGGTTCGTCGAAGAGGATGGCTTCGGGCTGCATCGCCAGCGCGCGCGCGATCGCGACGCGCTGCATCTGCCCGCCGGAGAGTTGCGACGGATGAGCCTCGGCCTTGTCGGCCAGGCCGACGCGGGCCAGCAGGGCGAGGCCGCGCTCGCGCGCCTGCGCGCGCGGTTCGCCCTTGACGAAGACCGGCCCTTCGATCACGTTCTCGAGCGCGGTGCGGTGCGGGAACAGGTTGAAGCGCTGGAACACCATGGAGACCCGCGTGCGGATCGCCTTGATGCCGGGGCCGTTGCGATCGACGCGGATGCCGTCGACGCGAATGTCGCCGCCGTCGTACGACTCGAGACCGTTGATGCAGCGCAGGATCGTCGACTTGCCCGAACCCGAGGGCCCGATGATGCAGACGACTTCGCCCCGGGCGACCTGCGCGTCGATGCCGCGCAGCACATGGTTCTGGCCGAAGCTCTTGTGGACAGCGTCGAGCTGGATCATGAGCCGGCCCTCATCGCCGGCGCTGGCTGCGGCGCTCGAGCCAGCCGACCAGCAGGATCAGCGGCACGCTCATCACCAGGTAGAGCAGCGCAACCAGGGTGAAGACGGTCGAGTTCTTGAACGTCGAGGCGGCGAGCATCTGGCCCTTCAACGTCAGCTCCGCGACGGTGATGGTCGAGGCCTGCGACGAGTCCTTCAGCATCATCACCATCGTGTTGCCGTAGGGTGGCAGCACGATGCGCACGGCCTGCGGCAGGACGACGCGGCGCATCATCATGCCCCAGCCCATGCCGAGCGATTGCGCGGCCTCGATCTGACCGTGGTCGATCGCCTCGATGCCGGCGCGGAAGTTCTCCGCCTGGTAGGCCGAATAGGCGATCCCGAGTCCGATGATGCCGGCCTGCACCGCGCTCAGCGTGACGCCGAGTTCCGGCATCACGAAGTAGATGTAGAACAGCAGCACCAGGATCGGAATCCCGCGGATCACGTTGACGACGCTCTTGGCGATCCAGACCAGTGCGCGGAATCCCGAGACCCGCATCAGCGCCCACACCAGGCCGAGCAGCGTCGACAGCAGCAGCGAGCCGAGCGTGACGAGGATGGTCAGCCGCAAGCCCTCCAGGAGGATGGGCATGAACGCGCTGGCGTCCTTCCAGAACATGACACTTGCTCCTGGTTCGTGCCGTAGAGAGCGGTTGCGGTGGCCCGCAACGGATCGGGGCGCGGCGAATGTCGAACGGCTCGCGGCCGCCGGTCATGCCTGCCGACGCGGCGCGCCGTCGCGCGCCTGCCTCAGAAGTTCAGCCCTGGCCCCACTTGGCGAGGATCTTGTCGACGGTGCCGTTCTTCTGCAGCTTCTCGAGCGAGGCGTTGATGCGCTTGAGCAGTTCACCGTCGGTCTTGCGCACGCCGATGCCGACGGAGCCGGTCATCGTCGAGTTGTAGCCCTTGATCAGCCGCGATTCGGGGAACATGCCCTGCTGCAGGTTGTAGGCAACGATCGGCTTGTCGGCGAAGCCCGCCTGGATGCGGCCGTTGTTGACGTCGGACAGGATCGCCGGAATGCTGTCGTAGATCTTCACTTCGGGAAAGAGGCCCGACTTCTGCAGCGGCTCGACATAGGCCGTGCCCTTCTGGGCGCCGACGGTGTAGCCCTTCATGTCCTCGAGCTTGGCGTATTCGCGGGTGTCCTTCTTCGGCACCACGAGGCCTTCGCCGTAGGTGTAGATCGGCTTGGAGAAGTCGATGACCTCCTGGCGCGGCGGGGTGATGTACATCGCCGCGGCGATGATGTCGATCTTGTTGCTGGTCAGGGACGGGATCAACGCCGAGAAGGGCGTGGCCTCGATCTCGACCTTGAAGCCGGCATCGGCCGCGATCTCGCGGATCAGGTCGATCATGATCCCCTGGATCGAGTTCGTCTTCGTGTCCAGGAAGGTGAAAGGCACGCCGGTCGGCGTCGAGCCGACCTTCAGCACCTTGTCCTGAGCCCAGGCCGCACCGTGGACGCAGAGGGCGGTGAGGACGGTGAATGCGGCGGCAACGTGCTTGAGTTTCATGGCGGGCCTTGGTGGGTGGCAGGGATCGACAGCGCCGGAGACCGGCACTTTCACGTACATGAAATATACTCGTTCACTCGCGTGCGACAAGGCCGGTTTCTTCCATCTCGCGGGCGACAGGCCTCGCTTCACCTGACTTCCGCATGTCCAGCCCGTCGTTGACCAAGGTCAGACCCGCGTCGCCGTCGAAACGAGCCGCATCGGCACGCTCGATGCCGGCGAATCCGGACCGCGGTGTCGACCACGCGGTCGGTCAGCGTATCCGCGAATTGCGCAAGCGCCGCGGACTCTCGCTGGAGATGGTGGCGGCATCGACGGGACTGTCGATCGGATTCCTGAGCCAGATCGAACGCGGCCTGTCGTCGCCGACGCTGCGCGCGCTGACGAGCCTGGCCGACGCGACCGGCGTCGGCATCGCGGATTTGCTGCAGGACTCGTCCTCGCTGAGTGACCATCCCCCGACGATCACGCGTGGCGGCGGTCGCACCGACGTCGTCATGTGGAAGTCCGGAATCCGCAAGGCCGTGCTGGCGGCCGGCGTCGCCGCGCCGTCCGCACGGTTCGCCTTCACCGTTCTCGACTTCGAAGCCGGGGCGTCGTCGGGCGTCGAGTTCTACAGCCACCGCGGCGAGGAAGCCGGCTACGTGGTCGAGGGGCGGCTGCTGCTGGCCTTCGCCACCGGTCCCTCGTGGACGCTGGACCCCGGAGACAGTTTCCATTTCGACAGCGAACGCCCGCACCGTTTCGAGAATGCTGTGGGCCGCCGCACCGTCGTCGTCATGCTCAACCTGAACGCAGGCGCCGCCGGCTGAAGTCGCCGGCGCGCGCCTCGCCCCCTACTTCTTCTCCGAGAAGAGCACCCCGCCGGTGGCCCAGTCGCTGCGCTTGACGTCGCAGAGGATGACATCGACCGATTCCGGTTTGCTGCCGAGCGACTCGACCACGGCCTGTGTCAGCGCGCTCACCAGCTTCTTCTTCTGTTCGGGCGTGCGGCCCTCCAGCAATTCGACACGGATCATCGGCATGTTCGCTCCTGGTATGTGCAAGCCGTCGATTCTCGCAGGCCGGGCGCGATCGGACGGCAGGTTGCTCGGGCCGTCCACGTAGGAAAAGCCGCACGTCATGCTGCGCCCGTTGCCGCTGCTGGCGGACGGTTGCTGCTGCCTAGACTGGGTCACCTCAGGAGGATGCATGAATGACAGAGTAGCCGCGGCCGCAGCGGCGGTCGGCGAGGATTCGCGGGTGCCGTGCGTGCTCCGGGTCAATGGCGACTGCCATGCCCTCGAACTCGATCCCCGCACCACCTTGCTGGACGCACTGCGCGAGAACCTGGCGCTGACCGGTACCAAGAAGGGCTGCGACCACGGCCAGTGCGGCGCCTGCACCGTCCTGCTGGCAGGCCGCCGCGTCAACGCCTGCCTGATGCTGGCGCTGATGACCGAAGGCGACGAGGTGACGACCATCGAGGGCTTGCCGGCACTGGCGGCCCGTGCCGCAACGGCGCCGCCATCGCCGGACGCGCTGCATCCGCTGCAGCAGGCTTTCCTCTCCCACGACGGGTTCCAGTGCGGCTATTGCACGCCTGGCCAGATCTGCTCGGCCGCAGGGATGCTGGAAGAAGCCCGCCAAGGGATGCCCAGCCATGTGACGGCGGACCTGGGGCAGGATCGCCCGCCTCTGAGCCCCGAGGAAATCCGCGAGCGCATGAGCGGCAACCTCTGTCGCTGCGGCGCCTATCCGAACATCATCGACGCCATCGCCGAAGTGGCCACGGCCGAAGCATGAAGGCCTTCACGTACGAGCGCGCCGACAGCGCGCAGGCCGCCGCCCGGATCGTGGCCGAACGGCCGGGCGCGCGGTTCATCGCGGGGGGCACCAACCTGCTCGACCTGATGAAGTTGCAGGTGGAGGCCCCCTCTCACCTGGTCGACGTCAATCATGTCGGGCTCGATGCCATCGAGGAGGACGTGAACGGCGGACTGCGCATCGGCGCGCTGGTGCGCAACAGCGACCTTGCCGCCGATATCCGCGTGCGCCGGCGTTACCCCGTCCTGAGCCGGGCGCTGCTGGCGGGCGCCTCCGGCCAGCTCCGAAATCGTGCCACCACCGCGGGCAACCTCCTTCAGCGCACCCGCTGCTACTACTTCTACGATCCCGCACAGCGCTGCAACAAGCGCCTGCCCGGCAGCGGCTGCTCCGCACTCGGCGGCTACAACCGCATCCATGCCGTCCTGGGCGCCAGCGACGAGTGCATCGCCACGCACCCGTCGGACATGGCGGTGGCGATGAGCGTGCTGGATGCGCGGATCGAGACCGTGGCGCCGCAAGGCGCTCGACGCGTGATCCCGATCGCCGACTTCCACCGCCTGCCGGGATCGATGCCCGAGCGCGACACGGCGCTCGAGACCGGCGAGTTCATCACGGCGGTCGTCCTGCCGGCGCCGCCGCCGGGGCGCCAGCTTTACCGCAAGGTCCGCGACCGAGCGTCTTACGCGTTCGCCCTGGTCTCGGTGGCCGCGATCGTCGACGCCCGTGACGGGGTGATCCGGACAGCGCGCATGGCCTTTGGCGGTCTCGCGCATCGGCCCTGGCGCGACGCCGCCGCCGAGGCGAGCCTTGCCGGGGCCGCGGCAGCCAGGCCGGCATTCGACGCCGCGGCCGACAGGGTGCTGAGCAGCGCGCAGGGCCGGGGCCACAACGATTTCAAGATTCCGCTGACGCGGCGCGTGCTGGCCGGCGTGCTGGCCGAAGCCAGTTCGACGTGAGGAAACCTGCATGAAGATGAACCAGCCAGCGCCCCCGAACGCGCTGGATCTGAACCGGCACGGCCAGATCGGACGACCAGCGGACCGCGTCGACGGGCGCCTCAAGGTGACAGGTGCCGCTCCTTATGCCTACGAGGTGCGTGCAGGCGATGTCCCGGCGTATGGCTTCATCGTCGAGGCCACCATCGACCGTGGCCGGATCGTTGCCATCGACACCGCGTCCGCTGGGCGCGCAAGCGGCGTGTTGCAGGTGCTGACGCATCACAACGCGCCCGCGCAGGCGGCGTTCACGCGGGCGGGCGACGACCGCTTCGCCAGGCCCTTTCCGTGCCTGGCCGATGCGCAGGTGCGTCAGTACGGGGATCCGGTGGCGTTCGTCGTCGCCGAAACGTTCGAGCAGGCCCGTGCGGCTGCGCAGTTGGTGCGGGTCGACTACGAATCCGAGCCGGGAGATCACGTCCTCGAGGACCACCTCGGCCGCGCATTCAAGCCGGAATCCGCGGACGGGTCGGAGCCCGACAGTTCGGTCGGAGACTTCCAGGCGGCCTTCGACGGCGCGGAGGTGCGCCTCGACCACACCTATCGCACCCCCTTTCACATTCACGCGCAGATGGAGCCCCATGCGAGCCTGGCGTGGTGGGAGGGGGACCGGGTGGTGATCCACTGCTCGACCCAGTTCGTCGAGAGCGCGCGCCAGCGGGTCGCCAGCACCTTGATGATCCCGGAAGCGAACGTGCGCATCGTCAGCCGCTACATCGGTGGCGGTTTCGGCGGCAAGCTGCCGGTCTACTCCGACGTGATCCTCGGCGCGCTCGCTGCCCGCGCCCTCGGGCGTCCGGTGAAGACGGCCCTGACCCGCCCGCAGATATTCCATCTCACCACCCATCGCAGCAACACCGTGCAGCGGGTGCGGCTGGGTGCCGATCGCAAGGGTGTGCTGCACGCCATCGCCCACGAACTCTGGTCCCACGGAACGCCGCGCTACGAGTTCTGCGAGCCTGCGGCGGTGGCGACCCGGACCCTGTATGCCGGTGTCCACCGCATGACGCGGCATCGCTCCGTTGCGCTCGACCTCCCGCCGGCAGATTCCTGTCGCGGCCCCGGGGAAGCGGTCGGCCTGCTGGCGCTGGAAAGCGCGATGGACGAACTGGCCCATCGGCTGGACCTCGACCCGATCGAACTCCGGCGCCGCAACGAGCCGCTGCAGGACCCGGAGAAGCAGGTGCCTTTCTCGAGCCGCCAGCTGCTGGCGTGCATGGAAGAGGGTGCGCGCCACTTCGGCTGGGAACGGCGCAATGCCCGGCCTGGACAGGTCCGCGATGGACGCTGGCTCGTCGGCATCGGCATGAGCGCGGCGAGCCGCGGCAACCTGCTGAGCGAATCGCATTGCCGCGTCGTGCTGCGGTCGGACGGCACGCTGCTGGTGCGCACATCGATGACCGACATCGGCACCGGAACCTACACCGTGCTCGGCCAGATCGCTGCCGAAATGCTCGGCCTGCCGCTGGAGCGGATCCGCGTCGAGCTGGGCGACAGCGATTTCCCGCCGTCCTCGGGCTCGGGGGGTTCCTTCGGCGCTGCGAGCGCCGGCTCGGCCCTCTACGTGGCGTGCGAGAAGCTGCGCGCGCTGCTGGCGGAGGCGGCTGGCATCGACCCGGAGCGCGCCGAGTTCGGCAACGGCCGCGTCGAAGGCGAGGGCAAGTCGGTGCTGCTCGGCGAGATCGCCGGCGTCGACGGGGTCGCGGCCGAAGGCCTGATCGAGCCGGGCGCCATGAAGAAGCGCTATTCGCAGCAGTCGTACGGTGCGTTCTTTGCCGAAGTCGCGGTCGACACCGAGTCGGGTGAGGTCCGGCTGCGCCGCATGCTGGGCGTGTTCGCGGCCGGCCGCATCCTCAACGCCAAGACTGCCCGTTCGCAGGCACTCGGGGGAATGGTCTGGGGCGTGGGCTCGGCCCTCACCGAGGACGGGGTGGTCGATCGGCGCCATGGCCAGTTCGTCAACCACGATCTGGCGGGCTACCACGTGCCGGCGCATGCCGACATCCCGGCGATCGATGCGATCTTCCTGCCGGAGGTCGATGACAAGGCCAATCCGCTCAAGATCAAGGGCCTCGGTGAACTCGGCATCAGCGGCGCGGGCGCCGCGCTGGCCAATGCGGTGTTCAATGCCTGTGGCGTGCGCGTCCGCGACTACCCGTTGTCGGTGGACAAGATGCTGGCCGAACTGCCCTGAGCCCCCGACCGATGCCGGGCCGTCGATGCGGCTCGGCAGCCCGAACGATGCCAGTCTGCGAGCCGGAGCATGGACGGCAATGGCTGTGCGAACCGACTCAACGCTCGAAACGGCCGAGGCGCACCGCGGTGCCGCCGGGCTTGAGATTGCGCAGTCCCGGCATCACCAGCACCGCATCGTCGTAGGGCGTCGTCCAGACATGGTCGCCGTCCTGCGCGACCGGCGTGCCGGCCTGGGCCACCACCGAGAGCCCGATCGTCGGGACCAGGAAACGAAAGTCGTTGCTGCGCGCCACGACCGCCTCGGTCACGCGCACGAGCCGCTGCACCGGGGGCAGCGGCACCCGGGCCTTTGCCTTTACCCAGGCCGGCGCGGCCAGGCCGGCCAGACCGAGGAAGCGCACCGTCGCGTCGATGGCGACGTCGGCCGCGGACGTCTCCCAGTGCTGTCCGCATTCGACCAGCAACGCCCGCTTCGGGCTGGCCGGGTCGCCGAAGCCGCCGCGCTCGACCATGCGCAGGCCGGCCGGGTGACCGGTGTCGATCAGCAGGTCGGCCGGGGTACCGAGCTCGCGCGCGCAGGCGACGTTCTTCTCGACCGTACCGCAGACCATCAACGGCCGGCAGGGCTCGCTCATGCTGTGGATGTCGAGCAGCAGCACGGCGTTGTCGACGAAGGGACGCAGCTGGCGGGCGCGCCTCAGTTCGAGTGAATCGCGGGAGCCGAAGAGCGACTCGTCGGCCCAGACGCGGTTGTAGTCCTCGTCGACGCAGCGCGACGGGAAGGGGTCGGCGGGGTCGAAGCGGGCATAGGCCTCGACGTTCGCGAACGCCAGTGTCAGGCGGCCCTGGCGTGGCCGGAAGCCCTGTGCCAGCAGCCAGTCGAGCGCGATGGCGCCGCAGATCTCGTTGCCGTGTGTCAGCGCCTGCAGCATGACGTCGGGGCCCCGGACGCCGGAATCGAAGACGTGGACCCAGTCGACGCCGCTGTCGCCGTGACGCCAGCGTTCGATGTCGGGGGCTTGCAGTTCGAGGGGCGGCGGCGTGGGCATGTCTGCGCGGGATTGCTCGGGGTGCGAGGTTCGAGACGGGACGAGCTTACCTGCGCGGCTGCGCCCAACCCACCCGGATGGGTCGCGGCGTGCCCGCGGCGCTGCCTGATGGGGTTTGGCTGATATGGTTTGGCGCAGACGCAGCATCTGAACGAGGTCGATTCGTGGCAACCATTCTCATCCAGCGCGATGGCGCCGTCGGCAACGTCGTCGTCGCGAACGCCGCGAAGCACAACGCGATGACCCGCGACATGTGGTGCGAGCTGCCGGCGCGCATCGCCGAGCTCGAGGCGGATGCATCGATCCGCGTGATCGTCATCGCCGGGGCCGGCGAGGACGCCTTCGCGTCGGGTGCCGACATCTCGCAGTTCGCGGCCGAGCGTACCGATCCGGCCGCGCAGCAGCGCTACAACGAAATGGTCGAGGCCGCCTACGCCGCACCGGCGCATGCCGGCAAGCCGGTCATCGCCAAGATCCGCGGCATCTGCATCGGCGGCGGCCTGGGGCTGGCCGCGGCCTGCGATCTGCGCATCTGCGCCGACGACGCGCGCTTTCGCATGCCGGCGGGGCGGCTCGGCCTGGGCTACAGCCAGGGCGGCGTGCATCGGTTCGTGGCGCTGATCGGCGTGCAGAACACCTACGACATCTTCTATTCCGCGCGTGTCTTCGACGCCGCCGAGGCCTTGCGGATGGGCTTCGTGAGCCGGGTCGTGCCCGCGGCCGACCTGGACGACACCGTCGGTGAGCTGGCGGCGACGATGGCGGCGAACGCGCCGCTGACGGCCACGGCGACGAAGCGGACCATCAACGCCTTCCTGCGAAATCCGGCCGACTCCCAGGCGCCGGACGCGCAGGCGGCGATCGACCGCTGCAATGCCAGCGACGATTACCGGGAAGGCGTGCTCGCCTTCAGCCAGAAGCGCAAGCCGGTGTTCCGGGGCGCCTGATCTTCGGGCGCCCGCCCACCTCGGCGATGCGCCCAAGGCGAGGGCACGTCCCCGGCGAGAGTCGCACCGGGCCCAAGGTGTTCTTGTCCAAATGTAAAATGGACCCGGATGGAAAATCTTCTGAGCACGTGGGATCGGATCGACTGGCTCGTCTGGCGGGGGCCGGCACTGTCGGCCGTGCGCATCCTGCTGATCCTCGTCGTGGCCAGCGTCGCCATTCGCCTTCTCCAGGGCGTGGCGCGCGGCGTCCGGGTGCGCGTGGCGACCCGTCTCGGCGGCGTCGACGCAGCCCGCCGCGCGGAGACGCTGGGGCGTGTCGTTCGCTACCTGATCGCCCTCGTCGTCAGTGCGGTGGCGGTGATGCTCGTCCTCGGCGAAGTCGGCATTTCGCTCGCGCCGATCCTCGGTGCGGCCGGTGTCGTCGGCTTGGCGATCGGTTTCGGCGCGCAGAGCCTGGTCAAGGACTATTTCACCGGCTTCTTCCTGCTCTTCGAGGACCAGATCCGCACCGGTGACGTCGTCAAGGTTGCGGATCTAGCGGGACTGGTGGAAGACATCACGCTGCGGCATGTGCGGCTGCGCGACTACGACGGCAACGTCCACTTCGTGCCCAACGGCCTGATCACGACCGTGACGAACATGAGCCGCAGCTTCGCCCAGGCCGTCGTCGACATCGGCGTGGCCTACCGGGAAAACGTCGACGACGTCCTGGCGCTGATGAAGCAGGTGGGAGCCGAACTCAGGGCTGATGCCGCCTTCAGCGCGAAGATCCTCGGCGAACTCGACATCGCCGGCGTCGAGAGCTTCGACGACAGCGCGGTCGTCCTGCGCTGTCGATTCAAGGTCGCTCCGCTCGAGCAGTGGACGATCAAGCGCGAGTTCCGTCGCCGCCTGAAGGCCGCCTTCGACGCCCACGGCATCGAGATCCCGTTCCCGCATCTCACCGTCTATGCCGGCGTCGGCAAGGACGGCGAGGCGCCGGCGCTGCCGCTGAACATCGCGCGCCGGGCCGCCGCGGCCAACGCCGGCTAGCACGCCAGCTGGGCGACACTCCCGCGGTGAGCGATTTCCGCTCCGGGAGGTCCACCGATGCGTTCGTCCCTGCCCGCCCCGCTGTCGGGCTTCGGCGTCATCGCCGTGCTCACGGCCCTGCTGGTCCTGCTGGCGATCGTCATCTGGTCGATCCGGCGCCATCGCGATCCGAGCCTGCGCATCGAATGCGGGTCGCCGATCGAGGATCTGGTCCCGTCGCTGGCCGGGTTGACCCTGAGCACGCCGGTGGCCGGCAACGCGGTCGAGGTGATCGAGAACGGTGCGTTCTTCGATGCGATCGAGGCGTCGATCCTGTCCGCCCGGGAGTCGGTGCATTTCGAAACCTTCCTGTGGAAGGAGGGTGTCGCGGGCCGGCGTGTCTCGGCCGCGCTCGCCGACCGGGCGCGCGCCGGGCGCCAGGTGCGCGTGCTGCTCGATGCCACCGGCTCCAAGAAGATCGGCAAGGAGGAGCGCAGGACGATGGAAGAAGCCGGCTGCCAGCTGGCGTTCTTTCATCCGCGCAAGCTGCGCAATCTCGGCGTCCTGAACGACCGCGATCACCGCAAGCTGTTGATCGTCGATGGCCGCGAGGCCTTCGTCGGCGGCCATTGCGTCGTCGACAGCTGGCTCGGCGACGCGCAGGACAGCGAGCACTTCGGTGACCTCAGCGTCCGCCTGCGCGGACCGATCGTCCACAGCGTGCAGGCCGCATTCAGCGAAAACTGGGCCGGCGAGACCGGCGAGCTCTTCGTCGGCGACGACGTCTTTCCTCACCTGACGCCGGCTGGCGAGGTGCTGATCCACGCGGCCTACGCCAAGCCTGAGGGGTCGGCGCCCGCGGTCAAGATCCTGCATCACACCGCCATCTGTCTTGCGCGCCGGCGGATCTGGATCCAGAACCCGTACTTCATCCCCGAACCCGAGGCGATCGACGCCTTCGGCGCGGCGGTCCGCCGGGGCGTCGACGTGCGCGTGATGATGCCGTCGACCAGCGGTTCGGACAATCCGATGGTGCAGCACGCCGGCCACCGCAACTACGAGAAGCTGCTGCGCTGCGGCGTGCGCCTGTTCGAATATCCGCACACGCTGCTGCACCAGAAGGTGATGAC
>JBBQCD010000022.1:0-59711 GCA_038318385.1 Burkholderiales bacterium | reverse complement strand
CACCAGCGGGAAGGTGACGTTGAGCGCGAGGATGGGAATCGCGCTGGCGCCGAACGCGTCGGCGAGGTCGAGTTGCTGCAGGGCGCGGATCAGGGTGTTATAGAGGCCGCCCTGGACGACGAGCCCGACCTCGTCGAAGCGCCCGGGAAAGACCTCGTTCAGACCGTTCTCGGCGATGTAGCGACGCGCCGCCGGGATGCGCTGGCTCACCTTCAGCTTCTCGTGCCCGAAGGTCACCGGCGGATGGGCGAGGCGGGCGTAGTCGAAGGCGGCCGGGGCGGCCAGCGGATGCTGCGTCGAAATCTTCGGGGCGACGTTGTCCTTGCACTCGAAGCTGCCGCGCACGTGACAGGCACGGATCCGCAATTCGAGCATCGCCGGCATGTTCGACGCCTCGGACAGGCGAAAGCCTTCCTCGACCATCCGCACCATGTTGGCGAGTTCGGGCCGCGGATCGAGCATCAGCATCGACGACTTCAGCGCGTAGGCATGGGTGCGTTCCTGGATCACGCTCGCGCCTTCGCCGTAGTCTTCGCCGACGACGATCAGCGCCCCGCCGGTCACGCCGGGCGACGACAGGTTCGAGAGCGCGTCGGCGGCGACATTGGTGCCCACGATCGATTTCCAGGTCACCGCGCCGCGCAGCGGATAGTGGATCGAGGCGCCCAGCATCGCGGCGGCCGACGCCTCGTTGGCGCAGGCCTCGACATGGACGCCGAGTTCGCGCATGTACGGCTCGGCCTGGACCATCACGTCGAGGAGATGCGATACCGGGGCTCCCTGGTAGCCGCCGACGTAGGACACGCCGGACTGCAACAGCGCCTTGGTGATCGCGAGGATGCCTTCGCCATGGAAGGTCTCGCCGCGCCCGAGGCGCAGGGCTTCGACCTCCTTGCTGAAGGACACTTCCATGCTGGCTTGTCTCCGTTGCGTAGCGCGGGCTCTTCTCTTCGTTCGCGGCCCGCGTCGGCAGCGAGCTTAGCGGGGCCCGGCGGACTGTTCCATCGTCTTTCCCGTCTAAGTAGTATCCACCGGATGCATATCGACGAACTCGATCTGAACCTGCTGCGGGTGTTCGACGCGGTCTATCGCGAGCGCAGCGTCAGCCGCGCGGCCGAGACGCTGGGCCTCTCGCAGCCGGCGGTGAGCCAATCCCTCGGGCGGCTGCGTCTGGTGATGAAGGATGCGCTTTTCACCCGGGCGGCACGCGGCGTGGCGCCGACGCCGAACGCGCACACCCTGGCCGAGGCGGTGCAGCGGGCGCTCGAATTGGTGAACGGCGCGTTGCAGAATGCCGACCGGTTCGACCCGGCGACGGCTCGCCGCACGTTTCGCATCCACATGAGCGACATCGGCGAGGCCGAGTTCCTGCCGGGGCTGATGCATCACGTGCGCCGGCTCGCGCCGGGGGTGCGCATCGAGACCGAGCAGCTCGAGTACGCGCAGGTCGAGAACGCACTCGATACCGGCCGGATCGATTTCGCCTTCGGCTACCTGCCCGGCGTCGAGAAGACGCGCCATCAGCGCCTCCTCATCGAGCGCTATGTCGTGCTGGGACGCGCCGGCCACCCGGTGCTGGGCCCGCGACCCACCCGACGCAGCCTCGAGCGGCTCGACTACGTCGTCGTTCGCCACCACACCGAAACCGCCCGGGTGCTCGACCGCATGGCGCTGAGCGAGCGCATACGCCTGAGCATTCCCCATTTCATGGTGATCCCGGCGATCCTCAGTCAGACCGACCTGGCGGTCGTCCTGCCGCAGCGCATCGCCGTCAAGTTCGCCGCCGTCGGCGGCTTCGTCATCGCCCATCCGCGCTGGGGCATCCCCGACTTCACCGTCGCACTGCACTGGAGCAATCGCGCCCACCAGGAGCCGGCGAACCGCTGGTTGCGCGGACTGGTGATCGAACTGTTCCACGAGCCGCTGAAGAGCGACGGCCCGCGCTGACGGCCGAATCGACCGGGCGACGGGCCTGCCCCTCGCCCGCTCGCCGGCTTCCCGCTTCGTCTGGCCTATGCTTGTCCGATGTTGCGACAGTCCGGCACGACCCTCCGCTTCGAGACCGGCGGACGGGGTCTTCTCGAAGTCACCCGGCCGGTCACCGACTGGGTGGCTGCTTGCGGATTCGTCGACGGGCTGCTGACCCTCTTCGTTCGGCATACGTCGGCCAGCCTGCTGGTGCAGGAGAACGCCGATCCGGACGTGCGCGCCGATCTCGACCGCTTCTTCGCCCGCCTGGTGCCCGACGGCGATGCCTTGTTCCGGCATCGCGACGAAGGCGTCGACGACATGCCGGCCCATGTGCGCGCGGCCCTGACCGCCACCCACCTGACGATACCGCTGGCCGGCGGCCGCCTCGTGCTCGGCACCTGGCAAGGCATCTATCTCTGGGAGCATCGCCTGCAACCGCACCGGCGGCAGGTGGCGGCCCATCTGCTGGGGAGTGCATCGACATGACCGACTCGACGACCGCATCGGCCTCCAACAGCGCGCAGATCGCGGAGTGGAACGGGGTGCTGGGCCAGCGCTGGGCCACCCTGCGCCGCGAAATCGACGCCATCGTCGCGCCCTTCGGCGCCGCCGCGCTCGAGGCCGCGGCGCCGCGGCCGGGCGAACGCGTGCTCGACGTCGGTTGCGGCTGCGGCGATACCTCGGTGGCGCTGGCACGTGCGGTCGGACCCGACGGCAGCGTGCTCGGGGTCGATGTCTCCGAGCCCATGCTGGCGGTCGCACGCGAGCGCGCGTCGAGCGCGCCCGGCCTGGCGTTTCGCCATGCCGACGCCTCGCATGCCGACCTTCCGGACGATCGCGACTTGCTTTTCTCACGCTTCGGCGTGATGTTCTTCGAGCGGCCGGACGCCGCCTTCACCCATTTGCTGCAGTCGCTGCGTCCCGGGGGCCGATGCGCCTTCGTCTGTTGGCGCACTCCGCGCGACAACCCCTGGGCCATGGCCCCGCTCGTGGCGGCACGCGCGGCGCTCGGCATCGTTCCCGAACCGAACGATCCGCTGGCGCCGGGTCCGTTCGCTTTCGCCGACGACGCGCGCGTCGGGAGCATCCTGAGGTCGGCCGGCTTCACGGACATCGGCATCCGGCGGTTCGATGCGGCGATCGCGCTCGGCGCGACGCCACGCCTTGCGGCCGAGAACGCAATGCGCGTCGGACCGCTGTCGCGACTCGTCCGCGATGTCGGCGAGGCGAGGGTGCCCGCGATCCTCGACGCCGTCGAGCGGGCGCTGGCTCGGGAGACGACCGGTGACGGCGAGGTCCGCCTGAACGGCTCGACCTGGATCGTGACGGCGCTGCATCCCGATCAGGGTTGACAGGCCGTCTCCGGACGGCGTCGGGATGCTTGGCGACCGCGCGAGGCACCAGCCGGGAGGCTCCCCATCTGCAGCCGGGCATCCGCATCCGGACATCCGCAGCCCGTCGCCTGGGGCGATTGCCATCGCGCCCTGTGCCATTGAACAATCGGCGCGCGTACGCATATCCAGGGATTGCCACCGCTGCCGAGGCGCCATGACGCTCGCGATCCTTTCCGCGCTGCTCCACGCCTACGTGGCTTGGCGCATCGTTCCGGCCCTCGGCCTGCCGTGGGGGGCGGCGTTCGCGACGCTGCTGGCCGTGTCGGCCGTCCTGATGCCGTTCGCCCTCTGGTCGCGGCGTCTGCGTCCGCAGGCGCTCGCCGATCGCGCGGCCTGGGCCGGTGCGCTGGCCATGGGGATGTTCTCGTCGCTCTTCGTCCTGACGGTCTTACGCGACCTCGTGATGCTCCTCGTGGTGGTCTTCGACTGGATCCGACCGGGTTCGATCCCCGGCGGCAACCTCGGCGTCGCGAGCGCCGTCGCCGTGCCGGTGCTGGGCATCGCCATGACCCTGCTCGGCTTCGTCAACGCCCGTCGGATCGCGCGGGTGGTCTCGGTCGACATTCCCATCGTCGGCCTGCCGCCGGCTCTCCACGGCTTCACCATCGCCCAGATCAGCGACATCCACGTCGGCCCGACGATCAAGGGGAACTATCTCGACGCGATCGTCGTCGCGGTGAACCGGATCGGCGCCGACATGGTCGCGGTCACCGGCGATCTGGTCGACGGCTCGGTGGCGCAGCTGGCGCCCCACGTCGCGCCGCTGGCGCGGCTCGTCTCGCGCCACGGCACCTTCTTCGTCACCGGCAATCACGAGTACTACTCGGGCGCGCCGGCGTGGATCGTCGAGCTGCGGCGGCTCGGCCTTACGGTGCTGCTGAACGAGCACGTGGTCTTGCGCCACGACGAGGCCTGCCTGGTCGTCGCCGGCGTGACGGACTACGGCGCGCACCACTACGGCGAACATCATCGCAGCGATCCGTCAGCGGCCATCGCCGGGGCGCCGGCGCATGCCGGAGTGCGCCTGCTGCTGGCGCACCAGCCGCGCAGCGCCATGGCGGCAGCCTCCGCGGGCTTCGACCTGCAGCTCTCCGGCCATACCCATGGGGGCCAGTTCCTGCCGTGGAATTTCCTGGTGCGCCTGCAGCAGCCTTTCACCGCCGGGCTTCATCGGTGGCGCGCTCTGTGGGTCTACACCAGCCGCGGCACCGGCTACTGGGGCCCGCCGAAGCGCCTCGGCGCGCCGTCCGAGATCACCCGGCTGCGCCTGGTGACGGTGGCTGCCGGTTGACGGGGGAAGCCGGTCCGGGCTTTCGAGCCGCCTTACAATCGACAGGTTTTGCCAGCGGCGTGGTGCCGGGCGTCCACAAGGAATCCAGCCGTGTTCATCTCCGAAGCTTTCGCGCAGGCCGCCCCGGCCGCAACCGCCTCCGACTCCCCCTTCGGCAGCCTCGGCACGATGTTGCCGCTGGTGCTGATGTTCGTGGTGCTCTATTTCGTCATGATCCGGCCGCAGATGAAGCGGCAGAAGGAGCACAAGACGATGATCGACGCCCTCGCCAAGGGTGACGAGGTCGTGACGTCGGGCGGGCTGCTCGGCAAGATCTCGAAGATCGGCGAGAGCTTCCTCAGCGTCGAGATCGCCAACGGGGTCGAGATCCAGGTCCAGCGCTCCGCGGTCGTGCAGGTGCTGCCCAAGGGCACCGTCAAGTAGGAGCCGGCACCCGAGGCGCGCGTCGCGCGCCTCGGCACGTCCCGTTCCCGAGGAAACCCGATGAATCGCTATCCGCTGTGGAAGTACGCGATCCTGTTGGTCGCTCTGCTGGTTGCGCTGATCTACACGCTGCCGAACTTCTTTCCCGAGGCGCCTGCCGTGCAGGTCAGCAGTGGCAAGGCGACCTTGAAGCTCGACGCCACGCTGGTGCCGCGGATCGAGCAGATCCTCGCCGACTCGAAGCTCACGCCCGATTTCGTGCAGTTCGAAGGCAATTCGGTCAAGGCGCGTTTCGGCGACCTCGACAGCCAGGGCAAGGCCAAGGACGCGATCAGCAAGGCCCTCAATCCCGACCCCGAGAACCCCAGCTACATCGTCGCGCTGAACCTGCTGACGCGCTCGCCGCACTGGCTGACCGCGTTGCATGCGCTGCCGATGTTCCTTGGCCTGGACCTGCGCGGCGGGGTGTATTTCCTGATGCAGGTCGACATGAAGTCGGCGCTGGTGAAGAAGGCCGAGGCGCTCACGGGTGACATGCGCACGCTGCTGCGCGACAAGAACATCCGCCACATCGGCATCAGCCGCGACGGCAAGGACGTTGCTGTGCGTTTCCGCGATGCCGAGACCCGGACTGCGGCGCGCAACCTGCTGCAGGACCAGCTGCCCGACCTGCAGTGGACCGAGAGCACCGATGGCAGCGACCTGCGTCTCGTCGGTGCGCTCACGCTCGAAGCCGCGCGCCGGGTGCAGACGACGGCGATCACGCAGAACATCACCACGCTGCACAACCGCGTCAACGAGCTCGGCGTCTCCGAGCCGGTGATCCAGCAGCAGGGCGCCGATCGGGTCGTCGTGCAGCTCCCGGGCGTCCAGGACACGGCCAAGGCAAAGGACATCATCGGGCGGACGGCGACCCTGGAATTGCGGATGGTCGACGACAGTGCCGAGGGCATCGCCGCGGCCGGCGGCAGCGGCCCGGTTCCGTTCGGCACCGAGCGTTACATCGAGCGCGGCGGCGCGCCGCTGATCGTCAAGCGCCAGGTCGTCCTGACCGGCGACAACCTGACCGATGCCCAGCCCGGATTCGATTCCCAGACCCAGGAACCGGTCGTGCACCTGACGCTCGACGCCAAGGGCGCGCGCATCATCAAGGACGTATCGCGCGAGAACGTCGGCAAGCGCATGGCGATCCTCCTGTTCGAGAAGGGCAAGGGCGAGGTCGTGACCGCACCGGTGATCCGCTCGGAGCTCGGCAGCCGGATCCAGATTTCCGGCCGCATGACCACGGCCGAGGCCAACGACAACGCGCTGCTGCTGCGCGCCGGCTCGCTGGCCGCGCCGATGGAGATCATCGAAGAACGCACCATCGGCCCGAGCCTGGGCGCCGAGAACATCTCCAAGGGGTTCAACAGCGTCATCTACGGCTTCGCCGCGATCGCGTTGTTCATGTGCGTGTACTACCGGCTTTTCGGGGTCGTCTCGACCCTCGCGCTGGCCTTCAACCTGCTGCTGCTGGTCGCGCTGCTGTCGATGCTGCAGGCGACGTTGACCCTGCCCGGCATCGCCGCCATCGCGCTGACGCTCGGCATGGCGATCGACGCCAACGTGCTGATCAACGAGCGGGTGCGCGAGGAACTGCGCGCCGGCGCCGCGCCGCAAGTGGCGATCAACACCGGCTACGAGCGCGCCTTCGCCACCATCCTCGACTCCAACGTGACGACGCTGATCGCCGGCGTGGCGCTGCTGACCTTCGGATCGGGCCCGGTGCGCGGCTTCGCGGTGGTTCACGTCCTGGGCATCCTGACCTCGATGTTCTCGGCGGTGATGTTCTCGCGCGGCCTGGTGAACTTCTGGTACGGGCGGCAGAAGCGCCTGAAGACGGTGTCGATCGGCCAGGTCTGGAAACCGCAGGAAGCGGCCGCCAAGGGCTGATCGCCCGACGCGAATACATACAAGGCGGCAAGAGATGGAATTCTTCAGGATCCGGCGCGACATCCCGTTCATGCGGCATGCGCTGGTGTTCAACATCGTCTCGCTGCTGACCTTCCTGGCCGCGGTCTTTTTCCTCGCCACGCGCGGACTGCACTTCTCGATCGAGTTCACCGGCGGCACCGTGATCGAGGCGGCGTACGCGCAGGCAGCCGACATCGGCAAGGTCCGCACGGCGGTCGAGCGCCTCGATGTCGGCGAGGTCCAGGTGCAGAACTTCGGCAGCTCGCGCGACGTGCTGATCCGGGTGCCGGTGCGGGCGAACATCAAGCAGGCCGATGTGGTCACGCGGGTCTTTGCCGAGCTCTGCCGCGCCGAGGGCGGCACGGTCGGCTCGCAGGCGACGGCGCAGGGCGAGTCGACGCCGCGCCAGGTGTGCTCTGCCGGCGCGGCCGAGCCGGTGCGGCTGCAGCGAAGCGAGGTGGTCGGTCCGCAGGTCGGGCGCGAACTCGCCGAGGACGGCGCCAAGGCGCTCGCCTTCGTCGTCCTGGGCATCATGCTCTACCTGGCTTTCCGGTTCGAGTGGAAATTCTCGATCGCGGCCATCGTCGCCAACCTGCACGACGTGGTGATCATCCTAGGCTTCTTCGCCTTCTTCCAGTGGGAGTTCTCGCTCTCGGTGCTGGCGGCGGTGCTGGCCGTGCTGGGCTATTCGGTCAACGAGTCCGTCGTCATCTTCGACCGGATCCGTGAGTCGTTCCGACGCTACCGCAAGATGAACACGCGCGAGGTGATCGACCATGCGATCACCAGCACCATCAGCCGCACGATCATCACGCACGGCTCGACGCAGATGATGGTCCTGTCGATGCTGGTCTTCGGTGGCCCGACGCTGCACTATTTCGCGCTCGCGCTGACGATCGGCATCCTGTTCGGCATCTATTCCTCGGTGTTCGTCGCCGCCGCCATCGCAATGTGGCTCGGCGTGAAACGTGAAGACCTCGTCAAGGCGGGGCCGAAGGAACTCGACCCCGACGATCCCAACGCAGGGGCCGTGGTGTAGAGTCGAAAGGCACTCCCCTCAAGACGCATCGCCACCCCTCCATGCCCTCGTCCGCCAACCCATCGGCATTGGCCCAGCAGGCGCGACGGTGGTATGCGGAGCGGCTGCTCCAGGGCCTCCCCGCGGTGGTGCAGGCCGTCGATCTCGGTGCGCGGCTGCTTGCAGGCGCCGTCTCCGAACCGCGCGTCGCCATGGAGCGGCGCGAGGTGCTCGAGGGGTTCCAGAAGTCCCAGGGAGTCTGGCTGCGCACGATGGCCGGCCTGCTCCGCGGGGCTGCGCAAAGCGGCATGCTCTCGGCATCGCTGCCCGGTGAACTTCCTCAGCCGAGCGACCGCAACACCCGGCTGACCCTGGTCGACGACGACACCATCGAGCACGAGATCCTGAGCTCGCGCCTGGCCCTGGCGATGATGGATCGGGCGTCGTGGGAGTTCACCGACCTGCGTGCCCGCATGAATTCTCTCGAAGGTCGCGAGGAGCTCGACACCAACGACATCCTGCGGCCGCATGTGCTGGCCCGTCTGGTGACGTCGTCGTGGCTGGGCTCGCGGCTCGGCCTCGAGCCTTGGCGCACGCTGCAGGGCGTCCTGCACGAGGAACTGTCGTTGTTCGCGGAAGAGGCCTATCACGAGACCAACCGCTGGCTGCTGCAGCGCCGCGTCCTGCCCGAGACCGATCTGCGTCCCTTCATCCGGCGCACCCGCGACTCCGCTCGAATCGACTCCAACGCCGGCTCGGGCGGTTTCGGTGCGGCCACGGGTGTGGCATCGGGATCGGGATCGGCCTCCGGTCTGGGCTCGACGTATCGCGCCGGCGATTCCCGGGGTCGCGAACCCGCGGTCACCGAGGTCGGCGAGGAGACCCGGATGATGACGCGCGCCGGGGGTCTGCATCGGGGCCAGGACCCGGCCGAGGCCGTCATCAACCGGCTGAACCGGCTGGTCGGCCGCCAGCTCCCCGACTTCGGCGACACGTCGCGCCAGGCCCCGCCGTCGCCGGGCCTGAGCGCGGCCATCAGCCAGGCCCAGCAGGGCATCGCCCGGCGGCTGGCGACGCCGAGCGGCGGTGGTGGGCTGGCCGCGGCCGTCAGCACGCCGCAGCTCATCGAGGAGATGCAGCAGCGCAAGGCGGCCCTGAAGCAGGCCGCGGCGAGCCCGATCGAACGCGCGACCATCGAGATCGTGGCGCTCTTGTTCCAGAGCATCCTGACCGAAGACACCCTCCCGGCGACCGTCCGGGTGTGGTTCGCGCGCCTGCAGATGCCGGTGCTGCGGGTCGCCGTGTCCGAGCCCGACTTCTTCGCCACCGTCGACCATCCGGCGCGACGCCTGATCGATCGCATGGGCTCGTGCGTGATGGGATTCGACGCCACCAGCCGGGCCGTCGGCGACATCCTCGAGCGCGAGATCAAGCGCGTGGTGCAGGTCGTCGAGGCCTATCCGGACACCGGGCGGCGGGTGTTCCAGACCGTGCTGGTGGAGTTCGAGAAGTTCCTCGAGCACTATTTCAAGAACGAGAACGAGGCCTCGCGCAAAGGCGTGTCGCTGGCTCAGCAGGTCGAGCAGCGCGAGACCATGGCGATCCAGTACACGATCGAACTGCGCAAGATGCTCAACGAGGTCCCGGTGCAGGAAGGCGTGCGCGAGTTCCTGTTCCAGGTCTGGGCCGACGTGATGGCCAAGACCGCCCTGAAGGACGGTGTGCAGGGCGACGCGACCAAGGCGATGAAGCGCGCCGCCGCCGACCTGATCTGGTCGGCGAGCGCGAAGGTCTCGCGGGCCGAGCGCGCCGACGTCATTCGCCGGCTGCCGCCGCTGCTGAAGACGCTGCGCGACGGCATGGACGACGCCGGCATTCCCGAACAACGCCAGGACGAACACATCCAGCGGCTGAACAATTCCCTGGCTGCGGCGTTCACCGCGAAAGCCGCGGCGATCTCGCAGGAGCGGCTCGAGGAACTGATGGCCCGGCTCGAGACGCTGGAGGAACTGCTGCCGGAGACCGACGATCTGGAGATCGACGAATCGATGGTCCTGGACCTGTCCGGGCACGAAAGCTCGGAGCTGGAGGTGGTCGGCGAAGGCGGTTCGATGCCGACGCCGGCGATGCTCGCCTGGGCCCGCGAGCTCCAGGTCGGCAGCTGGTACATGCTCGACTACAGCAACCGCAACGAGGCCGTGCAACTCGCCTGGCAGGGCATGCGGCGGCAGCTGACGCTGTTCGTCTCGCCGCAGGGCCGTGGCGTGCTGTTCCAGCAGCATCGGCTGGCGGCATTCTTGCAGGCCGGCCTGCTGGTGCCGGCCCAGGACGAATCGTTGACGGTGCGCGCGACGCGCAGCGCCATGGCACGGCTCGACGGCGATCCGAGTCGCCTGCTGAACTAGGCGTCCCGGCCGCGATCGCGGCGGGCTTCAGTGGATGAGGCGGTCTTCCTCGTCGACGAACAGCTCGTCGAGGATCAGGGCGTCGGGTTCCTCGCCGAGGCTCCAGAACACCATCAGGACGATGATCTTCAGGTCCTCGACATCGAGCGGCCCCCCGGGGATCGCGCTCGCGCGGTCGATCACCATTTCACGCATCGGCGGGGGCAGGACCCCGGCGGATTCGAGGAAGCTGACGAAACCGACCGAGGCCTCGCCCAGATGCTCGAGCTCGGCGGGCGAGTAAACCCGCAGCGACTGCGTCGACTGGGCCCCGACGTAGGACTGCGCCGCAGCCGCCACGCCATCCAGCCAGGAGAGCGCTTCCTCGATTTCCTCGGATTCGAAGCCCACCGACGAGAGCTTGCGGGTGAGCTGGTCGTGCTCGGGACAGGCGTCGGGGCGCCAGTAGTTTTCGTACAGGTAGACCAGCACGTCGAACATGGATTCACTATACCGCAGCCGTGTATTCCGCCCGGCCGGGATGGCAGTGAAGGGGTACGGGATGCCCACTACGGCCGTGGCCGATCGACCGCCCGTCCGGTCCGCGTCAGCCGTGCACCAGGCGCTGGAAGAGCTGGCCGGGAAGCCGGGTGACGCGGCCGTCGAGTTCGAGTTCGAGCAGGCGCACGTTGAGCGCGGCTGCCGATTCGCCGGTGCGGGCGACGAGTGCGTCCAGCGTCACCGGTTCGAAGCCGAGCGCGGCGAGCAACGGATCTTCCTTGCCCGCGGCGTCGAGGACGGGCGGCGTCCCGCCCACGGGGTGCGGCGGCAGCCTCAATTCCTCGAGGATGTCCTCGGCGCGCTCGACCAGTTTGGCGCCCTGGCGCAGCAATGCATGGCAGCCGCGGGACTGGGGCGAGTGGATCGAGCCGGGGATCGCGAAGACTTCCCGGCCGGCTTCGACGGCCAGGCGGGCGGTGATCAGCGAGCCCGACTGCACCGCCGCCTCGACCACCAGCGTGCCGCGCGCAAGGCCGGCGATGATGCGGTTCCTGACGGGGAAGTTCGCCGGCAGCGGCGGCGTGCCGATCGCAAACTCGCTGACGAGAAGACCTTCGGCGGCGATGCGATGCGCCAAGGCCAGGTGGCGGCGCGGATAGACGCGATCCAGCCCGGTGCCGACGACGGCGATCGTCGCAGCAGGCCCCTCCAGGCCGCCCGCATGGGCCGCGCCATCGATGCCGAGCGCCAGCCCGGAGACGATCGTCAGGCCCGCCTGGCTGAGATGTGCGGAGAAGGCCCGGGCGTTCTCCAGCCCTTGCGGCGTCGCGTTGCGGCTGCCGACAACCGCGAGCGACGCGCTGCCCAGCAGCTCCGCGCGGCCCTGCGTGTAGAGCAGCAGGGGCGGGTCGGCAGTCTCGAGCAGGGGCGCCGGGTAGCGAGGATCGCCGAGCGTGACGATGTCGCGGGCTTCACGATCTCCTGCGTCCAGCCACGACAGTGTCGCTCCAACGAGTGCGTCGAGCGCCTCCGAGGGTGTGCCCAGGGCTGTCGCGGCGTCGGTGCCGACGACCGTTCGAAGCGCGCCGACAGAGGCATCGAGCACGGCTTGCGGCGAGCCGAAGGCGGCGAGCAGCCTGCGGGCCGCGTCGCGGCCGATTCCCGGCGTCTCGAGGAGCCGGACCCAGGCGGAGAGTTCGTCCCGGTCCGTCACACGCGGGAAGACTCAGGGTTGGCTGAAGCGGTCGCCGGGTTTGACCGGGTCCTTCACCGACAGGATCAGGGCGTAGGACATGCGGTCGAAGACACGGAACACGAAGAGCATGCCATGGCGCTCGTCCGGCAGCTTCATCAGCGCGCGGGTCGGATCGGTCTTGTCGATCGTGCGCACGCCGTCGCGCCAGAGGGCGAGCACATGCCCGCGCTCGACGCCGTCGCGGGCGCCGCGGTTCAGGGCGACGATCTGGTTCTGTCCGGCCGTCAGGGCGTCGCCGTAGATCGAGACGATCTGTCCCGACAGCGGCGCCTGCGGGGCGTGCGGGGCGTAGTTCGTGTACTCGCGCCCCGGCACCGGGTCGAGGCGGTCGCCGACGCCGGCCTCCTGGCGCACGCTGGTGATGACGAAAGTCGCCGGAATGATCTCGGTCTTGCCGTCGGAGCCGGTGCGGGTCTCGCCCTGTCGGGTGTACTCGGCCGCGCCGACGTAGGTCGCCTCGTAGCCGAGGATCTCCGCCGTGGTCGGGTCCTTCAGCGGGCGGGGTTCGCGAAAGACGCGGTACTCGCGCTGCTGGCCGAGATCACCACGGACATAAGCCAGATCACCGCGCGACATCAATACGGCGCCTTCACGGGCGGCGACGATGCGCGGCGCGTTCGAGAGCTCGTTGGTGTCGAAGATCACCGCCTCGTTGAGGAAGGGCTCGATCAGAGCGAACGGGATCGACGAGATGCCGTCGAGCCCCGGCACGCTGGCGCGGATGCGCGGCGACAGGCGCACGAGGCCGGCGCCGTCGGCGCCCCCTGCCTGGCCCATGCGCAGCCGCGCACGTCCATCGGACTTGTCGAGGTACAGCACCTGGCCTGGATAGATCAGGTGCGGGTTGCGCACCTGCTCGAGATTCATGCCCCAGAGTTCGGGCCAGCGCCATGGACTTTTCAGGTACAGCCCCGAGATTCCCCACAGGGTGTCGCGGGGCTTGACGGTGTACGAGTCCGGCGCGTTCGGCAGCAATTCGGAAATCGGGATGCCGGTCTGGGCGGCGCGCTGTGCCGTGCTGCGCTGCTCGGCCGTGATCGGGTAGTTGGCCGCGTGGGCCGGCCCGAGGCTGGCGCAGACGAGAGCGACGACGGATCCGACCTGAGCGGCCCGGCGAACGTGTGAAGCGATGCGTGTGCGTCGGGTCATATGGGCATCTCGATCTGGCGCTGACGCGGCGGCCGCGCGGTGGGGGTACCTTCGCCGTGCCGACACCCTCGGTCCGCATTCGGCGAAAATCCTCATTCTCTTTCACAGATTCTGCCCCTAAAGCATTGATATCGCAACGAAAGTGACCTGCTGGCGCGACGCTGTGTGAGACCTGTCACGGCGTGGTGCGTTGCAGCGCTTCCACAGCGCAACGCCGCGGCACCGCGGCGGAATCGAATCGATACAAATGGCCAAGCTGAATATCCTGCGTTATCCCGATCCCCGCCTGCACACGGTGGCCCAGCCGGTCGCGGCGGTCGATGACGGTGTGCGCCGACTGGTCGATGACATGCTCGAGAGCATGTACGCCGCAGAGGGCGTCGGTCTGGCCGCGACCCAGGTCGATGTTCATCGCCGGGTGATCGTCATCGACACCTCCGATGCGCGCGACGATCCCCGCGTGCTGATCAATCCCGAACTGGTCGCGCGCAGCGAGGAGATGGTCCTCGGCGACGAGGGCTGCCTTTCGGTGCCGGAGATCTACGACAAGGTCCCGCGCCATGCGACGGTGACGGTGCGGGCGCTCGATCGCGACGGTTTGGAGCGTGAATTCCAGGCCGACGGCCTGCTGTCGGTGTGCGTGCAGCATGAAATGGATCACCTGCTCGGCAAGGTCTTCGTCGAGTACCTGAGCCCGCTGAAACGCAACCGCATCCGCACCAAGATGCTGAAGAAGACTCGCGATGAAGAGCGCGACTGAGCGCGTCACCCGGCCGGCAGGGGACTCATGAGGGTCGCGTTCGCCGGAACTCCCGAATTCGCCCGGGTCGCCCTGGCGCGGCTGCGCGGCGCCGGCTTTGCGATCCCGCTGGTGCTGACCCAGCCGGACCGTCCCTCCGGGCGCGGCCTGCGGCTGCAGCCCTCGCCGGTCAAGGCCGAGGCCCAGGCCCATGGACTGCAGGTTGCGCAGCCGCAGGGCCTGCGGCTCGACGGCCGCCATGCCGACGACGCCGCGGCGGCGCGCGCCGCGCTCGAGGCGGTACGCCCCGACGTGCTCGTCGTCGCGGCCTACGGGTTGATCCTGCCGCCATGGCTGCTGGCGCTGCCGCCGCTCGGCTGCATCAACATCCATGCATCGCTGCTGCCGCGCTGGCGCGGCGCCGCCCCGATACACCGCGCGATCGAGGCCGGTGACGCCGAAACCGGCGTCACCATCATGCAGATGGACGCGGGCCTGGACACCGGCGCCATGCTGCTCGCGGAGCGGCTGCCGATCGCGCCGGACGACACGACCGCGACGCTGCAGTCGCGACTCGCCGAGCTCGGCGCGGAGCTGATCGCGCAGGCGTTGAGTGACCTCGGACGGCTGGTTCCGAGACCCCAGCCGGCCGATGGCGTCACCTATGCGCGCAAGGTCGCGAAGGACGAGGCCCCGATCGACTGGTCGCAGCCCGCAGAGATGCTGGAGCGGCGCCTGCGTGCCTTCGATCCGTTCCCGGGTGCGACCACCGCCTGCGCCGGGGAACCCTTGAAATGCTGGCGCGGCCGCGTCGAACCCGGCGGCGGTGCACCGGGCGAGGTGCTGTCGGCGGGTCCGCAGGGGATCCGCATCGCCTGCGGCGACGGCGCGCTGGCGCTCACGGTGCTGCAGCGCCCGGGAGGTCGGCGCCTGTCGGCTGCCGAGTTCCTGCAGCGCGAGCCGCTCGTCCCCGGCACGCGGCTCGGTGCCGGACATGCGCCCTGAACGGCGCTCACCTGGAATCGATCCGTGCCGATCCCGGCGACGCGCGGCAGCGGTCGGGGCGATCGAGGAGCATCGACCTGGATTGAAGCGGCGCCAGCCGGCCTCATCTGTGTGTCACCCCGAGCTGCGAGGATAGGAAGCGATGTTCAACCTGCTCAAGACCGCCGTCCTCATGGCGGCGATCACCGCCCTCTTCATGGCGATCGGCGCTTTCCTCGGTGGCCGCACGGGGATGATGCTGGCGCTCGCCGTGGCCGTCGGCATGAACTTCTTCAGCTACTGGTTTTCCGACAAGCTGGTGCTGAAGATGTACAACGCGCAGGAGGTCGACGAGTCCTCGGCGCCGCAGTTCTACCGGATGATCCGCGAACTGGCGGCGAAGGCAGGCCTGCCGATGCCACGCGTCTATCTGATCGAGGAGGACGCGCCGAACGCATTCGCCACCGGGCGCAATCCCGAGCATGCTGCAGTCGCCGCGACCACCGGCATCCTGCGCGCGCTGACGGAGCGTGAGCTGCGGGGCGTGATGGCGCACGAACTCGCCCACGTCCGCCATCGCGACATCCTGATCAGCACCGTCAGTGCGACCATGGCGGGCGCGATCTCGATGCTCGCCAACTTCGCGATGTTCTTCGGCGGGCGCGACAGCGAAGGTCGGCCGGCGAACCCGATCGCGGGTCTGCTGGTCGCGCTGTTGGCGCCCCTGGCCGCCGGCCTGATCCAGATGGCGATCAGCCGGGCGCGCGAGTTCGAGGCCGACCGGGGCGGGGCCGAGATATCCGGCGACCCGCGAGCCCTGGCGGCAGCGCTCGAAAAGATCCACCGCCATGCCCAGGGAATTCCGCTGGAAGCGGCCGAGCGCAATCCGTCGACGGCGCAGATGATGATCATCAACCCCCTGTCCGGCGGTGGACTCCGAGGACTGTTCTCGACCCATCCCTCGACCGAGGAGCGGGTCGAGCGGCTCCTGGCCATGGCGAGCGCGTCCGGACGCTGAGGCGACCGACCCGGGACGGTGCCGGGGCGAACGGCAGTCCCGCTCTCCGCCGGCAGGCAAACCTTGCCTTAAGTCCGCCCCCCGCGCGCCGATATGGACGGCACAAGCCGATCGCCATGCGCCTGCACGCCACGCTCCTCACCCTCGTCGCCGCCGCGCTGCTGGCCGGCTGCGACGCGCTCGGGATCGACACCGCCGAGAAGATCGCCGCGGCGCGAGACGCCGACGGCAAGGCCATCGGCGGCGCCTGTCGCCATGCGGGACGCGCCATCGAGGATTGCTATGCGGTCTACCGCAAGGCCGACAAGGCGGCGATCTTCGCCGGCTGGCGCGACATGAACGACTACATGCGCGAGAACAAGATCGAGCCGGTGCCGCCGCAGCTCACCGCTCAGGCCGCAGCACCCCCGGCCCGGCCGGAAGCCGAAGCGGAGAAGAAAGACGACGAGTCGGCCAAGGCCTCGCCGTCGCCACGCCGCAAGAAGCCGGCCGAGTCCTGAACGGCCACCGGGTTCAGCGCCCGACCTCGAACTCTCCGATCACGACGCGCTCGCCGCCCTGGCTGCGCAGGCGCACGGTCGTGCGCCGGTCCTGCTGCTGCTTGCCGCCGAAGTCGCTCGACAGCCAGAGCATCAGGCCGGTGCTCGTCGTCAGTACCTGCTGGCGGTGGCCGTAGAAGTTGGCCTCCACCCGGTAGCGTCCAGGCTTCGCGACCTTCAGCGCGAATTCTTCCGGGCCGTAGCCGCCGGTGGCGTCCCGGGTGATCGCGCCGCCCTGGTACGAGGCGTTGTGACCGAAGAAGACCTCTTCTCCGTTCGGATCGAAGACGTGCAGGTCGACGTCGGTGTTGTCCGCGTCCCAGGCCAGGACGACGCGCAGGTCCAGCGGCAGGTTGCGCAGCAGCCGCGGTTCGATGAATGCGGTGGTGAGCGGCCGCCCGTGCGCCGCGCCGTCGGCGACGACGGCGTTGAGCTCCGTCAGCGCGATCAGGTCGATGTCGGGGAAGCGCGCATCCCAGGCGCCGGTGACGACCGCGTACAGGCGCTCGATGGCGGCCTGCGGCTGGCCCGCCTGGGCCAGCGCCAGACCGAGGTCGCGGTGCGATTGCGGCTCGTGCGGTGCGAGTTCGAGCACCCGCTCGAACACCGGCAGCGCCAGGGCGTGTGCGTCGGCCTGGGCCAGGCGATAGCCGAGGAGCCGCAGGACCTGCCGGTTCTGCAGGTCCATCTCGGCCAGGTTGGACAGGATGCGCAGGGCCTGCGCAGGTTCGCCGTGCAAGAAGAAGAACTCGGCGACATCGAGGTAGAAGCCGACGCTGGCGGTGTTGTCCCGGCGTTCGTCGAGATAGATCGCCAGCCATTGCGTGGCGGGTGCGGCGGCGAGTCGGCGCACGTAGGGCGCGTTGGGGCTCGGCGGCTTCAGCGCGATCGAGATGCTCGACCCGGAGTCGTCGGGGCCGCGGGCCTTCTTCAGCGCGTCGTGGGTGGCGGACTGGCGTCGTTGCATCGGTGCCGCCGGCGCCGCGTCCGCCGCCGTCGAGCCTGGCGCTGCCGAAGTGGAGCGCCGCGCCGACTCGTTGTTGCGGCCGAGAGCTCCGGCCGCGCCAATCTCGAGTCGGCTCTTCGGCTCGAGCGCGCGCCGTGGCGTGTCCTTCGGATAGTCGGTCGACCACCAGGCGATGCGGGTCTCGAAGCGCCGCACGACCTGGGACAGCCGTTCGGCCTCCCGATGCTGGTGCGACCGGCGCACGCCAGCGGCAAGGCGTTCGTAGGCCTCCTGCAGCGCGGGAGGCGGATCGATCTCGTGCTGGAGGTAGTCCTCGACGCGCTCGAGCACGATCAGCGAGGTCGCCGACGTGGCCAGGCCGAAGCGGCGCCCGAGGGTGGTGATCCGGCTGCGGTTGGCGTGGGCATCGGCTTCCAGCCGTGCGAGCTGGATCTGCGCCCAGTGTGCGGCTGCGAGGGCCGAGCGCGGCGCAGCTGACGTGATGGACACGCGACGTGTCTCGACGCGGCCATCGGGCCGGCGCAGGCGCAGCCGCAGCACCGCTTCGGCGTCCTCCAGCACGCCCGCGATCGACAGCATGCCGGCATCGGGATGGATCGACGCGACAACGACCTCGCGGGCGCCGGACGATTGCACGTCGAGCAACTGCCAGCCGCGCCGCAGCAGCGCCGTCTCGGCCGCGGCGGACGACAGCCCGGCGAGATCGATCCAGCGGCCGCCACTGGACTCGGCCAGGGCGCGCAGCGCCGGCGGGTTCGCCGCCGCGGCGCTGTTGACGGCGTAGACCGGCACCGGAAACGTCAATGACCAAGCCCCGCCGTAGTTCGCCAGCCCGTCGGTGAACCAGAGCGCTTCGCGCGAGCGGCCGTCCCAGGCAACGGCGCCCAGATTGCTCGCGCCGTCGAGGATCGTCCGTTTCAGGGCGGTGCGCAGGCTCGACCAGTCGCCTTTGCGCACGGCGAAGCGTTCCGCCGGCCCGGCGGTGTCGCTGACGCGCACCAGGTTGACGTCGACCGTGACCGCGCGCCGGAAATAGGCGTCGAGCAGCGCAAATTCGCGATCGAGGCGGCGTCCCGCTGACGAACCCGATGCGTCCCAGATCAGTTGCAGGCTGGCCGGCAATGTGCGTGGGAGGCTCGACTCCGGCAGGGTCAGGCGGGTGGAAAAGTAGCGCTCACCGGCGCGTTCCTCGACGCTGGTGACGTCGCGAGGCGTCGGCCCCAGCAGGTCGAGCGCGGCTGCGGGCAGCGTCGTATCCGATGCCTGCAGGCGGGCGGCGTAGCCACCGGCCGGATCGCGCTCGAAGTGCAGTCCAAGCGGGTTGGGGCTGGCGATGGTCGGCGGCGTGGTGGCGGTCGGGTAACGCACCTGCAGCTCGAAGTGGCGCACGCCCTCGGCATAGGCCAGCGGCACCGCGAGGCGACGGCCGATGGGCTCGACCAGCGTCAGGACGACACGGCGGCTGCCGCGCGCGGGCAGCGGGTAGATGCGCAGCTCGTAGTTGTTGCCGAGCGTCGTCTGCAGCAGGCCGGGATCGACGCGACGGCGCGAGATGTCCTCGAACACCTGCTGGGCGCGGGCCTTTTCGACCGGCACCGCGTCGCGCATGTCGCCGTCGACGTCGAGCGCGAAGCCGCTGACGACCTGGCCCTCGCGCAGCGGGAATTCGAGCGTGCCTTCGAGGACCCGCCCGTTGGGGTTGTGGAACTCCATCGTGACGCGTGTCTGCGCCATGCGGCCGTCGACCTCGACATCCACGCGCAGCGCCTGCAACCGCACCGGTTGCTCGGCGCCCTGGACCCGCAGCGAGGGCGCTCGCCAGGCCGTTGGCGAGGCTTGCGTCGCAGTCCCTGGCGGTGATTGCGCCGAGGCGGCTCCACAGAGCAGCAGGGCGGTGAGCAGGCCGGGCAGGCGGCGGTTCGACATGATGCGGGTCTCCGGTCAGCGGCGCGAACATGCGCCCCCGGTGACACGGCGCAGCGGCGCGAACGGGGTGAAACCTCGATCCGGGCGCGATGGTCGTCGCCTCACCCGGAGGGTCTGGGGCCTTCACTTAACATCGGCTCTTTGCCGCGCCCGCCATGAACGTCCTGCGTTTTTCCGATCTCATCGCGTCCGGTCGCGTGGCCGGCAAGCGTGTCTTCATCCGCGCCGATCTGAACGTGCCGCTCGACGACGAGGGTCGGATCACCGAGGACACCCGCATCCGCGCCTCGGTTCCGTGCATTCGCATGGCGCTGGCGGCCGGCGCTGCGGTCATGGTGACTTCCCATCTCGGCCGGCCGACCGAGGGAGCGTTCAAGCCTGCCGACTCGCTGGCGCCGGTCGCGCATCGACTGGGCGAGCTCCTCGGCCGCGAGGTGCCGCTGGTCGCCGACTGGGTCGACGGCGTCGAGGTCGCGCCCGGAAACGTGGTGCTGCTGGAGAACTGTCGCCTCAACAAGGGCGAGAAAAAGAACGATCCGGCGCTGGCGAAGAAACTCGCGGCGCTGTGCGACATCTTCGTCCACGACGCCTTCGGCACCGCGCACCGCGCCGAGGCCTCGACCTACGGCATCGCCGAATACGCGCCGGTCGCGTGCGCGGGCCCGCTGCTGTCGGCCGAGATCGACGCCATCGTCCGCGCGCTCGCGCAGCCGCGGCGGCCGCTGGTGGCGATCGTTGCCGGCAGCAAGGTCTCGACCAAGCTGAGCATCCTGCGCAGCCTGTCGGCCAATGTCGACGGGCTGATCGTCGGCGGCGGCATCGCCAACACCTTCATGCTGGCGGCGGGCCTGCCGATCGGCAAGAGCCTGGCCGAGCCGGACCTTGTCGACGAGGCCAAGGCCGTCATCGCGGCCATGTCGGCGCGCGGCGCGGCGGTGCCGGTGCCCACCGACGTCGTCACCGCCAAGGCGTTCAAGGCGGATGCGAAGGCCACCGTCAAGGCCGCGGAAGCGGTCGAGCCCGACGACCTGATTCTCGACATCGGCCCGGAGACGGCGGCGCGGCTGGCGGGACTCGTCGAGGCTGCGGGCACCGTCGTCTGGAACGGTCCGCTCGGTGTCTTCGAGTTCGATGCATTCGCCCATGGCACGGAAACCGTCGCGCGCGCGATTGCGCGCTCGGCGGCCTTCAGCATCGCCGGTGGCGGCGATACGCTCGCCGCGATCGCCAAGTACGGCCTGGAGAACGACATCGGCTACATCTCGACCGGCGGCGGTGCCTTTCTCGAGGTGCTCGAGGGCAAGACCCTGCCGGCGTTCGAGATCCTCGAGCGTCGCGCGAACACCTGATGACGCGCCCTGCGCGCCCGGCTTTTTGAGGAGTTCGATGGAAAACGTCCTGCATCGTGCCACCAAGATCGTCGCCACCCTCGGGCCGGCATCGAGCACGACCGAAGTCCTGGAGAAGATGATGCTCGCCGGCGTCGACGTCGTGCGCCTCAACTTCTCCCACGGCAGCGCCCAGGACCACATCGATCGCGCTGCGATGGTGCGCACGGCGGCCAAGAAGGTCGGCAAGGAAGTCGCGATCATGGCCGACCTGCAGGGGCCGAAGATCCGCGTCGGCCGCTTCGTCGGCGATCGCACCATGCTCGAGCAGGGACAGAAGTTCGTGCTCGACGGCTCGATGACGGAGCTCGGCACGAACGAGCGGGTCGGCCTCGACTACAAGGAGCTGCCGCGCGACGTCCGCCCGGGCGACACGCTGCTGCTCAACGACGGCCTGCTGCGCCTCGTCGTCGACGCGGTCCGCGGCGAGGAGGTGCACACCACCGTCATGGTCGGCGGTGCGCTCTCGAACAACAAGGGCATCAACAAGGCCGGCGGCGGCCTGACTGCGCCGGCGCTGACCGCCAAGGACATGGAGGACATCAAGACGGCGATGTCGTTCCAGTGCGAGTACCTGGCGGTGAGCTTTCCGAAGAGCGCGACCGACATGGAAATGGCGCGCCAGCTCGCCAATGTCGCCGGGGAGCCGTGGCGCCACAAGCCGCAGCTGATCGCCAAGATCGAGCGCAGCGAGGCCATTCCGGTGCTCGAGCAGATCCTCAAGGCCTCCGACGGCATCATGGTGGCTCGCGGCGACCTCGCAGTCGAGGTCGGCAACGCCGCCGTGCCCGCGCTGCAGAAGCGCATGATCAAGATGGCGCGCGAGATGGACCGCTTCGTCATCACCGCGACCCAGATGATGGAGTCGATGATCGTCAACCCGGTGCCCACGCGCGCCGAAGTCAGCGACGTCGCCAACGCGGTCCTCGACGGCACCGACGCGGTGATGCTGTCGGCCGAGACCGCGGCGGGTCGCTATCCGGTCGAGACGATCGAGATCATGGCGACGATCTGCGTCGAGGCCGAGCGCGCCGAGGAAATTTCGCTCGACGCCGGCTTCACCAACAAGACCTTCGGGCGCATCGACCAGTCGATCGCGATGGCGGCGCTGTTCACCGCCTATCACCTCGGCTGCAAGGCGATCCTGGCCCTGACCGAATCGGGTTCGACCGCGCTGTGGATGAGCCGGCAGAAGATCCATGTGCCGATCTTCGGCCTGACCTCTCAGGTGCGCACGCAGCGGCGCATGGCCATCTATCGCAACGTCCATCCGATCCTGATGCAGACCTTCGCCGACCGCGACGAGGCCCTCAAGCAGGCCGAGGTCCTGCTGGTCGAAAGCGGCGTGCTCAAGCCCGGTGACACCTACGCCATCACCTGCGGCGAGCCGATGGGCTACCCTGGCGGCACCAACATGCTGAAGGTCGGACGCGTCGGCTGACGCGCGGCGTCCGGCCGTCCTTCAGTCGAGTCCGACTCGGTCGAGCCCGACTCAGTCGAGCTTGATCGACACGCCCGTCACGAAGAGGGTGTCGCCCTTCTTGAGACCAGCACCCGGGTCGCTGTCGTAGCGGTAGCTCAGGCCCATCGTCAGGCTCAGCGTGGGTGTCATCGACACCGCCAGGCCCGAGTCGAAGACGCCGCGATAGCCGCCACCCGAACGCAGGGCCGGGAACAACGAGAACTTCTGGCGCAACGAGGTCGTTGCCGTGAGCTGATGCGTGGATTCCTCGGCCAGCAGCAGTTCGGCACGCCCGAAGCGGCTGCGCAGTCTGCCGTCGACGAATGCCGGATTGACATAGCGGTCCTCGGTGTAGCCCACGCCCGTGGAGACGTCGAAGGTCGTCGTGTCACTCTTGACGAGGTGCCGGCCGACGCCGCCGTACAGCGACAGACGCGAGGAGATGTTCGCGAACTTGTCGCGCAGCGCCTCGGCCTTGCCGAAGCCGAACCAGCGGGGGTCGAAGTCCTTGTCGTACTGCGTGCCGAGGAGGATGTTCTCGGCCGTGGTCGTGCCTTCGGAGCGCGTCCACAGGGCCTTGCCGCCGAAGCGCCACTTGGTGTCCTCCGTGGCGCGGACCCCGTCGCCGCTGATGTTGATGCTGGAGGCGCTGGTGTTGCCCGAGGAATAGCTCGCCCCGGCGCCGAGCGCGTAGCGGAACTTCCCGTCGGGCTTGACGGTGGCCTGGGCCGCGGCAAGACCGGGCACGGCCGCGGCGCAGAGCAGCAGCGGGAGGATGGAACGGGACATCGGGGCTCCTTTGAAATCGGGTTGCAAAAATGAAAGCGGCGCGCTCGGCCGCAGGGCCGCGTGCGCGCCGCGACGAACGCTCAAGGCTAGTGGCATCGAGCGCGTCCCGCCGGGACAGCGAATGCGACCCTGCATCGCGCTGCGGCATTGCGGCCGGGGTGCCCAGCCAGGGGGTGTGCTCCGCGGGTTTGCATGGGCGTCGTGCCCGGTTTCGCGGACTCGCAGGCCGTGGCGCCCGGCGCGACAATCGCCGGATGACCGCCACGCCCGACCGGCTTTCGGCCGACGACATCCGCGCCGCGGCGCTGCGCCTGCGCGGCGAGATTCACGACACCCCCTGCGTGCGGTCGCGCACGCTCTCGGAGATCACCGGCTGCCGGATCTTCCTCAAGTTCGAGAACCTCCAGTTCACGGCTTCCTTCAAGGAACGCGGCGCGCTCAACAAGATGGCGCAGCTCGACGCCGAGGAGCGCGCTCGCGGCGTCCTCGCCGTGTCGGCCGGCAACCATGCCCAGGCCGTGGCGTATCACGCCGAACGAATGGGCATTGCCGCGACCATCGTCATGCCGCGCTTCGCGCCTTCGGTGAAGGTCGAGCGCACGCGCGGCTTCGGCGCCGAAGTGGTGCTGGAGGGCGACACCTTCGAGGATGCACGCTCGTTCGGCCTCGAACTGGCGCGCGAGCGCGGGCTCACGGTCGTCCATCCGTTCGACGACCTCGACGTGATCGCCGGGCAGGGGACGATCGGCCTGGAGATGCTGGCGCAGCAACCCTCGATCGACACCCTGGTCATCGCGATCGGTGGCGGCGGGCTGATCTCGGGGATCGCGACGGCGGCGCGAGCGGTTCGGCCCGACATCCGCATCGTCGGCGCCCAGACCGAGCGCTTCCCTGCGGCCTGGGCCGCCCTTCATGGCGAAGAGCGCGAGTGCGCGCAGGCCACGATCGCCGACGGCATCGGCGTCAAGTCGCCGGGAACGCTGACGATGCCGCTGATCCGCAGCCTCGTCGACGACGTCGTGCTGGTCGGTGAGGACGACATCGAGCAGGCGATCCTGATGCTGTTGGAGATCGAGAAGACCGTGGTCGAAGGCGCGGGCGCCGTCGGCCTGGCTGCGGTGCTGAAGGACCGGGCCCGTTTCGCCGGCCGCAACGTCGGCCTCGTGCTGTGCGGCGGCAATATCGAGCCGCTGGTGCTGGCCGAGATCATCGAGCGCGGCATGGTCAAGTCGGGGCGGCTGGCGCGACTGCGGCTCGACGTGCGCGACGTGCCCGGCGCGCTGGCCGATGTCGCCACCTTGCTCGGTCGGCTCGGCGCCAACATCGACGAGATCCAGCACCAGCGGGCGTTCTCCTCGCTGTCGGTCGAGCGGGTGCAGATCGAGGTGGTCGTGCAGACGCGCGGCGTGGCCCACATCGAGGCGATCCTCGAGGCCATGCGCGCCAAGGGGTACCGAGCGGAGCGTATCGGCTAGCGCAGTGCAGTTCGCGACGCCGACGTGCGTCGCGAGGGGTTGCCGGGCCCGTCGTGGCCGGCAGGGCGCCAGACCCTGTCGATCCCGTTGCATTGGGGTCTGCCGAAGCGGCGGCCTCGGTAAAATCGGGTCTTGCGTCTCCGGGAGTGTCGGCAACGCCGGCACCTCGATTCGACTCCAACCGTCACCAGGACACCGCCATGCCTCTCGTCTCGATGCGCCAGTTGCTCGACCACGCCGCCGTGAACGGTTACGGCATTCCCGCTTTCAACGTCAACAACCTCGAGCAGGTCCAGGCCGTGATGTCGGCCGCCGAGGAAGTCGGCGCGCCGGTGATCCTCCAGGCCAGCGCCGGGGCCCGCAAGTACGCCGGGGAGGCGTTCATCAAGCACCTGATCCAGGCGGCGATCGAAAGCTGGCCCCAGGTGCCGCTGGTGATGCACCAGGACCACGGGCAGAGCCCGGATGTCTGCAAGTCCGCCATCGACCTGGGCTTCAGCTCGGTCATGATGGACGGCTCGCTCGAAGGCGACGGCAAGACCATCGCCAGCTATGACTACAACGTCGACGTGACGAAGAAGGTCGTCGAACTCGCGCATGCACGCGGCGTCACGGTCGAGGGCGAGCTCGGCTGCCTGGGATCGCTCGAGACGATGCGCGGCGACAAGGAGGACGGCCACGGCACCGAGGCGACGATGACGATGGACCAGCTCCTGACCGATCCCGAGCAGGCGGCGGACTTCGTCAAGCGGACCCAGCTCGATGCCCTCGCGATCGCCATCGGCACCAGCCACGGCGCCTACAAGTTCACCCGAAAGCCCACCGGCGACATTCTGGCCATCGGACGCATCAAGGAAATCCACCGCCGGATTCCCAACACCCATCTCGTGATGCACGGCTCCTCCAGCGTGCCGCAGGACCTCCTTGCCCAGATCCGCGAATTCGGCGGCAAGATGAAGGAGACCTACGGCGTGCCGGTGGAGGAGATCCAGGAAGCGATCAAGCACGGCGTGCGCAAGATCAACATCGACACCGACGTGCGCCTGGCGATGACCGGCGCGATCCGCAAGTACATGGCCCAGAACCCCGACAAGTTCGATCCGCGCGACTACCTCAAGCCTGCACGCGAGGCCGCCAAGGCGATCTGTCGCCAGCGCTACCTGCAGTTCGGCTGCGAAGGACAGGCTGGCAAGATCAAGGCGCAGACCCTGACACAGGTCGCCCAGCGCTACACCGCCGGCGAGCTCGCGCAGACCGTCGTCTGATGGACCGCCCGCCCGAAGCCGGAGCCGCGGCATGAGCGGCGCCTCCGGTTCGATGCCCGGCGAGCCGCTGCCGCCGGAACCGACCCTGCTGCAGAGCGATCTGCATTCGCTGCCGCTGATCGCGCGCGGCAAGGTCCGGGACAACTACGCCGTCGGTGCCGACCGCATGCTGATGGTGGCGAGCGACCGCCTCAGCGCCTTCGATGTCGTCATGGGTGAACCGATCCCCGGCAAGGGACGGCTGCTGACGGAGATGGCGTTGTTCTGGTTCGCGCATCTCGAAGGCATCGTCCCCAACCACCTGACCGGAGACGATCCCGTCGACGTGGTCGACGCCGACGAACGCGACCAGGTTCTCGGGCGCTCGATGCTCGTCCGGCGGCTGCAGCCGTTGCCGGTGGAGGCGGTGGTGCGCGGCTACCTCGCGGGCAGTGGATGGAAGGAGTACCAGGCGTCGCAATCCGTCTGCGGCGTCGCATTGCCGCCCGGGCTGCGCCTGGCCTCGAAGCTGCCCGAGCCGATCTTCACGCCGGCCACCAAGGCGGCGATGGGCGACCACGACGAGAACATCGACTTCGAGCGGATGAGCGCGATCGTCGGTGCCGAGCTCGCCGGTCGCGTGCGCACGATCGCGATCCGGCTTTACGTGGCAGCGGCCGAGAAGGCCCTGTCGCGCGGCATCATCATCGCCGACACCAAGTTCGAGTTCGGTCTCGACGCCGACGGCACGCTGACGCTGATGGACGAGGTGCTGACGCCCGATTCCTCGCGCTTCTGGCCGGTCGAGGGCTACGCCGAGGGAACGAACCCGGCCAGCTACGACAAGCAGTTCGTGCGCGACTGGCTCGAGCACGCCAGCGTCAACGGAGCACCCTGGAACAAGAAGGCGCCGGCGCCACCACTGCCACCGCAGATCGTGGCCAGCACCGCGGCACGCTACCGCGAAGCGCTGGAGCGGCTGCTGGGGAGCGCGGCTTCGACCTGAACGGCCGGCGGCCGGCTCGCGCCCGCTCTCAGAACAACGCCATGCTGAGCTTGCGGCGGTAGGCGTCGACCACCGGATCGCTCGGAGCGGTGGTCATCTTGCCGGCGACCTCGAGCGCGCCTTTCGGCGCCTCCGCCTTGGCCTTGGCCGGCGCCTTCGACATGACCTCGAGGATCGCCACGTAGGTCTTGCGCGCGAGTTCGTCATGCCAGGCCTTGTCGCGCATCACGATCTCGAGCAGCTCGTCCATGGCCTGGGTGAAGCGGCCCCCGGCGAAGTGGCGCTGCGCCAGTTCGAAGCGGGCCTCGAAGTCGCGCTTGTCGGCGCCGAGCAGCGCCTGCAGGGTGTCGATCGGGCGTGCCGTCTTCGCTCCCTCGCAGGCCTCGAGCCACAGGCCCACGGCCGCGAGTCGGGCATCGAGCATCACCTTGCCGGCGACGGGTTCGAAGGCGCGTCGCGCTCCTTCGACGTCCTCGGCGCCGAGGAGGGCGCGGATGTAGTCGTAGCGCGCGGTGTCGTTGGCCGGATCGGTGGCGACGGCGGCTTGCAGGCGCTCCAGCGCGCTGGCGGTGTCGCCCTCGGCGAGCAGTTCCTCGGCGGCGAGGGCGTCCTCCTCGGCGGCGGCCTCGTCGGCCGTCGGCACGTGCTTGTCGAGGAAAGCGCGCACCTCGGCCTCGGGCAGGGCGCCAACGAAACCGTCGACCGGCTGGCCGCCCTTGAACAGCACGCAGAACGGAATGCTGCGCACGCCGAACATCTGTGAGAGCTGCGCGGCGATCTCGGGCTGCTCATCCGAATTCAGCTTGCCGAGGCGAAAGCGCCCGGAATAGGCGACCTCCAGTTTCTCGAGCACCGGGCCGAGCGCCTTGCACGGTCCGCACCAGGGCGCCCAGATGTCGAGCAGGACCGGCTGCTGCATCGAGGCGTTGATCAACTCGGCTTCGAAATTCTGGTGGGTGATGTCGAGCATGTCAGGGGATCCGGGTGCGACTGTCGTGGGGGAAGATGGCGCCGTGCCACCTACAATTCAAGGTCCATCTGCAGCTAACGGGGAATGCGCTTTGGGCGAAGCCGCCGTCGTCGTGGGCGTGGTGATGGGGTCCAGCAGCGACTGGGAGACCCTCCGCGCCGCCACCGAGATTCTCGCCGAGTTCGGCATCGCGCACGAGGCCCGGGTGGTCTCGGCCCATCGCATGCCCGACGAGATGTTCGCCTACGCCGAAGGCGCCGCGGCGCGCGGCCTGAAGGCGATCATTGCCGGCGCCGGAGGCGCGGCGCACCTTCCCGGCATGCTCGCCGCCAAGACCACCGTGCCGGTGCTCGGCGTGCCGGTCGCCAGCCGCCACCTGCAAGGGGTCGACTCGCTTCATTCGATCGTGCAGATGCCGCGCGGCATCCCGGTGGCGACGTTCGCGATCGGCGTTGCCGGCGCCGCCAACGCGGCGTTGTTCGCGGTCGCGATGCTGGCCAACGACGATGCGGTGCTGCGCAGTCGCCTCGAAGCCTGGCGGGCACGACAGAGCGCCACTGCGCGGGCGATGACGGCCGAGCTGAAGTGAGCCGAGAGCGCATCGACGCTGCCGGCGCGGCAACGCGCGTCGGTTCCGCTGCGTTGCCCGGCGCCCGGTTGGTAGCGGCGCCCTTCCTCGCACCGGGCGCGATGCTGGGCGTCGTCGGTGGCGGACAGCTCGGCCGGATGTTCGTGCACGCCGCCCAGCGCCTGGGCTATTTCACGGTGGTGCTCGATCCCGATCCGCAAAGCCCCGCAGGCCGGGTCGCGCATCGACACATCGTCGCGGGATACCTCGATCCTTCGGGCCTGGCCGAACTGGCGGCGTGCGCCGACGCCGTGACGACGGAGTTCGAGAACGTTCCGGCGGAGGCGCTGCGCACGCTGGCGGCGACCCGCATCGTGGCGCCGGCGGCGGCCGCCGTCGCGGTCTGTCAGGACCGGGCGGCGGAGAAGGCGCACTTCCGGGCCTGCGGCGTCGCCTGCGCGCCGCATGCGGTCATCGCTTCGGCCGCCGAACTCGCTGCCGTCGATGCGGCGCTGCTGCCCGGCATCCTGAAGACCGCGCAACTCGGCTACGACGGCAAGGGCCAGATGCGGGTCGCCGATCGCGCCGAACTCGCGGCGGCGTGGTCGGCGCTGGGTGAGGCGCGTTGCGTGCTGGAGCGGCTGCTGCCGCTCGCCGGCGAGATCAGCGTCATCGTCGCGCGGGGTCGAAACGGCGAGAGCGTCGTCCTGCCGCCGCAGCGCAATCTTCACCGTGACGGCATCCTCGCGGTGACCCAGGTCCCGGCGCCCGCGCTCGACGCGGCGGTCGAGGCAAATGCTGTCGTCGCCGCCCGCCGCATCGCCGCATCGCTGGACTATGTCGGGGTCCTCTGCGTCGAGTTCTTCGTACTCGGCGACGGCTCGTTGGTGGCCAACGAGATGGCGCCGCGGCCGCACAACTCCGGCCATTACAGCATCGATGCCTGCGACGTCTCGCAGTTCGAGCTCCAGGTGCGCACTCTCGTCGGCGCCCCGCTGGCGGTGCCGCGCCTGCACTCGCCGGCACTGATGCTCAATCTGCTCGGCGACCTCTGGGGCGATCCGTCGGCGCCGGTCGCGCCCGACTGGGCCCGCGTGCTGGCGATGCCGGGCGTGCACCTGCACCTCTACGGCAAGTCCGAAGCCCGTCCAGGGCGCAAGATGGGCCATCTCACCGTGACCGCGGCAGATCCGCTGCAGGCCGACACGCAGGCGCGCGCGGTCGCGGCGGTGCTCGGCATCGAGGGCTGGTGAGGCGTGAGGCTCGACGGCAGGGAGGCGGCAGCGATCGAGAGCGGGGCGGTGGCCCTGGCCGCCGGCCAGCTCGTCGCCTTCGCGACCGAGACCGTCTACGGCCTGGGTGCCCGCGCCGATGACGACGCCGCAGTCGCGAAGATCTTCGCCGCGAAGGGGCGGCCGGCCGGCCATCCGCTGATCGTTCACCTCGCCGAGAGTGCCGACGCGGCACGATTTGCCACGCACATCCCGGCGGCGGCACAACGGCTGATGGACGAATTCTGGCCGGGCCCGCTGACGCTGATCCTGCCGCGCGCGCCGGGCGTCGCCACGGCGGCTGCCGGCGGTCATCCGACCATCGGTCTGCGGGTGCCGGCGCACCCGGTCGCCCATGCGCTCATCGTCGCCGCGCGCCGGCACGGGGTACCCGGCATCGCCGCCCCCAGCGCGAACCGCTTCGGGCGCGTCAGTCCGACCCAGGCCGCCCACGTGGTCGAGGCCTTCGGCGACGCCTTGCTGGTGCTCGACGGAGGGTCGTGTCGCATCGGCATCGAATCGAGCATCGTCGACTGCTCGGGATCGGCGCCGATGTTGCTGCGTCCCGGCGTTCTCGCCGCGGCCCGGATCGAGGCGGTCATCAGGGAGCCCCTGCGGTCCCCGGACGACACCGCCCCGAGCGCGCCCGGAACGCTGGAGGCGCACTACGCCCCGCGGGCCAAGGTCCGGCTGATGACGACCCCGACCCTGCGCGCGGCTTTGGACGTCCTCGGCACGGAGCCGCTGAGCCTGGCGGTATATTCGCGTTCGGTGCCGTCGGGCGTGGCGCCCGGCCTGCGCCACCGTCGCATGCCGGCGCGGCCGGAGCAGGCGGCACACGAGCTTTACACCGTGTTGCGCGAACTCGACGCCGAGGGCGTGCATCTGATCTGGGTCGAGGATCCGCCGCCCGGCGCCGACTGGGACGGCGTCCGCGACCGACTCACCCGTGCCGCGGCCAGCTGAGCCCCGGTTCCCCGCGTTTCTGGAGCATTGAATGAAGTTGACGATTGAACGCTCGCGCCGTGCGCTGCTCGGCGGCGTGGTGCTGGCAGCGGCATTCGTGGCGGCTTGTGGCGGCGGCTCGCAGGTGCAGAAGTTCGCACCGACGCGCATCATCGCCTTCGGCGACGAGACCAGCGTCATCGACGACTTCAACGGCAATGCCAATGGCCGCAAGTTCCTCGACGACGCAACCGTTTCCGCGAACGACCCGACGCTGGCCTGCAAGCTCAATCCGAACTGGATCCAGGCCCTCGGCAATTCCTATGGCTTCGTCTTCCCGCAATGCAACCCGGCTCCGGCCGTGGTGGCGCCGCCCAGCCGGATCCGGGCGACCATCGGTGCGAAGGTTGCCGATATCTCGATGCAGATCGACACCCAGCTCGCCGAAAGCGCCTTCACCCCGACCGACCTGGTCACGGTGCTGGTCGGCCAGAACGACATCCTGGCGCAGTACGCCCTCTTCAACGGCACCAACCAGGCGGCGCTGACCGCCAACGTGGAAGCCGCAGGCGCGGCGCTGGGCGTGCAGATCAATCGCATCGCCAACGCCGGCGCGAAGGTGGTCGTGTCGACGGCGATCGATCTCGGCCTGACCCCGTTCGCCGCGGCCGAGAAGGCGGCGCACAGCGACGTCGACCGCGCCGCGCTGCTGACCTACCTGACGAGCCGGTTGAACGCATCGATGCGCGCGACGATCGTCAACGACGGCCGGATGATCGGCCTGGTCCTCGCCGACGAGTACTTCCAGACGATCGTCAAGACGGCCAACGGTGGCGGCTTCACCAACGTCACGGCGCCGGTCTGCGACCTGACGAAGTCGACCCAGATCCCCCCTTCGGCGCTGGATTGCACCACGCTGACGCTGGTCTCGGGCGGCACCGGAACGGCCTATCTGTGGTCCGACAACCTGCACCTGAGTTCCGGGGCGCAGGGCCAGCTCGGCACGCTGGCCGCGACGCGTGCGGCCAACAACCCCTTCTAGGCCTCGGCAGGCGGCCCAAACGCGTCGCCGCCGCTAGCGCCCCGGGGAGCGAGACTCGGCGTCGTCCGCCGTCCAGCGAACCAGGGCTTCGAGCGCCGGCCGGGCGGCGCTGGCATTCGGGTGGTTGACGATCGCGACGACCACGTAGCGGCGCCCCGAGTTGGCCAGCACGTAGCCGGCGATGCCGACGACGTCGCGCAGCGACCCGGTCTTCAAGTGGGCGCGACCGAGGTTCGAGCGGGCGCGTCGCAGCGTGCCGTCGACTCCGGTCACCGGCAACGAACTCATCAGTTCGGGCATCACCGGGCTGGCCCACGCCGCCTCGAGGATCTGGACGAGAAGCCGCGCCGTCACCCGACCGTCCCGCGACAGCCCCGAGCCGTTGTCGACCGCCGTGTCCGCGGCCGCGGCGCCGAAGCGGTCACCCAGCCATTGCCGCAACGCCAGCCGGGCATTCTCCGGCGAGCCCGCGCCCAGGCGCTGCAGGCCCAGCGTCAGGAACAGCTGCTGCGCCATCACGTTGTTGCTGAACTTGTTGATGTCGCGAATGACCTCCGCGAGCGGCGGTGACGCGACCTCGAAGCTCGGCGCGGTGGGCGGCGCCGCGCCGTCCCGGACCTGGCCGCGCAGGGTGCCGCCCATCTCGGCCCACAACGCGCTGAGCAGGCGCTCGTTGTAGGAGCGCGGCTCCGGGTAGGCGATGGCCCAGGTTCTCTCTCCGCAGGCGGTGGGGAAGGCGCCTTCGAAGCGGATCCGGGCCGGGTCGGAGAAGTCGGCCTTCATGCTGGCGCGCCAGTCGTCGCACGGGATCGATGCCAGAGGGAGGGCCGCATCGACCTGCACGCCCGCCAGCGGAGGATCCATGGCGACCCGCGCGCTGCCGCGCTGCACATCGGGCGTGACGGTCACGAGGACCGAGCGAAAGTTCAACAGCAGCGCGTCGGGCCGGGCGTTGTACGGCCGCAGCGGCTCGCCGTCGAAGTCGGCGGGATTCTGCTCGGGCACGGCAAACGCGCTCCGATCGAGCACGATGTCGCCGCGGATCTCGCGCACGCCTTGCTGCTGCACGCGCCGCAGCAGCAGCCAGAGGCGCTCGAGAACGAGCTTGGGATCGCCCGTGCCCTTGATCACCAGGTCGCCGTACAGGACGCCGCCGGCGACGCGCCCCTGCAGCCAGACCGGCGTGGTCCAGGTCCAGGCCGGGCCGAGCAGGTCGAGCGCGGCATAGGTCGTCAACAGCTTCATCAGCGATGCGGGATTCGCGCCCTGATCCGGCTGCCAGGCCAGGCGCGGTTGCGTCGCGCCGACCTCCTGGACGATCGCGACCAAGGACTCGGGGGCGATCTTCGCGCGCAGCAGCGCGGCATCGACGTCGGCCGGACCGACGCGCGGCGCCGCCAGGACCGCGGAGGCGACCACGGCGCTCGCCGCGATCAGCGACTTCAGGAGGGTGCCGGGGTGCATCGTCACGATGATCGCATGGCCTGCGTCGCTAAAATTCGTCGATGACAGCGCGAGGCACGCCCGGCGTGCGCAACCTCTCGGACGGGCCCTCGCAGCCCTCCGCGGCATCCCTTTCGACGGAACCGTCCGGGTCCTCGGGCGCGCTGCTGGCCTTCGACACCGCGACGGAGCGCATCAGCATCGCCCTGGCCGCACACGGCCGGACCTGGACCCACGAGGGCGAGGGCGGGGCGCGGTCCTCGGCGACCTTCCTGCCCGCGGTGATGGCATTGCTCGACGAAGCCGGCGTGTCGGTGGGGGCGCTCGATGCGATCGCCTTCGGGCGCGGACCCGGCGCCTTCACCGGCCTGCGCGTCGCCTGCGCGGTCGCCCAGGGCCTGGCCTTTGGTGCAGGCAAGCTGGTGCTGCCAGTGGACACGCTGCTGGCGCTGGCCGAGGACGCGCGGGAAGGTGCCGCCGAGTTCGCCGTCTGGTCCCTGCTCGATGCGCGCATGGACGAGATCTACGCGGCCGAGTATGTTTATCGCGCCGGAAGCTGGACGGTGCGCGCGGCGCCGATGCTGACGTCGCCCGAAGCGCTCGAACGGATCTGGCGCGAGCGCGAGCCGGCCGTCGTGGCCGGGAACGCGCTGACGGCCTTCGATCATCGGCTCGACAGCCGCGGTGCGCGCCGCCTTCCACTGGCTGCGCCGCGCGCGCTCGGCATGCTCGCGCTCGCTCGCAGCCAGTGGCTCGAAGGCGCGGCGGTGGACGCCACGCTGGCCGTGCCGCTGTACCTGCGCGACAAGGTCGCGCTGACCACCGCCGAGCGTGCGGCCCGGTCGCCATGAGCGCACTCTGGAACGAACGCGCGGACGGGGCCGCTGGCGCGCAGCCCGAAGGTCGGCTGTGGCCGATGACGGTCGGCGATCTCGATGCGGTGATGGCGATCGAGGTCGATGTCTATCCCTTCCCCTGGACGCGCGGCAACTTCATCGACTCCCTCGCCGCGGGATACGAAGCGTGGCTGCTGCGTGCCGACGACGACCGCCGCGTCATCGGCTACTTCGTCGCCATGGCGGGGGCCGACGAGATGCACCTGCTGAACATCACCATCGCCACGGCGGTGCAGCGCCGTGGCCACGCGCGCCGCATGCTCGCGCATCTGCTGGAGCGCTGTCGCGAACTCGGCGGCGAGCGCCTTTGGCTCGAGGTCCGCGAGAGCAACGCCACGGCACGCGGTGCCTACGAACGCCTGGGCTTCGCGGCCCAAGGTGTGCGACCCGGCTACTACCCGGCGCCCCACGGACGGCGCGAAAGCGCGGTGGTGATGAGCCTCGAAATCGGTGCGGCGACGGGAGACGGCGATGCGCTGGACTGAGCGCCAGCAGGTCATGCTGCGCGAGATCGGTGTGCGCCTGTGGTTGCCGCCGGAGGACGCGTCGGATCTGGCAGAAGGCAACGAGGCCGACAGGCATGAACCGGCCGTTGTGGCGGGCGCACGCGCCCCCGCACGCTCGGGCGAGCCCTCGGGGGGCGCCACGGACGTCGAAATCGCCGACTCCGGCTGGGCCGAGCTGGCGGCAGGCACTGCCGCCTGCACGGCGTGCCCGCTCGCGGCCGGGCGGACCCGGCCGGTCTTCGTCGCCGAACCGCAGCGCGCGGACTGGATGCTGGTCGGCGAAGCTCCCGCCGCGGACGACGACAGGGCCGGTGCGCCTTATGCGGGCCGCGCCGGTCAGCTGCTCGACAACATGCTGCAGGCCGCGGGCCTGAGCCGCGCTGCGACCGCGCCGCAACGGCGCGTTCATGCGACCCACGCGGCCAAGTGCCATCCCCCCGGACAGCGCGCCCCCGAGCCGGGCGAACTGGCGCGATGCGAAGGCTTCCTGGTGCGCGAGCTCGAACTGGCGCAACCGCGGGTGATCCTGGCGCTGGGTCGCGGCGCGGCGCAGAGCCTGTTGCGCAGCACCGAGCCGTTCGGCCGGCTGCGCTCCCAGGTCCATCGGTACCGGGGGGTGGCGCTGGTGGTGACGTTCGCTCCCGACTACCTGCTGCGACATCCCGAAGACAAGGAGGGGGCCTGGGACGATCTCTGTCTGGCGCTCCAAACCGTGAAGGATTCGAGCCCCGACTGAGGCTGGCAGGGGGAAGCGGCGCCATCGGCACTGCGGGAACCCCGGCCGCGTCGGGCGGCGACTATCATCGGCGGCGCCCGGGCATTTGCCTTCAACCGCACCCGTGATGGCCGACCTTCCCCCACCGAAGCAGGCTGCATTCTGGGACTGGGTGCCCGGCATGATCCTCCTGGTTCGTGCCGACGGCACCCCGATCGCGGCCAATTCGGCCTACCGGGTGTTCTTCGGATGCCGTACGGCTGGCGTCGCCAGCGACGACTGGGGGCGGACGCTCCCGGACGGGTCCCGGCTGGCACTGCTGGGCGCACTCGCGGAACGGCGCGACTTCCGCATCCAGGTCGAAGTGCGTCGCGAGGGCGGACTCGGCTGGATCGAATGGACCGGTCGCTGGGTCGAGCAGGAGGGCCACTTCGTTTGCCTCCTGCACCATGCGAGCGCGGCGAGCGAAGCGCCTGCTTCGGCGCAGGCGCAGGCCGGAATGTTCCATCTGCTCGCCGACAACGTTCCGGTGCTGATCGCCTACTACCGCGCCAGCGACCAGAAATGCCAGTTCGCGAACAAGGCCTACGCCCGCTCCTTCGGCCGTGACGAGCAGTCGATCGTCGGCATGACGTTCGCCGAGGTGATCGGCGAAGAGGCTGCGCGAGAGATTCAGCCCGAGGTCGAGAAGGTCACCAATCGGCGCACCCCCGCCGCGTACGAACGCATGCTGAGGGAGGCCGACGGCAGCGCGCGCTGGCTCGACGTCAATCTGTTGCCGCATCTCGACGCCGACGGCACGCTCGTCGGCACCTATGTGCTGATCTCCGACATCACCAAGCACCGCCAGGCCGAGCAGGCGCTGCGCGAATCCGAGGAGCGTCTGGCGAAATTCATGCAGGCGAGCGCCGAGGGCATCGTCTTCCACAAGGACGGGTTGATCGTCGACGCCAACCCGCCGCTGTGCGAGCTCATGGGGTACACGCTCCAGGAACTGCTCGGGCATCGCACGACCGAATACACCGCCCCGGACCATCTCGCGAAGGTCAACGCGGTGATCGCTTCAGGGCAGGAGACGACCTACGAGAGCGTGATCGTCGCCAAGAGCGGTCAGCGCATCCCGGTTGAGCTGATCGTCCGCACGATGCTGCGCAACGGCGAAGCCCTGCGGATGACGATCGTGCGCGACATTCGCGATCGCCAGGCCGCGCAGGCCCGGATCCACCACATGGCGCATCACGATGCGCTGACCGGGTTGCCGAACCGGATGTCGTTCATGGAACAGCTCGATCATTCGATGCTCGGCGCGCGCGCCCAGGAGACCGGCCTGGCCCTGCTGTTCGTCGACCTCGACCACTTCAAGCGCGTCAACGATTCTCTCGGCCACATGGTCGGCGACACGCTGCTGCGCACCGTCGCGGTCCGCATCATCGGTGCCTTGCGCGGCACCGACATCGTCGCGCGTTTCGGCGGGGACGAGTTCATGGTGCTGGTGGCCGGCCTGCCTGCGCAGACCGGGCGCGACGACGTGCGCCAGGTGGCCGAGAAGCTGCTGGCGGTGGTGGAGGCGCCGGTCCATGCCGACGGACGCCCGATCTCGGTGACGCCTTCGATCGGTATTGCGCTCTTCCCGGGCGACGGCGACACGCCGGCCGAGCTGATCGAACACGCCGATTCCGCCATGTACCGGGCCAAGGCGCGCGGCCGTGCCAACTACCAGTTCTTCGATCCGGTGATGGCGACGTCGGCCTACGCGGCGCTGGTCATGGAGGGTGAACTCGGCCAGGCGCTCGACCGGGGAGAGTTTGAGCTGCATTTCCAGCCGCAGGTGCGCGCCGACGACGGCCGGCTGGTCGGAGCGGAAGCGCTGATCCGCTGGAACCACCCCGAACGCGGGCTGCTGCTGCCGGACGAGTTCATTCCGGTTGCCGAGCAGCGCCGCCTGATGCTGCCGATCGGCCAGTGGGTGTTGAAGGAAGCGGCGCGCTGCGCGACGCGCTGGCATGCCATGGGCCTGGCCGTCGCGCCGGTCGCGGTGAACCTGTCGACGGTGCAGTTCCATTCGATCGGCTTCATCGATGCGGTGGCGCAGGTCCTGCCGAAGGACGGCGTCGGCTTCGGGCGTCTCGAGCTCGAGCTCACGGAGCGCATGCTGATGGATGACCTGTCCGACGTGAAGCAGCGCCTGATGCGCCTGAAAGCGCTCGGCCTGCGGATCTCGGTCGACGATTTCGGAACCGGCTACTCGTCGCTTGGCCATCTCAAGGAACTGCCGATCGACAAGGTGAAGATCGACCGCTCCTTCATCCACGACCTGCCGGCCAACCGCGATTCCGGCGCCATCACCCGTGCGATCGTGCAGATGGGCCACAGCCTGGACATCACCGTGATCGCCGAAGGCGTCGAGACCGAGGCGCAGAGCCGCTTCCTCTCGGCGCTCGGCTGCGACGAACTCCAGGGAATCTGGATTGCCGCGCCGATGCCGATCGGCGAATTCGAGGCCTGGGTGGTTGCGCGTCGCAGGGCTGCGGCGACCGGCTAGGGTGAGCCGGCAGGGCGGCTGGGCCTCACTTCTTCTTCGGTCGCTCCCAGGCCGCCAGCGTCGCCTGGCGGGCGCGCGCCACCGTCAGCTTGCCGGCAGGCGCCTCGCGGGCGATCGTCGAGCCGCCGCCGACCGTCGCCCCGGCGCCGATCTCGACCGGCGCGACCAGCACGCAATTGCTGCCGATGTGGGCGTCGGCGCCGATGATGGTGCGGTGCTTGTTCGCGCCGTCGTAGTTCGCGGTGATGCTGCCGGCACCGAAGTTGACGCGTTCACCCACCGTGGCATCGCCGAGATAGGCGAGGTGGTTGGCCTTGGCGCCGGCGCCGAGGCGCGAATTCTTGACCTCGACGAAATTGCCGATGTGCACGTCGGCGCCGAGCTCGGCACCGCCGCGCAGGCGGGCGTAAGGGCCGACCCTGGCGCCGGCTCCGACGGTCGCGCCGAGGGCCTCGCCGTCGATGTGGGTGTAGGGACGGATCGCAGCGCCGCGTTCGATCACCGCATTGCGGATCACGCAGTGCGCACCGATGACGACGTCGTCGTCGAGCACGACACGGCCCTCGAAGATGCAGCCGACGTCGATCTCGACATCGCTGCCGCAGACCAGTTCGCCGCGCATGTCGATGCGCGCCGGATCGGCCAGGCGCACGCCCGCCTCCATCAGGGCATCGGCCCGGCGGCGCTGCAGCGTGCGCTCCAGCCCTGCGAGCTGGGCGGGGCTGTTGATGCCGAGGACCTCTTCCTGGGTCTGCGGATGGGTCGCCACCACCGGCACCCCCTCCGCGGCCGCGGCCTCGACGACATCGGTCAGGTAGTACTCGCGCTGGGCGTTGTCGTTGCGCAGTTCGCGCAGCCAGCGCTTGAGGGCCGTCGTTGGCGCCGCCATGACGCCGGTGTAGATCTCGCGGATGCCGCGATCGGTCGCGGTCGCGTCCTTGTCTTCGACGATGCGCCGGATCCGGCCCCCTTCGCGCGCATCCCGTCCGGCCGGGTCGCCTCTCAGCACGCGGCCGTAGCCGCGCGGATCGTCGAGCTCCATGGTCAACAGTGCCAGTTTCGAGCCTTCGCTGGCGGCCACCAGCGTGCGGATGGTCTGCGCGTCGATGAGCGGCACGTCGCCGTTGAGGATCAGGGTCGTGCCGGCGTCGGCGAGCAGCGGCACGGCCTGCAGCGCGGCGTGGCCGGTGCCAAGCTGCGGTTCCTGGCGCGCGAAAGCGACGCCCGGTGCCCGGGCTGCCGCCTCGACGGCTTCGGCACCGTGGCCGGTGATGACGACGATGCTGCGAGCCCCGAGCTGCGCTGCGGCATCCAGAACATGCTGCAATAGGGTCTTGCCGCCCAGGCGGTGGAGGACCTTCGGGAGCCGGGAGCGCATGCGCGTGCCCTTGCCCGCCGCCATGATCACGATGTCCAGAGTTCCGCTGTCGGCCGCCATCTCTACCCCTTTCCTGCGAGCTGCGATTATCGCGGCGCTCAGCTGCGTGCTCGTTCTTCTGAGCGGCTGCAGTGCGCTGCGCCTGGGCTACGGCCAGGCGGAGCCCTTCGCCTTTCGCTGGCTCGACCGCTATGCCGATTTCGACGACGCCCAGTCGCTGCGCGCGCGCGACGGTCTGCGATCCTGGTTCGCCTGGCACCGTCGAACCCAGCTCGACGGCTACGCCGACCTGCTGACGCGCGTCGATACCGCCATCCGGGCCGACACCACGCCGGAGCGCGTCTGCGGATGGTGGGATGAAGCCCGCAGCCACATCGAGGTGGCGTTGGATCAGGCCGCTCCGATGATCGTCGAGATCGGCAGCATGCTCAAGCCCGCGCAACTCGAGCACATCGAGCGCCAGTACGCGAAGTCGAACCGGGAGTATCGGGACGACTTCCTGCAGGAGGATCCGGTGCGGCGCGCCCGGGAAGCCGCCAAGCGGGTCGTCAGTCGTGCCGAGTCGCTCTACGGCAGCCTCGACGACGCCCAGCGAGTCCGCGTCGCGCAGTGGCAGCGCGAGTCGCCGTTCGATGCCGAGGTGTCGTTCGAGGAGCGCAGGCGGCGCCAGCAGGACGTCCTGCAGTTGCTGCGCCGTCTGCACGGCAGCGTCGACGCCGACGCCAGGGTCGCCGACGTGCGGGCCTGGGTGAAGGGGATCGACCGCTCGCCGCGCGAGGGCTACCGGCGCTATGCCGAACGCCTGGTCAAGGCGAACTGCCGGCTTGCCGCGGACATACACAACCTCACGAGCCCCGGGCAGCGCGAGGCGGCGTCCAAGCGCTTGCGCGGCTGGGTCGACGACCTCCGCGCGCTGGCGGCCGATGGCCGCGGCTGATCGCCGCTCCCGGCGCTGCTGTCAGGGGCCGAGCTGGACGGATACGGTGTGCGGCTTCGAGGAGGCGCTCGGAAAGTCGCGCAGCGCCGCCCGGAACATGGCCGGCAGGGCCGTGGCGACCATCGGCGTCAGCCCGTCGCTGGTGGCGCTGGTTTCATAGAGGGGCTCGCCGCTGCGCCGGTCACGGATGAGCAGGGCGACCTCCCGTTCGTAGCCATAGTCGAATCCGCTGCCCGGACCGTAGCGCCATCCCGGTCCGAAGAAGACCCGACCGCCGCGCGTGTAGTACGGAAACGGCCGGTGGAACCCGGGTCCCCACCAGAGCGGGTCGTCGAACGGCGAACGATCGGCCTGCGCGATGCGCGCGCCCACCTGCACCGTGACGTCGGCGCTCTTCGCGTCGACGGCGGGGACGAACCCTGCCGCCTCGATCGCCGGGCGGGCCGCATCCTCGAGCATCTGCTGCTGTTGCAGCCGCGCCTCTTGCGATGGCAGGCGCTCGAACGCGTACGACGCCGGTCGGCGGTCGGCAGGCCAGTGGCTGTAGCTGGTGACCTCGCTGTCGAACCGGTTCATTGCCGCGCACCCGGACAGCGCTGCGGCGGCTAGGCAGAGCGCTGTCGTCTTGACAAGACCAATCATCATGGGACCACCTTCAACGATGCAGCCAGACGGATCGGCGCGGGCTGCGCGCAGACCTCTTCGGCATCGAAGGCGCGGTCTCCGTCCGCATCGGCGACGCCGGTCGGTTGGAGCGTCGCGAAGGGGTAGAGGTTCCGGTCGGCGAGGTGCGACGGCACGACGTGGCCCATTGCCCGGAAGAGGTTGTCGGTGCGTCCGGGGTGCTCGCGCTCCCAGTCGCGCAGCATCTGTCGGATGCGCACCCGCTGCAGGTTCTCCTGGTTGCCGCACAGGGTGCACGGAATGATCGGGAACGCACGGTACGCGGACCAGCGCTCGAGGTCGTCCTCGGCAACGTAGGCGAGCGGCCTGACGACGACGTGTCGGCCGTCGTCGCTGACCAGCTTCGGTGGCATCCCCTTGAGGCGGCCGCCGAAGAACATGTTCATCAGCAGGGTCTGGACCATGTCGTCTCGGTGGTGGCCCAGCGCGATGCGGGTCGCACCGAGCTCGCTGGCGACGCGGTAGAGCGCGCCACGGCGCAGCCGCGAGCACAGGCTGCACATCGTCCGGCCCTCGGGGACGAGGCGCTTGACGACGGAGTAGGTGTCCTGCTCGGCGATGTGGAATTCGACGCCGCGGCTCTTCAGGTATTCGGGAAGGACCTCGGCCGGAAAACCCGGCTGCTTCTGGTCGAGATTGACCGCGACGATGGTGAACGGTTTCGGACTGCGGTCGCGGATGCCCAGGAGGATGTCGAGGAGGGCGTGGCTGTCCTTGCCACCTGACACGCAGACCATGACGCGGTCGCCGGGGCCGATCATGTCGTAGTCGGCAATCGCCTCGCCGACCTGGCGATACAGGCGCTTGCGGAGCTTGGCGATCTCCACCGGCATCTTCATCGGCACTTCGGCGAACACGCTGCTCATGCTCGCGCCTCCTTGAGTCCGAAGACCTCGCAGCCGACGGCGTCGCAGTCGGCGTAGACATCCGGCTTCTCGCTCGAGACGCGGGCGGCGCGGACGCGCGGATGGGCGAGCATCAGCGCCAGCACGTCGTCGCAGAGGGTTTCCTGAAGGTGGATGTGGCCGCGGCCGACGCGCGTCGCGATCGTGCTGCGGATGAAGTCGTAGTCGACGACCTCTTCGAGCGCATCGGCGCGCGGCGTCGACTCGGCCAGCGGAATGTAGAGATCGACGTTGAGGACGACGCGCTGCTCCGCGGTCTTCTCGAAGGCGTGGACGCCGATGTTGATGCGGATCTCGTAGTCGCGCAGGAACAGGCGCCTGCAATCCATCAGGCTCGGGTGACTCAACAGGCTGTGCATGATCAGGAGCCCTTCGCGCCGTGGAGGAACTGGACGTCGCGGGGCTGGGCGCCGAGATGCTGCCCGCCATCGACCAGCAATGTGGTGCCGGTGACCGCCGGGGCGCCGAGGAGGAAGCGGACCGCGGCCGCGACATCGGCCGGTGTCGAAGACCGCTGCAGCGGCGTCAGGCGGTGGGCAGCCTCGAACTCTGCCGCGTTCATCGGACCCGAGGGCAAGGTCACGCCGGGGGCTGCGCCGCAGACCCGCAACTGCGGCGCCAGTGCCTGGGCGAGGGCCACCGTCGCGGCCTCCAGCGCGGCCTTCGACAGCGTGTAGGAGAGGTGATCGGGGTTGGGATTCCACAGTTTTTGATCCAGCAGGTTGACGACGCAGCCGATCTCGGCGCACCCCTTCAACTGGGCATGCAGCGCGCCCGCCAACACGATCGCCGGCGCGGTGTTGGCGCGCCAGTGGCGCTCCATCGCGGCGTAGCCGAAGGTTTCGACGCTGTCGTACTCGAACGTCGAGGCGTTGTTGACCACGGCGTCGAGCCGCCGAAAGTGGGCCACCACCGCCGGCACCAGGCGCCGACATTCGTCCTCGATGGCGAGGTCGGCCTGGAACGCCGCCGCCGCGGCGCCGCCGGCGACGAGTTCGGCGACGACATCAGCGGCCTCGGCACGCGAAGTGCGGAAATGCACGGCGACGTCGTATCCGTGACGGCCGAGGTCGAGGGCGATCGCGCGACCGAGACGGCGGGCGGCACCTGTCACCAGGACGACGGGGCGGGACGACATGGCTTTCTACAATGGGCGATGCATCGACAGCAGGAAAACGCCAGTGTATCGACGGCGCTCGAGCGCCTCATCGCCGTGGCGATCGCGCGCAACGGTGGCTGGCTGCCCTTCGATCGCTACATGGCCCTCGCGCTGTACGCCCCGGGGCTCGGCTACTACGCGGCGGGCGATCGCCAGTTCGGCCTCCTGCCGGGAAGCGGCAGTGATTTCGTCACCGCGCCGGAGCTCTCGCCGCTGTTCGGCCAGGCGCTCGGCAACCAGGTCCGTCAAGCGCTCGAGGCGAGCGACACCGACGAGGTCTGGGAGTTCGGCGCCGGCTCGGGCGAACTCGCGGCGCAGCTGCTGGAGGCGCTGGGCCCGAGCGTGCGCACCTACAGCATCGTCGACGTCTCGGGTGCGCTGCGCGCGCGTCAGCGCGAGCGCCTCGCGGTGCATGCCGACCGCGTCCGCTGGCTCGATGCACTGCCGGAGTCGATGAGCGGAGTCGTTGTCGGCAACGAGGTGCTCGATGCGATGCCGGTGCAGTTGCTGCACCACGACGGAGCCGGTTGGAACGAACGCGGCGTGACGCTCGGCCAGGGTGGTGGGTTCGCCTGGGCCGACCGGCCGACGCAAGTCCGGCCGCCCGCGGAGCCCGCACCGAAGCTCGTTCGATCGGGAGCGCCGCGCGCGAAAGGTGGCGCGGGCGAGATCGAGGTGGGAAGCGAGGTTGGGATCGACGTTGGGAGCGACGTTGGGAGCGACGTGTGGCCAAGTGGCATGACGACGGAGCTACACCTTCAGGCTCAAGCATTCATCGGCACCCTCGCCGACCGGCTCGAGCGCGGTGCGGCCTTCTTCATCGACTACGGGTTCCCGGCCGCGGAGTACTACCACCCTCAGCGCAGCGGCGGCACGCTGATGTGCCATCGCGCACACCGGGCCGACACCGATCCGCTGGTCGAAGTCGGGCGCAAGGACATCACCGCGCATGTCGATTTCAGTGCCATCGCACTCGCCGCGCAGGACGCCGGTCTCGACGTGATCGGCTACACGTCGCAAGCACGCTTCCTGATGAATTGCGGCATCCTCGAATCGCTCGAGGGCGCCGATCTGCGCACCATCGCCCACGCCCAGAAGCTCCTCACCGAACACGAGATGGGCGAGCTCTTCAAGGTGCTGGCGCTCGCCAAGGGCTGCGACTTCGCGCCGCTCGGATTCACCGCCGGAGACCGGAGCCATACCCTTTGAGCCCGAAGGCCACCCGATGATCCGCTGGCTCGTCGTCATCTTCCTGGCGCTGATGATCTTCAGCGGCCTCAGGCCCTGGCTCGAGAAGGTCGGACTCGGCAAGCTGCCGGGCGATTTCCGCTTCCGATTCGCCGGGCGCGAGTGGTTCATCCCGCTGACGAGCAGCGTCCTGCTCAGCCTGCTGGCGTTGCTGGTGGCGCGCTTCCTGTGAACGCGCCGTCCTCCTGAGGAGCGTCAGGCCTGGTCGGGAGCGCTGGAGTCGACGTCGCCGGCGTGCCCACGGGGTCTCTCGGCTTTGAGGGCATCTGCTTCGAGTGCCGCCAGTCGTGCGGCGCGGATCTCCTCGCCGATGGCGGGTCCCCCCAACCCTCGTTGCAGCGCCGCGGCTGCGACCTCTGCCGCGTCGACCCCCTCCACCACGCCGAGCGCGCGCAACAGGCGCTGGCGCTGGGGGTAGGCGGATTCCGTGCGGCCCAGTCGGCCGCGGGCGTCGCATTCGCAGGCCAGGAGCAGCGCAGCGAATCGGTCGGGGCGGCGCAGCGCGTCGCAACGTTCGAGCAGTCGCAGCTGGGCGGCGGCGCTGAACTCGCCACTGCGGTGGACATTGCCATGTTCGCGTGCCATGGCCTCTGCCAGTTCGCGGCAGGCCGTGCTCACCCGCAGCCGGTCGCCGAGGGCCCGTGCCAGCCGGACGCTGCGCTGCTCGTGGCCGATGTGGCGTGGCAGCCCCTCGGCGGGGCTCGTTCCCTTGCCGAGGTCATGGCAGAGGCAGGCAAAGCGGACCTCGAGCGATGTCTCCAGCCGCGCGGCCATGTCGAGGACCATCATCAGGTGTACCCCGGTGTCGACCTCGGGGTGGTGTTCGGCAGGCTGCGGAACACCCCACAGCCGATCGACTTCGGGGAGGATGCGCGCGAGCGCCCCGCAGCTGCGCAGCACTTCGAACATGCGCGACGGGCGCCCTTCCATCAAGCCCCTGGAGATTTCCTTCCAGACGCGTTCCGGGACGAGTGCGTCGGCCTCGCCGTTCTCGACCATCGCCGCCAGCAGGCGCTCGGTTTCGGTCGCAACCGTGAACTCGGTGAACCGCGCCGCCAGTCGGGCCAGGCGGAGGATGCGCACCGGATCTTCGGCAAAGGCGGGCGAGACATGCCGCAGGACTCTCGCTTCCAGATCGCGTCGACCACCCCACGGGTCGATCAGTGCGCCGTTCGCCGCGCGCGCCATCGCGTTGATCGTCAGGTCTCGGCGGGCAAGATCCTCGTCCAGCGTGACATCCGGTGTGGCGTGGAATAAAAACCCGTGATATCCCCGTTCTGTCTTTCGTTCCGTGCGTGCGAGCGCATACTCTTCATGGGATTCGGGGTGCAGGAACACCGGGAAGTCGGATCCAATCGGCAGGAACCCGGCGGCACGCATCTCGTCCGGTGTCGATCCGACCACCACCCAGTCGCGATCTGCCACCGGAACGCCCAGCAACGCGTCGCGCACGGCACCCCCGACGATGTAGGCGTTCATGCGGCGGAGTGTAGGTAATCGGTCATCTTTACCACCAACCCCCCAACCCGGGGGGACTCAACTCCAGCCAGCCCCCCTATAAACACGCATCTGGGCACGTTGCCCTGTATCAACACCAACACGCTGGGAACCCCATGAAGTTCATCAAGACCTTGCTCGCTTCTGCCGCCGTCCTTGCGACGTTCGGCGCCAACGCCAACATCACCGGTTCTATCGGTGGTGGTTACGGCACCTTCCTGTCGCTGTCCGCTGCCGGCCTCAGTGGTGCTGCAAGTGCGACGCTGACGGGCGGAACTGTCTACACCGCGGATCAGCCGTTCGCCGATATTCCGGCCGGCGTCGTTTTCGAAGGCAAGTTCCTAGCCGCCGGCCCGTCGTCGGGCGCGCCTGCCGTTCTTGACTTTGGTGCGGGTGGAGTCGACTACATCAGCTTCCTGTGGGGTTCGCCCGATACCTACAACGAACTGACCATCACCGACACGCTCGGCGCGAGCCAGATCTTCACCGTCGCGAGTTTCTTGCCGCCGCTGCCTGGAAACGGCGACCAGGGCCTCTCGCAGTATGTGCAGTTCCAGAGCGATGCGCTTTCGAACATCCGCTATCTGAGCTTCAACAACATCCCCGCGACCGATGCGTTCGAATCGGCGAACTACACCATCACGCCGATTCCGGAACCCGAGACCTATGCCCTGATGCTGGCCGGTCTCGGTGCCATGGGCTTCGTCGCCCGTCGCCGCAAGAACGCCTGACCTGCATGACGGGGGCCCCGGGTGGGGCTGGAAAGGCGGACCTGCGGGTCCGCTTTTTTTGGCGGCCTTTTTGGGGCGCCTGTGCGGAGGCGCCTCGAGGGAATCGTCAACGCGGCGGTTGGCGGTACGGCTCGTCCTCGGGGATGAAATCCTGCTCGGCGCGCGCGGCATTGCACCAGGCCTGCATCCCCGGCAGCGCGAAGATGCGGTCGACATAGCCGCTCGGTGCCGAGGCGATGGATACCGAAAAGGTTCGTAGCCGTGCACAGACCGGAGCGTAGAAGGCGTCGACGGCGCTGAATCCGCCGAAGAGGAACGGGCCGCCGGACTGCTGAAGCTGCTGGTTCCACATCGACTCGATCCGGGCGACATCGCCCGCCACCTGCGGATCCTCGCGCATGATTTGTGCGCCGACCTCCGGCAGCGAGGCCTCGATGTTCATCGGGAAGCGCTCGCGCAGCGCGCCGAAGCCCGAATGCATCTCGGCGCACAGGCTGCGCGCCCGCGCGCGTTCCCGCTGCGGCCGCGGCCAGATCGACGCTTGCGGAAACTTCTCCGCCAGGTATTCCACGATCGCCAGCGTGTCCCAGACGGCGAAGTCGCCGTCGACGAGGAGGGGAACCCGGCCGGTGGGCGCGAGTTCCAGCAGCGTGCGCTTGAACGCCGAGTCCTGGTCCCAGTCGAGCCGCAGCCGGACTTCCTCGAAATCGATGCCTGCCTCGGTCATCAGCAGCCAGGGGCGCAACGACCAGGACGAGTAGTTCTTGTTGCCGATGTAGAGCTTCATCGCGAATTTCCGGCGTGGTTCGGTCCGTGATGGAAACATGGAGGCCAGGCCCTCCCGTCTGACGCAATTCGGGATCCTGACAGCACCGGTCTCGAAGGACTCGACGCTCCCGAACGATGTCCTTTCCTGCGCGATCCTCCGATCAGGCGCTAGTGGCGGTGCGTGGCCTCGCGCCAGCTGTCGAGCCGGGCCGGCCCCCGACCCTCGCCGAGATAGAGTGGCGCGATCGCCTCGAGCGCAGAGGCCTGGATGCCGAGACGCGCCAGACCTGGATGTTCGCCGCTGGCCACGTTGGCCACGCGCATGGAATCGAGGTTGTCGCGCGACATCAGGGGCTCGCCCGGCAGGCATTCCATCACGCTCGCCTGCAGGCGACCGAGTCCGGCAGGCAGAGCGAGCACCGGACGGGCGTTCCCGGAGGCGCGACCGGCAAGCTGCATCAGTTGCCGCAACGTGTACACCTCGGGCCCGCAGCATTCGATGACCTCCCCGATCGTCGTCCGGTCACCGAGGCAGCGAACGACCGCGCTCGCGACATCCTCGACCCAGACCGGCTGGAACCGGGCGTCGGAGCTCGCCAGAGGAATGACCGGGAAGAACGCCTGCAACCGGGCGAAGGTGGTCAGGAAGCTGTCACCGTCGCCGAACATCACCGAGGGTCGCAGGATGGTGAGGTCGAGGCCCTTGGTGGAGAGCGCGGCCTCCCCGGCGGCCTTCGACCGCAGGTAGCGGCTCGGTGCGCGGCTGTCGGCTCCGATGGCGCTGACGTGGATGACCCTATTGACGTTCGCCGCGGCACACGCCTGGGCCACGCGCCGTGGCAGCTGGGCGTGGACCCGGTCGAAGGCCGCCTCGCTGCCATGGAGGATGCCGACCAGGTTGATCACGCAGTCGCAGCGGGATACCAGCCTCGCCAGGTCGGCATCGGAGTGGACGTCCGCGGCGGTCACTTCGACGGTGGGCAGCAGCCACAGCCGACGCGCGCGTCCGGGACGGCGGCTCGGCACGATGATGCGCGGGCCCGCGCCTCCGAAATGGTCGACGAGCTTTTCGCAGACGGCGCGGCCGACGAATCCACTGCCGCCGAGGACGAGGATGTTGGGCATGGGGAATCCGGGCACCCGGGCGCCTACGGGAGATCCTTGTCCGGCGACGCCGCGGCGTCGGCGGGACCGATGCCCCGACCCAGCCGCGGCTTCAATGCGGCGCCGGGAGTGCCCATCAGCGCGGCGTAGTAGGCCGCATTGCTGAGCACCTTCTTGACGTAGTCACGGGTTTCCGGGAAGGGGATGTTCTCGGCCCAGATCGCAGTCTCGAGCATCGGTCCGTCACGCCACTTCCGCGGCCGACCAGGTCCGGCGTTGTAGGCCGCCGCGGCCAGCGCCTGGGAGCCGCCGAAGTCGTCGAGCACCAGTTTCAGGTAGGCCGTGCCGAGGCGCAGGTTGGTGTCGCGATCGGCAATCAGCGCCGACGTGTAGGGCAAGCCGATCTTCTTCGCGGTCCAGCGGGCGGTCGCCGGCATGATCTGCATTAGCCCCGAGGCGCCGGCTCCCGAACGGGCGTCGATGATGAAGCGCGACTCCTGGCGGATGAGACCGTAGACATATGCCGGGTCGAGGCCGATCTCGCGCGCCCGTGCGGACACTTCCTCGCGAAACGGCATCGGGAAACGCTGGCGCATGTCGACCTCGTCGCGCGAGCGGTCGCTGGTGTTGATGCAGCGGTCCCAGACCTCGCGATCGCAGGCCAGCTGGGCGGCGGCGAGGAGTTCGCGGTCGCCCATCCCGCGCAGGCTGAAGTTCCACTCGCGGACTCCTTCGCTGCGCAGACCCATGGCGATCAGCGCGAGCGCGCGCACCAGGCCCGGGTTCGACGCCGCAGCTTCGACCTCGGTCGGCGTCAGCGGCGCCGGTGGCGGCGGCAGGGTGAATGGGCGCGCCGCGTCTTCGGCGGCGAGGGCGCCATAGAAGTTCATCTGGCCGGTGATACCGGACATCTGCGTGCGCGCGAGTGCGCGCATCGACTCCGCATCCTGCGAATTCGACGCCAGTGCCATCAGTCCGCGCGATTTCCAGTAGACCCAGGCCGGATCACGTTGCTCGCCGGCGCTCATCGCATTGACGGCCTGCACGACCTGCTGCCAGCGCGGCTTGCCGTTGTCGGCGCGCAGCGCCGCCCGCACCTTCCAGGCCAGGAACTCGTCGGGCCAGTCGATCGGCCCCGCACCGCGGGCCGCTACCTGGGAGGCGCGCTGGAAATGGTCGGCCGCATCCGGCTGCAGCTTGATCGCCGCCTGCTTGCCGACGCTCGACCAGGCCCAGGCCGCCAGATCCGCCGGCAAGAGCCGCTCCCAGCGGCCGGCGAGCAGGCCGGCGGCGGCATCGGGGTCGGCGGAGGCCATGCGCATGAGGGCCAGGGTCGTCAGCTCGGAGTCGGTGCGCTGCTGCGCGTTGGCCTTGCGTGCCAGGTAGCGCGCCGGACTGTCGATCACCTCGCCGATGGCATTCGCCGGCCCAGGTCCCAGCAACTGGACGGCCTGGCGTGCGGCGCGCGGCCGGCCGGCGTCGATGGCGAAGCGAGCCTTGCGCCACAGGTCGGCGGAAGTCAGCTTCTTCGCGTCGTAGAGCGTGGCGGCCATCAGCGCGCAGCCGTCGTCGCCATCACGCTGCGCGAGCCATGTTTCGAGCGCGCTCTGCGCCACGTCCTTGCCGGCGAGATGATCGACGAGCAGTGAATAGCAGGTCACCTCGCGGTCGTCGTTCATCCGAAAGCGTGGAAATTCGGCGGCGAAGTTGGTCCAGTCGCGGCGCCGACCGAGTTCGAGCAGCCAGTCGTTGCGCAGGCGATCCTCGACATAGGTGCCGCGCCAGCGCGCCGCGAACGCGTCGAGTTCGTCCTGGCGGGCATCGCCGAGTCGATTGGCGAGTTCCCAGTAGTCGACCCACATCGCCAGCGGGTTGCGCTCGGCCGCGGCGGTGGCGCGATCGGCGGCCAGACGCGCCCGGTCCTTGCGACGCAGCGCGTCGCGCGCGTCGATGACGGTGGCCTCGATGCCTTGCGCATGCGTCGGTCGCGGTGCAAGCGCCAATCCGGCCACGATCGTCGTCGCCAGCCCGAAGGCGATGCTGCCGAGCGCGCGCTGCGGCCACCCATATACTGATTTCTTCGTCGTCATCCGATTCAGTTTCCCGCCATTGCCTTGACTGCCGTGTTGCGCGATCCGGTCCCGTCGACCCGCCCCGAGTTGCGCAGCCGCCTGCTGGAAGAGCGTGCTCGCTTCGCCGCCAGCGCAGAGTGGGACGCCGCCGAAGAGGCGCTCGGCCGTGAATTGCGAAGGACCGTCGAGGCCCTCGAGCCGGCGTGCCTTGGACTGTATTGGCCGCACCGCTCCGAATTTAACGCAGCACGTGCGCTGGTGGCAGGAGATGGCCTTTCGAAACGTGGGCTGGCGTTGCCTTTTGCCCGACGCGAGCCGCCCTCGATGGACTATCGAAGCTGGGACGGTGCACTGCCGCGCGCTGTCGACGAGTGCGGCATCGCGGCCAGCGACGGCCCCATGGCACTGCCCGACGTCGTCGTCGTCCCCTGCGTCGGCTATACCGAGAGCGGCTTTCGTCTCGGCTATGGCGGAGGCTTTTTCGACCGCTGGCTTGCCGCCCATCCCGACGTCTGCGCAGTGGGCGTTGCCTGGTCGGCAGCGCGTCTCGACGACGCGGTGCTCGCCCCGCTGCCGCATGATGTGCGTCTCGCGTTGATCATCACCGAACGCGGAAGCGTCTGAAACCCATGCCTGCTCCATCGACCGATCCATCCTTCACGGGCCCTGGCGCCTCCGAAGGCCAGACGATCCGCCGCAAGCTCGTCGCGGCACGCCTGGCCATGCCGGACCGGCTCGAGCGGGCGGTGCAATTGCAGAGCGTGCTCCGGGCGTGGCTGGCGGGACGACCGGAAACCACGATCGGCGCCTACTGGCCGATCAAGGGCGAGTTCGACCCGTTGCCGGCGCTCTATCGCTGGAGCGAGGGCGATGTCGAGGGCGCGCCGCGGCGCATCGGACTGCCGGTGTCGGACCGGGCCAGTGGTTCCCTGCGCTTCCATGTCTGGTACCCCGGCTGCCCGATGGAACCCGACGCCTTCGACATCCCGAAGCCCAAGGACACCGACGAGTTTCATCCGGCGTTGCTGGTGGTGCCGTGCCTCGGTTTCGGGCCCGGCGGGGTGCGTCTGGGCTACGGCGGTGGCTTCTTCGCGCGCGCCCTCGGCACGCTCACCCCCAGGCCGCTGATGATCGGCGTCAGCTACACGCACGGTTTCCTGCCGATGCTGCGGCTGGCTCCCGGTGACCTGCAGCTCGACGCCATCCTCACCGAGGACGGCGTGATGTGGCAGGGGCCCGCCATTTGACCGGCGGTTCAGGCGCCGAGACTGAGCAGGGGCTTCAGGCGGCGAGGCGCCGGCAGATCTCGAGCGTCGCCTGGCTCTGGTTCATGGTGTAGAAGTGCAGCCCCGGCGCGCCGCCGTCGCGCAGGCGCTCACACAGCTTGCTGATGACGTCCAGGCCGAAGGCGCGGATCGAGGCGTTGTCGTCGCCATAGCTCTGCAGCCGCAGGCGGATCCAGCGGGGAATGTCGGCGCCGCAGTTGTCGGCGAAGCGCATGATGCCGCTCGCGTTGATGATCGGCATGATTCCCGGAACCACCGGCACGTCGGCGCCAGCGGCGCGGGCCTCGTCGATGAAGCGGAAGTAGGCGTCGCTGTTGAAGAGCATCTGCGTGATGGCCGAGGTCGCACCGGCGCGCACCTTCATGAGATAGGCCTCCAGGTCGGCCTGCGGCGAGCGCGCCTGCGGATGCATCTCTGGATAGGCGGCGACCTCGATGTGGAAGTGGTCGCCGGTCTCGGCACGGATGAAGGCGACGAGGTCGCTCGAGTAGCGGAACTCGCCGAAGCCGCCGTAGCCGCTCGGCAGGTCGCCGCGCAGCGCCACCACGCGACGGACGCCGGCGGCACGAAAGGCCTCGAGCCCGGCGCGGAGCGACTCGCGGCTTGCGCCGATGCAGGAGAAATGCGGCGCGCCTTCGCAACCCTCGGCAAGGATCGCCTGGATGGTCTGGAACGTGCCCTCCTGGGTCGAGCCGCCGGCGCCATAGGTCACCGAGCAGAACTGGGGTGCCAGCGTGTAGAGCTCGCGTCGCACCGCGGCGAGCTTGGCGACGCCGTCGGGCGTCTTCGGCGGAAAGAACTCGAGGCTGATCGGCAGCGTGGCGGCGTTTCGGGTGGGGGTCATCGCTGCTCCGGCTCGGCGTGGCGGACGACGGAGAAGAACTCGCGGTTGCCATCACCGCCTTCGATCGCGCTCGGGAAGTAGTCGTCGACGGCGAGGGCGAGCGCCACACAAGCGGCGCGGATGCGCGCTTCGACCCGCGGATAGGCGCCCGCATCGCGAACGAGGCCGTTGCGGCCGATGTCCACCGGTTGGAGCTCGAACTGAGGCTTGACCAGCAGCACCCCCGTTCCCTGCGCGCCGAGGCGGCGCGCGATCGCCGGTAGCGCATGCGTGAGCGAAATGAACGACAGATCGGCGACGACGAGATCGAACCCTGCCGGCGGCACCTGGCGCTCGAAGTCGGGCGCCGCCGCATCGCGAACGTTGATGCCCTCGAACGCGCTGACGCGCGGGTCGGCCGCCAGGCGCTGGTGCAGCTGGCCGTGGCCGACGTCGAGGCCGACGACCCGCGCCGCGCCACGCTGCAGCAGCACGTCGGTGAAGCCGCCGGTGCTCTGGCCGATGTCCAGGCAGGTCCGGCCGGCGACGTCGATCCGCGCGTGCGACAGCGCGGCGTCGAGCTTCAGCCCGCCGCGCGAGACGAAGCGCAGTTCGGCGTCGTCGACGACCTCGAGGCTGCAGTCGGTCGGCAGGTCCTCGCCGGCCTTGCGCGGTGCGGCCCAGCCCCGCGGCGCCAGCCAGCGCACGCCACCGTGCTCGATCAGGCGCTGCGCGGCCGAGCGCGTCGGCGCCAGGCCGCGCGCCACGATCAGCTGGTCGGCCCGCATTTCCGCTTCGCTGCCTGGACCGCGACTCAGTAGCGGTACGTGTCGGGCTTGTACGGCCCGGCCTTCGAGACGCCGATGTAGGCCGCCTGCTCGTCGGTGAGTTCGGTCAGCATCGCGCCGACCTTCTTCAGGTGCAGCCGCGCGACCTTCTCGTCGAGGTGCTTCGGCAGCACGTAGACCTGGCCGACCTGGTACTTGTCGGGCTGCGTGAAGAGCTCGATCTGGGCGATCGTCTGGTTGGCGAAGCTCGACGACATCACGAAGCTCGGGTGGCCGGTGCCGCAGCCGAGGTTCACGAGGCGGCCCTTGGCCAGCAGGATGATCTTCTTGCCGTCCGGGAACTTGATGTGGTCGACCTGCGGCTTGATCTCTTCCCATTCGTACTTCTCGACCGAAGCGATGTCGATCTCGTTGTCGAAGTGGCCGATGTTGCAGACGATCGCCTGATCCTTCATCTTGGCCATGTGATCATGGCCGATCACGCGCTTGTTGCCGGTGGTGGTGACGAAGATGTCGCCCTTGTCGCAGGCGTAGTCCATCGTCACGACCTTGTAGCCTTCCATCGCCGCCTGCAGCGCATTGATCGGGTCGATTTCGGTCACCCAGACCTGCGCCGAGAGCGCGCGCAGCGCCTGGGCCGAACCCTTGCCGACGTCGCCGTAGCCGGCGACCACCGCGACCTTGCCGGCGATCATCACGTCGGTTGCGCGCTTGATGCCGTCGACCAGCGACTCGCGGCAGCCGTAGAGGTTGTCGAACTTGCTCTTGGTCACCGAGTCGTTGACGTTGATGGCGCGGAACAGCAGCGTGCCCTTGACGCTCATTTCCTTCAGGCGGTGCACGCCGGTGGTGGTCTCCTCGGTGACGCCGAGGATCTCGGCGCTCTTGCGCGAGTACCAGGTCTTGTCCTGGGCGAGCTTGGCCTTGATCGCGGCGTAGAGGCAGGTCTCCTCTTCGCTGGTCGGCGCGTCGAGCACCGACAGGTCCTGCTCGGCGCGCTTGCCGAGGTGCATCAGCAAGGTCGCGTCGCCGCCGTCGTCGAGGATCATGTTCGGGCCTTCACCCGAAGTCGACTTGCCGCCGCGGGTGCCGGGGGCGAACTCGAAGATGCGGTGGGTGTAGTCCCAGTAGTCGGACAGGCTCTCGCCCTTGTAGGCGAAGACCGGGGTGCCGACGCCACCGAACCCATTGGCAGCAAGCGCCGCGGCAGCGTGGTCCTGGGTCGAGAAGATGTTGCACGAGGCCCAGCGGACTTGCGCGCCGAGTGCCTGCAGCGTCTCGACCAGCACCGCGGTCTGGATCGTCATGTGCAGCGACCCGGTGATGCGCGCGCCCTTCAGCGGCTGGGTCTTGGCGAACTCCTCGCGGATGGACATCAGGCCAGGCATCTCCGTCTCGGCGATGCGGATCTCCTTGCGGCCCCAGGCGGCGAGGGAGAGGTCGGCGACGGCGTTCTGCGACGCCGCCGGAACGGGCTTGACGGACTTGTCGGTCTTGGGCGCCTTGGCGGGCTTCAGGATGGCATTCATGGTCGGGCTCCAGGGTCACGAAGGACCCGCTCGAAGCACGCCGGGGGAGCTGGACTCACCCACGGGGCTTTCGTGCGGGTGAGCGCGGTTGCAATGAAGAGTTTCGAGCCTGGGACCGGACGGCCTTGCAACGCTCCTCGAAACTGCTGCCGATTGTAGCGACGCGGGCGCGGTCGTGCCGGCGCCAGGGCTTGTGCAAGACTCCCGCCCCATGAGTGCGCCCCGCCCGCTGCCGATCGAGCAACTGCCGCGAGCTGCGGCACGCGCGGTGCGCGGCGTCCTGACTGACATCGACGACACCCTGACGCGGGAAGGCGCGATCGAGCCCGAGGCGCTGGCCGCGCTGCAGACCTTGCGCGACGCCGGGATTTCCGTGGTGGCGGTGACCGGACGGCCGATGGGCTGGAGCAGCGGGTTCGCGCTGGAGTGGCCTCTCGACGCCATCGTTGCCGAGAATGGCGCGGTCGCGCTTGCGCGGACCGCCCAAGGCGAACTGCGCGTCGAATACGCGCAGGACGAGGCCACGCGGCAGCGCAACGCCCTTCGGCTCGCGGCGGCGGCCGGGCGCGTGCTGAGGGAAGTTCCCGGCAGCCGTCTGGCCACCGACAGCGCCGGCCGCGTCACCGACATCGCCGTCGACCACGCCGAGTTCGCCCACCTCGATGCCGCGCAGATCGCCGCGGTCGAGCGGGTCATGCGCGAGGAGGGCATGACCGCCACCGTCAGCTCGATCCACGTCAACGGCTGGTTCGGCGACCACGACAAGCTCAGCGGTGCGCGCTGGATCGTGCGCCGCCTCTACGGGCGCGATCTCGACGCGGAGACAGCGCAGTGGGTCTATGTCGGCGACTCGACCAACGACCAGCTGATGTTCGGCCATTTCCCGCTCAGCGTCGGCGTGGCGAATCTGCGCCAGTTCGCCGCGCAGTTGACCACCTGGCCTGCGTACATCGCCGCGGGCGAGCGCGGAGCCGGGTTCGCCGAGGTCGCGCGCCTGCTCGTGGAGGCGCGCGGATGATGCCCGGGCTGCGATCTTCGTTCGCCTCGCCACGCACTGGGCATGCTTTCGTCGCGGCACCTGCTCGGGCGTGATGCGGCGGCGCGACATCAGCGGCGACGCATGAGCCGATGAGCGTGCGACCGGCACCGTCCACGCTGGCCGTCGCCGCGGGACTGGCGCTTGCCGCTGCAGTCTCGCTCGGCCTGGCACGCTTTGCCTACGCACTGCTGCTGCCGCCGATGCGGGCCGACCTCGGCTGGAGCTACTTCACAGCCGGCGCCATGAACACCGTCAATGCCGCCGGCTACCTCGTCGGTGCGCTGCTGATGCCGCGTGCGCTCGCCCGCTTCGACGCCCGCGACGTCCTCCTGGTCGGGAGTGCCGGCTCCGGCATGCTGCTCGGCGCGCACGGACTCGTCGCCAGCGATGCGGCGCTCTTCGTGCTGCGCCTGTTCACCGGCGCGGCGAGCGCGGCGGCCTTTGTTGCAGGAGGCCTGCTGGCGGCGCGCCTCGCCGCCACGGCGGAGGTCGGCGCTGCGACGAAGAGCGCAGCCACTGCGGACGGTACGGCCGCAGCGGAGGGCGCCGCCGTCGCGAAAGGCGTCGCCGCCACCAGCGGCCTGCGACCCCGCGGCCGCATCGGCGCGGGGCTGGTGCTCGGCATCTACTACGGCGGCACCGGCGTCGGCATCATCGCGTCGGCGCTGATGGTCCCGCCAATGGTGGCGCGCGCCACCTCGCACGCGTGGCAGGGCGCGTGGATCGCACTCGGCCTGGCGGCGCTGGCAGCGACCGCGCTGACCTGGCGCATCACCCGTCACCTTGCGGTCACGCGGGCCGCCGCCACGCCGCACCTTCCGTTCGGCTGGGCGCCGTTCGGCTTCGGCCTGGCCGGCTACCTGATGTTCGGTCTCGGCTACATCGGCTACATGACCTTCGTCATCGGTTTGCTGCGCGAGCAGCGGATCAGCGCGGCCGGCAGCGTCGCCTTCTTCATCGTCCTCGGCGCCGGCGTGATCGTTTCGTCGTGGCTCTGGGCCGGCATGCTGCAGCGCTTCCGCGGCGGCGAGTCCCTGGCGATCCTCAACGGCCTGCTCGCGGTCGCGACAGTGCTGCCGGTGCTCAGCGCCCATCCGGTCGCGGTCTTCGCGTCGGGGCTGCTCTTCGGCTGCGTCTTTTTGTCGATCGTCGCCTCGACGACGGCCCTGGTGCGCCACAACCTGCCGGCTGCTGCCTGGCCCGGCGGTATCGGGGCGTTCACGATCGTGTTCGCCGCCGGTCAGATCGTTGGACCCAGCCTGGTCGGCCTCGTCGCCGACGGGCCCGGCGGACTGGCGCGCGGCTTCGTCGTCTCGGCGTTGGTCCTCGCCGGGGGGGCGCTGCTCGCGGCGCTGCAGCGCCCGCTCGGCAGTGCCCGCTGAGGCGACTCAACCGCCGGAGAGGCCGAGGAAGGCCTTCATCCGTTCGAGTTCGGCGTCGAGTTCGCGTCGATAGATCGGATCGCGCGTGGGGCCGCGCTCGACGTGTCCCAGGCGCGCCTGCAGTCGTCCGCGCGCGTCGACCGCGACATTCCCCCAGCCGATGACGCGATCGCGCCAGAGCAGCGGCAGCGCGTAGTAGCCCCAGCGGCGCTTCGGTGCCGGCACGTACGCCTCGAAGCGATAGGGCCAGCCCCAGAAGAGCTCGAAGCGGCGCCGGTCCCAGACCACGGGGTCGAAGGGTGCCAGGAGCCGCACGCGCTGCGGCAGGCGCGCGCCGACCTCCAGCGGGGCTTCCCCGGCCGGCCAGTACCAGGCGATCCCGTCGATGCGGGCGTGGGCGAGCCTCGACTGGGCGCGCAGCAGCGCCGGACGCAGCTCGGCGCGGTGCTGCGGCACGGCGTGCTGGAGCCGCGCCACCAGATTCCACAGGCTCGTTGCCGGCAGCGGCGCGTACTGCTGCACGATCAGGTCCACGAGCGTGTCGAGCTGAAGGCGACGCGTGGCGGCGTCGCGTGATCGCGGCGCGTGCACCTGGGCGGCATAGATGCGTATGCCGTTTTCACGGCGAACCACGCGCAGCTGGCCGCGGTAGTGCAGGCCGTCGAGCAGGTGCGTGGTGGCGTTCGACGCACCGCCCCAGTAGTTGGTGACGCTGCCGTGGGCGAAGTGGGCATCGACGGCGCGGGGATGGACGCTGCCGCGGTCGCGCACGAAATCGAGGATGGCCGCCGCACGCCGCCGCGTCGCCGCGTCCCACGGCTGGGTTGCCGAACGCGGGTGCATCGTGGCCCAGTGCGTGCTCGGCAGGAAGCCGTAGTTGACGAAGAAGTCTTCCTGCACGTCCAGGCGCGGGTAGCGCCGCTCCAGGTCACCCGCGACATAGCCCTTGACGCGGTGGCGCAGCGTCAGGTCCTGGGCTCGGGCGGGTGCACGGATCGGATCGGCCTGCACGAAGCCGAGCGTCTCGATCGCGCGGCCGAGCGTGGTCGATGCGAACAGCGAGCGCGCGACCGCGTAGCGGCGCAGTGCGTCGAGGGTCGGCGTCATCCTGGAATGATGCCGCAGCGCAGTAGAGTGCGGCAGCGCCGCCCTGGCGCAGCCCGAAGGAGAGCGACGTGGTGACCGAGGACCGATCCCTGCAGACGATGACCGAGCGCCTCGTGCGCTGCTACACGGGCGTCGTCTACGACATGCTGCGCGAGCGCGGCCACACCCAGTGCGTGCTGCCGCCGTCGATCGTGCCGCTCGATCGCGACATGGTCGCGGCGGGTCCGGTGTACACGGTGCGCGGTGCGCCTGATGCGAGCGTCACGCCTCACGAGTCGCTGCTGCGCTGGACCGAACTGCTCGGACGCGTGCCGAAGGGCCATGTGGCGATGGTGCAGGGTCACGACAGCGAGCGCGCACTGATGGGCGAGCTCTCGGCCGAGACGCTGCAGTTCCGGGGCGTGCGCGGCTACATCGTCGACGGCGGTTGCCGCGATACCGCCTTCATCCGCCGCATCGGCTTTCCGGTGTTCTGCGACAAGGCGACGCCGCGCGACATCGTCGGCGCCTGGGTGCCGGTCGCCTACGGGGAGCCAATCACGTACGCCCAGGTGGTGGTGCGCAGCGGTGACTTCGTGCTGGCCGACTGCGACGGCATCGTCGTCATCCCGTCGGCGCTGGCCACCGAGGTCATCGACGCGGCGACCGCAGCGATGCAGACCGAGGACAAGGTCCGCGCCGCGATCCTCGCCGGCGTCGACCCGCAACAGGCCTATCTGCAGCACGGCAAGTTCTGAAGCGCCGCCGAGCGCCGCAGCGTCGGACTACCTCGGTGCAGCCCTGGCGCAAGCCGGGCCCGGCCGGAGTGACTAAGAATTCCCGGAACGCAGGTCGGGCCCGGCTTGTGCCAGGGCGTCCAGCGGAGCACTCTGACGCGGGCCAACATCCCCCGCCGCCCCGCGCAGCGCCTACGCCTTGTGCCTGCGGCCTGCGGCCTGCGGCCTGCGGCCGATTGCCGCTTGACTTCGCCGGGCGAAGTCAGACTGCGCCGCAAGGCAATTGGTCCGCTGTCGCGGACGCGTGGCCTACAGCCCCGCCGCCGCGCGCAGCTCCTTCGCGTTGTCGGTCCGCTCCCAGGTGAACTCCGGCTCCTCGCGGCCGAAGTGGCCGTAGGCGGCGGTCTTCTCGTAGATCGGGCGCAGCAGGTCGAGCATCTGGATGATGCCCTTCGGGCGCAGGTCGAAGAACTCGGTGACCAGCGCGGCGATCTTCTCGTCGGAGATCTTGCCGGTGCCTTCGGTGTAGACCGTGACGTTCATCGGCTTGGCGACGCCGATCGCGTAGGCGACCTGGATCTGGCATTGCCGGGCGATGCCGGCGGCGACGATGTTCTTGGCGACGTAACGCGCCGCGTAGGCTGCCGAGCGGTCGACCTTCGACGGATCCTTGCCCGAGAACGCGCCGCCGCCGTGCGGGCAGGCGCCGCCATAGGTGTCGACGATGATCTTGCGGCCAGTGAGGCCGCAGTCGCCCTGCGGGCCGCCGACGACGAAGCGGCCG
>JBBQCD010000021.1:0-61463 GCA_038318385.1 Burkholderiales bacterium | reverse complement strand
GTGCTCGACGAATTCGTCAAGGCCGGAGCCCCCGACGAGATCCTCTTCGTCGCCAAACCGCACATCGGCACCTTCCGGCTCGTCGGACACGCGCCCGACGGCTACGCCGCGCGCGGCAGTTCGCGTCCGCTGGTCATCGGCTTCGGACCGTGCGGCATCTTCGCCGCGCTGCTGCTCGCCCAGGCAGGACTGCGGCCGATCGTGCTGGAGCGCGGGAAGGCGGTGCGCGAACGAACCCGGGACACCTGGGGCCTGTGGCGCCAGGGCGTACTCGAGCCCGAGTCGAACGTGCAGTTCGGCGAGGGCGGCGCCGGAACGTTCTCCGACGGCAAGCTGTGGAGCCAGATCAGCGACCCGCGGCATCTGACCCGCAAGGTGCTCGACGAATTCGTCAAGGCCGGAGCCCCCGACGAGATCCTCTTCGTCGCCAAGCCCCACATCGGAACCTTCCGGCTCGTCGGGGTCGTCGAGAAGATGCGCGCCGAGATCCAGACCCTCGGCGGCGAGATCCGCTTCGGCCAGCGCGTCGTCGACTTCGCGATCGACGATGGCCGGATGCGCGGCGTGGTCGTCGTGAATGCCGCGCACCCGGACGGCGAGGAGATCGCCGCCGACCAGGTCGTGCTCGCCCCGGGACACAGTGCCCGCGACACCTTCGCGATGCTGCACGCGCGCGGCGTGCACCTCGATCCCAAGCCGTTCTCGATCGGCCTGCGCATCGAGCATCCGCAGTCGGTGATCGACAAGGCGCGTTTCGGCCCGAGCGCAGGCCATCCGCTGCTCGGCGCGGCCGACTACAAGCTCATCCACCACGCGAAGAACGGCCGCTCGGTCTACAGCTTCTGCATGTGTCCCGGCGGCACCGTCGTCGCCGCGACATCGGAGCCGGGGCGGGTCGTCACCAACGGGATGAGCCAGTACTCGCGCAACGAACGCAACGCGAATGCCGGCATCGTCGTCGGCCTGACGCCCGCGGATCTGCGCCAGCCTGCCTTCGCAGGTGCGGGCGAAGGCGAGCCCGGTCCGATCGACGGCATCGTCTTCCAGCGCCACTGGGAGTCACGTGCCTTCGAACTCGGCGGCGGCGGGTACCAGGCACCGGCTCAGCTCGTCGGCGACTTCCTGAGGCGGCAGGCGTCGACCGCACCCGGCGCCGTGCTGCCCTCGTACAAGCCGGGCGTGCGGATGACCGATCTCGACGCGGGCGCGGCCTTGCCGGGGTATGCGATCGAAGCGATCCGCGAGGCGCTGCCGGCCTTCGCACGCCAGATCCCGGGCTACACGATGGACGATGCGGTCCTGACCGGTGTCGAGACGCGCACCTCGTCGCCGCTGCGGATCACCCGGGGAGCCGACCGGCAAAGCCTCAACGTGCGCGGCCTCTATCCGGCCGGGGAAGGCGCCGGCTATGCCGGCGGCATCATGTCGGCCGCGGTCGACGGCATCGAGACGGCCGAGGCGCTGACGCGCGGCATGCTGGATTGACCAGGCCGCCTGCAGGTGTTTCCCCCTAAACCGGGGGTTGAATGTAACAAGATCGCGCGTACCGTTGGGTTTTCCCTTCCCCCCAAATGAGGAGAACCGTCGTGCGCCTCTCTAGCTTTCCCCAGGCCCTCGTGGTCGCGTCCCTCGCGCTGAGCGCTGCCGCTGCCAACGCAGGTGCGGTCCATGATTCGTCCCTGTTCACGACGGTTCTGCCGGCCAACGACGACGGGTCGACCGGTCAGGTCAGCCTTGGGTTCTCCGCATTGATCAACGGCACTTCTTACTCGCAGACGTACGTCAACAACAACGGCAACATCACCTTCAACAGCGCGTTGGGCACATTCACGCCCTCAGCGATCAGCGCGGGATCGTTCGGCCCCATCATTGCGCCCTTCTTCGCCGACGTCGACACGCGTGCCGCGGGCTCCAACCCCGTCACCTACGATGCAGCCACCTTGAACGGACGCAACGTTTTCGGCGTGAACTGGATCAACGTCGGGGTGTTCAGCTCGCAGCCGATCTTCAACAGCTTCCAGCTGATCCTCACCGATCGCAATGACGTTGGCGCCGGCGACTTCGACATTCAGTTCAACTACGACACCATCGTATGGGAAGCCGGCACCGCCAGCGGGGCGCCGGCGGGCGGCCTCGGCGGTACGTCGGCCCTAGCAGGGTACTGGACCAGCGTCACCTCGAACGCCACGCTGCCAGGTTCGCTCATCAACGGCGCGCTCGTGAACGGCGGTCCCAATGCGCTGATCTCCAATTCGCTGAACAGCAATGTGGCAGGTCAGTACAACTTCCAGGTCCGCGGGGGCGAGGTCATCCCTGACGTACCGGCCATTCCCGAACCGGAAACCTACGCCATGATGGCGTTGGGTCTCGGCGTGATAGGGTGGGTGACTCGGAGGCGCCGCACCAACGACTGATCCGGGGGGGAGCGAAGGCGGCCGGCCTGCGCCCGAGCACGCTGTCAGCCACAGGCCGCCATCACCTGCGCCACCGCCGCCGTCAGCTTCTTGCCGTAGGGCACATGCAGGAACTCGTTCGGGCCGTGGGCGTTGCTCTTCGGACCGAGGACGCCGCAAACCATCATCTGCGCGGCCGGAAAGCTCTTCTGCAGCATGCTCATCAACGGGATCGTGCCGCCCTGGCCGATGTAGCCGCAGGGCTCGCCGTATTGCGCCCGTGACGCGGCGTTGAGCGCGTCCTCCAGCCACGGGCTGAGTGCGGGCGCGTTCCATCCGGTCGCGCCCCGCGCGCCGACGCGCCCGTCGGCTGCGAAGGTGACCTTGGCGTTGTACGGCGCGTTGTCCTCGAGCAGCGTCTTCAGTTCGGTCGCGGCGGTATTGCCGTCGATCATCGGCGGCAGCCGCAGGCTGAGCTTGAAAGTCGTGAACGGCCGCAGCACGTTGCCGGCATCGTTCAAGGCCGGGAAGCCGTCGACGCCGGTCACGCTCAGGGTCGGCTTCCAGGTGCGGTTGAGCAGCGCCTCGAGCGGATCGGTCGTCGTCGGCAGGGTCGCGCCGCCATCGGCGCCGCAGGCCCAGGGAAAGCGCTTCCAGACCTGCTCGCCCAGGATCTTCGCGGTGGCGCGCGACTGCTCGACGCGGTCGGCGGGAATCTCGCAGTGAAAGCTTTCGGGCAGCAGTCGGCCGGTCTTCGAATCCTCGAGCCGGTCGAGCACCTGGCGCAGGATCCGGAAGCTCGACGGCACCAGGCCGCTGGCGTCGCCGGAGTGCACGCCTTCCGTGAGAATCTCGACCTTGAGCGTGCCGCTGACCATGCCGCGCAGGCTGGTGGTCAGCCAGAGCTGGTCGTAGTTGCCGGCACCGCTGTCGAGGCAAACCACCAGGCTGACGTTGCCCAGGCGCGCTTTCAATGCATCGATGTAGGCCGGCAGGTCGAAGGAGCCGCTTTCCTCGCAGCTCTCGATGATGCCGACACAGCGCGGCCGCGGGATGCCCTGGCGATCCAGCGCCATGATCGCGGTGAGCGCGGCGTAGACCGCGTAGCCATCGTCGGCGCCGCCGCGACCGTAGAGCAGTCCGCCCTCGTATTTCGGCGTCCACGGTCCGAGATCGGAGCGCCAGCCGTTGAATTCGGGCTGCTTGTCGAGGTGGCCGTACAGGCAGATCGTGTCAGTGCTGCCGGCACGGGTTGCCGGCACCTCGAAGAAGATCACCGGGGTGCGGCCTTCGAGACGCACGACCTCGAGCTTGAGACCGGCGACCTTGCAGCCTTCAACCCAGCCTGCGGCGTCGCGGATCACGCGCTCGATGTGGCCGTTGCGCTGCCAGTCGGCGTCGAACATCGGGCTCTTGGCGGGGATGGCGATGTAGTCGGTGAGCGCCGGCACGATCTCCTCGTCCCAGGCGCGGTCGACGAAGGCCGACAGCGCCGTGGCCTCGTCGGGCTGGAGCGGCAGGTTGGGGTCGCGTGCGTTCATGGCGGTATCCGTTGATCGAATGCGAACGAGTTTAGAACGGCTGGCCGGGCCTCAGGGCACCGCGGATTCCGGCGCTGCTTGCAGAGCCAGCCAATCGCCCAGGACGGTGAAAACCTCCTCCTGCTCGGGCTCGTTGAAGATCTCATGGAAGAGCGGCGCGAATTCGCGGACCGTGACGACATCCGCCGGCGCCGCGGCCCCGAACGCGGCGGCGCCCGCCGGGGCGACGCAACGGTCGCTGCCGGCAAAGAGCAGCAATGTCGGAACCTGCCAACGCGGCGCGCGCGACCGGACGAATTCGCCGCCATCGACGATGAAGCGCGCCAGCCGCGGCGCGATCCGGTCGTGGACCAGGGGATCGGCGACATACGCCGCAACGACCGCCGCATCGCGCGATATCCACTCCGGCTTCAGGCCGTTGGCGACGGCGAGATTCGGCGTCAGCGGGCCGAGCAGCGCCAGCAGGAGCCTTTGGCCCTGACGCATGCCGGTGTCCAGCGCCGGCGACGACAGCACCAGCGCATCGACCGGGCGATGCCAGTCGGCGGGCTCGGGTTCGAGGCCTTCGGCGATGAAGCGGGCGGCGACCAGGCCGCCCATGCTGTGGCCGAGCAGCACCAGCGGGCCGGCGTGGCCGGCGCGCGCCACGTCGATCACCAGCGCGAGATCGCGCAACAGGTCGGCGCTCGTGGCGAGCTGGCCGCGCGCTCCCTCGCTCACGCCATGCCCGCGCTGGTCGTAGCCGAGCACGCTCCAGCCCCCATGCGTGAGCCGCTCGGCCACATGCCGATAGCGACCGATGTGTTCGCCGAGTCCGTGGACGAGGACGACGCAGCCGCGTCCGCCGGGACACGGCCATTGACGCAGCTGCAGGGTCAGGCCGTCGTGCGTCTTCAAGGTCGAGTCCATGGCTGGCAGTGTAGGCAGACCCTCCCTGCGTGGCGAATCCCTCTCTGCGTTTTGTCGAACCTTTGCGCCGCGTGGCTCGAAGGCTGCGGAGTTGCGCAGGATTTGCGCGGGTGGCCGCACCCGCCGACTTGAGGCACAGTCCCCGACTTCACCTCGCCATTCGTCGGAGCCCGGCATGAACGAATTCTTCAGTCTCGTCGTCGACGGCGGCATCGCCCACCTGCAGCTCAACCGGCCCGAGCGCATGAACACCATGTCGCCGCCCTTCTTCCCCGCTCTGCGCGACGCCGTGCGCGGCCTCGACGATGCCGGCAACGTTCGCGCGATGGTGGTCTCCTCGACAGGCCGGCACTTTTGCGCCGGGATGGCGCTCGACGTCTTCGGCGCGGACGATCTGCAATTGACCACCGGCAACGCCCGTGCGCGGCTGGCCTTCCAGGAGACATTGCGCCGCCTGATCGACTGCTTCAGCGCGCTCGACGAAGCCCGCTATCCAGTGATCTGCGCGGTCCAGGGCGGCTGCGTCGGCGGGGCGCTCGATCTCGCGACCGCGTGCGACATTCGCGTCTGCAGCGCCGATGCCTTTTTCACGGTCCAGGAGATCACGATCGGGATGACGGCCGATCTCGGCGTGCTGCAGCGCCTGCCGAAGATCGTGCCGCCGGGTGTGGCACGACAGATGGCATACACGGGTGAGCGCCTCGGCGCGGAGCGTGCACTCGCCGTCGGCCTCGTCAATGCGGTTCTGCCCGACGCGGCCGCGACGCTCGACCACGCCATGGGGCTGGCGCGCGAGATCGCCGCCAAGTCGCCGCTCGCCATCGCCGGCAGCAAGCTCGCCCTCAATTACGCTCGCGACCACTCGACCGCGGCGGCCTTGCAGCAGATGACGTTGCTGCAAAGCGCGATCTTCGACACCGCCGAGATGGCGGTCGCGATCGCGGCGTGGAAGGCCAAGAAGGTCGCCGATTTCGAGCCGCTGGTCGAGCGCGACCCGATCACGGCCGGGAATGGCGAGCACGGCGAGCGCGGCTGAGCGCGAAATCCCGGGGAGTCGCCTTGGCACGCTGGTTTCGGCGCCGCGAAGTCTGGTGGCCCACATGGCCGACCGCGCTGCTGCTCGTCGCCATCGGCGCCGCGCTGCTGGTCGGCGCCGCCACCCTCGGTCCGGCCTGGATGGCGCCTCACGCGCCGGCGCTCGGACCCGACGGCGCCGGTGCACGCACGCTCGTCGTCGAAGGCTGGCTGACCGAGGCCGAGCTCGACCAGGCGCTGGCGACCGCCCGCGGCGGTCGCTACGAACGCATCCTCACCACTGGCGGACCGATCGGCGCCTGGGCCGGGGTCCGTCACTGGACCACCTTCGCGGCGCGCGCTGCGGACTACCTCGCCACGCACGCTGCCACCGGCGATCCGCCAGTGTTCGCGGTGCCGGCACCCCAATCGACGAAAGACCGCACCTTCCTCTCGGCGGCGATGGTCGGAGACTGGGCCCGCCGCACCGGCACGGCGCTGCCGGCGGTCGATCTCTATTCGGCGGGCGTGCACGCGCGCCGCACACGGATGCTCTACCGGATGGCGCTCGGCCCCGGGGTCGAGGTCGGCGTGCTGGCCGCGCGGCCGCAGGAATACGACGCAGGACACTGGTGGCGAAGCAGCGCCGGCGCGAAGACGGTGATCGGCGAAGCGCTCAGCCTGGCCTGGACGGTGTGCTGCTTCTGGCCGCCTGCGCCCGATTCCGGCGCGGAACCACGGAGCCCGCCCAAGGCGCCCGGGTGACACCCGCACGCCTCACGCGGCCCGGCCGCCAGACTGCCGCCGCGTGTGCCTCCAGAACTCCAGGAAAAGTCGCCTCCGAACGGCGTGATCAGCCGCCGCTCGGGAGATCGGTCCAGCCCCCGCCCAGCACCCGGTAGAGCGTCACGAGGTTCTGCACCTGGGCCGCCTGCACCTGCACCACCGCCTGCTGGGCCAGAAAGTACGAACGCTGGGCATCCAGGACCTCGAGATAGCTCGACGCGCCGTTGCGGTACCGCAGATCGGAGAGCTTGTAGCGCACCTCCTCGGCGCGCGCCTGCGCGAGCTGGGCGCGCAATTGCTCGCCGAGGGTGGCGCGCCCGGCAAGGGCGTCGGAGACCTCGCGGAATGCGACCTGGATGGCGCGCTCGTATTGAGCCGTGGCGATATCGCGGTTCACCTTGGCGACGGCGAGGTTGGATTCGTTGCGTCCCGCATCGAAGATCGGTGCGAGCAGCTGCCCGGTCCCGGTCAAGGCGAAGGAACCGCTCTTGAACAGCCCCGAGAGCTGGGTGCTCGCGGTTCCGAAGTTCGCGGTCAGCGCGATCCGCGGGAAGAATGCCGCCCGTGCGGCGCCGATGTTGGCATTGGCGCCGCGCAGCTGCTGCTCGGCGGCGCGGATGTCGGGACGGCGTTCGAGCAGGTCGGAGGGCAGCCCCGCGGGCAGATCGGCCGTCAGTTGCGCGCCGTCGAGGGCGAGCGGCGGCGGCAGGTCGGCAGGCAGCGGCTGCCCGATCAGCAGCACCAGGGCGTCCTCATCGAGTGCGCGCTGGCGCAGCGCCTGCGCCAGCGTGACCCGGGCGCCTTCGAGCAGCGACTCCGCCTGCCGGTAATCGAGCTCGGAGACCGCGCCGTAGTCGAACTTCAGCTTGGTCAGCTTCAGCGAGTCCTCGCGCGTGGCCAATGCCTGGCGCGTCACGCGCAACAGCTCGTCGTCGGCGAGCACGCCGAGATAGGCATTGGCGACCGACGCCACCAGGCTGATCTGCACCGTCTTGCGTGCTTCCTCGGTGGAGAAGTACTGCGCCAGCGCGGCCTGGCTGAGGCTGCGGATGCGGCCGAAGAAGTCGAGCTCGTAGCTGCTGAGCGCCAGGCCGACCGCGTAGGTGTTCGTGAGCTTGCCGTTGGAGCCGGGCTGGCGCTGCACGGTGGCGCCGGCACCGACCGTCGGCAATTCGTCGGCGCGGCGGACGTCGTAGAGCGCACGCGCCTGTTCGATGTTGAGGACGGCGATGCGCAGGTCGCGGTTGTCGCGCAGCGCGGCCCCGATCAGCGCGCGCAGGCGGGGGTCGGCGAAGAAACGCTGCCACTGGATGTCGGCCGCCGCCGGGCCCACCGTCGCCACCGGCGCGGTGCCCAGGGGATACGTCGATGCGACCGGCGCGGCCGGTCGCTCGTAGGCAGGGATCAGGTTCATGCAACCGGCGCTGCCGAGCGTCAGTGCAGTTGCAGCCAGAGCGCGCAGGGCGCGGCGCAGACAGACTTCACTCATGGGCGCCCTCCTGCGACGCTGCCGGCATCGGCGGCTGCTTGTCGAGTTCGTGGGCATACATCGCCCGTTGGCGGTCGCTGCCCTTGAACAGGCGCCGCACGACGACGAAGAACACCGGCACGAAGAAGACCGCGAGAACGGTGGCGGTGATCATTCCGCCCATTACGCCCGTGCCGATCGCGCGCTGGCTCGCCGAGCCGGCGCCGGAGGAGACGACCAGCGGCAGCACGCCGAGGATGAAGGCGATGGACGTCATCAGGATCGGACGGAATCGCAGGTGCACCGCTTCGAGCGTCGCCGACACCAGGTCCTTGCCCTGGGCGTGCAGGTCCTTCGCGAACTCGATGATCAGGATCGCGTTCTTCGCCGACAGGCCGATGACGGTAATCATCCCGACCTTGAAGAAGACGTCGTTCGGCATCCCGCGCAGGCTCGCGCCGAGCACCGCGCCGAGCACGCCGAGCGGCACCGCGAGCAGCACCGCCATTGGGATCGACCAGCTCTCGTAGAGCGCGGACAGGGCGAGGAACACCGCCAGCAGCGAGAACGCGAGCAAGATGGTCGCGGTGGAGCCGGAGAGACGCTCCTCGCGCGACTGACCCGTCCACTCGTAGGCGAAGCCTGCGGGCAGTTGCTGGGCAAGACGCTCCATCTCGGTCATCGCGTCGCCCGTCGAATACCCGGGCGCGGCGTCGCCGGAGATCCGCATCGTCGGATAACCGTTGAAGCGCACGGTCTGGATCGGACCGGTGATCCAGCGCGTCGTCGCGAAGGCCGACACGGGAACCGGCTTGCCCTGGGCATTCAAGACGTTGAGTTGCAGCAGGTCTTCCGGCTGCATCCGGTCGGGCGCATCGGCCTGGACGATGACGCGCTGCAGTCTCCCGGCGTTCGGGAAATCGTTGACGTAGGACGAGCCGAGCGACGTCGACAGCACGCTGTTGATGCTGTCGAAGGAGACGCCGAGGGCGCTCGCCCGATCCCGGTCGATGTCGAGCTGCAGCTGCGGCGCGTCCTCCAGGCCGTCGGGGCGCACACCCGCAAGGACCTTGCTCTGCGCGGCCATGCCGAGCAGCTGATTGCGCGCGGCCACCAGCGCGGCATGGCCGTTGCCGCCCCGGTCCTGCAGGCGAAAGGCAAAGCCGGTAGCCGTGCCGAGTTCGGGAATGGCCGGAGGCACCAGCGCGAAGATGAAGGCGTCGCGGACCTTCGAGAGGGCGCCGAAAGCGCGCCCGGCGATCGCCTGCGCCGAATGCTCCGGCCCCTTGCGCTCGCCCCAGGGCTTGAGGGTGACGAAGGCCAGGGCGGCGTTCTGGCCCGCGCCGGAAAAACTGAAGCCGAGCACGCTGACCATCTTGTCGACCTCGGGCTGCTTCAGGAAGAAGCCTTCGGCCTCCTGCATCACCGCCAGCGTGCGCGCCTGCGTCGCACCCGGCGGCAGCTGGACGTTGGCGATCAGGTACCCCTGGTCCTCGTTCGGCAGGAACGACCCCGGCATCCGCACGTACATGAAGCCCACGACGGCGATGATGGCGCCGTAGATCAGCAGGAAGCGCCCGGTGCGCTTGAGGATCTTGGCGACCCAGCCTTCATAGCCATGGGTCGTCGCCGTGAAACCCCGGTTGAACCAGCCGAAGGGTCCGCCCTTGGCCTGCTTGTGACCCGCTTCGACGGGCTTCAGAAAGGTGGCGCACAACGCCGGCGTCAGCGACAGTGCGAGAAAGACCGAGAACAGCATTGCGCTCACCATCACCAGCGAGAACTGGCGATAGATGTTGCCGACCGCGCCGGCGAAAAATGCCATCGGCAGGAACACCGAGACCAGCGTCACGCTGATGCCGATCAGCGCCGCCGTGATCTGGCCCATCGCCTTCTTGGTGGCGTCGCGCGGCGACAGGCCTTCCTCGCTCATGATGCGCTCGACGTTCTCGATGACGACGATGGCATCGTCGACGAGGATGCCGACGGCCAGCACCATCGCGAACATCGTCAGCACGTTGATCGAGTAGCCGAACACGTACATCATGCTGAACGCGCCGAGCAGCGACACCGGAACCACGATGGTCGGGATCAGCGTGTAGCGCAGGTTCTGCAGGAACAGGTACATCACGAGGAAGACCAGGATCACCGCCTCGACCAGCGTCTCGACGACCTGGCGGATCGAGATGCGGATGAAGCGCGAGCTGTCGTACGGGATGTCGTAGCGGACGCCCTGGGGAAAATAGCGCGACAGCTCTTCCATCCGGGTGCGGACGCGATCAGCCGTGGCCAGTGCGTTGCCGGTCGGGGAGAGCTGAACGCCGATGCCGGTCGACGGCTTGCCGTTCAGGCGCGCCGATGTCGAGTAGCTCTGGCCACCGAGCTCGACCCGGGCGACGTCGCGCAGCCGGACCGTCGAGCCGTCGGTGTTCGCACGCAGCACGATCGAGCCGAACTGCTCCACCGTCGTCAGCTGTCCGGCAACGACGACGGTGGCACTGATCGGCTGGTTCGCCGCGATCGGCAGGTCGCCGAGCGTCCCGGATGACACCTGCGCGTTCTGCGAGCGGATCGCGTTGTTGACGTCGCTCGGCGACAGGTTGAAGCCGACCAGCTTGGCCGGATCGATCCAGATCCGCATCGCGCGCTCGGTGCCGAACAACTGGGCCTGGCCGACGCCGGACAGGCGCTGGATCTCCGGCAGCACGGTGCGCGAGGCGTAATCGCCGAGGGCGATCGGGTCGAACGCCGGGTTGTCCGACGAGAGGATCGTGAACAGCAGGAAGTTGGAACGCGCCTTGTCGACCCGCACCCCCTGCTGCGTGACCGCCGCCGGCAGGCGCGGCGCCGCACGCGACAGCCGGTTCTGGACATCGACCTGGGCCAGGTCGGGGCTGGTGCCGCTCTCGAAAGTCAGGGTGATCTGGCCGACGCCGTTGGCCTGGCTGGTCGACTCCAGATAGATCAGGCCGGGCGAGCCGTTCATCTCCTGCTCGATCACGCTGATCACGCTGTTCTCCAGCGTCTCGGCCGAGGCCCCGGGATAAACGGCGGTCAGGACGATGGAAGGCGGCGCCACCGTCGGGTACTGCGCTATCGGGAGCTGCTTGATCGCCACCCCGCCGAAGACGAGGATGAAGAGCGCGATCACCCACGCGAAGATCGGGCGATCGATGAAGAACTGCGCCATGACCGGGCCTCAGTTGCCGGACGCGGCGCGCGCTGCGGGAGCGGAAGCAGGCCCCGAAGCGGCCGGCATCGCTCCGGACGCCGCCCCGCTGGCAGCGGCCGCCGGCGCACCCGGAGCCGAAGCGCTCGCCTGCCACGGCACCGGCTTGACCGTCGCCCCCGGACGCAGCTTCTGGAAGCCGTCGACCATGACCAGTTCGCCCGGCTTGAGCCCCTCGAGGACGATCCAGTCATTGCCCACGGCAGAACCGATCTTGACCGGTCGCGGCGCGACCTTGCCGTCGGCAGCGACGACCATCACGCTGTCGCCGGTGGTGCCGCGCTGCACCGCCTGCTGGGGGACGACGATGCCATTGCTCGCCTCGCCCTGCGGCAGCCGCACCCGGACGTACATGCCCGGCAGCAGCAGGCCGCGTGGATTCGGAACCTCGGCCCGCAGCGTGATCTGCCCGGATGTCGGGTCGACGCTGAGGTCGGAGAATAGCAGCCGGCCGGGCGAGCCGTAGTCGCTGCCATCCTCGAGGATGACCTCCACGTTCGCCGCATCCGGACCGCTGGCGCGCTTGAACTTCCCGCTGGCGAGATCACGGCGCAGCTTCAGGACGTCGGTCGTCGTCTGGGTGAAGTTGACGTACATCGGATTGATCTGCTGGATCACGGCAAGCGGTGTCGCCTCGCCCTGCCCGACGAGCGCACCTTCGGTGACGAGGGCGCGGCCGATGCGCCCGGAGATCGGCGCCGTCACCGCGGCGTAGCCGAGGCTGATCTGCGCGGTCTGCACGGAGGCCCGCGCCGCGGCGACATCGGCCTCGGCGGTCTTCTGCGCCGCGACGGCGTTGATGTAGTCCTGCTTGCTGATGGCATTGGCTTCGAGCAGCGGCTTGTAGCGCTCGGCCTGCGCCGTGGCCTGCGTCAGGTTGGCCTGCGACCGCGCCAGCGCAGCCTGGGCACTGGCGACCGCGGCCTGGTAGGAAGCGGCATCGATCCTGAACAGTTGCTGCCCGGCCTTGACGTCGCTGCCTTCGGTGAAGAGTCTCTTCTGGACGATGCCGGCGACGCGCGCGCGCACCTGCGCTGTGCGCGAGGCCTCCAGCCGCCCCGGCAACTCGGTCGTGAGTCCGACAGCTCGCGTGGTCACGGTGACGACGCCCACCTCGGCCGGCGGCGGCGCACCGCCGGCGCCGGGCCCGGCCGGCGCCGAGGCCTGCTGTCCGCAAGCGGCCAGGCCGATCACGCCGATCCATGCGGCGCGACGCAAGGCAAGGATCGGCGTTGCGGCGTTGTTCGACGCAGACATCAGGGACCTTTCGGGCAGATGCGCAGCAGGGGCGCGTTGACGATGACTTCCTGACCACGGAGTGGCGTCACCGAAGCGACTTCACCACGTCCGCAGGGCGCCGGCGACGGCGGGCTGGGTCAAAAGGCGCGATCTTCCCACAGCCGCGCGACCCTTGCGTGACGCGCAGCCGACCCACAACCCCACGACGAACGTGGGCCGCCCGATTCGACACCGTCGAAGCGTTTCAACCGCGTTCGAACTTGAAGACCGCGACGCTGGCCAGCAGGTTCGGCCCGCGCCGCACCACCCTTCCGCCCTGGATGCCGAAGGAGTCGAGGATGCGCAGGCCGTCCTTGACGGCGAGCACCTCGAAATCGGCATAGGTGCCGACGCGGATGTTGGGCGTGTCGTACCACTGGTACGGCAGCACCCGCGTCACCGGCATCCGCCCACCGAAGACGCGAAGCCGGTTCGGCCAGTGGGCGAAGTTCGGAAAGCTGACGATGCCGATGCGGCCGACGCGCGCGGTCTCGCGCAGCATCTTCTCGGTGTTGCGCAGGTGCTGGAGCGTATCGAGCTGCAGGACAACGTCGAAGCTCTGGTCTTCGAAGAGCGCCAGGCCCTCCTCGAGGTTCAACTGGATGACGTTGACGCCGCGCTGCCTGCACGACAGCACGTTGGCGTCGGCGATCTCGATGCCGTAGCCGCTGCAGCCACGCCGGTCGCGCAGGTGGGCGAGCAGCTCGCCGTCGCCACAGCCGAGGTCGAGCACGCGCGAGCCCTGCGGCACCAGCTCGGCGATCAGCTCCATGTCCTTGCGCTCGCTCATGGGTACCCCTCGCTCGACGAATACGTCGATCGATCCCCCGAGGGGATGCGGGCCGGCTTGGGAGCGGCCCGGCGCTCGGCCCGCCTCGACGATGCCACGACGTGCCTCATCGGACCTCCGCAGCCAGGTTGTCGAACGACGCGCGCAGCAAGCCGTGGTAGCGCGGATCGTCGAGCAGGAAGGCGTCGTGGCCGTGTGGGGCGTCGATCTCGGCGTAGCTGACATCGAGGCGGTTGTCGACGAGCGCCTTGACGATCTCGCGCGAGCGTGCCGGCGCGAAGCGCCAGTCCGTGGTGAAGCTGATGATCTCGAAGCGGCAGCGGGCCGCTGCGAACGTCGCCGTCAGGTCGCCGTCGTGGGCGTGCGCGGGGTCGAAGTAGTCGAGCGCGCGAGTGATCAGCAAGTAGGTGTTGGCGTCGAAGTACTCGCTGAACTTGTCGCCCTGGTGGCGCAGGTAGCCCTCGATCTGGAACTCGACGTTCTGGGTGCTGTAGCCCAGGCGACCGGCCTGCATGTCCCGACCGAACTTGGCCTCCATCGCGTCGTCGGAGAGGTAGGTGATGTGCCCGATCATGCGGGCCACGCGCAGGCCGCGCCGCGGCAGCACCCCGTGCTCGTAGAAGTGGCCGCCGTGGAAGTCCGGGTCGGTGACGATCGCCCGGCGCGCGACTTCGTTGAAGGCGATGTTCTGCGCCGAAAGATTGGGGGCCGTTGCCACCGCCACGCACAGGCGCAGCCTTTCGGGGTGGCGCAGCGCCCAGGCGAGCGCCTGCATGCCGCCGAGGCTGCCGCCGATGACCGCCGCCAGCTGACCGATGCCGAGCGCATCGACGAGGCGGGCCTGGGCCTCAACCCAGTCCTCCACGGTGACGACCGGGAAATCGGCGCCATAGCGACGCCCGCCGGCCGCGGGATCGGGATTGACATGCATGGGCCCGGTCGAGCCGAAGCAGGAGCCGGGGTTGTTGACGCTGATGACGAAGAAGCGGTCGGTGTCCAGCGGCTTGCCCGGCCCGATCAGGTTGTCCCACCAGCCTTCGCTGCGGGCCTCGCCCGCATAGGTGCCGGCGGCATGGTGGCTGGCATTGAGCGCATGGCACACCAGCACCGCGTTGCGACGGTCCGCGGCGAGCGTGCCGTAGGTCTCGTAGACGAGCGTGTAGTCGCGCAGCACCGCGCCGCTGCGCAGCGTCAGCGGCTCGGCGAAATGCATCGATTGCGGCTGGACGTCTCCGAGCGTGGTCATCGTGAGTCGGCAAGAAAAAACCCGGGGCCGCCAAGGCGGGACACCGGGTGAGCGTCGCAGTCTTTAGCGGAATTTGTAGAGCGCCCGCAAGCCGGAACAAATCGGCGCTATCTGGCCAGTATAGCCACGGCGGCTGACTTGCGGAAAACTGGACGATCGACTAGAAATGATCATGCCGCGTCCGTCCCGTCGCCTCGACGAGGCCCTCCTCGCCAGCGGGCGCATCCTGTTTCCGCACACCGGCTGCGCCGGTCTTTCCGTGCGCGCGGTCACCGAGCACGCCGGCACCAGCCTCGGGATGTTCCACTACCACTTCAAGACCAAGGAAGAGTTCCTCCGCAGGCTGCTGCAGCAGATATACGAGGAGATGTACGCCGGCCTCGGCGGGGCAGCGGCCTCGAAAGGCCCCGCGGTGGAGCGCCTGCGCGGCGCGGTCCTCGGCCTGGCCCGGTTCGCCCGCGAGCACCGTGAACTGCTCGCCCGTGTCTGGATGGACGCGCTCGGGCAAGAGCCCGTGGCGACGCAGTTCATGCGTGCGAATGCGCCGCGCCACATCGGCGTCCTGCTCGCTCTCCTGGGAGAGGCCGAACGCGACGGCGATCTGGCGCCGATGCCGGCGATGCAGCGCTTCGCCACCCTGATGGGAGCCGTGGTCATGCCGATCGTGTTCGCGCCGGGCATCGCCCAGGCCGCCCTCGGCGCGGTGGCGTTCCGCCGCGATTTCTCCCCGCAAGTGATGAGCGACGCGGCGATCGAGGCGCGCATCGGGCTGGTGCTGGGGGCGCTGGGCAGGCCCGGCAACGCCTCCCGGGAGGCGACTCGATGAGAGCGGACTCCCGGGCGCGGGAGCCTTCAGGGACCTTCCGGATCGCCCTCATGCCGGTCATCGCGCTTCTGCTGGTCGCCTGCGAGAGACCGTCGGCACCCGCCAGCTGGTCGGGGTACGCCGAAGGCGACTATGTCTACATCGCCGCGCCGATCGGGGGAGCGCTGCGCCGCCTCGAAGTCCGCCCGGGACAGGTCGTCGCCCGCGGTGCCGCGCTGTTCGCGCTCGATGCCGAGGTCGAGCGCGCCGCCCGCGACGAAGCCGCAGCGCGGCTCGCCGGCGCCCAGGCTCAGGCCGCGGACACCGCAAAGGGACGGCGGACCGACGAAGTCGCGGTCACGCGAGCGCAGCTGGAGCAGGCCCGGACTCAGGCAGAGCTGGCAACCGCCGAACTGGCGCGCCAGCGCGCGCTGATGGCACAGGGGTTCGTTTCGCCCGCCAGTCTGGATTCCGCGCGCACGGCCGCGGACCAGGCCCGGGCGCGCGTCGCCGAACTGGAGGCGGCGTTGCGCGTCGCCCAGTTGCCCGCGCGCGGCGACGAGCGCGCCGCCGCCGCTGCCACGGCGCAGGCCGCGGTCGAGGTGCTGCGGCAAAGCGAGTGGCGGGCGCAGCAGACGGAACAGGCGGCCCCCTCCGCCGGCCGCATCGCCGACACCTACTTTCGCGTCGGCGAATGGGTCCAGGCGGGCCAGCCGGTGGTGTCGCTGCTGCCGCCGGGCAACATCCGGGCACGCTTCTTCGTGCCGGAAGGCGAGCTCGGCGCCCTCGCTCTCGGGCAGCGCGTGCTGGTGTCCTGTGACGCCTGCGGCGAGCCGATCCCCGCACGCATCACCTTCATCGCCACCGGCGCGGAATACACCCCGCCGGTGATCTATTCGAACGCGCAGCGCGCCAAGCTGGTCTTCCGCGTCGACGCGACGCCGAATGCGGGCCAGGCCGAACGGCTCAAGCCGGGGCAGCCGGTGGACGTGCGCCGTGCCGACGTGACGCCGCCAGTCTCGGCCGCGTCGCGCTGACATGTCCGCGAACCCGGCCGCCGACTGGGCGATCGACGTGAGGGGACTCACCAAGCGCTATGGCACCCGCACCGTCGTCGACGACGTCTCCCTGCAGGTGCGGGCCGGCCGCATCTGCGGCTTCCTCGGTCCCAACGGCAGCGGCAAGACGACGACGATCCGCATGCTCTGCGGCCTGCTGAAGCCCGACGCCGGCAGCGGCACCTGTCTGGGCCTGGACCTGATCGAGGATGCCTTGTCGATCCGACGCGAGGTCGGCTACATGACGCAGAAGTTCGGCCTCTACGAAGACCTGACGATCCGCGAGAACCTCGATTTCATCGGCCGGCTGTTCGAGTTGCCGCGGCGTCGCGCGGCGGTCGACCAGGCCCTCGAGCGCCTCGGCCTGGCCGAACGCCAGCGCCAGCTCGCCGGCGCGCTGTCGGGCGGCTGGAAGCAGCGCCTGTCGCTGGCCGCCTGCCTGCTGCACGAGCCGCGGCTGCTGCTGCTCGACGAACCGACGGCCGGGGTCGACCCGAAGGCGCGACGCGACTTCTGGGACCAGATCCACGGCCTTGCCGCCGAGGGCATCACCGTGCTCGTCTCGACACACTACATGGACGAGGCCGAGCGCTGTCACGAGCTCGTCTACATCGCCTACGGCCGCACGCTGGCGCGCGGGACCGCGGGCGAGATCATCGCGAGCGCCGGTCTGAGCGTCTGGACGATCCGCGGTGCCGGCGTCGAGCAACTGGTGGCGCCGCTGAAGGCCGCTCCCGGCGTGCTCAGCGTGACGTCCTTCGGCAACGCGCTGCACGTCGCCGGCCGTGACGGCGCCGTGCTGGAAAGCGCATTGGCACCCTATCGTCACCGGCCCGACGTCGACATGCAGCCGAGCCAGGCCAACCTCGAGGACGTCTTCATCAGCCTGATCGGCCAGGCGCAGGACAACTATGCGCCTGCGCAGGAGCACGCATGAGCGCAAGTCAGGCCCGCGCAGCCCGGCCGCGACGCCGCGCCTTCTCCCTCGCACGCGCGCTGGCGATCTTCGTCAAGGAATTCCAGCAGATGCTGCGCGACAGGCTGACCTTCGCCATGGCGATCGGCGTGCCGATCCTGCAGCTCGTCCTCTTCGGCTACGCCATCAACACCGATCCCAAGGGGCTGCCGACCGCACTCGTCGCCTACGACACCGGGCCGCAGGCGCGCAGTCTCGTCGCCGCGTTGCAGAACACCGGCTACTTCCGCATCACGGTGCGGGCCGCCGACGAGGACGAGGCCGGTGCCCTGCTGGAAAGCGGCGCGGTGCAGTTCATGGTCGCGATCCCACCCGACTTCAGCCGGCGCCTGGTCCGCGGCGAACGCCCGGCGATCCTCGTCGCGGCCGACGCGACCGATCCGGCGGCCGGGGGAAACGCATTGGCGGCGCTCTCGGCCGTGGCCGACAGCGCGCTGGCCGCGGATCTGGTCGGCCCGCTGGCGAGCCTGCGGGCGAGGCCGGCACCCTTCGAGATCCGCGTGCATCGGCGCTACAACCCCGAAGGCCTGTCGCGCTACAACATCGTGCCGGGGCTGATCGGCACGATCCTGACGATGACGATGGTGATGCTCACGGGCCTGGCGATGACCCGGGAACGCGAGCGCGGCACCATGGAGAACCTGCTCGCCACCCCGGTGCGGCCGCTCGAGGTGATGCTCGGCAAGATCGCGCCCTACGTCGTCATCGGCTACGTCCAGCTCGGCGTGATCCTCGCGGCCGCCGCGCTGCTGTTCGAAGTGCCGATGCTCGGCAGCTTCACGCTGCTGATGCTGATGATTGGCGTCTTCATGCTGGCCAACCTTGCGGTCGGGTTCACGTTCTCGACGCTCGCGCGCAACCAGTTGCAGGCGATGCAGATGACGTTCTTCTTCTTCCTGCCGTCGCTGCTGCTCTCCGGCTTCATGTTCCCGTTTCGCGGCATGCCGGTGTGGGCGCAGTGGCTCGGCGAGGTCCTGCCGCTCACCCATTTCCTGCGCATCGTGCGCGGCATCATGCTCAAGGGCAGCGGGGCGGCGCAGCTGCTGCCGGAGCTCTGGCCGATGCTCGCCTTCCTGGCGCTGGCAGGCTTCCTCGCGCTCGCACGCTACCGCCAGACCCTCGACTGAGCCAAAGAGGTCACGCATTTCGGCCACCGCCGCAGCGGGCCCGGTCTACCATTCGCGCCACGTCGCAAGGAGGGTCCATGTTCGCGTGGCTGAACCGGCTCGATCAGATTTTCCCGATCCGCTACACGGCCTGGCTCCTGTGCTTCGTCGGTTTCGTCGTCAGCGGCATCGCCTGGGCCCGGTTCGGCATGGATGGATGGGTCGCGCTGGTCTTCCTGGCGCTGGCAGCGCTCGGCGTGCGCGACACGCGCCAGACGCGGCATTCGGTGCTGCGCAACTATCCGGTCATCGGCCACCTGCGTTTCCTGTTCGAGTTCATCCGCCCGGAGATGCGCCAGTACTTCATCGAGGGCGACAACGAGGCCGCGCCGTTCTCTCGCCAGCAGCGCTCGCTCGTCTACCAGCGCGCCAAGGGCGATTCGGACAAGCGTCCGTTCGGCACGCAGATGAACGTGGCGGCGGTCGGTTTCGAATGGATCAACCACTCGATGCAACCGACGGTCCTCGCCAGCCACGACTTCCGGGTGTTGATCGGCGCCGGACGGGCGCAGCCCTACAGCGCCAGCATCTTCAACATCTCGGCGATGAGCTTCGGCTCGCTCTCGGCCAACGCCATCCTCGCCCTCAACGCCGGCGCGCGGCGCGGCAACTTCGCCCACGACACGGGTGAGGGCTCGATCAGCCGCTACCACCGCGCCAACGGCGGTGACCTGATCTGGGAAGTCGGCTCGGGCTATTTCGGCTGCTGCGACGAGACCGGCGGATTCGACGAGGCGCGCTTCAGCGCCAACGCTACCGACCCCCAGGTGAAGATGATCGAGATCAAGCTGTCACAGGGTGCCAAGCCCGGTCACGGCGGCGTGCTGCCGGGGCCGAAGGTGACGCTCGAGATCGCCGCGGCGCGCGGCGTGACCCCGTGGATCGACTGCGTCTCGCCGGCAACCCACAGCGCCTTCTCGACGCCGATCGAGCTGCTGCAGTTCGTCGAGCGCCTGCGCACGCTGTCCGGCGGCAAGCCGACGGGCTTCAAGCTGTGCATCGGCCACCCCTGGGAATGGTTCGCGATCGCCAAGGCGATGGTCGCCACCGGCATCACGCCCGACTTCATCGTCGTCGACGGCGCCGAAGGCGGCACAGGTGCGGCGCCGCTGGAGTTCACCGATCACGTCGGCGCGCCGCTGCAGGAAGGCCTGCTGCTGGTGCACAACACCCTGCTCGGCCTCAACCTGCGCGAGCAGATCCGCCTCGGCTGTGCCGGCAAGGTCGTCAGCGCCTTCGACATCGCCCGCATGCTGGCGCTCGGCGCCGACTGGTGCAACGCGGCGCGCGGCTTCATGTTCGCGCTCGGCTGCATCCAGTCGCAGACCTGCCACACCGGCAGCTGTCCCACCGGCGTGGCCACTCAGGATCCGCAGCGCGAGAAGGCGCTGGTGGTTCCCACGAAGGCCGACCGTGTCTATCACTTCCACCAGAACACGCTGCTGGCGCTCAAGGAACTGGTGCAGGCCGCCGGCCTCGCCGATCCGAGCGAGATCGATGCCACCCACATCGTGCGCCGCAGTTCCGAGCAAAGCGTCAAGCTGCTCGCCAACCTGCTGCCATTCATGCGGCCGGGCGCCCTGCTGGAGGGCGACATGTCGCAACAGGTGTTCCGCACCTATTGGCCGATGGCGCGCGCCGAGAGCTTCGCGCGCGTCCCCACTCCTTAGGAGGGCCGGAAGGGCCGTCGCGAAGGCTACTTCGGCGGCTGCGTGTCGATGAAGCTCTGGCGTGCGTTGAGCTTGTCGGCGAGCCGGGTGAGGCGAGGATGAACGCGCCGCCAGGCGATCTGGGGGAAGCGGAAGTCGAGGTAGCCGAGGGCGCAACCGACGGCGATGTCGGCCAGCGTCATGTGGATCCCTACGCACCAGGGCTTGTCGGCCAGGCCCGTGCTGAAGGCCCCCAGGCACGCATCGATCTTGCCGAGTTGCCGATCGACCCACGCCTGGCTGCGTTCGCCTTCGGCGCGCCCACTCCAGGTCTGCTCGAGACGGGCGAGGATGGCCGCGTCAAGGAGACCGTCGGCGAGCGACTCCCAGGTCCGCACCTCGGTGCGCTCGCGACTGGCTTCGGGAATCAGCCGGCTGACCGGTGAACGGGTGTCGAGGTACTCGACGATCACCCGCGAGTCGAAGATCGCCTCGCCGCCTTCGAGAACGAGGCACGGCACCTTGCCGAGGGGGTTCGACTTGACGATCGCGTCGCTGGCCCAGACGTCCTCGAGCTCGAACTGGTAGTCGAGCTTCTTTTCCGCCATCACGATGCGCACCTTGCGCACGTAGGGACTGGTGAGTGCACCGATGAGTTTCATGGGACGGGGTAGTCGCAACTGCAAATCATTCTAGGGCCACGGGCCTCGCGTCACGGCGCGCTGGCGGCTGGTGACGGGCGCACGCGACAACGTGCGCCCGCCCCGCCCCGGCACGCGCCCTCGCGGCGGATTCCAGCGCCCGAGCGCGCGGAGGCGACACGCCGGCGCCTAAAATCGGGCGCCCACGCCGCTTCGATGACCCCTTCGCCGCTCACCGCCCTCTCCCCGCTCGACGGCCGCTATGCCGCCAAGGTCGCGCCCTTGCGCGCGATCCTCTCCGAGTACGGCCTGATGCAGCGTCGCGTCCGGGTCGAGGTCGAGTGGTTGATCGCGCTGTCGGACGCCGGCCTGGCCGAGCTCTCGCCACTGTCGCCGGCAGCACGCGAACTTCTGCGCGCGCTGGTCGACGAGTTCTCGGAGCTCGACGCCCAGGCCATCAAGAGCATCGAGCGCACCACCAACCACGACGTCAAGGCGGTGGAGTACTGGCTGCGCGATCGCTTCCTGGAGCATCCCGAACTGCAACCCGCCGAGGGCTACATCCACTTCGCCTGCACCAGCGAAGACATCAACAACACCAGCCACGGCCTGATGCTGGCGGCGGCGCGCGCCGAGGTCCTGCTGCCGGCACTCGACCGGGTCGTCGACCGGCTGGGCGCGATGGCGCAGACGCATGCCGAGGTGCCGATGCTCTCGCGCACCCACGGTCAGACCGCCAGTCCGACGACCGTCGGCAAGGAGCTCGCCAATGTCGTCGCCCGACTGCAGCGCGCCCGGGCGAGCGTCGCCCGGGTGGAGCTGCTGGGCAAGATGAACGGCGCCGTCGGCAACTACAACGCGCACCTCGCCGCGGCTCCGGACATCGACTGGGAGGCGCTCGCGCGTGGCGTCGTCGAGGACCGACTCGGCCTGCACTTCAACCGCTACACGACGCAGATCGAGCCGCACGACTGCATCGCCGAGCTGTTCGACGCGCTGGTGCGCACCAACACCATCCTCGTCGACCTGGCCCGCGACATCTGGGGCTACGTCAGCCTGGGCTACTTCACCCAGCGCACCGTGGCTGGCGAGATCGGCTCGAGCACGATGCCGCACAAGGTCAATCCGATCGACTTCGAGAATGCCGAGGGCAACTTCGGACTGGCCAATGCGCTGCTCGGGCACATGAGCCAGAAGCTGCCGATCTCGCGCTTCCAGCGCGACCTGACCGACAGCACGGTGCTGCGCAACATGGGCGCGGCCCTTGGACACACCCTGCTCGCCTACGACTCGCTGGCGCGCGGGCTCGACAAGCTCGAGGTCAACCACGCCGCGCTGGCCGCCGATCTCGACGCCGCCTGGGAAGTCCTGGCCGAGCCGGTGCAGACCGTGATGCGACGCTACGGATTGCCCCATGCCTACGAGCGGCTGAAGGAGCTGACGCGCGGCAAGGCGATCACGCGCGATGCCCTGCGCGCGTTCATCGCCACGCTCGAGATTCCCGAAGGCGAGCGCGACCGGCTGCTGGCGCTGACCCCGTCGACCTACACCGGCGCGGCGGCGCGGCTCGCCCGGGCATTGCCGCGGGGCCCGGAGGCCGGGGGGTGAAGTTCACCGAGATGCTGGCCGGAGCCGAGCAGCGCAACAATTCGATGCTCTGCGTCGGCCTGGATCCCGATCCGGCGAAGTTCCCGGCCCCCTGGCGCGACGACTCGCGGCGCATCTTCGATTTCTGCGCCGCGATCGTCGACGCTACCCGCGACCTCGTCATCGCCTTCAAGCCGCAGATCGCCTACTTCGCCGCCCAGCGCGCCGAAGACCAGCTCGAGCACCTGATCGCGCACATCGCGCGCGTGGCACCCGAGGTGCCGGTGATCCTCGACGCCAAGCGCGGCGACATCGGCGCGACTGCGGAACAGTACGCGAAGGAAGCTTTCGAGCGCTATCGCGCCGATGCCCTGACCCTGTCGCCGTTCATGGGTCTGGACTCGATCGAGCCCTATCTGCGCCATGCCGGCAAGGGGCTGATCCTCCTCTGCCGGACGTCCAACCCGGGCGGCTCCGACCTCCAGGCGCAGCCGCTGGCGTCGGGGCAGCTCTTGTACGAGCACATCGCCGAGCTGGCGGCAGGACCGTGGAATGGCGGCGGACAGATCGGTCTGGTCGTCGGCGCCACCTACCCCGAGGAGATCGCACGGGTCCGGGCTCTCGCGCCGACGCTGCCGCTGCTGATTCCCGGCATCGGCGCACAGGGAGGAGACGCCGCGGCGACGGTGCGTGCCGGCTGGCGCGGTACCGCAGGGCGCACCAGCGCACCCATCATCGTCAACTCCTCGCGCGCCATCCTCTATGCCGGCAACGGCAGCGATTTCGCCGCGGCGGCGCGGCGGGCCGCCCTCGCCTCCCGCCAGGAACTGACCCAGGCCCGAATTTAGTTGACGCTTCGCCGGCTTTTCCGGCGCTCCCGGGCGCTCCGGGGAATTACCATGGTGGCGATCCACCGGACGATCGCTATCGTGCCCGGTACCGCCCAGGAACTCCGACCGGCGCCGCATGGCGAGAACGTCCCCACGCCACAAACGCATCCCCGAAGCGCCGCCAGCACCCTGGGCAGGCGTGCTCGCGTCGGGCTTCGTCGGCGCCTGCGCCGCGGCCAGCATCACCGCCCTCGTGCTGCTGCTGCTGCCGCGCCCGTGGGCCACGGAACAACGCATCGAGCTCACCGCCGTGCTGGCGCTCTTCGGCGCCGTCGGGGCGCTGACCTTCGAGCGCACGGTGCGCGTCCGGCGGCGCCAGCGCGAAGAAGCGACCGAGCTGCGCTGGCGGACCTTGCTCGGCATTGCCGCGGACCAGCTCTGGGAGCTCGATCGCAACTTCCGCTTCACCTATGTGTCGGCCCCGGGCGACCCCGACATCCACGCCGAACTCCAGCCGCGCCTCGGCCGCACGCCCTGGCAGCTGACGGACCACGGCCTGACCGACGAGCAACTCGACGCCCTGCACGCCGATCTCGAAGCACACCGTCCCTTCATCGGCCTGTTGGCGCGACGCCGGGACAACAGCGGACGCATGCGCATCAGCAGCATCAGCGGTGAGCCGCGCTTCGACGGCGGCGGCGTGTTTCTCGGTTACTGGGGTGTCGCCCGCGACGTCACCGAGGAGGTTCGCGCGCAGCGGGCGATGACCGCCAGCGAGACCCGGTACCGCGAACTCTTCGAGCGTTCGCCTTCCCCGCTGCTGCTGCACCGGCGCGGCGTGGTGTTCGATGCGAACGACGCGGCCGCGCGTCTCTTCGGCTATGCGGATTCCACGGCGATGACCGGGTGCCCGGTGATCGAGCTCTTCTCCACCGAGGAGAACCGCATGCAGGCGGCCGAGCGGATTGCGGACCTCGAGAACATGGCCGTCGGCGAAGGCATCGAGGTGACCGACTACCAGGCCCGCGCCAAGGACGGCCGCCAGATCATCGTCCAGGCGACGGCGGTCCGCGTCGACACCGCCACCGGCCCGGCGAACCTGTCGATCATGTTCGACATCACCGCGCGCGAGCGCGTCGAGGCCGCGCTGCGGCGCTCCGAGGCGATGCTGTCGCACCTCTTCGCCACCAGCCCCGACTCCATTGCGCTTTCCGAACTGAAGAGCGGAAGGCACGCCCTGGTCAATGCGGCCTTCACCCGCGTGACGGGCTACAGCGCACAGGAAGTGGTCGGACACACCTCGACGGAGCTCGGCATCTGGCAGGACCTGAAGGATCGCGACCGGCTGGCGGCGCTGATCGAACGCGACGGCAAGGTGGCCGACCTGTCGGTGACGCTGCGCACCAAGACCGGCGGGCGGGTACCGATGGTGATGTCGGCAGCGCGCTTCGCGATGGACAACCGCGACTACCTCGTCATCAACGCCCGCGACGTCAGCGCCACCGAACGAACCCGCCTCGAACACGCCGCGATCCTGGAGCGCGCATCGATCGGCATCGCATTCACGCGCGACCAGTGTTTCATCCAGGCGAATCCGCGCTTCGAATCCATGTTCGGCTGGGGCCTGGGCGAGCTCACCGGCAAGCCCGGCTCCGTCGTCTGGGCCGACGACGCCAACTACGCCGAGGCCGGGCGCCTCGCCGGGCCGCTGCTGGCGGCCGGACAGCAGTTCGAGATCGAGCGCGAGATGCGTCGCAAGGACGGCAGCCTCTTCTGGTGCCGGCTGCTCGCCCAGGTCCTCGACCGGTCGCATCCGAGCCACGGCGGCACGATCTGGATCGCCGACGACGTGACCGAGCGCAAGCGCCTGGACCAGGCGCTGGCGTCCGCGCGCGACGCGGCCGAGGCGGCAAGCCTGGCCAAGAGCGCCTTCCTCGCCAACACCAGCCACGAGATCCGCACGCCGCTCAACGGCCTGCTCGGCCTGGCGCGCCTGGCGATGCGTGAGGACATCGGCACCGAGCGCCGTCAACACTACCTCGAGCAGATCCTCGACAGCGCCCAGGGCCTGGCCGTCATCCTGTCCGACATCCTCGACCTCTCGAAGATCGAGGCCGGCAAGATCGCCCTCGAGGACGTTGCCTTCGACCTGCGCGACGCCTTGGCGGGCGTGCACCAGTCGTACCGGACGATGGCCGAGGTCAAGGACCTGGAGATGACTCTCGCCCTGGCCGACGAGTTGCCGACCACGGTGATGGGCGACCCGGTCCGGGTGCGCCAGATCCTCACCAACTTCATCACCAACGCCATCAAGTTCACCGAGCGCGGCAGCGTCGGCATCGAAGCCCGTGTCGAGGGCGAGGCCGTGCGGCTGTCGGTGGTCGACACCGGCACGGGCATCGACCTTGCGACCCAGGAGCGCCTGTTCAAGCCGTTCTCCCAAGGCGACAGCTCGACGACCCGACGTTACGGCGGCACCGGCCTGGGTCTTTCGATCTGCCGCGAGCTGGCGCGGCTGATGGGGGGCGAAGTGGGTGTCCAGAGCGCCCCCGGTGAAGGCAGCACCTTCTGGGCCCGACTGCCGCTGCGCCCATCGTTTTCCAGCGGCGCGAGCCTCAGCACCGAGGCCCACGATCTCGAGCGGCTGATGGGCAAGCGCGTCCTCCTCGTCGAGGACAACCCCGTCAACATGATGGTCGCGGCAGCGACCCTCGAACAATGGGGGGTCCGCGTGGCCCAGGCTCGCGACGGCCGGATGGCTCTGGAGGCAGTCCAGGATGCGATCACGATCGGCTGGCCCTTCGACGCGGTGCTGATGGATGTGCAGATGCCGGTCATGAGCGGCCACGAGGCCGCTGCCGAAATGCGCAAGCGCCACGACGCCGCCGCGCTGCCGATCATCGCGTTGACCGCCGCCGCGCTGGTCTCCGAGCGCGACCAGGCCTTGGCCGCCGGCATGAACGACTTTCTCACCAAGCCGATCGATGCCGTGCGTCTGCGGCAGACGCTCGCCCGCCACGTCGGGACGCGGCGCGACCCCGTGCGCCCCTGAGGCTCCTGGCGGCGCCTCTCCAGGCGCGACCGATCAGCCGGACAACGGCAGCTCCCGGCGACGCTCGCCGGTCAGCATGAACAGGGCGTTTGCGACTGCGGGAGCGATCGGCGGCGTGCCGGGCTCGCCCACGCCGCTCGGCCTGCGGGTGCTCGGCACGAGATAGGTCTCGATCAGCGGCGAGTCAGCGAGCCGCACCACGGGATGGTTCGGAAAGTTCTTCTGCATCACGACACCGCCTTCGGTATCGATCCGGCCGAAAAGCGCAGCGCTGAGGCCGAAGATGATCGCGCCTTCCATCTGCTGCGCGACGATGCCCGGGTTGACGACCCGACCGATGTCGGCCGCGCAGACGACGCGGTGGACCCGCAGCCCGGTGGCGCCGATCGAAACCTCCACCGCCTGGGCGACGATGCTGCCGAAGCTTTCGTGCAAGGCGATGCCGCGCGCGCGACCTGCCGCCAGCCGGGTCGCGCCGTAGCCCGGCCAGCCGGCCTTCTGGGCCGCCAGGCGCAGCACGGCCTGGTGGCGCGGCATCTCGCGCAGCAACGCCAGCCGGTAGACCACGGGATCGACCCGCGCTGCATGGGCGAGTTCATCGATGAAGGATTCGGCGAAGAAGGCGTGATGCGAATGGCCGACCGAGCGCCAGTTGCCCACCGGCATGTCGTGCCGGGTCGCCACATGGGCCACGCGCTGGTTGGGAATCGCATACGGCAGATCGGACAAGCCTTCGCTGGCGGTCTTGTCAGGGAGGTCGACCGGGCTCGCGAGCCAGGGCAGGACACGCTCCATCCAGCGCGGCGTGATCACGTCGCCGGCGCTGGTGATGGCAAGCGAACTGGGCATGCCCTTGGCGTCGAGGCTGGCGCTCAAGAGCGCGGCGCCGGCGGGTCGATAGAAGTCGTGGGTGATGTCCTCCTCGCGCGGCCAGACCACCTGCACGGGCCGGCCGCCAGTCTCCAGCGCGATGCGCACGGCCTGAGCAGCGACATCGACCTCGAGTCGCCGGCCGAAACCTCCTCCGAGGTAGGTGACGTGCACCTGCACCGCCTCCTCGGCAACACCTGCCACCTGCGCGGCCACGGCGCGAACCAGACCCGGCACCTGCGTGGCGGCCCAGACCTCGACGCCGCCGCCGCGGACCCGGGCGGTGCAGTTGATCGGCTCCATCGTTACATGGGCGAGGTGGGGAGCGCGGTAGACCTGCTCGATGTGTCGCGACGCCGCGCGTCGCGCCGCGGCGACGTCACCGCGGCTGTGGAAGATAAAACCGCTGCCGTCGGCCGCGGCGCGGCGCACGGTTTCGACCAGCCCGGCCTCGATCGCCCGGGTGTCGATCGGGCCGCGCGGTGGTGGTTGCCAGGAAATCTCCAGCCGTCCCGCGCCCTGGAGCGCATGCCAGTAGGTCGCACCGACCACCGCGGACGCATAGGTCGAGCCAGCGAGGGGACCGAGCCGCACCACCCGCTCCACGCCGGGCAGCCGCATCGCCGCGGCCACATCGACCGCGCCCGGGCTGCCACCGATCATCGGGCAGTGGCGGACGACCGCATGCAGCAGGTCGGGCGGCCGCACGTCGATGCCGAAGACGGCGCTGCCGTCGATCTTGGCGGCGATGTCGATCCGCGGCGCGGCGGTGCCGACCAGTTTCCAGTCGGCCGCGGCCTTGCGCCTGACGTCGCCGGGCGGCGTCGCCGCCGCCAGCTTGGCAAGTTCGCCGTAGTGGGCTCGCGGTCCGGACGGGTGGCTGATGATGCCGTCGGCGACGACGAGCTCCGGGGCCGGCAGCTTCCAGTGCAGCGCTGCGGCGTTCACGAGTTGCGCCCGCGCCGTCGCGGCCGCCAGCGGCAGCACGTCCCAGGCGTCGGCGACGGTCGAGGAGCCGCCCGTCACGTTGATGCCGAGCTCGCGCGCGAACTTCGCGACCACCCACTGGCTGGCCAGCACCAGCGAGCTTTCACGGCCCGGCTCGGTTGCCGACGGATGGAACGGAAGGCTGGCGACGAACACGGCGACGTTGCCGTAGATCCGGTCCGGGGGGGCGTCGACGATCCGCACCCGCGCGAGCGGCAGTTCGAGCTCCTCGGCCACCAGCATCGCCAGCGCAGTGTGCACGCCCTGCCCCATCTCGCTCTTCGGCATGGCCAGCAGAACGGTGCCGTCGGCGGCGATCTTGATCCAGCCGTTCATGCCCACCCCCCCATCGACCATCGACAGGGTTTCTGCCGTTCCGAGCCGGCTTCGCGGCGGCAACAGGCCCCAGCCGACGATCAGCGCGCCGGCCGCGCCGAGCCCGCTCGCGAGCAGCGTTCGGCGTCTCATTGCTGTGCGATGCGCACCGGTCGGGGCATGCGGCGCAACTCCTGCGCGGCGTCGCGAATCGCCTGGCGGATGCGCGGATAGGTCCCGCAGCGGCAGATGTTGGTGATCGCGGCGTCGATGTCGGCGTCCGACGGATTCGGATTGCGGCCTAGCAGCGCCGCCGCCGCCATCAGCATGCCGCTCTGGCAGTAGCCGCATTGCGGGACCTGGTGCACCACCCATGCCTTTTGCAGGGCGTGGGGGCGTTCGGCCGTGCCGAGTCCCTCGATCGTCGACACCCGCTTGCCGGCCAGCGACGCCACCGGCGTCACGCAGGAGCGCACCGCCTGGCCATCGACGTGGACCGTGCAGGCCCCGCAGGCGCTGACGCCGCAGCCGAATTTCGTGCCAGTGAGGCCGAGCACGTCGCGCAGGGCCCAGAGCAGCGGCAGGCCGCCATCGGCCCACGCCGCTGGGATCTCCCGCGTCTCGCCGTTGACCAGCAGATCCAAGAATCCCACTCCCCGCCCTATCGGGCACCGATGCGCCCGGACAGGCGGCGCGTGCCCCGCGGCGCGGGACGACCCGCTGGATTGTGAGACGATTCGCAGCCGCGGCTGCCGGCGCGACTGTGGTGCGAACGTAACGTTACGCACGGCTGCGCCGCTGACCGGGACGCGGCCCACGCCGCTGCCGGACAATCTTGCGGGTCACCGCTCACCCATTTTGCCCACTCCATGAACCGTTACGTCTCGCGGGCCTTCGCCGCGGTGCTCGCCGGCACCGCCTCTCTGGCTGCCTTCGCGCAGACGGGACCGACGATCTACGGCCTGATCGATGTCGCCGGCGGCCGCTTCCAGGATCCCGGCAGTTCGCGCCTGTGGGCCGAAGGGGCGGGGCTCTCGAGCAGCTACCTCGGCATCCGCGGCGGCGACGACCTGGGCGGCGGCCTGCGCTCGCGCTTCGGCGTCGAAGCCTACCTCGGTGTCAACACCGGCACGGCCGGGCGCTCCCCGACCGATGCGCTCTTCAGCCGGACCTCGTACGTCGGTCTCCAGGGAGCCTTCGGGACGTCTCTGCTCGGCCGGCTGCCGACGCCGCTGTGGACGTCGACCCTGCTCTTCAACCCCTTCGCCGAGTCGACCGCTTTCTCGCCCAGCGTGCGCCAGTACTACGGCAGCCTGATCGGCGGGGGCGGGGTGCTGGGCGACTCGCGCTGGAGCAATTCGGTCGGCTTCTCGAGCCCGGTTCCGGAAGGCGGCCACGGCTTTCGCCTCGGCGTTCAATACAACGTCAGCGATCACCTGCCGAGCTCGACCGGCAAGAACGTCGGCGCCAACGTCCTCTACACCGCGGGCCCGCTCTCGGCCACGCTGGCCTGGCAGCGGGTGCGCAACGGCGTGGCCGTCGCACCCGCCGGCTTCGATCACCAGACGACGTACCAGTTCGGCGCGTCCTACGAGTTCCCGGCGATCCGCCTGTACGGTCAGGCGGGAACCGTGAAGACGAGCGCGACGGTGCACGTCAAGAGCGAGCTCTACCAGCTCGGTGCCGCCGTGCCGCTCGGCCTGGGCTTCGTGATCGGCTCCTACGGCCATGCGAAGACCGAGTTCTCCGGCACGAGCTCGATCCGCCGCACGCTGTCGATCGGCTACGACTACTTCCTCTCCAAGAACACCGACATCTATGCGGTGCTGATGCACGAGCAGGTGACGTCGCTGACGTCCGCGAGCACGGCCGCCGCCGGCCTGCGGGTGCGGTTCTAGCTCAGTCGAGAACCACCTCGGCGCGGACGACGCCGGCGCGATCGGCGCGGGCGCTGAGCGCCAGGCGCGTGCCCTTCGGCGCCCGCACCACCCACTCACCCACCGCACGGTCGCCGGTAATCTCCCGGGTGGGCAAGAAGGCGTTGAGCGAACTCTTAGGCGCATGGCCCTCGAGCTGCGGCCCTTCCATGCGCTGCTTGCCGGCGACGAGCGCGATCGCGGCATCACCCGCGGGCAGGTCGATCTCGAAGATCACCCCGCGGACGACCTTGCGCGCGAGCGCGCGCTGGCTGACATACGCCGGCAGCCAGCCGCTGTTGGCGACCGCGAGCCTGACGCGCCAGGTGTCGGGGCCGAGCGCGCGCACCTCCGTGCGCAGCAGTTCCAGGCGTGGCAGGGACAGCGCGATCTGCGTCATCCAGGCCGGGAAGCGGGCGGCCTCGCGCTCGCGCAGGTGCGGCGGCGGGTTGCGCCAGAAGTTCATCTTGTCCCAGCCGCCGATCTCGACCGCGCCCAGCTGCGGGTGCATGAAGGGCTTCCAGTCGACGTGGGCGAGTCCCCCGCACTGGGCATCGCTCCACCGGATCAGCTTCAGATCGTCCTCGACCGGATGCTCCCGGTACCAGTCGATCCACTTGTAGTTCTCGATTCCCGCTTCCCGGTTCGGCGCCCAGATCTCGACCACCCAGAAGAGCGCGCCGAGGTGCTCGTAGACCCAGTCCTGGGTGCCGCTGATGACTTCCTTCGGGTGGTACTTGAAGTCGTGGAAGATGCTGATCGCCGGATAGCCGGTCAGTTTCGCGCCGAGCTCGCTGAAGCGCTTGATCGACCACAGGTCCTCCGGGATCATGTCGTCGTCGCTCTGCGTGCCCATCGGTCGCAGGATCACGCCGCTGTGGGTGTGGTAGCTGATCGCCGCCCCGATGTTCGGATGCTCGAGGATGAAGTCGACCATGGCCTTGACCTCGGGCTCGCTGGTCGGATACTGGCCGGCGCCAGCCTGCTCGAACTCCTGGCGCCACATCGACGGGAAGTTGCGATTCAGGTCGAGGCCTTCGACATTGGGATTGACCTTGATCGTGTAGCCGTCGTAGTTCGTCAGCAGGCCCTCGGGCATCAGCCGGTAGTACTCGCCGCCGAACTCCCCCGGCTGGCGCGCGACCATCAGGCGCGGGTCCTGCTCGCACTTCTTGTAGCTGCCATGCGGGTCGGCCATGCGCATGAAGAGGATGCGACCGTCGCCATCGATGTCCTCCTGCGTCAATCCTTCCACCGGCTCCTCGTCGAAAGGATAGGGGCGCGTCGACGAGCGGATGTGCCGCGGCCGATCGCCGAGCGCCAGCTCGGCCCCGTCCGGGTTCAGGCGCGGGCACAGATAGACGACGCGGGTGTCGAGCAACTGCGTGACCTGCGGGTCGGTGCCGTGGCCGGTGACCAGCTGATGCAGGTAGTACAGGACCGCCGTGCTCGCGGTCAGTTCGGCGGCGTGGATGTTGCCGTCGGCCCAGAACGCCGGCTTGTCGACATCGGGGCCGGTCGCGGTGTTGGTGACGACCGCGACCCAGATGTCGCGGCCTTCGTAGCTGCGGCCGATCGAGACCACGGACACCAGGGTGGGGTGCGCCGCAGCGTACTCGTGCAGGAGACGCGTCAGGGCGTCGTGGCGATAGAAGGTGTCGAATCGCGGCGTCGGCGGGGGGGGTGTGGGCGGCATCCGCGGATTATCGAATGTCCGGCCCCGGGGCTACGCAGGCAGCAGGGCGCCCTCGAGAAAGACCCGGATCTCTCCCGGCGCGAACGCCTGCCAAGCCTCGTCGCGGGTCAGCGGCTCGGTGACGACGACCGCGACCCGGTCGCTCGGCCGGGTGTGCTCGGCGAAGTCGACCGTGACATCCTCGTCTTGCAGCGATGCCCGCGTGAAAGGATGCTGGCGTACGACGTGGTGCAGGTGCGTGGAGCAGTGGGCACAGAGCGCCTCGCCGTTGCTGAGCAGGCAGTTGAAGGTGCCGTGCGCGGCCGGCTGCGGCAGCAGTTCGGCGAGAGTGGCCGTGAGCTCGGCCACCGGCGGCAGGCTGGCGTGGGCCTTGGCGAGCTCCTGCATCAGCCAGCAGAACGCGTGCTCGCTGTCGGTCTGCCCGACCGGCCGAAAGGCGCCATGCAGGCGCGGCGCATAGCCTTTCAGGTCGCCGTTGTGCGCGAAGGTCCAGTAGCGGCCCCAGAGCTCGCGCACGAACGGGTGGGTGTTCTCGAGGGCGATGTGGCCCTGCGTGGCCTTGCGGATGTGGGCGACGATGTTGCGGCTGCGGATCGGAAAGCGCCGCACCATGTCGGCGACCGGCGACGTCCGCGCGCTCTGCGCGTCGACCAGCAGGCGCACGCCGGCGCCCTCGAAGAAGGCGATGCCGAAGCCGTCCTTGTGCTCCTGCGCGCGCGTCGAGAACCCGGTGAAGCTGAACATCACGTCGGTCGGCGTGTTCGCGTTCATGCCGAGCAACTGGCACATGGAAGGCGCTCGGCCCGCGACTTCAGCGCCGGTCCAGGAACAACCGGGCGAAGCCCTTCAGGCTCACCAGGTTGCCCGGGTTGCTGGTCTCGTTGAGCACCCCGCTCATCCGCCGGACGATGCGCGGGCTCTTCTGCGCCCGCCAGATCAGCACGTCGGCGATCCAGGGGTGGCGATTGACCGTATTGGCGCGGCGGTACAGCTCGAAGCGCGGCTTGAGCGCCTGCAGGTGGGTCTCGTAAGTCTCACGTACCGTGGCGTCGTCGAGGCCCCGGGCCCGACCGTCCAGCACGGCCTCCGCGGCGTGGATGCCGGTTTCGAAGGCCTTGCCGATGCCTTCGCCGGTGAAGGAATAGGTGCTGCCGGCGGCCTCGCCGGTGACGAGCAGCCCGGGCCGGGAGTAGCGCGCGCCCTCGAGTGTGCAGCGCAGCGGCGCCCCCTTCATCGGCGCGAGCAGTTCGCCGCCGGCCATCAACTCGCGTGCCGGCGTGTAGACCCTCTGGAAGTCGTCCATCACCTGGCGCAGGTTGAGCGCGCGCTTGACGAGCTTGCCGCCCCGGGAAGCCGCATGGCTGTCGGCGATGCCGACGCCGATGTTGAAGACATCGTCGCGGCACGGGAAGATCCAGCCGTACCCGGGCGTGAGGGCGCGGTGCCAGACGATCTCGAGCTTGTCGATCCGGCCCGTCATGGCCGCATTGCGGACATAGCCGCGCAGGGCCACGCCGCTGGGCGTCTGGCGTTCGGCCATGCCGGCGGCCAGCAGTGCCTGCGGCACCGCGCCGCTCGCCAGGATGACCCAGCGTGCCCGAACCGCTCGCGTCTCCTCGCCGTGCTGCAGCGTGGCGCCGACGACCAGCCCGTCGACCTCGATCGGCGCAACGAAGCGCACCGGCGCATGCATCCGGGCACCCGCCGCGGCGGCCGCCCGGCAGACGATGTCGTCGAGCTCCTTGCGCGGCAGCACCGCCAGCACGCCGGGGACGTCGATGCGGCCGCTGCGCGGGCCGATGCAGCGGATATGGTCGGCGGGTTGCGCCCGCGCCATCACCGCGTCGAGCACGCCGAGCCGGCGCAATGCGTTGTGGGCGTCGGGTATGAGGCCGTCGCCGCACACCTTGTCGCGCGGAAACGCGTGCTGGTCGACCAGCACCACGTCGATGCCGGCGCGCGCGAGCGTCAGCGCCGCGGCGCTGCCCGCCGGGCCGGCGCCGACAACGAGCACGTCGCAGGCGTCGGGAAGGAATTCGAGTCCGAGGTTCATCCAGGATCCTGGGTGGCGGCGGCCTCGCGACGGGGGGGTCCGTCGGCGGGCCGCGGCTGCATTTTCCACGCGGCGACGACCGCCAGGGCGGTGATCGCGCCGACCAGCGCGAAGGTTTCGTGGAAAGCGCGCAGCGGCTCGCTGGTGTGCGCCTGCAGACGCCACTCGAGCACGGCGCCGACGAGGCTGATGCCGACCGCCCCGCCGAGCTGGCGCAGGAAATTGATCGTGCTCGATCCATGCGAGATCGCGCGCGTCGGCTGGCCGCGCATCGCCCCGAGATTCAGCGAGGGCAGCACGAAGCCCAGGCCGACACGGCCGAACGCCGCCCACAGCGCGATGAGCCAGAGTGCGGTCGCCGGGCCGACCGAGATCATCAACGCGAACGACGCCGCCAGCAGCAGCAAGCCGACGCTGATGACACGATGTACCGGCAGGCTGTCGGCCAGTCGTCCGGCGATCGGGATCGTGACGGCGAGAACGATGCCGGCCGGCAGCAGCACCGCGCCGGCCTGCGAGGGCGGCAGGCCGAGGGCGATCTGCATGAACACCGGGACCAGGTAGGTCGACCCGAAGAGGCCCATGCCGTAGATGAAGGCGACGCAGCCGCCCATCGCGAAGGCGCGGTGCTCGAACAGGTCCAGGCGCATCAGCGGCAACGCGCTGCGCCGCTGGTGCAGGTAGAACGCCGTCGTCGCCAGCGCACTTCCCGCCAGCAGTCCGAGGCCCGTCGACATCGCCGGACCGTGCAGGTAGACGATGCCGTTGAGCAGCGCCAGCACCGCGGCGGCGACGAGCGCCAGGCCGACGATATCGATGCGCGCTCCGCCCCGATCGACCGGCTCGCCGCCGGGCGCAGCGACCGGCAGGTAACGCCTTGCGAAGGCGATGGCGACGAGCGCGAACGGCACGACGACGAAGAAGATCGAGCGCCAGCCCCACCATTCCACCAGCACGCCGCCGACGCTCGGGCCGATCGCTGGCGCCAGCACCACGCCGAAGCCGAAGATGCCCATCGCCTTGCCGCGCTCGCCCGGTTCGAAGGCGTGCAGGACGATGATTGCCGGAATCGGCTGCAGGATGCCGGCGGCGAGCCCCTCGGCCACGCGCATGCCGATGATCAGCTCGAACCACGGGCTCAGGCCGCCGAGGATGCCGCCGGTCATCAGCAGCAGCACCGCGCCACAGTAGGTGTGGCGATAGCCGTAGCGTTCGAGCAGCCACGGCGTCGTCAGCATCGACAGCGTCATTGCCGCCATGAAGCCCGCCGACAACCACTGCGCGCGCTCCTGCCCGAGCTCGAAGACGCGGCTCATGTCGGGCACCGCGACGTTGACGATCGTCGACGCCATGATCGACGCCATCGTCCCGATCATCACCGTCAGCAGCACCCACCAGCGGTAGCGGGGCCCGTAACGCTGGGCCAGCGCGGCGCGGGAGTGGCGATCGGGGGTGGGCATCGAAGGTCGCGGGCGGAGCGCGAATTGTCCGCCGAGCGCCTGCGGACCGGCCGCGACGGCAGCGGATCGCCTTGTCGGCGTCGCTGCCGCCCGGCTTCAGATCTCCTCGTAGAGAGGCAGCGTCAGGAACTCCGCGAACGTGTCCTGGGTGCTCATCTGCGTGAAGATCTCGGCGGCGCGGTCGAACTTGCCCTCGAAACCGCCGGCCTTGATCTTCGCCAGCTCCTCGGGAACGAACTGGCGGACGAGGTCGGCGGTGATCCGCCGGCCGTCCTCGAGCACGCCCTTGGGCGTGCGGATCCACTGCCAGACCTGGCTGCGGCTGATCTCGGCGGTGGCCGCGTCTTCCATCAGATTGTGGATCGGCACGCAACCGTTGCCGCCGAGCCAGGCACCGAGGTAGTGGATACCGACGTTGATGTTCATCCGCAGGCCGTCCTCGGTGATCGGGCCTTCCGGCCGGAAGTCGAGGAGGTCCGCAGCGCTGACCTCGACGTCCGGGCGCTGCTTGTCGAACTGGTTCGGCGCGTCCCCGAGCACGTCGACGAACTCCTTCATCGAGGCCTCGACCAGCCCGGGATGCGCGACCCAGCCGCCGTCGTAGCCATCGGTGGCGTCGCGGCGCTTGTCGGCGATGATGCCGGCCATCGCGGCCTCGTTCTTCACCGGGTCGTTCTTGATCGGGATCAGCGCGCTCATGCCGCCGATCGCCGGCGCGCCGCGCTGGTGGCAGGTCTTGAGCAAGAGCAGCGCGTAGGCGCGCATGAACGGCGCGGTCATCGTCACCTTGGCGCGGTCGGCGAGACAGAAATTGCGGTCGGCCTTGAACTTCTTGATGCAGCTGAAGATGTAGTCCCAGCGGCCGGCATTGAGGCCGGCGCTGTGCTCGCGCAACTCGAACAGGATCTCGTCCATCTCGAACGCGGCGAGCAGCGTCTCGACCAGCACCGTTGCCTTGATCGTTCCCTGCGGCAGGCCGAGCTCGTTCTGCGTCATCACGAAGACGTCGTTCCAGAGGCGCGCCTCGAGGTGGCTCTCGAGCTTGGGCAGGTAAAAGTACGGGCCGGCGCCGCGGTCGAGCTGTTCCTGCGCGTTGTGGAACATGAAGAGCGCGAAGTCGAAGAGACCGCCGGAGACACGCTCGCCATCGACGAGGACGTGCTTTTCCTCCAGGTGCCAGCCGCGTGGCCGCACCTGCAGGGTCGCCACCTTGTCGTTGAGCCGATAGCGCTTGGTGCCGGCCGCGGTCTTCTGCTCGAGGGTCAGGGTGCGGCGGATCGCCCGGCCGAGGTTGATCTGCCCCTGGACCTGGTTCGACCAGGACGGCGAGTTGCTGTCCTCGAAATCCGTCATGTACGAGTCGGCGCCCGAGTTGAAGGCGTTGATGACCATCTTCGCTTCCACCGGACCGGTGATCTCGACCCGGCGGCACTGCAACGCGGCCGGGACCGGCGCGATCTTCCAGTCGCCGTCGCGAATGGCCCGGGTCTCCGGCAGGAAGTCGGGACGTTCGCCCCGATCGAGTCGCGCCGCGCGCTCGACCCGGGCGGCCAGAACCGCCCGCCGCTGCGGTTCGAACGCGCGGTGCAACCGGGCGACGAGCGCGAGCGCCGGCGGGGTCAGGATCGTCTCGAAGCCGGGAAGGATGGGCGCGTTGATCTGCATGCCTTCGGGAAGGGCCAGGGTCATGATGGTGTCGTCCTTGTTCTCGGAAAAAATTCAGAAGAAGCCCAGCACGTCGGTCAGGGTCGTGCCGATGCGCGTGGGCTGGGTTTCCAGCGGCTCCAGCGGCAGGCCGAAGCGGTTGACCCAGAGCGTGGTGTAGCCGTACCAGGTGGCGCCGATCGCGTCCCAGCAATTGCTGGACACGAACAGGATCTCGGCGGCTTGCATGTCGAGTGCCAGCGGGCCGAGCGCATAGGTTGCCGGATCGGTCTTGAAATGCCCCGTCCCATGGACGCTCAACACCGGATCGAGCCGGCCCGAAAAGCCGGCGTTGGCGATCACTTCCTCGAGCATGTCCGGGTCGCCGTTGCTCAGCACGCCGCAGCGGATTCCCCGGCGCTGCAACTCCTCGAGCACGCCCGCGTTCTCGCGAAACGCCTCCAGATGCTGATACTGGGCCATCAGCCGGGCTTCGGTTTCCGGCGCCAGATCGATGGCCAGGCGTGCCGCCGCGTAGCGCAAGCCCGCCAGGGTGAGGGCGCGGAACGATCGCCGCTGGCCCGCCATGGAGACGAGCCGCGTGTATTCGATCTGCTTGTCGCGCCAGATCACGCCCAGGCGCTCGCCGTAGCCGGGGACGAGCTCTTCGGCGAGGGCACCGACGCTGTAGACGTCGAACAACGTGCCGTAGGCATCGAAGAGCACCGCGCGCGGGGTCGGTCTGGCTGCGTCCATGGTGCTCCCAAAAGGTTGAATCTATGCGAAAGGAGACCCGGCATTGCCAATGGGGGGTCCAGCGATTGTTGACTTTCCGGATACGAATCAGACACCGGATTAGGCGCATGGGAGCTTCGAACCTCGGTGGATTCACGATTGATCGATGACCGTGATCGTCGTAATCTGGATCGATGGCACAGCTGAAGCAGATCGAATCGTTCGTGTCGGTCGCCACCCGGGGCAGCCTCACCGCCGCCGCCCGCGCCGAGGGCGTCGCCCCGGCGGTGATCGGTCGGCGCATCGACGCGCTGGAGGCCCGGCTGGGCGTGCGCCTGCTGCTGCGGACGACGCGGCGCATCACCCTGACGCCCGAAGGCAACGGCTTCCTGGAGGACTGCCAGCGGCTGCTCGCCGACCTGCACGCCGCGGAAACCAGCGTCTCGGCGGGCGGACTGCGCGCCAGCGGCTCGTTGCGCATCACCGCACCCGCGGGCTTCGGACGGCGCCACGTGGCCCCGCTGGTGCCGCGCTTCCTCGCCCGACACCCGGATCTGCGGATCTCGCTGAACCTGGGCGATCGGGTCATCGACATCGTCAACGAGGGGTACGACTGCGCCGTCAGGGTCGGCGACCTGCCGGACTCCAGCCTCGTCGGCCTGCGCCTGGCCGACAACCGGCGCCTCTGCGTGGCCACGCCTGCCTATCTGAAGCGGGCCGGAACCCCGCAGCATCCGGGCGAGCTGGCACGACACGAGTGCCTGACACTGAGTTCCGACGCCAGCCAGACGCGTGGCTGGGCGTTCGAGGTCGAGGGCGAGGTGCAGCACCTGCGCCCGGCCGGACGGCTCGACTGCAGCGATGGCCAGGTGCTGCACGACTGGTGCATCGCCGGTCTGGGCATCGCCTGGCGCTCGACCTGGGAGGTGGAGCGCGAACTCGCCTCCGGGCAGCTCGTCAGCGTCCTCGAGGCGTTCGCGGCGCCGCCGAACGGCATCTACGCCGTCTTCGCCCACGCCCGCCACCTGCCGCTGCGCGTTCGCCTGTGGGTCGACTTCCTGAAGCAGACCTACGGCGAACCGGCCTACTGGACGGCCGCGAGCGGACGCTGAAACAAGAGAGGCCCGCAGTGCGGGCCCCTCCTGGAAGCAAAGGGCCGTCGAGCCGGCCCCCGTTTCCCATCGATCACTTGCTCAGGCATTCCTTCATGAAGGCCTTGCGCTCGTCGCCCTTCTTGCCGGAGGCGTCCTTGTTGCAGGTCTTCATCTTGTCCTGCTGCGTCGCCGGCTTGTTCGACAGGCAGGTCTTCATGAAAGCCTTGCGCTCGTCGCCCTTCTTGTCGCCCGCCTCGGTGTTGCAGGTACCCATCTTGGACTGCTGCTTGGACATCGGCGCGCTCGCGGCCATCGGCGCGCTCGCCGCCTTGGCCATGTCCGGCGCCATCTTGTGCGAGGCCGCGAGGGCCGGCAGGGAGAAGGCGGCCACGCTCAGCGCCACGGCGCTCATCAGGAGTTTCATGTCGTTTCCTAGGTTTTTGGGGGACAGTCGGGGGAATGCCGGCGTGGATTGAAGCACGGCGAAGTTGCGCCCGGCAAGCTCGAAACGCGCGAGCGACGCAATCCGCCGACACGACTCATCGGTGTCGCGCCGCGGACGATGCCGGCGAAGCCTCAGAAAATCCGGCGCGGATGGGCCAGGGCTTCGTGCGCGGCATGGAGGCGGCGCACCAGGACCCGGATGAACGAGTCGTGGAACATGTGGCGGCAGTTCGGACTCAGCTGCACCAGGGTCTCGGGCGTGAACGAGATGGTCGTCGCCGGCTCGGTGATGACCACGTCGGTGCTGTGCTTCTTCAATTCGGCGCTCGGCGCGAGGTAGGCCATTTCGCCGACGGACGTACCGGCGCCGAGCTGCGCCACGCGCTTGCCGTCTCGGAAGACCTCGACCTGGCCCTGGGCGATGATGTGAAAGCTATTGCCCTCGGCACCCTTGCGGTAGAGCTCGTGGCCGAAGGGGAATCGCTGCCAGCGCGCCCGGTGCACGACCTCCCACAGGTCGACGTCGCCGAAGGAACCGAAGAACTCGAGCGAGCGCAAGAGGTTGAAGCGCTCCGAATCGAGCACGCCCTGCAACTGGCCGCGCGGCACCTGCTGCGTCGTGATCAGGCTCGACAACGCCTGGGCGAACTCGTCCCAGTCGGCGTATCGATCCGCCGGCTTCTTCGCCAGCGCGCGCTGGATCACCGCGTCGAGTCCGGCGCCGACGCCCGCGCGCACGCCGATCAGGGAGGCCGGCTTGGCGTGGTAGATCTGGTGCATCATGGCCGACTGCACCTGTCCGTCGAAGGTGGGACGCCCGGCGATCATGTGATACAGCACCGCCCCGAGCGAGTACATGTCGGCCCGACAGTCGAGGGTGCCCCCGTCGAGCTGCTCCGGCGACATGTAGGCGAGCGAGCCGACGCGATAGATCTGGGTCACGTCCGAACCCAGGTTCAGGACACTGCCGAAGTCGCTGATCTTGACGTCGGTGATGGTGCCGTTGTTCAGAACCGTCAGCAGGTTGGCGGGCTTGACGTCGCGATGGATGAGGCCCTGCCGAAAGACGTAGCCCAGCGCCATCGCGCACTTGAAGCCGATCTCGACGATCAGCTCCAGCGGCAGCAACTGGTCGGCGCGGCAGAAGGGCCGCAGCGTGCTGCCGGCCACGTACTCCATGACGAGGTAGGGTTCCACCGGATCCGGCACCGCGTCGAAGATCTGGACCACGTTCGGATGCTGCAGGCGTCCGGCCAGAGCAGCCTCGGCGGCGAAGAAGCGCTCGGAATAGTGGGCGTCGGTCGGGTCACCGAGCGCCGCGGCGCGGACGCGCTTGATCGCCACCTTGCGATCCTGGAAGGCGTCGTAGCCGAGAAAGACCTCACTGGTCGCGCCTTCGCCCAGCCGACCGAGGATCCGGTACTTGCCGATCTGCGCCGGCAGCGGCGGCCCATCGGCCATGGTTTCCAGCTGGGGAGAAATGAGTGGTGACATGGCGCAGCACGGGCAGCCGGAGTCGGGAGATTCTCGCATCGGCCTTCCCGTGGCGCGGGCCGGAAGCAGAGCATCACTTCACGCGGCGAGCCCTCGTCGGCCGGGCGGCGAGGCGCCGACCGACCCGATGCCCCCTCGTAGAATCCGCCCGATGATCCAAGCCAGACAGGACCTGCTCGCGGCCTTGGGCGCCGCGATCGCCGAGGTCAGCCCTGCGGCGGATCTGGCGCCGGCCTTCGAATCGCCGAAGCAGGCCGCGCTCGGCGACCTGGCGTCGACCGCCGCGATGCAGCTCGCCCGCCCCTTGAAACAGCCGCCGCGCGAAGTCGCGGCCCGCCTGATCGAGGCCTTGAAGGCGCAGCCGGCGATTCGCCGCTGGGTCGACAGTCTCGACATCGCCGGCCCCGGATTCATCAACCTGCGCCTCAAACCCGAGGCCCGCCAATCCGTCGTCGCCGAGATCCTTGCCGCGGGCGACAACTACGGCCGGCTGCCCGCCGATGGCGCCCGCATCCTGGTCGAGTACGTGTCGGCCAACCCGACCGGGCCGTTGCATGTGGGCCACGGCCGGCAGGCCGCCCTCGGCGATTCGATCTGCAACCTGCTCGACTCCCAGGGCTGGCGCGTGACGCGGGAGTTCTATTACAACGACGCCGGCGTGCAGATCGAGGCGTTGACCGCCTCGGTGCTGGCGCGACTCCGCGGGTTCAAGCCGGGGGATGCCGAATGGCCCGCTTCGGGTTACAACGGCGACTATATTGCCGACATCGCCGCTGATTTCTCGGCGCGCAAGACCGTTCGGGCAGACGACCGGAGCTTCACGGCGTCCGGCGACGTGGCCGACATCGACGGCATCCGCCAGTTCGCCGTCGCCTACCTTCGGCACGAGCAGGACCTCGACCTGAAGGCCTTCGGCGTGCGTTTCGATCACTACTATCTCGAATCGAGTCTGTATTCGAGCGGCCGGGTCGACCGGGCGGTACAGCGCCTGGTGGAAGCCGGCAAGACCTACGAGGCCGACGGCGCGCTCTGGCTGCGCACCACCGACTACGGCGACGACAAGGACCGGGTGATGCGCAAGTCGGCCGCCACGGATGCGAGCGGATCCGGCAGCAGCGGGCCGCGCTACACCTACTTCGTCCCGGACGTCGCCTATCACGTCGACAAGTACGAGCGCGGTTATGCCCAGGCGCTCAACATCCAGGGCAGCGACCACCACGGCACCATCGCCCGCGTCCGGGCAGGCGTGCAGGCCGCCGCCGCCGGCGTGCCCGTCGGCTACCCCGACTACGTGCTCCACAAGATGGTCACGGTGATGCGCGGCGGCGAGGAGGTCAAGATCTCCAAGCGTTCGGGGAGCTACGTGACGCTGCGCGACCTGATCGAGTGGACCAGCAAGGACGCGGTGCGCTTCTTCCTGATCAGCCGCAAGGCCGACACCGAGTTCGTCTTCGACGTCGACCTCGCGCTGAAGCAGAGCGACGAGAACCCGGTCTTCTACGTCCAGTACGCCCACGCCCGCATCTGCTCGGTGCTGGAACAGCACGCGGCGCGTGCCGGCGCGCCAGCGGCCGACCCGGCCTGGCTCGCCGGCGCGGAGCTCGGCCGCCTGGACGCGCCGAGCGAGACCGCGCTGATGCGTCAGCTCGCGGCGTACGTGCCGATGATCGCCAGCGCTGCGTCCGGCTTTGCGCCGCACGACGTGGCGTTCTACCTGCGCGACCTGGCCGCCGCCTTCCACAGCTATTACGCCGCCGAGCGCTTCCTGGTCGAGGATGCGGAACTGACGAGGGCGCGCCTGGCACTGCTGGTCGCGACTCGCCAGGTGCTGCGCAACGCCCTCGCACTGCTCGGCGTGGACGCCCCCGAACGCATGTCCCGAGAGGTCGAAACACCATGAACCCTGACGCCCCGAAACACCAACGCGGCGGCTTCGCGATGGGGCTGATCTTCGGCCTCCTGATCGGCCTGGCTCTGGCCCTCGGCGTGGCCCTCTACGTCACCAAGGCACCGAATCCGTTCGTCAACAAGGTGCCGCAGCGCTCGGCGGTGCAGGACGCCGCCGAGATCGAGCGCAATCGCAACTGGGACCCGAACGCTCCGCTCGCCGGCAAGAACCCGGCGCGCCCCGGCGCGAACGCTCCAGCGACGCCGATGGTCCTGCCGGAGCCGCCCAGCGCCAGCGCACCGGCGCCCGTCGCATTGCCGGCGCGCCCGCGGGCATCCGCCCCGGCCGGCGAGCGCGATCCCAATGAGCGCCCAGCGGCGGCGGCAACGCGCGCCTCCCAGCCGTTGTCCACCGCGACCGGCTCCGATCCGTTTACCTACTTCGTGCAGGCCGGCGCCTACGGGCGCCAGGAAGACGCCGAGCAGCAGCGCGCCAAGCTGGCGATGCTGGGCGTCGAGTCGCGCCTCACCGAGCGCGAGCAGGCCGGACGCACGGTCTACCGAGTCCGGGTCGGACCGTTCGATCGCAAGGGGGATGCCGATGCCGCCAAGGAAAAACTCACCGACGCCGGAGTCGATTCGGCGCTGGTGCGCGTGCAGAAGTAGCCCTGCGCGCGCGTGCGTCGCCGTCGACGCTGAACTTTGACCGCCCTCGCCACTCTCTCAGCGGTCCCCCAACACAGCCCTAGCGAAAACGAAACCCGATGAACATCAAACGCCGTCAGTTCTCCGCCACCCTCGCCGTTGCCGGTGCCGGCAGCCTGGCCTTCCCGCTCGCGTCCCTGGCGCAAAGCGGCTGGCCCGTCGAGGGTACCAACTACGTGCGTCTCGGCCAGCCGGTGCCGAGCGGAGCACCGAGCGGCAAGATCGATGTGATCGAGTTCTTCTGGTACGGCTGCCCGCACTGCAACGACTTCGAACCGACGCTGGACGCCTGGCAGAAGACGCTGCCGGCGGACGTCGCGTTCCGACGCGTGCCGATCGCCTTCAGCGAGGAGCCCTTCACGGCCCACCAGCGCATCTACTACGCCCTCGAGAGCATGGGCCTCGTCGACAAGATGCATCGCAAGGTCTTCTACGCCATCCACCACGAGCGCATGCGCCTGGCCAAGCCCGACGAGATCGCCGCGTTCATGGCCAAGAACGGCGTCGACGGCGCCAAGTTCCTGGAGGCCTACAACTCGTTCTCGGTGCAGACCAAGGCCGCGCAGGCGCGGCAGCTGGCGCAGGCCTACAAGGTCGACGCGGTGCCCGCGATGGGGGTGCAGGGCCGCTACTACCTCACCGGCACGATGGCCGGCGGCAACGAACGCATGCCGGCAGTGGTCGATGCGCTGGTCCAGCGCATCCGCAAGGGCGCTGCCTGACCGCTGGCCCGGCATCGAAGCCGGGGACCGGCCGTCGGGCCGGTCAGCGCCCGTCAGTCCCGGTTGGAGCGGCGGCGCTCGAAGGGCTGCCGGTCCGCACTCGCCAGGTTCGTCGCGACGAAGTCGACCGCGGCCTCAGGTTCCATCGCCCGGGTGCGCTCGAACTTGTGCAGGTCACGGGCGATCCGCCTCGCCTCGGCATCGGCGATCTCTTGATCGACCTGACTGATGCGGCGCGCACACCGCTCGACCCAGAGACTCGGTGGCAGGTTTTCCACCACGGGCATCTCCATCATCTGACCTCCAATGCGCGATCACGAGGGTCCGGCGACGTAGCCCCGTGGCGCGTACCGCCATCGGAACCGACCGGATTGCGTGAGTATTTCACGCCGTTCGACGATCTTGGGTGTCCGACGTTTGCGCGCCACATCACGGCGCTCGCACTCCGTCCCGCGGGGTCTGCCGGGTCGCCTTCGATCGGGGCCGACAAGACTCTGCGCCTTCCGTGACGCGAAGGTTTGTCCCGCAGGTTTCGCGCCGTCGTCCGGGGCGAATGCCGGGAAGCGTGCGCTAGAATCTTCTGCAAGTTTCATGCCGCCATGACGTCCTTCACTGCCGTGCTCCCACGCGTTCCTGCACCCTGGCTTGTCGCCTGCCTGACGGCCGCGACGATCACGGTCGTGGCCCCGGCCCGTGCCGAGAAGGCCGACCGCTTCAAGCCGCTCAACGTCGAGGCCGACCTTCCCGGCAAGATCGACCTGCTGAACCAGTTCGTCGTCTTCAACGGCAACGTGGTCGTCACGAAGGGGACGATGACCATCCGGGCAGCGCGGATCGAGGTGCGGGAGACGCCCGAGGGCTATCACACCGCGGTGGCGATCGGAACGCCTTCGAAACTGGCGACGTTCCGGCAGAAGCGCGACGGCGTCGACGAGTACATCGAAGGCGAGGCCGAGCGGCTCGAGTACGACGGCAAGACGGACACCGTGCGCTTCGTCAACCGGGCTTCCGTGCGGCGCCTGCGAGGCTCGACGGTGGCCGACGAGATCACGGGCAACCTCGTCACCTACGACGGCATTTCCGAAGTCTTCAGCGTCTCCGGCGGCGCGCCGGCCACGGCGTCGAATCCCGGCGGCCGGGTGCGAGCCGTCCTGACGCCGCGCGACGGCTCTGCCGCCGCCGAGGCTGCGGCGTCCGCGGCGGCGGCTGCGGCCCCGGCGCTCAAGTCGACGCCAGCGCTCGGAACCCGGCCATGAGCGCCGAGGCGTCGGCCGGCGCGCAGCGCCATCGTCTCGAGGCGACCGGTCTGCAGAAGTCCTACGGTGCGCGCATGGTGGTGCAGGACGTGCGCCTGGCGGTCGACAGCGGCGAGGTCGTCGGTCTGCTCGGCCCGAACGGTGCCGGCAAGACGACCAGCTTCTACATGATCGTCGGCCTGGTTCGCGCCGATGCCGGCGAGATCCGCATCGAGGGACGGCGCGTCGAGCGACTGCCGATCCATCAGCGTTCGCGGCTCGGGCTGTCGTACCTGCCGCAGGAAGCGTCGATCTTTCGCAAGCTCACGGTGGCGGAGAACATCCGGGCGGTTCTCGAACTCCAGCTCGGTCCCGACGGCAAGGCGCTGTCGTCGGCCGTGATCGAGCAGATCCTCGCCGGCCTGCTGAAGGACCTCAGCATCGACAAGCTGCGCGATTCGCCGGCGCCCTCGCTTTCCGGCGGCGAGCGCCGCCGGGTCGAGATCGCCCGGGCCCTGGCAACGCAGCCGCGCTTCATCCTGCTCGACGAGCCCTTCGCCGGCGTCGATCCGATCGCGGTGATCGAGATCCAGCGGATCATCAGCTTCCTGAAGGCGCGCGGCATCGGCGTCCTGATCACCGACCACAACGTGCGCGAGACGCTCGGCATCTGCGACCGCGCCTACATCATCAGCGAAGGGCGCGTGCTCGCGGAAGGCACGCCGGCCGAGATCGTCGAGAACGCAGACGTCCGCAAGGTCTACCTGGGCGAGCACTTCCGGATGTGACGGTGCGACGATGAAGCCCTCCCTCCAGCTGCGGCTCTCGCAGCACCTGGCGTTGACGCCGCAGCTGCAGCAGTCGATCCGCCTGCTGCAGCTCTCGACGCTCGAGCTGCACCAGGAAGTCGAGCAGATGCTCGAGCAGAACCCGTTTCTCGAGGTCGAGGAAGAGGCAGCGCCGGTCTTCGAGCCGATGACCGAGCGGCTATCGAGCGTGGAGCGTGCCGGCGAGCGCGAGCACGAGCAGGCCACCGACACCGCATTCGAAGGCGGCGACGAGTCGACAGCGACGATCGCCGACGCCGACTTCGGCACCACCGGTCGCGACGACTGGGAGAACGGCACCGAACGCGACGACTTCGACGGCATTCGGGAGACGCCCGGCACCGTCCGCACCGTCAACGACGGCGACGAGTTCGACGATCGCGACCGCGACGCGCCGATGCCTGCGCTCGAGGACCACCTCCGCTCGCAGCTTTCCGGCCTGCGTCTGGACGAACTCGATGCCGCCGCGGTCAACGTCCTCATCGATTCGCTCAGCGACGACGGCTACCTCGCCGATCCGCTGGAGGAGATCGCGGCGCAGCTGAGCGGGCGTCCGCTGGACGCCGAGCCCGGCGCCGACCCCGAGGCCGACGAGCGCTACGAGGAGATGCTGAGCCGGTTGCAGTGCGCCCTGCGCTGGCTGCAGAGCATGGAGCCGACCGGCGTCGGCGCACGCGACCTCGCGGAATGCCTGACCTTGCAGTTGCGCCTGCAGCCGCGCTGCGAAGCCCAGATGATCGCCATCATCGTCTGCAAGAACCACCTGCCGCTGCTCGCCCGCCGCGACCTGAAAAAGCTGATGGCAGTGACCGGTGCCGACGAGGACCTGCTGCGCGAGGCCCAGGCCCTGATCGTCGCGCTCGAGCCGAAGCCGGGACGGCCATTCTCGCGGGCCGAGGCCAACATCATCGTTCCGGACGTCGTCGTGCAGAAATCCGGTCGAACCTGGAAGGTCGTGCTGAACCCCGACGTGATGCCCAAGCTGCGCATCAACGATCTCTACGCCAACGCCATCCGGCAGCACCGGGGCGCCAGCCAGAACGGCTCGGGCGCGGGCCTGAACTCGCGCCTTCAGGAAGCCCGCTGGTTCGTCAAGAACATCCTCCAGCGCTTCGACACCATCCAGCGTGTCTCGCAGGCAATCGTCGAGCGCCAGAAAAGCTTCTTCACCCACGGCGCGATCGCGATGAAGCCGCTGGTGCTGCGCGAGATCGCCGACGAGCTCGGCCTGCACGAGTCGACGATCTCGCGCGTCACCACCGCGAAGTACATGTCCACGCCGTTCGGCACCTTCGAGCTCAAGTACTTCTTCGGCTCGTCGCTCAACACCGAGGCCGGCGGCAATGCGTCCAGCACCGCGGTGCGGGCGCTGATCAAGCAGATCGTCGCCGCCGAGGACCCGGCCAAGCCGCTTTCGGACAGCCAGATCTCGCTGATGCTCGATGAGCAGGGCATTCAGGTCGCGCGGCGCACGGTCGCCAAGTACCGCGAGGCGTTGAAGATCGCGCCGACGCAGCTGCGCAAGACGATGTGACGAGCGCCCGCTGATGCCGTTGCCGCTGTTCCTGCCATGCGCTGCCGGGGTCGAAGGACTCCTCGCCGAGGAGGTCCGTGCCCTGATGCCCTCCAGCGCGATCACCGAGCAGCGCGGCGGCGTCGCCCTCCAGGGTGAGCCGCTCGACGTCATGACGCTGAACCTGGAAAGCCGCCTGGCGCAGCGCGTCCTCGTCGAGGTCGGGTTCTGCGCCTACCGAGGCGAGCAGGAGCTCTACGACATGGCCCTGGCGATCGACTGGACTGAGTGGGTCACGCCGCGCCACACCCTGCGCGTCGACACCACCGTGCATCGCAGTCCCCTGCGCAGCGTCAACTTCGCCGCCCTGCGCATCAAGGACGCCGTCTGCGACATGCTGCGCGACGCCACCGGCCAGCGGCCCAGCGTCGACACCCGCCATCCCGACCTGCAGCTGATGCTGCACCTCGGCGAGGAACACGCGCAGCTCTACATCGACACCTCCGGGGAGGCCCTCTTCAAGCGCGGCTGGCGCACCGACAAGGGCGACGCGCCGCTGAAGGAGACGCTCGCCGCGGCGATGCTCGCTGCGGCCGGCTGGCGCGGCACGCCCGAAGCGGGCGGCGCGCTGCACGATCCCTGCTGCGGTTCCGGCACGATCGCGATCGAGGCTGCGCAGATCGCCTGCGGCATCGCCCCGGGCCTCAAGCGCCCCTTCGCGTTCGAGGGCCTGTTGCCGTTCGCCACCGCGGAGATGCGCGCGGCATGGCAGCGCCTGAAGAGCCACGCCACCGCGCGGATCCACCCCGCGCACGTGCCGGTTTCCGGCAGCGACGTCTCGTTCCGCATGGTCGACTTCGCGCGCCGCAATGCCGAACGGGCCGGCGTCGCCCACGTCATCACCTTCAATGGCGGCGACGCGCTCGAGCGCGCGGCACCGTCGATCGCGCCGGAACTCCCCGGCACACTGATGCTCAATCCGCCGTACGGCGAGCGCATCGAGCCGAAGGGGGCCGGCGCTGCGCGCGAGGTGGACGATGGCCCGACGCGACGCGCGGCCGACAAGGGCGAACTGGAGAACCGCGAACTGCCGAGCGACTTCTTCTCCCGCCTGGCGGCGCACTGGAAGCGTGCCTACACGGCTCACCCTGGCGGCTGGACGGCGTTCGTTCTGAGCCCTGACCTGAAGCTGCCGGGCGCGATGCGGCTGAAGGCATCGCGCCGGATTCCGCTGTGGAACGGCCCCATCGAATGCCGGCTGTTCCGCTTCGACCTCGTCGCCGGCTCCGCACGGTCGCCTCGCGAGACCGAGACGCCCTGAGTTTGCGCCTCAGGCCGTCTCGCGCCGCAGATCGGCACGCTGGCGCCGCGCCAGCCAGAACAACGCCAGGCCGGTGAGGCAGACCGGAACCAGCGAGCCGAGGTTGAGCCAGGTCCAGCCCTGGGTCGTGATGAGGGCGCCGGAGCTGAACGATGTCAGCGTCATCGTCGAGAAGATCACCGTGTCCATCGCCGCCTGGGCCGTGGTCTTTTCCTCGGGTCTGTAGGTGCTCGTCACCAGCGTCGTCCCGCCGATGAAGAGGAAGTTCCAACCCAGCCCGAGCAAAGCCAGGGCGAGCGCGAAATGCATCAGGTCGATGCCGCTCAGGGCGATGCCGATGCAGGCGAGGTTCAGCAGCACACCGGTGGCCATCACCGGCAACGAGCCGAAGCGGCGGATCAGGCTGCCCGTGAAGAAGCTCGGCACGAACATCCCGAGGACGTGCCATTCGAGCACCAGCGCCGTGTTGGCGAACGGGTGCGAGCACATCGCCATCGCGATCGGCGTGGCAGCCATCAGCAGGTTCATCACGCCGTAGCCGAGGGCGCAGGCGGCGACGGCGACGATGAAGACCGGTTGACGCGCGATCTCCGCGAGCGGGCGACCGGGACGTGCCACGCTCGGCAGCGGCAGCGGCGGGAAGTGGATGAACGACAGCGTGGCCAGGGCGAGCAAGGCGACCACCACCAGGGCCGCATAGGCGCCGGCGAAGGCCCCCGGCAGCAAGGTGCGCGTGACGTTCGCCAGGTTCGGGCCGACGACCGCGCCGATGATGCCGCCCGCGAGGACCCAGGAGATCGCGCGTTCCTTGAACGTCGGCTCGACCAGTTCGGTCGCGGCGAAGCGGTACAGCCCGGCGTTGGCGTTGTAGTAGCCGGCGGCGAGCGCGCCGCCGACGAGCAGCCAGAAGTTGTCCGACGACGCGGCCCAGGCGCACACCGCCGTCGACACCATCGCCACCACGAGACCGGTCTGGAACGCGCGCTTGCGGCCCCACGCGCGCTGATGACGAGCGACCAGGCCGGCGCACAGCGCCCCACCCGCGACATAGGCGGTGACCGGCAATGTCGCCAGCCAGGCGCTCGGCGCTAGCCTCAGGCCGACGAGGCCGTTGATGGCGATGAAGGTGACGTTGTTGGTGAGGAAAAAGCCCTGGCACAGGGCCAGCAGCAACAGCTGACGATTCACGCCGGACTCCCCGCATTCGATTCGAGGCTGCACCAGGCCAGCACGACGAGCGGGGCGGTGTCGGCGCGCAGCACGCGCTCGCCGAGCGATACGGGCATGTAGCCGGCATCGCTGGCCGCACGCTCTTCCGCAGGGCTGAGTCCGCCCTCCGGGCCGCTGAGGAAGACCAGCCTCTGCCCGGGCTCTCCGGCCATGTCGGGTCGCCAGGACCGGGACGCCGCCGGACTCAGCATGAATCGCCGTGCGACATCGGCAGGGTCGACATGCGCGCCATCGAGCCAGTCGCGCAACGAGGCCACCTCGTGCAGGACCGGCAGACGGGTGCGGCCGGATTGCTCGGCGGCGGCGCCCGCCACCCCCCTCCAATGCGCCAGGCGGCGTACCGCGCGTTCCCCGGAGAGGCGCAACACGGAGCGCTCGCACAGCAGCGGCTGGATCGCGGCGACGCCGAGCTCGGTGGCTTTCTCGATCAGCGTGTCCATGCGCTCGTTGGCCGGCATGCCGAGCGCCAGCGTCACCTGGCGTGGCAGCTCGCGCTCGACATCGTCGAACGCCTCGATGCGAACACCCACCCCGGCGCGCCCCATGCCCTCGACCCGGGCGCGCCATTCGCCGCCACGGCCGTTGAAGATCGACAGCGCCGACCCCGGCTGCAGTCGCAGCACCTGGACGTGGCGCGCCTGCGCCTGCGGCAGGTCGAACACCTCACCGGCCGCGAGCGGCCGGTCGAGGTGGATTCGGGGAGCGCTTGGCGGATTCATCGCATCAGGTTATGCCACCAGCCACGGGCATCGCGATACGCGTTGCGCAGCCGCTGCCGCAGTGCCGAGACCCGCAGGGCGGTGTAGATGCGGACCTTGGTCGCGCGCCACCAGCGCAAGGCGACGCGAAACGCGCGGAACTGCGTCAGCTGCGGCTCGAGCAGGACGAAAAGACGACCGACGAACGCCGTGCCGGCGATCTTGGCGACGAGGATGATGACCACGCCGAGCGCCGGATGATCGCCGTGGATGAGACCGAGGGCTGCCAACTTGACCGGCACCAGCAGGACCGCGGGAACCAGGAACAGCGCCAGGGCGGTGCGCGCCGCCACGCCGCGGATCCGCTCCTCGGCGCGGGCGATCGGGGCCCAGCGGGAAAGCTTGCCGAGCCACGCCGCCAGCGGCTTCCAGGCGAAGTCCTCGATGAAGAGGATGAGCGCGGCGACGAAGAGCAACGCCCCACGCAGGACTCGCCAGGGCCTGGCAGACGCCTTCATGCGGAATCGGCCGTGGACGCGGGTGCAGCCGGACCGGCGGGTCCGCGCGATGCGTCACCGACCGTACAGCGTCTGCCGGGCGGCGGCCGCGGCGGCCTCGCCCTTGCGATCGCGGATCTGCTCGAGCGTGCGTTGAGCGACAGCCTGCAACTCCTCGATCGTGCCGGCCTTCTCGACCGCGAGCGTCAGCACGAAGCCCCGCAGCCCGAGCTGGCTCGAGATCAACTGTGTCAGTGCCGCCGTGAATGCCGCGTAGTCGAGCGGCACGGACGCTGCGGCCGGCGCTGCCGGTCGTGCCGGCGCAGGAACAGCGGGCGCGGCAGGCGCGGAAACGCGCGGGCTGGAAGTCAGCGCGCCCGGACGGGTATCGGGGGAAGCGGGGCGCGATGCCGCACCAGCCTGGGCGATCAAGCCAAGCGACTCGAGGGCCTGGAAGTCCTCCGGCCCGACACCGGCGAGACTGCCGAGCAGCGCCTCGTCCGGCTTGATGCCGTCGATCAGGAGCAGCAGGTTGCGGCGCGCGCGCTCCTTGACCAGCGCACGGGTCTGGATCTCGATTCGCCCTGCATCAGTCTTGGCCCAGATCACCGCTTGAATCCTGTGTGCTGACGGGAGTGCGCACACGCATGCGCCCGAATGCCGATTTCGGCGTGAAATGTAGCAGTTGTGCGATCCGCGCCGAAGCGGCCCGTCGCGCGAGCGGCGTCACCGGGCAACTCGATCACGCAATCCCCGCGAGGCGGACGACGGCCATCAGACCTTGTCACGGAGTTCGCGCCGCAGGATCTTGCCGACCGGCGTCTTCGGCAGCTCGTCGCGAAACAGGATCACCTTCGGGCGCTTGTAGCCGGTCAGGTTGGCCTCGCAGTAGGCACGCACGTCGGCCTCGGTGACGGCAGGGTTGCTGCGGACGATGACGAGCTTGACCCCCTCCCCTGACTTTGCATCGGCAATGCCGATGGCTGCGCATTCAAGGATGCCCGGCATCTGCGTGACGACCTCCTCGACCTCGTTGGGATAGACGTTGAAGCCGCTCACCAGGATCATGTCCTTCTTGCGGTCGACGATCCTGAAGTAGCCGCGCTCGTCAACCACGCCGATGTCGCCGCTGCGGAGAAAGCCGTCGGCGGTCATGACCTTGGCCGTCTCGTCCGGTCGCTGCCAGTAGCCGGCCATCACCTGCGGGCCGCGGATCACGATCTCGCCGGGCGTGCCGAGCGCCACCTCGGCGCCGTCGTCGTCGAGCAGCATGATCTCGGTGTTGGGCATCGGCAGACCGATGTTGCCGCTGAAGGCGTTGCTGTCGACCGGATTGCAGGTCACCGACGGCGAGGTCTCCGAGAGGCCGTAGCCTTCGACGATCGGACAGCCGGTCTTGTCGAGCCAGAGCTTGGCCGTGGCGCTCTGCACTGCCATGCCGCCACCGACCGAGATCTTCAGGTGGCTCCAGTCGACGCTGCCGAAATCGGGATGGTGGGCCATCGCGTTGAACAGCGTGCTGACCGCCGGAAAGCTGTGGAAGCGCTCCCCGGCGAGCGCCTTGAACATCGCTGGCAGGTCGCGCGCATTGGGGATCAGGATGTTGCAGCCGCCCATCCGCATGCCGAGCATGATGTTGGTCGTGAAGCCGAAGATGTGATAGATCGGCAACGCGCAGATGGTCACGATCTGCTCGCCCGCCGGAATCTTCTTGAGCGCCGGCTGATACCAGGCTTCGGCCTGCAGGATGTTGGCGACGAGATTGCGGTGCAGCAGCACCGCGCCCTTGCTCACGCCGGTGGTGCCGCCGGTGTACTGCAGCACGGCGATGTCGTCGGGCCCGACGTGGGCCGGCTTGAAGGTTCGGCCGCGTCCCTGGGCGATGGCGTCGTTGAAGGCCACGGCCCCGGGCAGGCTGTACGGCGGCACCGCCTTCTTGACCTTGCGCACCACGTAGTTGACGATCATCGACTTCGGGAATCCCAGCATGTCGCCGACGGTCGCGACGACGACCTTCTTCGCCGGCACCGCCGCCATCACCTGGGCCAGCGTCGCCGCGAAGTTCTCGAGGATGACGATGCCCTTGGCACCGGAGTCCTTCAGCTGGTGCTCGAGTTCGCGCGGCGTGTAGAGCGGGTTGATGTTGACGACCACGCATCCCGCGCGCAGGATCGCAGCCACGGCCACCGGATATTGCGGCACGTTCGGCATCATCACCGCGACACGGTCACCCTTGTCGAGCCCCAGCCCCTGAAGGTAGGCCGCAAAGGCGCGCGAGGCTTCGTCGACCTGGGCAAAGGTGAGAGGCTTGCCCATGAACCTGTACGCGCAACGCTCGCCATACGACCTGAAGCTCTCGTCGAGCAGCGCCACCAGCGACGGATACTGCTCGACATCGATCGTCGCCGGCACGCCGGCGGGATACTGCTTCAACCACGTCTTTTCCATCGATCCTCCCGAGCGTCGATTCTGACGGAGGGCTGACAGCACGACCCTAGGGTGTTTCGATACTTGAGGCTCCCTGCCAACCGCCGCCGAGGGCCTGGATCAGCGACACCGCGGCCACTTGTCGCGCGAGCGCGAGTTGCAGCAATGCGCGCCGCGCGTTCAGTGCGGAGACCTGGGCGGTGACGACATCCGTGTAGCCGAGTTGGCCGGCGCGATAGCGATTGAGGGTCTGCATCTCGATCGCATCCGCAGCCGCCGATGCCTCGCGCTGGAACACCTCCTGCTCGGCCGCCGCGCGCAAGGTGGAGAGCTGATCCTCGACCGATTGGAATGCGCCGAGCACAGTCTGCCGGTAGCGTGCCACCGCAGCGTCGCGTCCGGCCTCCGCGCCCTCGACCCGCGCGCGTGTCGCACCGGCGTCGAACAGCGTCTGTGCAACCGATACCCCGAGCGACCAGAGCGCTCCGGAGGCTCCGAAGAGATCGCTCACGCGCGAGCCGCCACGACCCACCGACCCACTGAGCGCGAGACTCGGGAAGTAGGCAGAACGCTGGATGCCGATCTGCGCGTTCGCGGCAGCGACGGCGCGCTCGGCCGAGGCGATGTCGGGCCGGCGCTGCAGCAGCAGCGACGGTACGCCGAGCGGAATCGTCGCCGCCACGTCGCGCCATGCCGCGGGCGCGAGTGCGAAATCTCCCGGCGCTTCGCCGACCAGCACCGCGATCGCATGCTCGTGGCGCCCCCGCTGACCCCGCAGCGATGCGAGACTGGCGCGGGTGTTCGCGAGTTGGGTCTGCGCCTGCAGGACATCGGTGCGGGCGACCACGCCGGCGGCATAGCGGTTCTGGGTGATCTGGAAGGCACGCTCGTAGCCTTCCACGGTGCTTTGCAGCAGCGCGATCTCCGCGTCGGCCTCGCGCAAGGAGAAGTAGGCCGTCGCCAACTGTCCCTGAGCCGAGAGGCGCGCGGCCGCGAGGTCGGCGGCGCTCGCCTGCGCGCTCGCGCCGGCGGCGTCCACACCGCCGCGCAGTCGGCCCCACAGGTCGGGCTCCCAACTGGCGTCGAGCCCCGCCTGAAGCGAGCTTCCCGACGACGCGTTCGAGCCGCTGCCGCTGCCGCCGCTGCGTCGAGCGCTCGCCGAGAGGCCCAGACTCGGCAGCAGCCCGGCGCGCTGCTCGTGCACCAACGTGCGCGCCTGCGCGTAGGCCGCCACGGCGGCGGCCACGGTCTGGTTGGAGACCTCGACGCGCGCCGCCAGTCGGTCGAGATCGAGATCGCCGAAGAGCGTCCACCAGGCCCCGCGATCGAGGGTGTCGGCAGGCACGGCTGGCAGCCAGAGCGCGCCGGCAACCGGAGCCTCCTTGTAGGCCTGCGGCGTCGGCGAGGTCGGAGGTTGATACGGCGGAACGCTTGCGCAACCGGCGAGGACGAGACCCGCGCCGAGGACCAACGTGCGTGAGCAAGGATGGCGGAAAAGGGCCGGACGAGGTCGGTTCATGAATGGCGCGGCTGGTGACCGAAGTTCAGGACGTTGCCGACGGACTGGCGAGCGCATCGCCGACGCGGCTCAGATGGCGCTCGTCGGCGCCACGCCGGCGCAGCTTGTCGAGCAACAGGTAGACCACCGGCGTGGTCAGCAAGGTGAGCACCTGGCTGGCCAGCAGGCCGCCGATGATGGCCACGCCGAGCGGCTGGCGCAACTCGGAGCCCTCGCCGAAGCCGATCGCCAGCGGCAGCGCGCCCAGCGCCGCGGCCAGGGTCGTCATCAGAATCGGTCGGAAGCGCAGCAGGCAGGCTTCGCGCACCGCTTCCACGGCCGTGAGGCCGCGCGCGCGCTCGGCCTCGAGGGCGAAGTCGATGATCAGGATCGCGTTCTTCTTGACGATGCCGATCAGCAGGAAGACACCGATCAGGGCAATGATCGAGAACTGCATGTGAAAGAGCATCAGCGCCAGCACCGCACCGACGCCGGCCGACGGCAGCGTCGACAGCACCGTGATCGGATGCACCAGGCTCTCGTAGAGGATGCCCAGAACGACGTAGATGACGACGATCGCGGCGACGATCAGCAGCGTCTGCTGGGCGTTGGACTGCTGGGCGGCGAGCGCGCTGCCGGCGAACTCGCCGCGCACCGTGGTCGGCATGCCGATGTCGGCTTCGGCCTGGGCGATGGCGGCGCGCGCGTCGTCGAGCGTCGCGCCTTCGGCCAGGTTGAACGAGATCGTCGTCGCCAGCTCCCCGTCCTGGTGATTCACCGAGGTCGCGGTCGGCTCTTCGGCGAAGTGTGCGACGGCCGAGAGCGGGATCATGCGGGTCGGGGTGTTGCTGAGGACCTTGCCGCTCGACGCGTTGGCGACACCCGGATTCGCGGAGACCGACGCAGTGGCAGGCGCGGTCGTTGCCGAGGCGACCGCGGTCCCGCCCGACGACGGCGCCGCCGCGGTCGTCGTGGCCGTGGCTTCGGTGGTGACCGTCTGGCCGCCGACGCTCGTACTCTGCGTCGACGGCACCTGGATGTCGGCGAGCGCATTCGGGCTCTGCGTGTATTGCGGCGCCCACTCCATCACCACGTGGTACTGGTTGAGTTCGGTGTAGATCGTCGCCACCTGGCGCTGGCCGAATGCGTCGTAGAGCGCGGCATCGATCGCGGTCGCGGTGAGGCCGAGGCGACGCGCGCTGTCGCGATCGACCTTCACCATCGTCTGCACGCCGTTCTCCTGCTGGTCGGTGTCGACATCGGTGAGCTGCGATTGCCCCTTCATCGCCTCGGCAAGTCGTCCGGCCCAGGCGCGCAGGTCGGCGATGTTGTCGCTCTGCAGCGTGTACTGGTAGGTGGCGTTGCTCTGGCGGCCGCCGGAGCGCACGTCCTGCACCGGGTTGAGGAAGATCGAGAGTCCCGTCACACGGGCGAGCTGCGGCCGCAGTCGCGCGATCACCGCACTGCCGCTGTCGCTGCGCTCGTTCACCGGCTTCAAGGTGACGAACATGAAACCGCCGCCGGCACGCGAGCCGCCGGTGAAGCCGACGACGGTGTCGACCGCCGGGTCGCGATGGACGATGTCGACGACCTGGCGCAGCTTCTCGCCCATCGCCAGGGTCGAGATGCTCTGGTCGGCGCGCAGCCCGCCGCTGAGCCGGCCGGTGTCCTGCTGCGGGAAGTAGCCCTTGGGGATGACCACGAAAAGGTAGGCGTTGAGGCCGATCACCGCGACAAGGATCAGCATCACCGTCGCCTTGCTGGCGAGCGCCCAGTCGAGGCTGTCCGCGTAGCGCCGCAAGACCCAGGCGTAGGCGCGCTCGGCGATGCGCGCCGCCCGTCCCGGCGGACGCAGCGAGGCCCCGCCCGGCCGCAGCAGCCACGCGCACATCATCGGCGTCGTCGTCAACGAGATCACGAGCGAGATCAGCACTGCCGCCGAGAGCGTGACCGCGAACTCGCGGAACAGCCGCCCCGGCTGGCCGGCCATGAACAGCAGCGGGATGAAGACAGCGACCAGCGAGACGCTGATCGACAGCACGGTGAAGCCGACCTCCCGCGCGCCGAGCAGCGCCGCCTGCATCCGCGTCATGCCGGCCTCGATGTGGCGGCTGGTGTTCTCGAGGACGACGATGGCGTCGTCGACGACGAAGCCGGTGGCGACCGTCAGCGCCATCAGGCTGAGGTTGTTGAGGCTGAAGCCGAGCAGCGACATCACCCCGAAAGTCCCCAGCAGCGCGACCACGGTCGCGACCGCCGGCACCAGCGTCGCCCGGGCGCTGCGCAGGAAGAGGCTGACGACGAGCACGACCAGGATCACCGAGATCACCAGTGTCAGCTCGACCTCGCGCAGCGAGGCCCGGATCGAGGTCGTGCTGTCGGTGGCGACGTGCACCGCGACATCGGCCGGCAGCTCGGCCTGGAGCTCCGGCAGCAGCGCACGCACTGCGTCGACCGTGGCGATGACGTTGGCCGAGGGCTGGCGCGTCACCAGCACGATGATCGCCGGCTCGCCGTTGAAAAGACCGAGGGTGTGGGTATCCTCGACGCCGTCGACCACCTGGGCGACGTCCTGCAGGCGCACCGCCGCGCCGTTGCGCCAGGCGACGACCATCGGCGCGTAGTCGCTTGCCCGCAGCCCGGGGGTCTGGGTGTAGATCTGCAGACGGCGGCCGTCGCCGCGCAGCTCGCCCTTCGGCCGGTTCGCGTTCGCGGCCTGGATCGCCGCGCGCACGTCCTCGCCGCTGATGCCGTACCGGTTCAGCGCGAACGGCAGCAGTTCGATGCGCACCGCTGGCAGCGAGCCGCCGCCGACCTCGACGTCGCCGACGCCATCGACCTGCGCGAGGCGCTGGCTGACGATGTTCGAGACCGCCTCGTAGATCTGCCCCGGCGTCTTCGTCTTCGAGGTCAGCGCGAGGATCACCACCGGCGCGGCGGCGGGGTTCGCCTTGCGATAGGTCGGGTTGCTGCGAAGCGTGGCCGGCAGGTCGACCCGGCTGGCGTTGATCGCCGCCTGGACTTCGCGGGCCGCCCCGTCGATGTTGCGGTTCAGGTCGAACTGCAGCGTGACCCGCGTCGACCCGGTGCTGCTCGACGAGGTGATCTCGTTCACTCCGGCGATCGTGCCCAGATGGCGCTCCAGCGGCGTCGCCACGCTCGACGCCATGGTGTCGGGACTGGCCCCCGGGATCGAGGCGCTGACCGAGATGACGGGGAAGTCGACCTGCGGCAACGGCGACACCGGCAGGACGAAGAAGGCAGCGATGCCAGCCAGGGCGACGCCGACGGTCAGCAGCACGGTGCCGATCGGCCGTCCCACGAAGGGACGCGACAGGTTCACGGATGCGCCCCCGCGGGCGTGTCTTCGGTACCTGGCCGGCGCCGGGTCGAGCCGCCGCCAAGGCGGTCGAAGGCGAGATAGATCACCGGCGTGGTGAACAGCGTCAGCAGCTGGCTGACGATCAGGCCGCCGAAGATCGCCAGGCCGAGCGGACGGCGCAACTCGGCGCCGTCACCCCACGAGAGCATCAGCGGCAGCGCCGCGAAGAGCGCCGCCAGCGTCGTCATCAGGATCGGCCGCAGGCGCAGCAGCGCCGCCTGGTGGATGGCCTCGCGCGCCGGCATGCCCTGGTTGCGCTCGGCGTCGATCGCGAAGTCGATCATCATGATCGCGTTCTTCTTGACGATGCCGATCAGGAGGATGATGCCGATGATGCCGATCACGCCGAGGTCGTGGCCGGTGACGATCAGCGCGAGGAGCGCGCCGACACCCGCCGACGGCAGCGTCGACAGGATCGTCAGCGGGTGCACGTAGCTCTCGTACAGCACGCCCAGGACGATGTAGACGCAGATCACCGCCGCGAGGATCAGCCAGAGCTGGTTCGCGAGCGAGCGCTCGTAGGCGCCGGAGGCGCCGAGAAACGTCAGGGTGATGCTCGCCGGCATGCCGATGTCGTGCGCGGCCGTGCGGATCGCCTCCACCGCGGAGCCGAGCGAGCCCCCGGGCGCGGTGTCGAAATTCAGGGTGCTGGCCGGGTACTGGGCGACGTGGGTGATCTGCAGCGGAGCCGGTCGTTCGGTGATGGTCGCGAATGCGTCCAGCGGCGTCGGCGTGCCGCCGCTGGTGACGAGGTTCAGCCGGCCCAGGTCGGCGGCATTGCCGGCCAAGCCGGGCTGGGCCTCGAGGATCACGCGGTACTGGTTGGTCTCGGTGAAGATCGTCGAGACGATGCGCTGCCCGAAAGCGCTATAGAGCGCGTCGTCGACCGCGTTCGCGCTGATCGACAGCCGCGAGGCGGTGTCGCGGTTGACGTCGACGTAGGCCGCCAGTCCCTGGGCACCGGCATCGCTACCGACGTTGCGGACTTGGGGCGCGTTGCGCAACCGCTCGATCAGCTTGCGCATCCAGTCGGTGATCGTGGCACTGTCCACGCCTTCGAGCGAGACGCGGAACTGCGTCGGCCCGGTTTCGGAATCGATGGTCAGGTCCTGCGTGGGCTGCAGCGCCAGCGTCAAACCGGCGATCGCCGCGACCCGGTCGCGCAGGCGGTCCATGATCGCCTGCTGATCACCGTGGCCTTGCCGCAGGTTCACGAGCATGCTGCCGATGTGCAGCATGGTGTTGTTCGCGGCGTCGACACCGACGAAGGAACTGAGGTTCTCGACCTCCGGATCCGCCAGGATCGCGCGCGCGGCCTCGACCTGGAGCGCGGCCATGCGGTCGTAGGCGACTTCCGGCGCGGCCTGCAGTCGCGCCTGCAGCTGCCCGGTGTCCTGCGTGGGGAACAGTCCCTTCGGGATCGTCACGTACAGCAGCACCGTGACGGCGAAGGTCGCCAGCGCCACGAGCAGCGTCAGCTTGGCGTGGTCCATCACCCAGACGAGGGCGCGGTCGTAGCGCCGCATCAAGGCCGCGAAGAAGCGCTGCACCCGGTCGGTGCCCCGAACGGCTCGCGTCGCGCGGCGGGCCTCGGCGCGGTCGTGGTCGCCCTTGAGCCAGCGCGCCGACATCATCGGCACGAGCGTCAGCGAGACGACCGCCGAGATCAGGATGGTGAACGCGAGCGTGACCGCGAATTCGCGGAACAGGCGTCCGACGACGTCGCTCATGAACAGCAACGGGATCAGCACCGCGATCAGCGACACCGTCAGCGAGATGATGGTGAAGCCGATCTGGGTCGCGCCCTTGATCGCCGCCGCCATCGGCGTCTCGCCGGCCTCGATGTAGCGCGAGATGTTCTCGATCATGACGATCGCGTCGTCGACCACGAAGCCGGTGGCGATGGTCAGCGCCATCAGCGACAGGTTGTTCAGGCTGTACCCCAGCAGGTACATCGCGCCGAAAGTGCCGATCAGCGAGATCGGCACCGCCAGGCTGGCGATCACCGTGGCGCGCAGGCTGTGCAGGAACGCGAAGATCACCAGCACCACCAGCACCACGGCCAGCAGCAGCTCGATCTGCACATGGCGCACCGAGGACCGGATGCCGGTGGTGCGGTCCGACAACACCTGCACCTTCAGCTGGGTCGGCAGGCCGGCGGTGAGTTCGGGCAGGCGCTGCTGGATGGCATTGACCGTGGCGATGACGTTTGCGCCGGGCTGGCGCTGCACATTCAGGATGATGGACGGCCGCAGCTGGCCGCTGACCAGCGACCAGGCGCCCAGCCGGGTGTTCTCGGCGCTCTCTATCGTCTGTGCCACGTCCGACATGCGCACGGGCGCGCCGTTGCGGTAGGTGACGACCAGGTTGCCATACTCTTTTGCGGTCAGCAACT